>CALXFH010000019.1 GCA_944387555.1 uncultured Clostridia bacterium | reverse complement strand
CCCTGTACAATACAGAGTTCACTCCCTAGCTGCTTAGTAGTTAATTAAAAACTGTCCAATTTTTTGGGTTCAGTACATTAGTGGTTATCTCTTTTATTCTGTGGTATAATATTGTAGACATAGATAGAAAGGTGATATATGTGATTTTTGTTTCAGGAATACATGGAGTAGGAAAAGATTATTTTACAAGAAAAATAGAAGAAGAGCTTGGAATAAAATCTTATTCAGCAAGTGAATTAATAAGTGAATATGGAAATGTTAATTTTAATAGTGATAAAAAGACTAAAAATATTGGTAGTAATCAGGATTATTTATTACAAGCAATAAGAAGTGAAAAATTACCTAAAGAATATATCTTAAATGGTCATTTTTGCTTATTAAATGAAAAAAGGAGAGCCTGAAAGAATTCCAATAGAAACATTTTATGGGTTGAATCCAAGTAAAATAATAATTTTAAAAGAGAAACCAGAGATAATAGTAGAAAGAAGAATGGTAAGAGATAAACAAGAAGTTTCTGTAGAAGATACAAAAAGATTTCAAGATGAAGAAATTGCTTATGGAAAAGAAGTGGCCCAAAAATTAGGAGTACAAATAGGAGTATTTGATGCAGAAAATGAAAACAAGAAAGCTGCTCAGTTTATTTTAAATGATATGAATATATAAGGAGTTTACACGGAAATATAGTAAAAATAAAATAAATGAGTTATTTTGTTGTATAGGTTGATAAATTAATAAATTTGTTGTAAAATATTAAATGTTAGAAAGGAAGTAAATAAATGAGTACAGATTTGGAAAAACTAGTAAAAGAGGTTGAAGAAGAAATAAAACCACAATTTCAAGAATTAGACAGAATTTGTGAAATTAACAGCAAAAAAGTTTTAGATGCTTTCCAAGAATGTGATTTACAAGAAAGTCATTTATATTCATCTACAGGATATGGAATAGATGAACCAGGAAGAAACAAAATAGAGGAAATATATGCAAAAATATTTAAAGCAGAAGATGCATTAGTAAGAACTCAGCTAATATCAGGAACACATGCTTTAACAGTTACACTTTTTGGATTATTGAGACCAGGAGACACAATGCTAAGTATAACAGGAGCTCCTTATGATACACTTCAAACTGTAATTGGTCTTGGGGAAGATGTAAGCAAAAGTTCTTTAAAAGCATTTAATGTAAATTATGAACAAATAGAATTGGTAAATAATGATTTCGATATTGAGAAAATAAAAGAAAGACTTGCTAAAAAAGATATAAAATTAGTAGAAATACAAAAATCAAGAGGATATTCAACAAGAGAAAGCTTAACTCTTGAAAAAATAGAAAGAGCAATTAAAGCTATAAGAGAAGTAAATAAAGATGTAATTATTATGGTAGATAATTGTTATGGTGAATTTGTAGAAGAAAAAGAACCAATAGAGGTTGGAGCAGATATTGCAGTAGGTTCTTTAATGAAAAATTTAGGAGCTGGAATTGCAACATCTGGTGCATATATTGTTGGAAGAAAAGATTTAATAGAATTATGTGCTGAAAGATTAACTTCTCCAGGAATAGGAAAAGAAATAGGACCATCATTAAATCAAAATCCATTATTATTAAAAGGGCTATTCTTTGCACCATCAGTTGTAAGAAGTAGTTTAAAGACTGCAATTTTTGCAAGCAGGATGCTAGAAAAATTAGGATATAATGTAGAGCCAAAATATAATGATAAAAGAGGAGATATAGTTCAAACATTAAGCTTAGGAACAGAAGAAAACCTAGTTAAATTCTGTCAAGGAATACAAAAAGGTTCACCAATTGATTCTAATGTCTTACCATATCCAGGAGATATGGGAGGATATGAAGATAAAGTAATTATGGCAGCTGGAACATTTACACAAGGTTCAACTATTGAACTTAGTTGTGATGGACCAATAAGAGAGCCTTACATCGCATATATGCAAGGCGGACTTACATATGAGTACGGTAAGCTTGGAATATTAAAAGCTATCGAATTTATGCAAAAGAAATAAAAGAAAGGGAGAGAAAAAATGGTTGTTGTAGTAGTATTATTAGTTTTAATTGTTTTAATAACATTGGTATTGATATTTGGAGGAAGAGAACAAAGACTAGAAAATAAGAGAGCTGAAAAGGAAAGAAAAGATGCTGTAAAACAAGCAAAGCAAGAAATGAAAGAAAAAAGAGACAGTATGAAAAAAACAAGACAAGAATATAAAGATTTATTTAAAGAAATCCAAGGAGAAGGAACTTCTGAAGACGGTGATGAAGACGAAGAGGATGAAGAAGATGACTATTATGATGGAGATGACGAACAAGAAGATTATGACTCAATTGGAGAAAAAGTAGAAGATGAGAAAGAGGAATTACCAGAAGTAGAAGAAAATACACTTCCTTTGGAAGAACAAGAAGATGATGAGAAAAAAGGGTATTTGAATTATGATGATAATGAAGAAATAGAAGAAAATGAAGAAAGAGAACCAGAGATAGAGGAAGTACAAGAAAATAAAGAAGAAAGCACTACATCTAATAACTCAGGTATAGAATGGTTTATTCCAGGAGTAGAAAATATAAATGGAGAACCTGATGAAAAGGAAGAGGTAGAAGAAAAAGAAGAACCAAAAGCCGAAGAAACAAAACAAGAAGAAAATGTTACAGATAATTCTATTAATAATGAATTAGATAGATATATTCAAGAAGCACAATCAAGCAATATTGGATATTTAAATGGTGATGGACCAGAAGATATGGAAGAAACAGAGGAAACAGAGGGAAAAGAAGAAATAGAAGAAAAACCAAAAGCAAAGAAAACAACAAGAAAAACAGCAACAAAAAAATCTACAACAGGAACAAAATCAGCTACTAAAAAAACAACAACAAAAAAATCTACTACAGGAACTAAAGCAGCAGAAAAGAAAACCGATACAAAGAAAGCAAGCTCAGCAGGAACAAAGAAGACTACAACAAAGAAAAGTACTGCTACAAAAAGTGGAACAAAGAAAACAGCAAAAACAGAAGAAAAGCCAAAAACAACAAAGAAAACAGGAACAAAGAGAACAACTACAAAAAAGACAACTAAAAAAGAAGACTAAATAAGAAAGGAAAAATATGAAAGTAGTAGTAATTGGTGGGGGACCAGCAGGAATGATGGCAGCAATAACAGCTAGCCAGAATGGAAATAAGGTAATTTTAATTGAAAAAATGAAATCATTAGGAAGAAAGCTATTGATAACAGGAAAAGGAAGATGTAATATAACATCTTCTTTGCCAATTGAGGACTTTATAAAAAATACACCAGGAAATGGAAAGTTTTTATATAGCTCATATCAAAGTTTTACAAATGAAGATATAATAAAATTTCTAAAAGAAGAAGGGGTAGAAGTAAAAGAAGAAAGAGGAAATCGTATATTTCCTGTGACTAACCATTCACAAGATGTATTAAATTGTTTTATAAAGGCTTTAAAGAAAAATAATGTAGAAATACATTATAATGAAAAGGTAGAAGAGATTTTATATAAAGAAAGTGAAGGAGAAAAGATAGTTACTGGAATAAAAACCGAAAAGCAAGAAATTTTAGCTGATAAAGTTATTTTAGCAACAGGAGGAAAAAGTTATCCATTAACTGGTTCAACAGGAGATGGATATAAATTAGCTAAAAATCTTGGCCATACAATAACAGATATAAAACCATCATTAGTACCATTAGAAATATATGAAAAGAATATATGTAAGGAGCTTCAAGGGTTAAGCCTAAGAAATGTATCTATAAAAGTTTTAGATACTGAAAAAAATAAAACTATTTATGAAGATTTTGGAGAGATGTTATTTACACATTTTGGGGTGTCAGGACCAATAATACTTTCATCTTCAGCACATTTAGTTAGATATAAAAATATAGAAGAAAAATATAAAAATAAGAAAATTAGTTTAATAATAGATTTTAAACCTGCACTTTCAGAACAAAAATTGGAAGCAAGAATTCTTCGAGATTTTGAAGAGTTAAAAAATAAACAATATAAAAATAGCTTGGATAAATTATTGCCACAAAAATTAATACCTGTAATTATAGATGAAAGTAAAATAGAGCCAACTAAAAAAGTAAATGAAATAACTAAAGAAGAAAGAAGAGAATTGGTACATTTATTAAAGAATTTTACTTTAGAAATAAAATCATTTAGACCAATTGATGAGGCAATTGTAACAAGTGGTGGAATAAATATAAAAGAGATAAATCCTAAGACTATGGAATCTAAGTTGGTTAAAAATTTATATTTTGCAGGAGAGATAATCGATGTAGATAGTTATACAGGTGGTTTTAATTTACAAATTGCATATTCAACAGGATACGTTGCAGGGTTGTCTTAAAGGCAACCCATTTTGTATAAGATACGAGGAGGAAAAATGGACGAATTTGTAACTATAGAAAAAGATGTTATTTCAGAATTTGTGGAGAAAAAGTCTAAATTTATTGGTAATTTATTTTATGTAGAAAGTATAGAAGAAGCAGAAGAAATAATCAAAAAAACTAGAAAAAAATATTTTGATGCAAGACATAATTGTATTGCATACAGAATAATGGAAGAAGGGCAAATAGTAGAAAGATTTAGTGATGATGGAGAGCCATCAGGAACAGCAGGAGCTCCAATGCTTAATATCTTACAGAAAAATAATCTTGTAAATGTATTAATAAT
This sequence comes from uncultured Clostridia bacterium, assembly GCA_944387555.1. Lineage (GTDB taxonomy): Bacteria > Bacillota > Clostridia > TANB77 > CAG-508 > CAG-269. Next base: position 23,786 of record CALXFH010000019.1, on the reverse strand, counting down.
AGTTACTAGATATTTTGGAGGAATATTACTTGGAACAGGGGGCTTGGTTAGAGCGTATCAAAATAGTTTAATGTTAGCTTTGGAAAAAAGTACAAAGGTTATAAAATGTTTAGGAGAATATTTAGAAGTTACATTAGAATACAGTGATTTTGAGAATTTTAAGTATTATTGTAAAAATAATAAGATTAATATAGTAGATGCAAATTATCAAGAAAATATTGTTTGTAAAATAGAGTTAGAAGAAGATAAAAAAGAAAAATTAATGAATGATTTTGAAACAAAAAATATAAAATTAACTAATATTAAAGAATTAAATAAAAAATATATAACGAAAAGTATATAAAAATAGCGGTTTTATAAAATAATTGGAAAAAAATTCCAAAAAACTATTGTAAAAATCTTCCTAAAGTAATATAATCAAATTGTAAAAATTTTACAGTAATTATTTTAGGAGGGGAAATATGAAAGAGAAAATTTCTGTATTAATTGCAGATGACAATCAAGATTTTAGCCATACACTATCTAGCTACATAAATTCACAAGATGATATGGAGATAATAGGAATGGCAAGGGATGGAAATGAAGCAGTAGAAATGATAGCAAATATAGAGCCAGATGTTGTCTTATTAGATGTAATAATGCCACATTTAGATGGATTAGGTGTCTTAGAAAGAATTAATTCAATGAGTAGTAATAAAAGACCAATTTGTATCATGTTATCAGCCGTAGGACAGGACAAAATAACACAAAAAGCTATAATGTTAGGGGCTGAGTATTATGTTGTAAAACCATTTGATATCGAACTTTTAATCAAGAGAATTAGAGAAATTAAATTCTTCAAACCAAATCAAGAAGCAAACAATTTTATTAGTAAAGATGTAAAACAGCCTTATATTGATATTTCAAATAAGAGTGGAAACAAAGAAGATAATTTAGAAGCATTAGTTACAAACATTATTCATGAGGTTGGTGTTCCAGCACATATCAAAGGCTACCAATATTTAAGAGAAGCTATAATGATGGTAGTTAAAGATATTGATGTTATTAATCAAATTACTAAGAGCTTATATCCAAAAATTGCAGTAAAGTTTAATACAACACCATCAAGAGTAGAACGTGCAATTCGTCATGCAATTGAAGTAGCTTGGGGAAGAGGTGAGCAAAAAACTGTTGAAAATATTTTTGGTTATACTATTTCTGCTGCTAAAGGAAAGCCTACAAATTCAGAGTTTATTGCAATGATTGCTGATAAATTAAGGCTAGAATTAAAGAGTGCTTAGCATTGTGCTGTTTTTTGGGACTGGTTCAAAAAACAGCATATTTTTTTGTTTAATTTTAGTAGGGGATTGGAGTGCTTTTTTAGATTTAAGCTTTGCTTAACCGGCAATTTGCTACCCTTAATATCCCCTACGCAAATTTGCCTAATCTAAAAAAGCACTTATATATTTCTCTTTAAGAATATTTGCACTTATTATTATTTTTCTATTTATAATGTTGCAAACTCAACACTTATTAAACTACTAATAAAGGTGTATATACTTGTTGGTATATACATTTTTTTATAATTTAATGCTGTTTTTTGACCCCGCCCCAAAAACAGTATAGAATTTTACTTTGTTTGCTAGACAACAAAGTTAATATGTACTATACTATATACCATAGGAAATGAGAATAAACAGATGTGGTTTGCCTCCGACAAGGAGGTGAGGCGTATGGTAGAAATAAAAGTATTACTATTAATAATGAAATTACTTTTTGCTGGTCTAGCATCAGTGACTATCATTGCGTTTGCCTTAGTTATAGCATTAGTTGTAATTATTAGCAAACAATAAAAACCAATAAAAAAACACATCTGTAATTTGACCGTTGCTGATGTGTTTTTTACATATCTCAATAGGCAAACCACGTTTGTGGTTTCTCCATTTCCTATAACTATTATACACGGGTTTAAGAAAAAAGTCAAATAAACTTTTTGGGAGTTAAAGTAGTTGTAAAGGAAAGATGATATGAAAAATATAAATATTAAAAAGTCGTTAGAGCCGATAGTAAGTAAAAATTCAAAGGTATTAATTTTAGGAAGTTTACCAAGTGACAAGTCAATTAAAGCTCAAGAGTATTATGGAAATAAAACAAATCAATTTTGGAGCATAGTTAGTTTAGTATTTGAAAAAGAAAAAATTGATTTTAAAAATTATAATGAAAAAATAGAATTCTTAAATAAGCATTATATTGCATTATGGGATGTATATTGTTTAGCTCAAAGGGAAGGTTCACTTGATACAAACATTAAGAATGGTAAGTTTAATAATATAGAAGAATTGTTAAATAAATATAATAATATAAATACAATACTAGTAAATGGGAAAAAAGCTGAAGAAGGATTTCTAGCATATATGAAGGACAATAATGTAAGTTATAATTATAAGTATGTTCCTTCTTCTAGCAGTGCAAATACCAAGTATAATATTTTAGAAAAAGTAGAGTTTTGGAAAAAAGCTATATTTTAAGAAAAATAAAGTGCAGACTTAAATTAAGTCTGCACTTTTGGTATTACTGAATTAGGTTGTTATCAATGATTTCAAAGTTTGCTCTGTGAATATAAAGAGCTTTCCCATCAATCATGAGCTTAGTCATTTTAGGTAAATCATCTGGGATTTCCCAATATACATCATCACCACTATAAGCACAAATTGGAACACCAAGTTGTGACTGAATTACAACTACACGAGATTTTCCAAAATAATTTTTATACTGGTTAATGACCTTAGAGATAGAAGTTAGACCAGATAAACCGTTAGAACTACTATCTACATCAGATAGACTAAACTCAACGTCAGGCTGTAGCCCTTCTTCTGCAAAGACAACTGTGTTACCACAGCTTTCAATTTCTTTACCATCAATTGTAATTGTAATAACAGAAGAAAGAGAAGAAGTAGTATCTCCATTTGCGTCAGTACCATCTTCTACGTAATTTCCGTCAATGTCAATTTTATCACCAGAAGCAGTGAAAAATTTGGCACCATAGTTATCGTAGAAGTTAGCTGTATAAGATACTCCGACAAGGCTTCCTTTAAATTCATTTAGCCTACTTTGGATAAATCCACAACCTGAAAGTGCAATAGTCATTGACATTACCAAAACAGCTAGTAATACCCGTTTTTTCTTCATGATTGCTCCAATCTCCCATAAAAAGTTTTCTACTTAGCTGCATATTATCCATGGTGCAAAAATTGGGATAATAAAACAACGTATATAAATTGTACCAAATTTTTAAATACAAGTCAAATTATGTAAAATAATAATGTATAAGAAATTTGCAATTTTTTACAATTTGTGGTAAAATAAAAGGTGCAAGTATTGGCAGTATTAGATTTGGTAATTATCAAATCTAGGCAAAGGAGGAAGAAATGAAAAAGCAGACGGATTTTTACTATTTGAAGGATTTTTCTTCTTCAGTAGAAATGCTTGATGCACTTAAGATGCAACTCAATAGTATGCGGGATAGCTTCCAAAAGAAGTGGAATGTCGACTCTGTTGAAACGCAGGTTGTACAAGAAGGCGCATATGGAGTTATCTATTTGAGTGCAAAGTAGGAATAAGCCCTATCCAATTTGTTGGATGGGGCTTATTTCTATAAAATTTAAATTACAGGTATATCCTTGAATATTTTGGAAAAACTATTATTAGTACATATTCTGAAGGAGGTATACAAATGAATCAAAGTGGATTAAAAAATATGGTGATTTTAAGAAATTTACCATCTAATATAGTAGAAGAAGCAATTATAGTGCTTAAGACTAATAAAAAAGTAAAGGAAAATGAAAAAATTGATAGAAATATAAGTGCTAAAGATGAAAAAGTAAGTAATAAAACTAAAGAAAATGATTATATATTAAAAGAAGCAGAAATGTTGGTTTCCAATTATATTACAAGACTTGAACAAAAGAAAAAAGAAAGAAATGAAGTGCAAAAAAAGATAGATAAAAAATGTAAAAATCTTAAAAAATATATTATAACTATGAGTATAATAATTTTACTAGAAACTCTTCTTCTAATAATAAAATAATGAGGAATAAAACATCTTTTCCTAACATATAGTTTAAAAGAAAACTAAGGAAGAGGTGCTTTTTTATGGAAAGAACAATGTCAGTAGAAGAAAAAATTAGACGAGCTGAGGCAATATATGAAAGAAGAAGGCAAGGAAGTAGTAGACCTATTGCTACAGTTAGTGTAAATACTAGTAAGGAAAAGAAAGATATAAAATTATTAAAGAAAATGCTTATTCAGATATTAATATGTACTGTTCTTTATTTGACTGTTTATGCCATTAGAAATAATGAATATGTTTTTTCTGAAGATTTTACGAATAAAGTAAATGAGATTTTGTCTTATGATACGAATTTTGGTGAAATTTATAATAATGTTAAAGATAAAATTATGAGTTTGTTTCCGAATAAAGAAGAAAATGGTGATGAACAAAATAGTGAAGAACAGAATGCAATTGGAGGGGCAATTGAAGAAAATGCTACTACTGAAAATGTAGATGTTTCAGAGCCACAAGCAGAAGTACAAGAGTTATCTCAAGCAGAACAGGATATTCAAAATGTTAAAAATACTACTACATTTATAAAGCCTGTAGAAGGTACGGTTTCTTCTAAATTTGGACAAAGAGATACAGCAACAGGTAGTGTTCCTAAGAACCATACAGGAACAGATATTGCTGCAAACTTAGGGACAAAGATAAAATCAGCAACTGATGGAGAAGTTGTTCTTGCATCAGAAGAGGGGGATTATGGAAAACATTTAAAAATACAAATAGGAGAAGTAAGTATAATATATGCACATTGCAACGCTTTGTATGTAAAACAAGGTGATATGGTAACTCAAGGACAAGAAATAGCAGAAGTGGGGTCAACTGGTAATTCAACAGGGCCACATTTACATTTTGAAATAAGATATCAAGAAAGAAAAGTAGACCCACAAAGTATTTTAGAGCTATAAGGAGGAAAGTTATGCGTTTTAAAATAGATTTGAAGATTTTCTTGTTCTTGGTATTGTTTTATTTTACGAACCAAATAGAAACTTATGTATTAATACTAATTTTTGCAATTGTACATGAACTAGGACACTTAGCTTGTGGATTACTTTTAGGAATGAAGCCAAGTAAAATGGAATTAAGACCATATGGAGTGAGTATTTCTTTTAAATTAAAACCAGAAGATTATAATAGAAAAATTTGTAAAGGTAATTTTTTAGAAATAAAAAAAATAATTGTTGCAATAGCAGGTCCATTAACTAATTTAATAATAGTATTAATTGCATTACAATTTAATATGAATATGTTTTGGGGATTAATGATAATATATTCTAATTTACTAATTTTCTTTTTTAATTTGTTACCTGTTTATCCACTAGATGGAGGAAGAATTTTAGAATGTATTTTACATATAGTTTTTGGAAAAAGAAAAGCGGAAAAGTATACAAACCATATTTCTTTTGTTTCTTTAATTGTCCTTACTTTTATTGGAAGCATAGCTATTTTTTACATACGAAATATAGCATTTTTCATTATTATTATTTTCCTTTGGATACTTTATATTAAAGAGGATATAGTGTATAGAAGAAGAAATAAAATTTATAATTTAATAGAAAAAACTATTGAAATAAATGCGAATTAATAGTAAACTAATACTAAAGATAAAGAAGGAGAAATGCAAAGGATGAAAAAAGTTTTAAAAAGAGAAAGAGGAATTACTTTAGTTGCTTTAGTAATTACAGTTGCAATTATTTTAATTCTTACTAATGTAGTTGTTTATAACGCAGTTAGCAATTTAAGAACAGCTAAATTACAAAATATGCAAGCGGATATTGAAAATTTACGTGATAAAGTTTCTAATTATTATTCAGAGTATGGAAATATCCCAGCAGATACAAGTATTGAATACACAAATACAAGTCATATTAATTCTATAAGTTCTGCAACAGATACAGGACCATTTTATGTAATAGACCTTGCAGCAATGGAAAATGTCACTTTAAACTATGGAAAAGATTATGAAAAGATAAGAAATGGAGAAGCTAAAACACAAGAACAAATAAATAGTTTAACAGATTTATATATTATAAATGGAACAAGCCATAATATTTTCTACGTAGAAGGTATTGAAGTAGATGGAGAAAGATATTATACAGATTATTCTTCAAACGATGTAGACAATTCGTTTGTAGATTTACGTTATTATGATGGAGTAGAGATACCAGATGGATTTTATTATGTAGGAGGAACAAAAGATACAGGATTAGTTATTTCAGATGTTCCTGGAGATGACTTAGATAACTCAAAGCAAGGAAATCAATTTGTATGGGTACCAGTAGAAAATGCGTCTGATTATGTAAGAAATACTAGTTATGATGTTATAAGTTCGTCACAAACAGCATATACAGATACAGGATATTTACCAGAAGGAATAGTACAAGCAACAGATGATAGTGAACACAATGAAGAAGCAGAAAGACAAGCAGTGATAGATGCAGGAGGATTTTATATTTCAAGATTTGAAGCAGGAAAAGAAACAGTAGATGGAGAAGATAAATTAGTAAGCAAAAAAGGTGCAAAAATATGGAATAATATTTCACAAGAAGACAGCAAAACTGAAGCAAAAGCTTTCATCAATAATGATAGTGTAAAAAGTGCATTAATATCAGGAATACAATGGGATATGACAATGGCATTTGTAAATGGAAAAAATGATGGAAATGGAATACCTTTTGATGTAACAAAAAGTGATAGTAATAGACATAGTGGAATATCCTCAAAAAATTCAGGAGAAAATGAGATTGATAAAGTGTGCAATATTTATGATTTAGAAGGAAATAAAGTTGAATTTGTAGCAGAAAAATATAACAATATTCCTATATATAGAGGTGGTTATTGGTTTTTTAATGCTCAGTCTGCATCTCATCGTTGCCATGATGCTTACACTAATGGAAAAGGAGACAATGAAAGAACTTTCCGTTTTATCCTTTATGTAATTCCACGTGATAATTGGACACCTTCTTATGATGAGCAAACAACATATACAGATGAAAATGGAGATACAGCAACAATACCTGTGGGATTTTCAGTAAGTAGAAAACCAAATGAAAAAACAATAGACAATGGATTAGTAGTAAAAGCACCAGATGGAAGTGAGTTTGTCTGGGTACCAGTAGAAGATATAAATACAATGGCACAATGTTCTACAGCAGGAGGAGACTGTAATTTACAATTACAGGGAGATGAATTAAAATGTACAACTCATAATTCAACAGAAATAGTAGGTAAGTTATATGCCGTAGATATTGGAGAAGATTTTGGTACAGTAAATACAACATATGATGTTAATAGTGGTTTAAGAGAGCCAGCGATAATTACAGATTATGATGCACAATATTATTCAAATGCGGGATTTAGTTCATTAAGTGATATGGAAAACGGATTAAAGAATGAATATAAAGAGATGGCAACAAGTGTTGCAAAATATAAAGGATTTTATATAGGAAGATATGAAAGTAGTTTAAGTACAGCAACAGAAAGTTCACAAGGAAGTAGTGGAACAATACAATCAAAAAGAGGAGTTGTACCAATATCGATAAGTAATAGTTTTACTAATATGTGGTATGGACTATATAAAATACAAAAAGAATATGCAGGTACAGAAAGTTTGACTAATTCAAATGTGGGCTCAAGTATGATATGGGGAAGTCAATATGATGCAATGATTAATTGGTTTAAAACCGGAAATGATAGCTATAAGATTGAAGAAATTAATAATGGATTACATGAAAATATCCAAATAGTTACAGGTGAGTATAGTAATGATAGAATAAATAATATTTATGATATAGAAGGAAATTTATTTGAACTTACAGCTGAAGCAAAAGATACAAATATAAGAGTACGAAGATCAAGTGCTAGAACTAGAAATATGAATTCCTCAACTGAAAGAATAGTTAGTAGATCTATTACTTTTCCAACTGCAACAAATTATGACCAAGGAAGTAGGATAACATTATATCTTAAATAAATATAGGGAATGTGTATTTCCCTATATTTTTATGTCTTATTGTAGGATTGTAATAAATTTGTAATATTTTAGAAATATTTTTGTTATTTTTGTGTGAAATCAATTGACTTTTTGGCAGTTTCGTTATATTATATAACTATTGAAAATGTGTTTTTAAAATCCTAAGGAGGAGAATTATGGGAGAAGTAATAGTAATAACATCAGGTAAGGGCGGAGTAGGAAAAACAACAACAACAGCAAATTTAGGTTCAAGCTTAGCATTAGAAGGAAAAAAAGTAGCATTAGTAGACACAGATATAGGACTACGTAATCTAGATGTTGTAATGGGACTAGAAAACAGAATAGTATATGACATAGTAGATGTCGTAGAAGGAAAATGTAAATTAAGACAAGCCCTAATCAAAGATAAAAGATTTAAAGAATTATACCTACTACCAGCAGCCCAAACGAGAGATAAAAGCGCAGTAAACGAAGAACAAATGAGAGAATTAGTAGGAAAACTAAAAGAAGAATTTGATTACATATTAATAGATTGCCCAGCAGGAATCGAACAAGGATTTAAAAATGCTATTGCAGGTGCAGACCGTGCAATTGTTGTAACAACAGCAGAAATATCAGCAATAAGAGATGCTGATAGAATAATAGGACTTTTAGAGTCATCAGAGATAAAAAATCCAGAACTAGTAATAAACAGAATAAGACCTAATATGGTAAAAAAAGGTGAAATGATGGACGTAGATGATATCGTTGACCTTTTATCAATAGACCTAATTGGTGTAGTACCAGATGATGAATACATAATAACACAAACAAATAAAGGAGAACCAGTAATACAAAACAAAAAAGCACCATCAGGAAAAGCATATATTGAGATTGCAAAAAGAGTATTAGGAGAAAAAATAGAAGTAACTATTCCAGGAAGAGAAAAAGGATTTTTTGCAAAACTAAAAAGAATATTCAAAAAACAATAAACGTTGGGGGTAAGTAGGAAGTATGTTTGAAAACATAACAAAATTTTTTAAAAACTGGAAAAAGAAAGAAAGTAAAAGTGATAATAATTCAAGAGATACTGCAAAAGAAAGATTGCATTTAGTTTTAATGCAAGATAGGGCAAATGTTTCAGCAGATTTCTTAGAATTAATGAAACAAGAAATTATAGAAGTAATAAAAAAATATATAGATGTAGACGAAAGTGCAATAGACGTAAGACTAACAAATAAAGAAAATAGTGATGGAACAAATGGAGCGCCAGCTTTGTATGCTAACATTCCAATTCTAAATATAAAACAAGAAGCAAGAAAAGTAAAAGCAAAAGAAGAAGAAAAGCAAGAAGAAGTAAAAGAAAGTGAAAAAAAGATAGAAGATAAAAAAGAAGAAGAAGCAGAGAAAAAAGTAGAACAAGCAGAAATAATAATAGAAGAAGTAAATGCAGAAAAAGAAGAAGAAAAACAAGAAGAAGTAAAAGAAGAAAATAAAGAAGAACAAGAAGAAACAAAAGCAAAAGAAGAAATTAAATCAGAAAATAATTAGGAAAAAGAGTGGTTTAATGAGGAAAAGAGAATTAAAAAATGTAGAATGGTCAATATTAATAGTTGCAATTATTCTGTGTGTAATCGGATTAGTTGCACTATTTTCAGCAACAGAAAGTACAGAACATGATGATTTTAATAAACAATGTATATGGTTTGTAGTAAGTATAATAATAATGATTGGTGTAATGATAATAGACTATGAAACATTAGTAAAAATTTCACCAATAATTTACGGACTGTTTATCATTTTATTAATAGCAGTATTATTTACACCAGAAATAAATGGAGCAACAAGTTGGTTTGATATAGGATTTTTCTCTTTCCAACCAGGAGAGTTTGCAAAAATATTTGTAATACTATTTTTAGCATTAGCAATAACTAGAATACAAGAAAGAGGAAAGGAAGAAATAAATAGACCAACAAGATTATTAATCTTACTTGCAATATTAGGAGTGCCAGTATTGCTAATAATAAAACAACCAGATTTTGGAACAGCAGCAGCGTTTGTTGTAGCAGCAGCATTAATGGTAATAACAGCTGGAATAGATAAAAGATATATAATAGCAACAATAATATTAGTAGTCGTATCAGTACCATTAATATATAATTTTATATTACCAGAACACGCAAAACAAAGAATAGATATATTCTTAAATCCAGAGTCAGATCCAAGAGGAGCAGGATATAATATAATTCAATCAAAACTAGCAATTGGAGCAGGTGGATTAACAGGAATGGGATTATTAAAAGGAAACCAAACACAATTGGGTTACTTATATCCAAAAACAACAGACTTCATTTTTGCGGTTGTAGGAGAAGAAATGGGATTTATAGTAGCAGCAGCGGTAGTTATACTGTATGTACTGTTAATAACAAAGAGTTTATATGTAGCTAAAACGGCAAAAGACGAGACAGGCTCATTAATTGCAACTGGTATTACAGGAATATTCTTATTCCATTTTGTAGAAAATATAGGAATGGTAATGGGCTTACTTCCAATAACAGGTGTACCACTTCCATTTATAAGTTATGGAGGAAGTTCACTAATTACAAACTTTATACTAGTTGGAATATTATTAAATATTAGTAGTAAAAGACAAAAAACAATATTTGTAAAATAATGTCCTATTGGGGACGTTTCCATTTGGGACACTTTTGAAAAAGGAGAAAAAGATGTATATACATCCATTAAAAATAGGAAATGTAGAATTAGAAAATAATTTAATACTAGCTCCTATGGCAGGTGTTACAAACCTGCCTTTTCGTGTTATTTGTAAAGAAATAGGAAATCCAGGTATGGTATGTACAGAAATGGCAAGCGCAAGGGCTATGTTTCATAATGATGATAAAACTAAAAGATTATTTAATACAGAAGGAGAAAAAAGACCAATAAGCTTTCAAGTGTTTGGAAGTGATGAAGAAAGTATGGAATATGCAACAAAATATATGAATGGCTTTGCAGATATAATAGATATAAACATGGGATGTCCTGCACCTAAGGTTGTAAAAAATGGTGATGGAAGTAGATTATTATTAGATTTAGATAAAGCAAAATCAATAATGGAAGCAGTAGTAAAAGCAGCTAAAGTTCCAGTGACTTTAAAAATAAGAAAAGGCTGGGATAAAGACCATATTGTAGCAGTAGAAGTTGCAAAAATTGCAGAAGAGATAGGAATTTCTGCAATTACGGTGCACGGAAGAACAAGGACAGAATATTATACTGGAAAAGCAGACTGGGAGATAATAAAAAAAGTAAAAGAAAGTGTAAATATACCAGTAATAGGAAATGGTGATGTAGTAGATGAAGAGTCTGCTTATAAAATGTTTGAGTATACAGGTGTAGATGGAATAATGATAGGAAGAGGAAGCTTTGGAAACCCTTGGATCTTTAGAAATATAACACATTTTCTAGAAACAGGAGAAAAATTATCTCCTCCATCAAATGAAGAAAAATTAGAGGTTATAAAAAAACATATAGAGCTAGCAGTAGAAGAAAAAGGCGAAGAAGTTGCTGTAAAAGAGCTTAGAAAGCATATTTCTTGGTATACTAAAAATTTAAAAAACTCAAGTGAATTTAGAAATAATATGAATAAAATAGAAACAAAGAAAGAACTTGTAAATTATTTAGAAGAATATTTTAAAACTCTCTAGAATAAAAATGTAGTGGATAAAACTATCCATTACTTTTTTATTTTAGGGGGGATATTTTTTTGAAAAATGAAAAAAAGAAAAAAATTATAACTATTTGTTTTATAGTTTTTTTAATTATAATAGTTTTTCTATTTTGTTATTTTTACATGGTTAAAAATTCGAAAATTGGAAATAATAAAAGTAGTCAAGAAATGGTAGATGATATTTTAAATATAAAAACATATGGAGCTCTAATTGAAGTAGATGTTAAAAGTAATAAAAATGAAAATAAATATATAATAAAACAAAAATATGAAGGAGAAAACAAAAACTCACAAGAAGTATTAGAGCCAAGTAATATAAAAGGTGTAAAAATAACAAAAACAAATGGGGAATTAAAACTAGAAAATACTAATTTAAATCTAGTATCTATATTTGAAAACTATGAGTATTTATCAGAAAATAATTTGGATTTAGATACTTTTATTAGCGACTATAAAGAAAATGATAATTCAAAATACACAGAAAATCAAGAACAAATAATAATGAAAACTACAAGTAAAAATGATTTAAAAATAAATAAATCCTTGTACATAAATAAAAAAACAGGAAAAGTAGAAAAATTAGAAATAGAGGACGCTAACAAAAAAACTGCAGTTAACATATTATATAAAGAGATAGAAGTAAAAAGTAAATAACTATTTTTTATTTCTAAAAGTAAAAATAAAACCATACTTGACAATCTAGTAATATTAGGAGTGAAGAATATGCAAATAAGAAGAGGCGATATGTTTTATGCAGATTTAAGTCCAGTTGTTGGCTCAGAACAAGGAGGGATTAGACCTGTATTAATTATTCAAAATGACCTAGGAAACAAATATAGTCCAACAGTCATTGCAGCAGCGATAACGTCTCAAACAGGAAAAACAAAATTACCAACACATATAGAAATTGATTCAAAATCTTGTGGATTAAAAAGTAATTCTGTAGTATTAGCAGAACAAATAAGGACAATTGATAAAAGTAGGCTAAAAGAGAGAATAGGTCATATTGATGATGAAAAGATAATTGATAAAGTAAATAATGCTTTAGGCGTAAGTTTCGGACTAGATGAATAAAATAAGGTTCCTTTTTAGGAACCTTTATACTTTTAATTTTTTTATTATTTTTATTTCGTGATATAAGTTTTCAATAATAGCTTTTCTGGTTTCATAAGCCTTTTGATATTCTTCATAAGCTGATTTGAAATTCTCTGGAGTTTCATTATCTTTTAGAAGCATTTTCATACCTTCTAAGTAATAATTTTTATCTTTTTCTTTTTTGGCCTTATTCATAGCAATTTGGTATTTTTCAACTTGTTTTAGCCTTTTTAATTCTTGTTTTAAATCTTCAACATAACTTTGTGTAAGAAAAATTTCATATTCAATATCTTCAATAACAACTTTTAATAATTTACGGACTATTAAAGGATTATTTTTACCAAGTTTTGCATTTTCAGCAACAACAGAAAGTGCAGCTGATTTTTGTACTTCTTCATGTGGTTTTGTATTTTCAATTAAAATTTTTAAAGTATCTGAAATACCAATATGTGATTTATATTGTCTTTTACTAACAATTGCATCATATTCATCAGCAACACGTATAATTTGAGCTTCAAAAGGAATATCTTTTTTAGTTAATCCTCTAGGATATCCACTACCATCCAAAGCTTCGTGATGGCAATATGGACCTGCTGCATATGGTCGTAATTTTAAGTCTTTCATACACATTTCATATCCAATAGTTGTATGAGTTTTCATTATTTCATATTCTTCATCTGTAAGCTTTCCAGGCTTTTGTAAAATTGCAGGTGGAATAAATTGTTTTCCTATATCATGAAGATACCCACAAATAGTACAATATTCAGTAAAACCTTTATTAAGATGCAAATGCTGGCATAATCTACATGTTAAGTCGCCAACATTTTCACAATGTTTTCTTGTAAAGACATCTAATCTATCAAGCATATTTAATTGATATCTCATTGATTGGTCTAAATTATAAGATTTTATACTTGTTCTATCATAAAAATCAAAAGTTTCTTTATACATAATTTTATCTCCTGTGCTTAAAACTAATATTATAATATCATTAATATAACCAAAAAACAATATAAGATGCAAATAAAAATAATTTTATAAGAAAAATAAAAGGTAAAAACATTGATATTAAGCATAAAATGTGGTATTATATAGTAGTTAAAAAAGGAAAAAAGAGGGAGAAGAAAATGTATAGAACAAAAACATGTGGAGAATTAAATTTAAGTAATGTAAATGAAGAAGTAGAACTAGCAGGATGGATACAAAAAATAAGAAACCTAGGTGGAATGATATTTATTGATTTAAGAGATGAAACAGGAATAACACAAATAGTAATAAATGATGAAAAATTAGAAGAACAAATAAAAAGTTATTCTACAGAAAGTTGTATCCACATTGTGGGACAAGTTGTGGAAAGAAGTAGTAAAAATCCAAAAATTCCAACAGGAGAAATAGAAGTAGTTACCAAAAAAATAGAAATGCTTGGAAAATGTAAAAATGTACTTCCATTTGAAATAAATAGTAACCAAGAAGTAAGAGAAGATTTAAGACTAGAATATAGATTTTTAGATTTAAGAAATGAAAAATTACATGAAAATATATTACTTCGTTCAAAAATAATGAAAACATTAAGAGATAAAATGGACGAATTAGGTTTTACAGAAATACAAACACCAATCTTAGCAAACTCATCACCAGAAGGAGCAAGGGACTATTTGGTACCAAGTAGACTAAATCCAGGAGAATTTTATGCTTTACCACAAGCACCACAACAATTTAAACAATTATTAATGCTTGCTGGATTTAATAAATATTATCAAATAGCACCATGTTTTAGAGATGAAGACCCAAGAGCGGATAGAGCACCAGGAGAATTTTACCAATTAGACTTTGAAATGAGCTTTGCAACACAAGAAGATGTATTTAAAGTAATAGAAGAAGTAGTTCCATATACATTTAAAAAGTTTACAAATTGGAAAGTAGACGAAGGACCATTTGTACGTATACCATATAAAGAAGCTATGGAAAAATACGGAATAGATAAACCAGATTTAAGAAATCCATTAATAATCCAAGATGTAACAAAAGTGTTTGAAAAATCAGAATTTAAAGCTTTTGAAGGAAAAACAGTAAAAGCAATAGTTGTACCTGATGGAGCTAAACAAGGAAGAAAATTCTTTGATAAAATGACAGACTTTGCAAAAACAGAAGAAGTAGGAGCAAAAGGACTAGCATGGATAAAACTAGATGAAGAAGGAAATCTTCAAGGTGGAATTTCAAAATTTATAACAGAAGAAATGAAAGAGATGCTAGAAAAAGAATATGGATTAAAAAATGGTGATAGCGTATTCTTTATAGGAGACGAACTAAAACAAGCACAAAAAATAGCAGGACTAGTTAGAATTGAACTTGGAAATAGATTAGACTTATTAGAAAAAGATACTTATAGATTTTGCTTTATAGTAGATTTCCCAATGTATGAATTATCAGATGAAGGAACAATAGACTTTAGCCATAATCCATTCTCAATGCCACAAGGTGGATTAGAAGCATTAGAAGAAAAAGATCCTTTAGATATTTTAGCATATCAATATGACTTAGTATGTAATGGATATGAAATGGCATCAGGAGCTGTTAGAAATCATAATCCAGAAATAATGGTAAAAGCATTTGAAATAGCAGGATATAGTGAAGAAGAAGTAAAAAATAGATTTGGAGCATTATATAAAGCATTCCAATATGGTGCACCACCACATGCAGGAGCAGCACCAGGATTAGATAGAATGGTAATGTTAATTGCAAACTCTCAAAATATAAGAGAAGTAATAGCATTCCCTAAAAATAAAAGAGCAAGAGATTTGCTTATGCAAGCACCTTCTGTTGTAGAAGAAAAACAATTAAAAGATGTTCATATAAAATTAGATTTAGATAAAGAATAAAGCTATAAAAGAGAGGAAGAAATAAACATATGAAAAAATATAAGATGAAAATCACAGTGTTCTTATGTGGAGCATTAGGTATGGTCTTAGAATTGGTAGCAGCAAGAATTTTATCACCATATGTTGGAAGTTCTAATCTTATTTGGACAACAATTATTGGAATAATGCTAACTAGTATGAGTATAGGATATTGGTTAGGAGGAAAAATTGTAGATAAAAAACCAGATATAAATATATTATCTTTGTGTATATTAATGGGAGCATTTTTTACAAGCTTAATACCAATGTGGGAAACAGTTTTAGTAAAACCATTATCTGAAATATCTAGTCATTTAGTATTTGTTGCAATAGTGTGCTCAGCAGTGGTATTTGGAATACCAAGTTTTATATTAGCTATGGTATCTCCATTTGCTGTAAAATTAGAAGATAAAGAACATGAAGATATAGGAAAAACATCAGGAAAAATATCATCACTATCAACTATAGGAAGTATAGTAGGAACATTTGTTGGAGGATTTCTATTAATTCCCAATTTAGGTGTTAGGATGCTTATATTAATATTAACATTAGTATTATTTATATTATCATTTATGATGTTTGATAAGAAGAATGTAAAATATTGTGTACGCATGATTGTTTGCTTGCTTGTATTAATAGGATTTAATTATTATGGAAAAGTTGTATTTGAGAAAAACAATCCAGATATAATAGAAGATGTAGACTCAGAATATAGTAGAATTTGGATAAAAAATGTATCTGCTGGAGATATAAATTATAAAACAATGCAAGTGGATACAGGACTAGAGTCATATATAGATCAAGATACAAATGAAATGGGAGCAGCATATTTGTATTATTATGATTTATTTGATTATTATAATAAAGATGCAAATTCTACACTTATGATAGGAGGAGCAGCATATACATATCCTACATATTATTTAAATAAATACCAAGATAAAACAATAGATGTAGTAGAAATAGATGATAAAATGACAGAACTTGCACAAAGTCAATTTGGTTTGGATGTTAATAATCCAAGACTTACAATATACCACCAAGATGGAAGAAGTTTTTTAAATAGTACAGAAAATAAATATGATACAATTTTAATAGATGCATTTAAAGGATTAAATGCACCTTTTGAATTAACAACAAAAGAGGCTCTTCAAAGAGCAAAAAATGCTCTAAATGATAATGGAATGGTAATAACAAATATAATATCTAGTCTAGAAGGAGACGATGATGATTTTATAAAATATGAATATACAACATATAAAGCCGTTTTCCAAGAAGTAAAATTATTTAGAGTAAGAAATGCAGAAGATACAACTAGACAAAATTTAATATTAGTAGGCTTTAAAAATGGTGAAAATGTAAATAGCGAAAAATATGATGAATATAAAAATTTGTTAGATATGGAAATAACAGATTTTTCAAGTGATAGAGAAGTTGTAACAGACCATTTTGCACCAATAGGTGATTAAAGGAGTAGTAAGTCAACTACCCATCACCTAAAGGTAATGGGCTTGTAACTACCCAGTAGTGCAAGCGATT
Organism: uncultured Clostridia bacterium; assembly: GCA_944387555.1. GTDB lineage: Bacteria > Bacillota > Clostridia > TANB77 > CAG-508 > CAG-269. The sequence continues at coordinate 6,483 of CALXFH010000019.1, read as the reverse complement.
AAGATTTTAATCTCCTACCTTTGTTCAATAGATTGCTCCAAAGTGGTGTTACATCGCAGGGTGATTGACTGCACCCTTTGTAACATAGATATACTATGCTACAACTACATATGGTACTCAAAAAACTTCCCAAGTGATGTAGTAAAAACTTATATTTCAACGCTTAAGATTTTACATTACAAACGGTTAGTTGTAAAAACTCCATATCTTAACTTTTCAAAGTACAAAAAGAGTGCCTTTGTAGAAAAACTACCAACGGTTTTCTCTTTGCATATAATACTAACATAAGAATATTTGTTTGTCAACAGAAAAACGAAAAAAAGTTTGTAAAATATTAGGAAGGAGGAATGGCACTCCTCCCACCACTTAAAAGTAGTGGGTTTCCGTGCCTAAGTAAATTTATGAAAGTATTATTAGGAATGAGTGGGGGAGTAGATAGTTCAGTATCAGCTGCTATCTTACAAGAAAAAGGCTATGAGGTTGTAGGCTCAACTATGCTTCTTTTTGGAGAAGAAGGAAAAGCAGTAGAAGATGCAAAAAAAGTATGTAAAACTTTAGGAATACCTCATTATACTTTTGATTTAAAAAAAGAATTTAATTGTTATGTTATTCAAAAGTTTATAAATGAATACAAACAAGCAAGAACTCCAAACCCATGTGTTGAATGTAATAAGAAAATGAAATTTGGAATATTCTATGAAAAAGCAAAAGAATTAGGATGCGACTATATCGCAACAGGACATTATGCAAGAATAGAGTTTTCTAAAAAATATAATCAGTATGTATTAAGAAAATCAGAAGAAGAAAAAAAGGATCAAACATATTTCTTATATAATATTCCAAAAGAAGAATTAGCTCATATTATATTTCCTTTACAAGAATATAAAAGTAAAGAAGAAACAAGAAAATTAGCAGAAGAAAAAGGCTTAGAGGTTGCCAAAAAGAAAGATAGCCAAGAAATATGCTTTATAGAAGATAATGATTATCAAAAATTCTTGTTAAGTCATATGGAAGAAAAACCAAAGGAAGGAAATATTAGATTAAAAACAGGAGAAATACTTGGAAAACATAAAGGTCTTATAAATTATACAATAGGACAAAGAAAAGGAATAGGAATTTCTTATTCTTATCCACTTTATGTAGTAGATTTAGATTATAAAAATAATGAAGTTATAGTTGGAAAAGAAGAAGATTTGTATAGTAAAAAACTATTTGCAAAAGATTTAAATTTCCAAATAGATATGCCAGAAGAATTTCAATGTTTTGCTAAAATTCGTTATAGAGCGAAAGAAGCAAAAGCAGTTGTAAAAAAGAAGAATGATGGTGTAGAAGTAGAATTCGAAGAAGTGCAAAGAGCAATTACAAAAGGACAATCAGTGGTATTTTATGATGAAGATGGCATTGTTCTAGGCGGAGGAGTAATTGCTGATTTTTAGGACGAGGTCAAAAACAGCAGAATTCAATAAATTTTAAAAATTGCAATTTAAGAATTTTTTTAAAAAAACTTGTATAAAGCCACAATTTGTGATATAAATATAATTATAAAAATAAAGCTAAGGTTAGAAAGGCGGAGTTTTTGTGGATGAAGAATTGTTAAAAGATGCAAAAACCATCTTAATTGTTGATGATGAACAACCAATTAGAGAGATATTGGTTTATAACTTAAAAAAGGAAGGATATAACACTATAGAAGCAAGTGATGGTGCTACAGCTGTTGATATTGCGCTAGAAAAAAAACCAGACTTAATTTTGTTAGACATTATGCTTCCTAAACTAGATGGATTATCAGTATGTAAGAGAATTAAAAATTCATTAAATGTTCCTATTATTATGCTTACAGCAAAAGATGGTGAAATAGATAAAATATTAGGTTTAGAGCTTGGAGCTGATGATTATATTACTAAGCCTTTTAGTGTAAGGGAATTAGTTGCAAGAGTAAAAGCTAATTTAAGAAAAGTAGAAGTTGGAACAAATACTCAAGTTTTACCAAAAGATGATAAGAAAAAAGAAAGTAAAATTGTTGTTGGAGAATTAGAATTAGACTTAGATAAATTTGAAGTAAAAGTAAGAGGAAAAGTTATTGATTTGACACTAAGAGAATTTGAAGTGCTTAAATTCTTAGCTTCTCAACCAGAACAAGTAGTAACTAGAGAAACTTTACTTGAAAAAGTTTGGGGTTATGAATATTATGGAGATATAAGAACTGTTGATGTTACAGTAAGAAGAATAAGAGAGAAAATAGAAAGAGATACATCAGCACCTAAAATATTAATAACTAAAAGAGGTGTAGGTTATTATATAGCAGCAGCAAAATAATATATTATAAATCAAAGAACTTATTTGTTGAAGAAATTAACAAATAAGTTCTTTTTTTCTTGATTAAAGTTAAAAAATGTGATTAAATATGTAAAAAAGAATAAAGGGAAAATAGAAAAATGGAAAGAACTAAAACAAGAAAAGTAATGGTAGGAAATGTCCAAATAGGAGGACAGAATAAAGTTGTTATACAGTCAATGTGTAATACAAAAACAAAAGATGTAGATAAAACAGTAGAGCAGATATTAAAATTAGAAGTGGCAGGTTGTGAGATTATAAGAGTTGCATGTTTGGATTTAGAAGATGCAAAAGCAATAAAAGAAATAAAGAAAAAAATACATATTCCAATAGTTGCGGATATACATTATGATTATAAGATAGCATTAGAAGCAATTGAAGCGGGAGTAGATAAAGTAAGAATAAATCCTGGAAATATTGGATCTAAAGATAGAGTAAAAGCAGTTGTAGATAAATGTAAGGAAAAACATATACCAATTAGAATAGGGGTAAATGGAGGCTCTTTAGAGAAAGACTTATTAGAAAAGTATGGAAAACCAACAGCAAAAGCAATGGTTGAAAGTGCAAAAAAACATATTGATATTTTAGAAGAGCTAGATTTTCACGATTATGTGTTATCATTAAAAGCAAGTAATTTGGATTTATGTATTGAAGCTTATGAAGAAGCATCAAAAGAATTTGATTGTCCACTTCATTTAGGAATAACAGAAAGTGGAACTGAATTTAGTGGAACTGTAAAATCAAGTATAGGTCTTGGTTATATGCTAAGAAACGGGATAGGAGATACGATGAGAGTATCTTTATCAGATGACCCAGTAAAAGAAATTAAAGTTGCAAAAGAAATATTAAAAGACTGTAATTTGTATAAAAAATCACCAACATTAATTGCATGCCCTACTTGTGGAAGAACAAGAATTGATTTGATACCTATTGCAAAAGAAGTAGAAGAATTCTTACAAGGAATAGAAGCTGATATAACAGTTGCTGTTATGGGATGTAGCGTAAATGGACCAGGAGAAGCAAGAGAAGCAGATATTGGAATAGCAGGTGGAATAAAAGAAGGCTTATTATTTAAAAAAGGTGAAATTATAAAAAAAGTACCACAGGAAAAAATTGTTGAAGTACTAAAAGAAGAAATTTTAAAAATGGTAAATAGTGATAAATAAAATAAAAAATAAATAAAATTATTAGAGGATGATTAATATGGAAGTAATACTGGGCAAAAGCGCAGGATTTTGCTATGGAGTAAAAAGAGCAGTAGAAGGAGCAAAAGATGAACTAAAAAAAGCAAAAGGGAAAACTAGATATTGTTTAGGAGAAATTGTTCATAATAAACAAGTAATAAAAGATTTACAAGAAAAAGGATTAGTATTTATAGAAGATATTAAAGAGGCAAAAGGTGAAACAATAATTAGGGCACATGGAATAAAAAAAGAAATATATAAATTAGCTAAAAAAGCTAAAATGGAGCTTAAGGATTTTACATGTCCTAATGTTTTAAGAATTCATAAAATAGCAGAAGAACATGCAAAAAGAGGTTATTATATTTACTTAATTGGAAGTAAAAACCATCCAGAAAATATAGGAACTTTAAGTTTTTGTGGGGATGATGTAACTGTTATAGAAACAGAAGAAGATGTACCTTCTGCAATAGAAAAATTAAGAAAAAGTGCAATAAAAAAATTATTAGTAATATTGCAAACAACTTATAGTGTGGAAAGATTTAAAAAAATAGAAAAATTAATAAAAGAAAATATACCTGAGAATGTAAAATTGGTAATAAAGAATACTATTTGTCATGCTACAGAATTAAGACAAAAGGAAACAGAAGAAATTGCAAAAAAAGTAGACTATATGATAATAATTGGTGGTGCAAATAGCTCTAATACTAAAAAATTATATGAAATAGGAAAAGCTAATTGTAAAAGCTGTGTATGTGTAGAAACAGCGGACGAATTAGATTTAAGTACTATAAATAAATATGAAAAAGTTGGAGTTATGGCAGGTGCTTCAACTCCACAAGAGTTAATAGAAGAAGTTGTAAATTTAATAAAATAGAATGAAATTTATTAGAAACAAGCAACAAAAACATAGTCCTTTCATAATATATTAGAAAGTATATATGGGAGGATTATTTTTATGGCAAAGATACTTGTTTTTAATAATGATACAGATAGAATGGAAACGTATTACAGAGGAGAAGCAGAACCTATGCCATATAACACAAACGGAACACTAAGAGTTCGAGAGTTTAGAGGTTCTAGTAAAAGTAATATATTATGGACAACTAAAAGAACAATGCAAAGTTGGAATAGTCAAAGATATATTTTTGGAGGTCCTATTCCTGTTGGCTTCGCTTTTAAAAGACCTTATGAAGGAGGGCATGGAAATCAAAGTCAACATTATGCAGGTGTTGCATTTGATGTTGGCCAAACATTATCTGCATCAAGAAGAAGACAATTATGGAATTCTGCAAATAATTCCGGTGTCTGGTCTTATGTAGAGCCAATTTCTTTAACTCCAACATGGGTACATTTTGATAAAAGATTTCGGAAAACCTGCTTGTGCCTCTGGTGGCTTTCCTACTCTTAGAAGAGGTAGCCTTAGTAATTATGTTTTAATTGCACAAGATGACTTAAATACTTTGGGATATAGAACAAATGGCTTAGATGGTATTTTTGGATCAGCTACTCAAAATGCAGTAATTAGTTATCAACGATCAAAAGGTCTTTCAGCAGATGGAATCGTTGGATGTAATACTTGGAGAGCTTTACAAGAAGATGTTGTAGGTACTGGAGCAACAAGTACAACAATTAATTAAAAAATAAAAAAGAAGGTTTTTGTTTTTAAAAACCTTCTTAAATTGCTCTTGCCTTTACAATTACTCTCATTTTACTATCATTTGTACAAGTAATTAAAGTAATTTCTTTCTTACCATCTGTAAGTTGTGAAGTACAACTTACATCTTCCGGTACAACTTGATATTTATCATATACTGAATATTGAATAGTTTTTCCAGCTTCATCTGTTATTTCTATAATATCTCCATTTTCTAGAGTAGGTACTTTACTAAAGAATTTTGTATTTCTATAATTATGACCAACTATACAGAAGTTTCCAACTTCATTTGGGTTAGGTCCCCAGAATTTTGTTGGAGATATTTTTAATAATGCTTCTGTTTCTGCTACTGAATCAGTTTCTCCATCTAGTATTGGGTAACTAACACCTATTTTTGGTATGTTTATAGTTGCTATTGTTGTATAATTAAATCCATCACTTGTTGTTTGAACTTTTGAACTATTTACAGTTTTTTGTGGTTGATTTTGTGAAGCACCTGATGAGTTATCTGAAGAAGCATCTTCTGAATTATCATTTAAAACTGCAATTAAAACATTACTATCTGCTGTTGTTGTATCTACTTCTTGATTGAATTCATCAAGTATTGCTTGAGAAGTTTCTTCACTTTTATTTCTGTCTACTTCTGCATAAATATATACAGAGATTAAAGCAAATACCAAAAAAACAGATAAAAAGAAATAGAATTTATAAATCTTCTTTTTTCTCTTTAACTCAGGTGTAATATACAGTTTCTTAGTTACTAATATCTGATTCATACATTTCTCCCTATTTTATACTTCTTTTCTATTATAACATGAAACTATATTTTTTTAAATACCTTTTAAGAATTTTTAAGAATTAGATAGTTATTACATATGTTTTAAGGCAAATTCACAAGCAGAAATTACAAAACCATTGAAACTATATTCTTTCTTTGATTTACCTTTATTAGCTTCATTAACAATTCTATTTATTTGTTCATTTATTTCAGCTGGAAATCTTATAGATTTATAGATGTTGGCATCTGAAGATTTTTTCATAACAAATTTGTCCATCATTTTCACCTCACAAAAAATAATTTTATTTTCTATGGACATTTTAACTGAAATATGATATATAAAAATATAACTGAAATTCAGTTATACTTTTGAAATAAAAACAAAAGAAAATGAAAGGAAGTAATGTTATGGAAAAATTAAAAAGCAAAAAAGGTATCACATTAATAGCTTTGGTTATTACAATAGTACTAAATAGCTCGTACCTCGCTATGGACCGAATGAATAAAATTGAAAAAATATAAAACCTCATGTA
>CALXFH010000018.1 GCA_944387555.1 uncultured Clostridia bacterium | reverse complement strand
AGGCTGGTCTAATGAGTTATTCTAGTCTGATTTTTTACAGCCTAACCATCGATAACATACTAAACATAATTGTTTTATTAATACTTGCTGGAGTATCAATAGCAATGTTAGCAGGAGAGAACGGAATAATTACTCAAGCACAAAGAGCAAAGAATGAAACCGAAGAAGCAGAGGACAAAGAAAAAATAGGGCTAGCAATGTCAGAAGCACAAATAGGAGAAAATGAATATCAAAAATTAGATGAAAAAAATTTTAAAAAGGCATTAGAAAATCAATTTGAAGGAAGAAATTTACAGTTATCAGATAATGGAGATGGTAGTTTTCTAATTAATTTAGATGATATGAACAAAATGTATTATGCAGATAGTAATGGACAAATAATAAGCGATAAAAATATGGTTAGGATAAGCACTGCAGAAGAATTAAAAGAATTTAGAAATAATGTAAATAGTGGAAATACTTATAATGGTTGGTATATATATTTAGATAATGATATAACACTAGATACAAACGAGGAATGGGAACCTATAGGAATTTATCAAGAGGATAGCACGAATCCAAATGATGAAGGAAACATACCTTTTAATGGAATATTTGATGGACATTTTCATACGATTAGTGGTATGCACACAAATAGTAGTTTAAAAAATAGAGGATTATTTGGTTTTATAAAAGAAGCTACAGTAAAAAATGTAGGGATAGTTAATGGAAATATACAGGGAACATCAAGAACAGGTGCAATCGTTGGATATGCATATAAAAATAGTAAAATAATTAATTGTTTCAATTCTTCAAATATAATAGCAACGGACAATTATTGTGGTGGAATAGTAGGATTTATAAATAACGAAACAGTTATAGAGAGTTGCTATAATAATGGAAATGTAACTTCAAGTAGTGCTGTAGGAGGAATTGTTGGAGGAATTAGCAATTCAACAGTAAAAAATTGCTATAATGCAGGTATGATAGAAGGAAGTAATGTTGGAGGAATTTCATTTGCGGTAATTAATAATGCATTAATAGAAAATTGTTATAATGCTGGGACTTTAACGTCTACAAATGCAACATCTATAAATTGTTCAGGTAATGATTCTGCAAAAGTAAGTTTTAAAAATAATTATTATTTGGAAAATACAATAAATGGTGCTAATGATAAATATGAAAGTGAACAAAGTAAGGTTAAAAATAATCAAGAAATGAAATTATTAGCTTCAACATTAGGAAGTGCATTTAAAGAAAATAGTACTAATATAAATAATGGTTTTCCCGTATTAAAGTGGCAAATTATATAATAAAAATTTAGTAGTAGGCGAAGTTACAAAAATATTGACACAAACTTAAATAAATGGTATAATTCAATTAGTCATAAGGAATAATTATGATTGATAACAATAAAATAAAAAGTAAGACCGAAGTCTTACTTGTCAGTTTGGGGATTGGGGTCATCTTTTGCTGGAGCGACCTCAATTTTTTCTTTGGTTATACGTAATATGTATTTGGAAAAACTAGTAAGTATAACTAAAATGCCGTAAACAAAGAAAAAGGAAGCCCAAACCAATAAGAATTAAAAATGTCTCCACATACACTCACCTCCTACGAAGTATTTGCAACCAATGTAGTTGCATTGTAGAAACAAAAAATAATATTTTTTGCTTCTTAATACAACTATGTTGTCTAGGTGAGTGTTTCCAAAACTGACATTAATATTATATAAGAGAACATAATTAATGTCAACATAAAGTTAAACAAAAAAGTTGAAAAATAAAAGTTAGAACAAGATAAGTAAAACAAAAACTTATCTTTTATTTTTTGTGAAAAATTAGTAATAAAAACAGTATGTCCCACATAAATATTAAAAGAAACAAATGAAAATTAGGGATGTGTCCCCAATTGCACAAAAATGAGAAAAAGGAAACGTCCCCAATTGGACAAGGAGGATATTATGTGGGAAACATTGAGAAAAGAAGAAGTTGTAAGGGAACTTAAGACAAACATAAGAGGCGGTTTGAACGAAGAAGAGGTAGTTTTTAGACGAAGTAAGTATGGAAAAAATAAGTTAGAAGACAAGCCTAAAGAAAGTTTATTAGTTAAGTTTTTAAAACAATTTAATGATTTTATGATTATTATTTTAATAATAGCATCTATTATATCAGCTGCTGTTTCGTATTTCCAAGGAGAAAATGATTATATAGACTCAATAATTATAATTGCAATTGTAATATTAAATGCAATTATGGGAGTTGTGCAAGAAGCAAAGGCTGAAAAGTCAATTGAAGCTTTAAAAGAGATGACACCACCTAGAGCAAAAGTTATAAGAGAAGGAATTACTAAAGAAATAAATGCTGAAGAATTAGTACCAGGAGATATTATAATTTTAGAAGCAGGAAATTATGTTCCAGCAGATTGTAGACTTTTAGAGAGTCATAACCTAAAAATAGAAGAATCAAGTCTAACAGGAGAAACTGAAGCGGTTTTAAAAAATGCAGATATGATAGCTAAAAAAGATGTGGCTTTAGGTGATATGAAAAACATGGCATTTATGGCAAGTATTGTGGTGAATGGAACTGGAAAAGCAGTAGTAACAGATATAGGAATGAATACTAATGTTGGTAAAATTGCAGGTATGATAATTGAAGATGAAACGCCAGAAACGCCTATACAAAAGAAATTAGGACAGGTTGGGAAAGTTTTAGGTATTGTATGTTTAGCAATTTGTGTATTAATATTTTTAATTGGAATGATAAAGAAAATAGACCCAATAGAAATGTTTATGACATCAGTAGGATTAGCCGTTGCAGCAATACCAGAAGGTTTACCTGCAATAGTTACAATTGTATTATCTATAGGTGTAACTAAAATGGCTAAAAATCATGCTATAATTAGAAAACTCCCTGCTGTTGAGACTTTAGGAAGTAGCAGAGTAATTTGTTCTGATAAAACGGGAACTTTAACACAAAATAAAATGACAGTTGTAGAGATAAAATCAAATAATGATAACTTTGCCTTAGAGCTTGCAAGCATGTGTACAGATTGTGATATTGTATATAATAAAGGAAAGACAGAAGTAAAGGGAGAGCCAACAGAAGTGGCGTTAGTAGAAGGAGCGTTAAAATATAATAAAAATAAAACAGAGTTGTATCATTTAATGCCAAGAGTTAATGAAATACCATTTGACTCTGAAAGAAAAATGATGACTACAATACATAAACTAGATAATGATTATAGAGTAATTACAAAAGGAGCACCAGATGTTTTATTAAATAGATGTAATTTATCTATCGGAGAAAAAAATAATATAGAACGTCAAAATGAAATGATGGCAGAAAAAGCTTTAAGAGTAATTGCAGTGGCGTATAAAGATATATCTGTTTTGCCAGAAAAAATAGAGTCTAGTTTTGTAGAAACAGGATTAAAGTTTGTAGGTTTAATTGGAATGATAGACCCACCAAGAGAAGGAGTAAAAGAAGCAGTAGCTACTTGTAAGCGTGCTGGAATAAAAACAGTTATGATAACAGGAGACCATATAGTTACAGCAAAAGCTATTGCTAAAGAATTAAATATTTTAGGAAAATATGATAAAGCAATAACTGGTAAAGAACTAGATAAAATACCACAAGAAAAATTAGAAAAAGAAATAAAAGATTATTCAGTATTTGCAAGAGTAACACCAGAGCATAAAGTAAGAATAGTAAAAGCTTGGCAGCATGCAGGTGCAGTTGTTGCAATGACAGGTGATGGAGTAAATGATAGTCCGGCACTTAAGAATGCAGATATTGGAATAGCCATGGGAAAGAATGGAACAGATGTAGCAAAAAGTGCTTCTGATATGATACTTACAGATGATAATTTTGTAACAATTGTAAAGGCTGTAAAACAAGGAAGAAATATATATGACAATATAAAAAAAGCAATTCACTTCTTAATTGCAACAAATATAGGAGAAATTGTAACAATATTTATGGGATTAGTATTAGGACTTAAATCACCACTTCTTGCAATACAATTATTATGGGTAAACCTAGTAACAGACTCATTTCCTGCAATTGCAATAGGATTAGAACCACCAGAAAAAAATATAATGACTAGAAAACCAGTTGATAGTAAAAAAGGAATTTTTGCAGATGGGCTATGGAATAAAATTATTGTAGAAGGAATAATGCTTGGAATGCTTACATTAATAGCATTTAGTATAGGAAATAAGTATTATGGACTAGAAGTTGGAAGAACAATGGCATTTGTTTCATTAGGAGTATTAGAACTTGTCCACAGCTTTAATATAAAAAGTGAAGAATCTATCTTCAAAGTTGGAATTTTTGAAAATAAATTTTTAATAGGAAGCTTTATACTAGGAGTACTAATTCAAACTATTGTAGTTATAATACCTACATTTGCAAACATATTTAATTTAGTACCATTAACTAACACACAATGGCTAATAGTAGGGGTTATATCAATACTTCCAATACCAATTATGGAATTACAAAAGAAAGTAAATGAAATGAAATTTGGAAAAGTAATTTACACAGAAAAACAAAAAATATGATGCTGTTTTTTAGGACGGTACGAAAAAGTTCTGTAAATGGAAAAATTCGTAATGAAAATAAAAATAGATATTTAAAAATTAATTTAAATATCTATTTATTTTTTTATAAATTTAATAATTTCATCGTCTGGTATATCTAATGCTTTTACAATCTTTTTGAAGGTTGAAACTCTTGTGTGATCTTCGTTTCGTTCTAGACGTTGTAAATGTCTTGAACTTATTCCGATTTCTTCTGCAAGTTCTTCTTGTGATAGGCTAAGTTTTTTCCTATATTGTTTTATCATCTTTTACCTCCAACATAAGATTTTAATTATTATATTATAGTTACATTTGAATTAGAACGACATTTTTGTCTTAAAACCGATTTTTGAACATTTCGTTTTAAAAATTATGTAAAAAGTAAAAAAATAAATAAATAAAGCACTTGCAAAAACTTGAAGAATATGGTAGAATAGTTATGCTTTGAAATTTAGAGATATCTATTTTTCAAGTCTCTACTTACAGAAAATGTAGGTTATAAATCCAAAGGGAGGTGAAAAATAATGAATAAATACGAAAGTATTATCATTGTTAATCCAAATGTAGATGAAGAAGGTTTAAAAGCCTTAGAAGAAAAATTTACAGGATTAATTAATGAAAACGGTAAAGTAGAATCAGTTGAAAACATGGGTAAGAAAAAATTAGCTTATGAAATCAAAAAATTTGCAGAAGGTACATACCTATTATTCAACTTTGAATCAAAACCATCAGCAATAGCAGAACTTGAAAGAATTTACAGAATTACAGATGAAATCTTAAAACACATTGTTGTAAAAAAAGATGAATAATTAAAATAAAAATAGGGGCCTATTATTAAAGTAGGAAAGGTGATAAAAATGAACAAAGTTATTTTAATGGGAAGATTAACAAGAGATCCAGAAGTAAGATATACACAAACAAATAATACACTAGTTGCATCTTTTACTCTAGCAGTAAATAGAAGATTTGTTAGACAAGGAGAAGAAAGACAAGCAGATTTTATAAATATTGTTGCTTGGGCTAAACTAGGAGAGTTTTGTAGTAAATACTTTAAAAAAGGTCAACAAGTAGGAATAGTAGGAAGAATTCAAACAAGAACTTGGGATGATGACCAAGGTGTTAAACATTATGTAACAGAAGTAGTTGCTGAAGAAGCATATTTTGCAGATAGTAAAAGGGATCCAAGTGCAGAAAACAATTCTACTTTTGAAAATACATTTGGAAACACAGAACCAGGAAGTATGGGTTCAGATTTTGAAATGTCTTCAAGCGATGACCTACCATTCTAGTAAAAGATAGGAGGGAATAATTAAAATGGCAGATAAAAAACAAAATAAAAGAAATAAAAACTATGATGATGACTACAATCCAAGATTTAGAAAACAAAGAAAAAAGGTATGTCTATTATGTAGTGATAAAAACTTCGTATTAGATTACAAAAATCCAGAACAATTAAGAAAATTTATTAATGATAAAGGAAAAATATTACCTAGAAGAACAACAGGAGCTTGTAGTAAACATCAAAGAGATATAACAAAAGCAATAAAAAGAGCAAGACATATTGCTTTATTACCATATACACAAAACTAGGGATTAAAATATTAATAGCTGTAACCTTTATATACTAAAGGAAATGGCTATTTTTATTTTTTATAAATTAAACAATTTGATTAATGAAATTTTAATGTAAAAAGTGAATAAAAATCTCCTTTACATTTAAAATATCCTATGATATAATTTTCTCATAAATAACAAAAGAGGTGAAAATATTGAATCAGATATTAAGTGTACAACCTCCAAAGCCAAATAAACCTAAAAAAGAAAAAAGACAAAAAATGAGAAATAATACTGGTGGAGGAACAATAGAAGTAGAAAAAATAGTTAGATTTTTTGCAATAATACTTATAGTTTTTGGAATAATAATGATAGGTAGTGGCTCATATTCAATGTATCAAAATAGTCAAACAGGAAATACTGAGGCAAAACCAACAATATCAGTACAAGAAACATCAGATACACAACTAGAAATAGAAGTAAGTCATAGTACTCCATTACAGAGAGTAACATATAATTGGAATGGACAAGATCCAGTAGAATTAAATGCATCAGGAAAGAAAAGTGTAACGCAAACAATTGAAATTCCAACAGGAGAAAATACATTAAATATATATGCTGTAGATCAAGAAGGAAAAGAAACAAATTATTCAAGATTGTATACAAGAGAAGGAGACATAGATATCAACTTTGAAGTAGACGGAAGTAATTTAAAAGTAACAGCTACAGGAAAAAATCAACTTTCTTATATGACATATAGATGGGATGAAGAAGAAGAGCAAAGAGTTGATATTAATGATATGTCAACAGAACAATCAATAGAAATTCCAATGGGACAACATACACTAACTGTTTCAGTTGTAGATATTAATAATACAACAGAAACAAAAGAGCAAGAAGTAAAAGGAGTAACTAAGCCAACACTAGAAGTAACAACTGATGGATCAGCAAACTTTGTTATAAGAGCATCAGATGATGAGGGACTTACAAAAATAGAAGTTAGAATAGATGAAGATGACAATCAAAAATATGTATTTAATTTAGACCAAATATATTCTCTAGATCAAAGAAAACAATTTGAATATAATAAATTCGCATTACATGACGGAGAGAATAAGATAGAAGTAACTGTTTATAATGAAAGTGGAGTAAGCGAAACAGCAAGAGTTTTGGTAAATAAATAAAACAAAGCCTCCTACATTTTGTAGGAGGCTAAAAAAAGGAGAAAATATGAAAGACCAACTATTTTTATTATTAACGTTTTTTTTAATTTATTCTTTTTTAGGATGGGTTATGGAATCAATATTTAGATCTGTAATAGAAAAGAAAATAATAAATACTGGTTTTTTACGAGGCCCAATTTGCCCAATATATGGTTTTGGTGCAATTATAATGATTACAATTTTAAATAGGCTTTCAAATAATATTATTTTGTTATTTATAGCTTCAGTAGTATTATTATCATTTTGGGAATATATAGTAGGAGTATTATTGGAAAAAATATTTCATACAAAATATTGGGACTATTCAAATCATAAAATTAATTTTCAAGGAAGAATATGTTTGTCAAATTCAATATATTGGGGAATATTAGGAGTGGCTTTTGTAAAATTTATACATCCCTTTGTACAAGAAGTTGTAAGCAAAATCAATATAGATATTTTATATTTTGTGGTATCAATAGCAAGTTTGGTATTTGTAGTAGATGTAATAACTAGTGTTGTAAAAGTTAAGAGTATAAAATTAGCATTAGAAAGAATAGAAGAATTAAATAATGAAATAAAAGAAAAATTAAAAGAGATAAAACTAGATACAAAAGAAACTGGCAAGAATACTGAAAAATCAGCTGTAACAGAAAATATACAAAAACTAGTTGATGATTTAAATGAAAGAAGAAATAAAATAATTTTGAGATTATACAAGAATGTATATAGATTAAAAAAGGCATTCCCTGCCATAGATACTAAAGAGATAAGAGAAATATTAAATAAGAAGATAGAATTAATAAAAATAGGAAAGAATAAAGAAAATAAAAACTAAAAAAGAGTAAAAAAAACTTGAAAAATATGTACAACTTTGTATATAATAAAATCAAATTAAATAAAGGAGCAAACAAATGGTACAAGAGATATATATTATAGATGATGATGATTCATCAATTGTAATCTTTAGAGAATTGTTTAGGAATGATCCAGAATATAAATTTATTAGTGTAAAAACAGGACAAATAGATATTGCTCTAAAAAATATTCCATCTTTAATTGTAATAAATGAAGATGCAATAGATAGAGATGTAATAGACTTATGTAGAAAAATTAGAAAAGATGAGGATAACACTATAACACCAGTAATAGTAGTATCATCTAAAACAAGTAGAGAGCATAGAGTAAGAATTTTAAGAGAGTCCGTAGAGTATTTCATAAAAAAACCTGTAGATGAGCAATATTTATATTATACTGTAAAGAATTTAAATAGACTTCTTTCAAGCAACAGAAGGGTAAGCCCGCTAACAGGACTTCCAGGAAATGTACAAATACATGCAGAATTAAAGAAGAGAATAGGAAGAGGAGAACCTTTCTCAGTATTATATATAGACTTAGATAACTTTAAAGCATATAATGATGTATATGGTTTCTTAAAAGGGGACCAAATAATAGAATTTACAGCGGATACAATAGTAAACTCAGTTCATAGTGATGAATTAGAAAATACTTTTGTAGGTCATATTGGTGGAGATGATTTTGTAGCAATTGTACCAGGAACTAATTGTGAGAAATTATGCCAAAATATAATTACACATTTTGATAACAATGTAGTGAAATATTTTACAGATGATGATATTGAAAGAGGATATATAGAAGTTGCAAATAGAAAAGGAATAATAGAGCAATTTCCTTTAACATCTGTATCAATAGGTGTTGTTGTAGCAGATGTGGGAAGATTTCATAATATACTAGAAATAAGTGATATAGGAGCCCAAGTAAAACATGCAGCAAAAGCTGTTATGGGAAGTAGTTATGCAATAGATAAAAGAAGATAATTCATAAAAAGATTTTAGTAAAAACTAAAGTCTTTTTATTTTTTTGTTCTAAAATAAAAACTACCTTCATAAACTAATATAAGAAAAGTTTAGGAGGTTTTTTTATGGACAAGATTAATTTGTTAGAAAAAGTCGAGGAATTAACATTATATACAGGAACATTTGGAAGAAAAAGGTGTACCTGTTCTTGTATAGGATGTACTCAAGAAAGTTATGGAAGAAGGCACAAAGATTACCAAGGTACTTTAGAACAAATAAAAGTTATAATAGAAAAATTACCTAATTTAAAAAATGCATACATATTAGGAAATCCAGATGTTTCTGTAGATACAGAATTTTGTAATAAAGCAGCAAAAGAATTTATAAAGGCTGGTAAAAAAGTAATGTTTTCAACATCAGGATTTAATGGAATAGAAGTAATAAAAAAGTTAACAGATGGAATAAAAGCAGAAGATATTAATTATATAAGCTATAGCGTAGATACAATGGATAATGGAAAACTACAGTATTTGAAAGGAACTAAGAAAATAAATTTAAGTGAAATAAATGAGGCAATAAAATATTGTTTAAGTAAAGGAATAACAGTAAAAATACAACCAACAATATGGGAGATAAATCAAGAAGATTATAAAGATATAATAGATTTTTATTCTAAAATGGGAATAGAGTGGTTTACTTTTCATGCAGGAAGTTTTGAAGCTCTGCAAGGAAGAGATATTCCTTTAAATCATGTAAGCCCAAGGAAATGGATGGAAATTGTAAAAGAGATAAATAGATTAGCAATAAGAAAAAATTTAAAAATAAAAGCTCCTAAAATATTTTTAGATGATGAAGAATGGAAGACATACAAAGAAGAAAATAAAGTCTACTGTCAAAATGGTGGAAAGGGACTTCAAATATGGATGCAAGAAGATGGTTTGAAAGCAACATTTTGTCCAGTACTATCTGAGGTTATGCCAGAATTTACTTTTGATTTAGAAAAAGAAGAACCAAAAATCTTAAATAATGAAAAAAATAATTGTACAGTTTGTAGTAGGTGTCTAGATGATAAAGTAAAGGAAATGTCAGTAAAAAAAGATGGAAGAGAATTCTTACTAAATAACCAAATGGTACATAATGTATGTCGTTACTATTCAGAAAAAAGAAGATATGGATAGGAGAAAATTATGAGTAATACAAAAGATATAAATATAAAAGATATTGTTTATATGGCTAAAATGAGAAACAAAAATACAGATAAAAATAAAATAATAAGAGCTTATGAATATGCTTCATTTATGCATAAAGACCAAAAAAGAAAGTCTGGAGAACCATATATAATACATCCATTAAATGTAGCATATATATTAGCAGAATTAGGGCTTGACACTACAACAATATGTGCGGCCCTTCTTCACGATGTAGTAGAAGATACAAGTGCTACTTATGAGGATATAAAAGAAAGGTTTGGCAAAGATACAGCAGAACTTGTAGAAGGAGTAACTAAATTAAGTAAATTGTTTGAAACAGTAGAAGAAGCACAAGCAGAAAATTATAAAAAGATGTTTATTGCTATGGAAAAGGATATAAGAGTTATAATATTAAAATTAGCAGATAGACTTCATAATGTTAGAACTTTACAGTATTTAAGAAGAGATAGACAAATAGCAATAAGTAGGGAGACAATAGAATTATATGCACCAATTGCACACAAACTTGGAATGTATGATATGAAAATGAAATTACAAGATGGAGCTTTTAAATATTTGTATCCAGAAGATTATGAAAAGGTGACCAAAGAATTAGAAAAAATCCTAAATGAAAATAAAATATATTTAGAAAAAACAAAAAATAGAATAGTTCAAGAATTAAGAAGGCAAAGAATATTTGCAAATGTAAAGATAGAGACAAAGCATTTATTTAATATATATAAAAAGATGAAAGAAAAAAATATTAAAATGCATGAAATAAAAGATTTGTTTTCAATAAAAATAATAACAAAAGGAAAATCAGAATGTTATAGAATACTTGGAATTTTAAATACTATATATTCTATAATACCAGGAACATTTAAAGATTATATAGCAACTCCTAGAAATAATATGTATCAAGCAATACACGAAATATTACTACGGAGAAGATGGGGTAATGTTCGAAGTTCAAATATGTAGTTATAAAATGAACAAAATAGCCAAATATGGAATTACAAATTATTTTTCATATATGATGTATGATAAGGCTAAAGAAACTGAAAGCTTATTCGAAGATAATTTATCAGGTATAAAAGATAGTTTAGAACTAGGTAATTTAATAGAAAATCCTAAAAGGTTTTTAGAAACTTTAAAAGATGAAATTTTAGATGATGAGGTTTATGTGTTTACTCCAAAAGGGGATATTAAAATACTTCCAAAAGGTTCAACAGCTATAGACTTTGCATATAACATACATAATGAAATTGGAAACCATATTAAAAGATGTATAATAAATAGTGTTTCTATGCCATTTATAACTAAATTAAGAAATGGAGATATTGTAGAGATAGAAGTAGGGGATAATGAAACAAATTTCCAAGAGGAGTGGTTAAAAGATGTAAAAACAGCAAAAGCAAAGACGAGTATGGTTAAATTATTAAATAAAAATAGGAAAAAAGAAAAAGTAGAAAGGACTTTTGAAATATTTGCTAAAGATAGAAAAAACCTAGCAATGGATATAACTAATATTTTTACAGAAAATAAAATAAATATAGAAAATTTAGAAGCAGATGTGGAAGAAGAACAAGCAACAATTAGAATTACTATACAAGAAAAACCAAAAGATGTTTTAATTAATACTATGGAAAGATTAGAAAATATTGATAGTGTGAAAATGGTAAAAATAGAATAAAAATTAAACTTGAGCATATACATATTATAAGAGAGGTATGTATATGCTTATTATAAATCAAAAAAGAATAAAAATTGTATTAGGATTCTTATTAATTTCTTTATTTGCATTTTCTTGTAGTGCTATAAAAGATGATAATGATATAGCAAGTAAAACAGTTGAGACAACAGCAACACCAGTATCGGGGAAAACTGTTATATTAGATGCGGGGCATGGAACTCCAGATGAAGGGGCTGAAAGCAGCGATGGAACAACAGAAGCCCAGACTAATTTAAAAATAACATTAAAGGTACAAAAACTATTAGAACAAAGTGGTTGTGAAGTTTTATTAACACGTTCAGATGATAATGCAATTTATGATTTAGATAGCAAGACTTTAAGACAAAAGAAAGTATCAGATATTAAAAATAGGGTTAAAATAGGAAATGAATCATCAGCTGATATTTTTGTTTCTGTTCATTTAAATAAAATACCACAGTCACAATATTATGGCTGGCAGTGTTTTTATAATACTAAAAATGAAAAAAGTATTGATTTAGCAAAAAGCATACAAGAAAGTTTGAACGAATCGATAGAAAAAGAAAATAACAGAGTTGCAATGAAATTAGATAGTGTATATATTATGAAAAATGTTGAAATTCCTATATCAATTGTAGAATGTGGATTTCTATCAAATCCAGAAGAAGAAAGAGAGCTTTTAGAAGATAGTTACCAAGAAAAATTAGCTTGGGGAATTTATAATGGAATAATGGAATATTTTTATAAAAATTAAGCAAAATAAGTGGAAAAGTCCACAGATTTTGCTTTTTTTTGTTAAAAGTGGTATAATAAAAGTGTAGTAAAATGCAAAGGAGGAAGCGGTTATGGGAGAGATTATAGATTTTAATAAAAGAAAAAAAAGAAATGAATTTAAAGAAGGATTAAGAGTAGATACAAGTAGTTATGATAGAAGACAATCAAGAGCTAGTGATGATAGAGTAGGTTACATAGGTCATAGAACAACTCTAGCAACTCCTCAGCAAAGACGTAATCATGAAAAATTAAGAGCAGAAGCAGAAAGAAAATATTATTCAAAATCTAAAGAGGAAAGAGCAGCAGATTTAAGAGATATGCAATCTGTATTTGATGACG
This sequence comes from uncultured Clostridia bacterium, assembly GCA_944387555.1. Lineage (GTDB taxonomy): Bacteria > Bacillota > Clostridia > TANB77 > CAG-508 > CAG-269. The sequence goes on along the minus strand of CALXFH010000018.1, from coordinate 15,559 downwards.
AAAGAAAAGGTACTACAACAAGAAGAACAGTACGAAAACCAACACCAAGAAGAGAACCTAAAAGATTTAAAGGTTCAAGATTGGCAATAATAGGAGCAATAGTAGCTGCAATAGCTGCTGGTTCATTGGCAATTGGATTAAATATTAGTAAAGCAAGTCAAGAAAATCAACCAATAACATTAGAACAAGCAGTAGATTCAGGAAAAGATATTGAAACATTAGGAATTGATAGTGATACATTAGAAAGAATAACAAATCTTGAACAAAGATTAAATGGAGATATAGATGTTGAAGAATTAATAAGTATTGGTGGAGATCTAGAAAGTTTACAATTAGACGTTATAAAATCAAAAGTATCTGATACTTTAGGAGTAGATAGCGAAGATATTACTATTAAATCCAATTGGATGAGTGACGATGAACCTACAGTTGAGTCTATAATAATCAATCAAGGAGACGACGAACTTGTATATGCTGATGAAAGTTATTCTACTAATAGAGATGGTACAATTTCTAACACAATAGAAGAATATATACAAACTGTTGTAAACACACAAGTAAATGAAAGAAATGTAAATGATGGAAATTTCAATAAAGATGATGTAATAGAAAGATATAAACAAACTCTTGAGTCAACATCTGAATTTGCAGCAGGAACAATGGTACGTAATGATGATGGAACTTTAGAAATTGAGCAAACAACTCAAAAAGAATTAGAAGAACAAATTAATCGTGAAATAACAGACGATGGTGAAGAAAGATAATTTAATAAATGTATAAAATTACCACTCTTTGTAAACAATATGTGTAAAACATATTAACAACAAGGAGTGGAATTTTTTTGAAAATAAGTAAAATATTAAAAATAAATGGAACACCTTTAGATAAAAGTCAACTGGAAAAACATTTAGAAAAAATTGCATCTTCACATAACTTGGTTAGTAAGTCATCAAAGGATACGTATCCTGTGCCACATATGTTAGAAAGTTTTAAGGTTATTCAAGAAGTATATAATTTATTAAATGAACATTTAAAACTTGGAATAAGTATACATCCAGCAGGAGAATGGCTTTTAGATAATTTGTATGTTATAGAAGAATGCGTAAAACAGATAGAAAAAGAATTAACATTAAAAAAATATACAAGTTTTTTAGGAATAGCAAATGGACCATATAAAGGTTTTGCAAGAATATATGTATTAGCATCAGAAATAGTTGGCTTTACAGATAATAGAATAGAGAAAAAAGATTTAGAAGATTACCTAGCAAGTTACCAAACAAAGAAAACACTTAGTATGGAAGAAATATGGAATATTGGAATGTTTTTAGAGATTGCAATTATAGAAAATATAAGAGAAGTTTGTGAGAAAATTTATGTATCACAAATAGAAAAATATAAAGCAGAAAATATAGTAGAAAGGTTAGTAGAAAATAAAACAAAACAAGAACAAGTATTTAAAAATAATAATTTTAAAAAGGTAGAAAAAAACGTATTAAATGATATGGGGTATTCATTTGTAGAATATATGTCTTATATATTAAAAAGATATGGTAAAAAAGGATATAGTTATTTAAAAGCATTAGAAGAAACAGTAGAACTTACAGGAAATAATGTATCAGATATAATAAAAAAGGAACATTTCGATATTGCAGTAAGAAAAGTATCAATTGGAAATAGTATTACAAGTATAAAAAGAATACAAAGAATTAATTTTTTAGAGATATTTGAGAAAATAAATGGAGTAGAAGAATTATTAAAACAAGACCCAAGCGGTGTATATGAAAGAATGGATAATAAAACAAAAGAATATTACAGAAATAAAATAAAAGAAATATCTAAAAAAACTAAAATATCAGAAATATATATAACAAGAAAACTACTAGAAATAGCAAATGAAAATTCCGGAAAAGGGAAGAAAAGTCACATAGGGTATTATTTAATGGATGATGGGATAGATGAACTATATAAAGCTTTAAAATGTAAGAAAAAGGCATCTATAGATGTAAAAGAAAAAACTAAGATTTATATTACTTTAATTGTGGTATTTAGCTTGGTGATTTCTTTTTATTTAGCAAATATATTAAATAGTAAAATTAATAATACAGCAGTTTTTTTTATTTCTTGGATTTTATTTTTTGTGCCAGCAACAGAGGTTGTAAATCAAATAATATCTTATATATTAAGTAAAATGGTTAAACCAAAATTAATACCAAAACTAGACTTTTCTAAAGGAATAGATAAAGAAAATAGTACAATGGTAGTTATTCCTACAATAGTAAATTCTGGTAAAAAAGTTAAAAGTTTAATAAAAAAATTAGAAGTATTTTATTTAGCAAATAAGTCTAAAAATTTATATTTTTGCTTACTAGGAGATTGTACAGAAAGTGATAAACAAGAGGAAGACCTTGATAAAGAAGTAATAGAAGAAGGAAAAAAACAAATAGAAATTTTAAATAAGAAATATCAAAGTACAAGCAAAATTCCAATTTTTAATTTTATATATAGAAAAAGAGAGTGGAACGAAAAAGAAGGTTCATATTTAGGTTGGGAAAGAAAAAGAGGAATGCTAACTCAATTTAACGAATACTTACTTGGAAATATAGAAAATCCTTTTAGAAAAAATACAATAGAAGAATATAAAAACAAAGAAAATAAAGAAGAAAGAAGAAAAGAAATTGAAATTGAGCTAAAAAATATAAAATATATAATAACCCTAGATGCAGATACAGAGCTGGTATTAGACTCAGCTTCTAGTCTAGTAGGTGCAATGGCACATATCTTAAATAGACCTGAAATTGATGAAAAAACAAACATTGTAACATCTGGTTATGGAATTATGCAACCAAGAGTTGGAATTGATTTAAATATAAGTAATTATAATCTTTTTACAAAAATATTTGCAGGGGCAGGAGGAATAGATAGTTACACAAATGCAATTTCAGATTTGTATCAAGATAATTTTAAAGAAGGAATTTTTACAGGAAAAGGAATTTATGATTTAAAGGTATATTCTAAAGTGTTAAAAGACCAAATACCAGAAAATACAGTTTTAAGTCACGATTTATTAGAAGGATGTTATTTAAGATGTGGCTTGGTTTCAGATATAATGCTTATGGATGGCTATCCTACAAAATATAATAGTTTTATGAATAGACTTTCTAGATGGATAAGAGGAGATGTGCAAATTGTAAGGTGGATATCTTCTAAAAGACATTTAAATTTATTATCAAGGTATAAGATATTAGATAATATACGTAGAAGTTTATTAGAGATAAGTATAATATTTTCCTTGATTTTTGTAGGGATAGTAGGAGCAGCATTTAATAAAAATGTCTTAGGAATAATTATAAGTTTATTAGTTGTTACGATAATACCATTTATATTAGAACTTATAAACTATTTAGTATTTAAGAAAAATGGTGAACAAAAACAAAAAACATTTACACCAAAAATATCAGGAATAAAAGGAAGTTTTATAAGAGGAATATTAACTTTAGGATGTCTTCCATATAAAGCATATGTATCACTTAAATCTATTTTAATAAGTAGTTATAGGCTTATAGTTTCACATAAGCATTTATTGGAATGGATGACTTCAGAAGAAGCGGAAAAACAAGCAAAAGGAGATTTGTTTTCTTATATAAAGCAAATGGTAGTAAATATTATTTTAGGTTTGATTTTAGTATTTACTAAAAACATCTTTTTTGTTTGTTTAGGAATTTTTTGGATAATTACACCTGTTTTTATGTGGTATATAAGTAGAAAGCCAAAAGAAGAAAAACCGATAGAAAAGTTAAATACAGGAGAAAAGGAATATATAAAAGAAATAGGGAAAAGAACTTGGGATTTCTTTGAAACTTACTTAACTAAAGAAAATAATTATTTAATTACTGATAATTACCAAGAAGATAGAAAAGAAAAAGTAGTTCCAAGAACATCTTCTACTAATATTGGTTTATCACTTCTTGCGGTTATATCAGCAAGTGATTTAGGTTATATAGATAAAAATAAGGCTTTAGAGTTGTTAAAAGAAATGTTACTTACAATAGAAAGCCTTCCTAAATGGAATGGGCACTTATATAATTGGTATCAAATCAAAACAAAAGAGCCATTAATTCCAAGATATATATCAACAGTAGATAGTGGTAATTTTGTGGGTTATCTTTTTGTTGTAAAAAGTTTCTTAAAAGAAATGCTGTTTTTTGACCCCGTCCCAAAAAACATGGGCAGAGAAGAAATAGAAAACTTAATATTAATAGTAGACAATTTAATAAAAAATACAGACTTTAAAGTGCTTTATAATAATGAATTACAAATGTTTTCAATTGGTTTTAATGTTGAAGAAAATAAATTAACAGATTCATATTATGATTTATTAGCATCTGAGGCAAGACAAGCAAGTTTAGTTGCAATTGCTAAAAAAGATGTACCTTCAAAACATTGGAACAGTTTAAGCAGAACTTTAACAACTTTAGGAAACTATAAAGGATTAATTTCTTGGTCAGGTACAGCTTTTGAATATTTAATGCCGGATGTAAATATCCCAAGATATGAAGGAAGCTTACTTGATGAGTCTTGCAAATTTATGATAATGAGCCAAAAGGAATATGCTAAAAAATTAAATATACCTTGGGGAATATCAGAAGCAGCATTTAATGTAAAAGACTTAAAATCAAATTACCAATATAAAGCATTTGGAATACCATGGCTTGGGTTAAAAAGAGGTTTAGGTGATGAACTTGTTGTATCTGGTTATGGAAGTGTTTTAGCAATAGGAGACTTGCCAAAAGAGGAGGTACAAAACTTAAAAAGATTAGAACAGGAAGGTATGTATAATAAATATGGCTTCTATGAGTCAATAGACTATACACCAGAAAGGGTAGAAAAAGGAAAAACATCTAGTGTTGTAAAAACTTATATGGCACACCATCAAGGGCTAATACTTTTATCAATTAACAACTTATTTAATGATAAAATACTGCAAAAAAGATTTATGGAAAATCCAGAAATGGAAGCAGTAAGTGTGCTTTTACAAGAAACAATGCCAGAAACAGCTATTATAACTAAGGAAAAGAAAGAAAAAGTAGAAAAACTAAAATATAAAGATTATGAAGATTATATTGTAACAAAATATAACAAAATAGATGAAAGATTAGTTACAGGAAACGTTATTTCTAGTGAAGATTATGTTGTAGCAATGAATCAAAAAGGACAAGGAGTAAGTAAGTATAAAGATATTTATATAAATAGATTTAAGCCAACAGATGACTACTCACAAGGAATATTTTTTGTTATGAAAAATATAAAAACAAAAAGAATTTGGAGTTCTAATTATTCTTTTAATGATAAAAAGGAGAATTACCAAATAAGTTTTATGCCAGATAGATGCAAGCAAGAAATATTAGAAGGAAATATAAAAACTAAAATAAAAACAACAATTAGTTCAAATGAGCCAGTAGAATTAAGAAGAGTAACTTTAGAAAACCAAGGAAATGACGAAGAAATAGTAGAAGTAACAGTATATTTTGAGCCTGTATTATCTAAAAAAGAAGATGATTATGCACATCCTGTATTTAATAATTTATTTTTAATAACAAAATATGATGAAGAAACAAATAGCTTAGTTATAAAAAGAAAAAAGAGAGAACAAAATGCAAAAGAAATGTATTTAGAAGCTACGTTATCCACAAATAGTGAAACAATTGGGGATTTAGAGTATGAAATTAGTGAAGCAAAGTTCATAGGAAGAGGAAATCTTGGAATACCAAAAATGATAGAAAATGGAGTTCCTCTATCTAAAAGAATAGGATTGGTTACTGAGCCAATAGTTGCAATGAAAAGAACTGTTAAAGTAAAGCCACAAGATAAAGTAGACATTGATTTTGTCTTAAGTGTAGGAGAAGATGAAAAACAAGTAAAACAAAATTTGGAGAAATATAAAATATATGAAAATGTAAAAAATGAATTTGCACTATCAAAAGCAAGGGTAGAGGCAGAAAGCAGATATTTAAGAGTAAAAGGAAAAGAAATCGCAATATATCAAAAAATATTATCTTATATTATTTTTGATAATCCAGTTAAAGGAGAAAAACTAAAAAGAATAAATCCAGGAGAATATAAACAAAGCAATTTATGGAAATATGGAATATCAGGAGACCTACCAATAGTTCTTGTTAAAATAAGAGATGTAAATGATAGTTATGTTATAAAAGAGGTTTTAAAAGCTTATGAGTTCTTTAGAACTAAAAATGTAGATACTGAAATTGTCATTTTAGATGAAGAAAAACACAGTTATGAAAATTATGTAAGAGAAGAAATAGAAAATGAGATATTAAATAGACATATGTCATATTTAAAAAATATAAAAGGAGGCATATTTACTTTAGTAAAAGGAGAAGTAGACAAAAAAGATATATGTTTATTAGAATTAATTGCAACTGTTACAATAGATAGTAAAAAAGGCGGATTAGAAAATAATATAAGAGATTTAGAAGAAGAATATTTGGATAAATATAAATTAGTAAATGAAGTAGAAAATAGCAGAATAATACCAACAGAAGAAGGAAAAAATATTGATGTATTGGAAAATAGTGAAAAGCTAAAATATTATAATGAATATGGTGGATTTTCTGAAGATGGAAAAGAATATCTAATAAGAGTAAATAAAGAAAATAGACTTCCAACTGTGTGGTGTAATATTTTAGCAAATGAAAAGTTTGGTACTGTTGTTACTGAAAATATGGGAGGATATAGTTGGTTTAAAAATAGTAGATTAAATAGAGTGACTAGCTGGAATAATAATCCTAGTTTAGATGTACCAAGTGAAATTATTTATCTAAAAGAGGAAAATGGAAAAGCATGGTCTTTAGGTTTAAATCCAATGCCTGATAATAGAAACTATAATGTTATATATGGATTTGGATATGTAAAATATATACACAAAAGTTCTGGAATTGAACAGGAATTAGAAGTGTTTGTGCCAAAAGAAGATTCTTGTAAAATAAGTATTTTAAATTTAAAAAATACAACACCAAATAGGAAAAAGTTAAAACTATATTATTATATAAAACCTGTACTTGGAGAAGATGAGATAAAGACAAATGGATATTTAAATATAACATTTGACAAAAATAATAATATTGTATATGCTAAAAATCTTTATAAAAGAGAAGAACAAGATTATTTAATATATGTGTCTTCTAGTGAAAAAATAGAGTCATTTACAGGTGATAAAAATTCGTTTTTAGGAAGTGGAGGACTTGCTAATCCACAAGGATTAAAAAAAGTAAGATTAAATAATGATAATGGTTTAGGTAAAAAATCTTGTATGGCATTTGTAATTGAAGTAGAACTAGAAAGTTATGCATCTAAGGAAATATCTTTTATATTAGGAGCAGATGAAAACCTAATTGATTGTAAAAATACAGCTTATAAATATAGTAAATTAAGTAATTGTAGACAAGAGTTACAACTTACTAAAAATAACTGGAAAGATATTTTAGGAAGGCTACAAGTCTATACTCCAATAGAATCTACAAATATATTATTAAATGGTTGGATAATGTATCAAACAATTGTAAGTAGACTTCTTGGAAGAAGCGGATATTATCAATCAGGAGGAGCTTTTGGTTTTAGAGACCAGCTTCAAGATACGTTAGGTTTAAAATATTTAGATACTAATATTATGAAAAACCAAATAATAAAACACAGTAAACACCAATTTATTGAAGGAGATGTAGAACACTGGTGGCATGATGAAACAGGTCGTGGTATTAGAACAAGATTTTCAGATGATTTATTATGGCTTGCATTTTTAACAATTGAATATATTAAGTTTACAGGAGACAAGAGTATATTAGATATAGAAACACCTTTTTTAAATGGAGAAGAATTACAAGAAGGACAAGATGAAAGATATGATAAATATTCACCATCAGAAGAAAAAGGCACTATTTATAATCATTGTATAAGAGCAATAGAAAGGTCATTAAACTTTGGAGAAAATGGACTTCCTAAAATGGGCTCAGGTGATTGGAATGATGGTTTTAGTACAGTTGGAAATAAAGGAAAAGGAGAAAGTATCTGGCTTGGATTTTTCTTATATGACATTTTAGATAATTTTATTCCAATTTGTAAGGAAAAAGAAGATAATGGTTTGGCAGATAAATATGAAAAAATAAAACAACATTTAAAAAGAGCATTAAATGCAAAAGGATGGGATGGAAGATGGTATAAAAGAGCATATATGGATGATGGAAATATCTTAGGTAGCATGGAAAATGATGAATGTAGAATAGATAGCATTGCACAAAGTTGGAGTGTTATTTCAAATGCAGGTGATAATGATAAAAAATATATTTCTATGGAAAGCTTAGAAAATCATTTAGTAGACAAAGAAAACGGAATTATTAAATTATTAGACCCACCATTTGAAAAAGGTAAATTAGAGCCAGGTTACATTAAAGCATATTTACCTGGTGTTAGAGAAAATGGAGGACAATATACTCACCGGAGCTGTTTGGGTTATCATTGCAGAAAGTTTACTTGGTTTTGGAGATAAAGCTTTAGAGTTCTACAGAATGATTAATCCAATAGAACATTCAAGAACTAAAGATGCAGTAAATAAGTATAAAGTAGAGCCATATGTTATTGCTGCAGATATTTATGGACAAGGAAATCTAGTTGGTCGTGGTGGCTGGACTTGGTATACTGGTTCTAGTAGCTGGTATTACAAAGCTGGTATTGAATATATTTTAGGGTTAAAGATAGAAGATGGTTATATGACTATTGACCCTTGCATTCCAAGAGATTGGAAGGAATACCAAATACAATACAAGTGGAAAGATAGCATTTACCACATTAATGTTAAAAATCCAAATGGAAAAAATAGAGGTGTAGAAAAGGTAATTCTAGATGGCAACGAAGTAGAAAACAAGATAAAACTAGATGGAGCAAGGAAGATTTACCATATTGAAGTTATTTTGTGACCTGTTGGGGACGTTTCCTTTTGGGACACATCTTATAGAAGGGAACTGGAGTGATTTTTTAGATTTAAGCTTCGCTCACCGTAAATTTAGCTACCCTTCAATTCCCTTCGCTAAATTTACTAATCTAAAAAATCACTTATACTTTTATTTAAAAAAACACGAATACAAAAATTCCAATAAAGTATTTACAAATGATATATTTTTTTATATATTTCAAAATTTAATATTTACTTGCTAATTCACATAAAAAGTAGTATAATATAATCTATAGCCGTATGGCTAGGTAGGAAGGTACTTTAGAGAAAGGATTAACATGGACGTACCAGTATTTGTTAGGCGGGATAATATCGAGTATGATATTACAATTCCAAACATGGGAAAGGAAGGAAAAAGAAGAGAATATATAAGTAGAAAGGCTGTAAATGGTTTGGAAGACCAAACCTTTACAAGTGATGATTGTCCGTCTTCTTTTACCGGAATTTATATTGGTGAAGAAGAAGATCCGGGCAATGGAAATTTGCATCCTTCGTATTTAGTCCCTGTGACTGAAAAATCCTGGATACCATTTGGAAAGCAAGGTGTAGTTGCAGCTACTCAAGACTTTGAGCTTGATAGTATCGCAAGAAAGCTTTTGGCTCAGCAAGGTATTGCAAACATTCGAAGCGTCAGAGAGTCTGACCTCAGAGATGCAGACATACCCACAGGCAGGTATTGGCTATCTACTCCAGCATCTGTAATATACGATGATGGCGTACGTTTTGGGTTAAAGTACGTAGATGATGGAGAAGTTAAGAGTTTTGAGTTGTATGATACATGCAACTTAAATGTTTATGAGAAAGCTGGAGACATTGAAGCTTGTATCTTGGCAGTAGTAAGTATTGATGCTGTCATTGAAGATGACGAGCCAAGAGAAACAGCAAGAACTTTGTGGAACTTTCTATAACTAAAGTGCCTTATGGGAGCTCCTTTTGGAGCTCCCTACTTTTTGAAAACAAGGAAATTTTATGATATAATAGATAGGATAAAATTTTAAGGAGATATTATGGCAAAGAAAGAATTAGTAGAAAAATTTAAGAATGAAATGCCAGAATTTACTGGAACAGAGGAAGAAAAAGAATTAAAAACAGCGTTATACATTTATATTGCACTTGGAAAGATGAAATCTTTTGATGAACGTTACTATTTTGGTAACAGTAGAATGGTAAGAAGTGCAGAAAGGGAAGCAATTGAAGATAGTAAAAATCCTGATAAAATTGCAGGGAAAAGAAAAATAATTTGTATAACTATGTCACATTTGTATAAAGCGATTCTTAGTGATTTTGGAATAGAAAGTGAAATAATAACAGAAATGACAGAAAGAAATGATATTGACCATATGACAAATGTATTGAAACTAAAAAATGGGAAAAGAATAATAGCAGATTGTCAGTTAGATATGTATAGAGTACAAACAGGTTTATCATTAAACCATTTTGGTGTAGAAAGTGAATATAATACTGATGTTATTGATAGTGATAAATTAACAAATATGCTTATAGAAATTGGATATATAAAAAGTAAGGACGATTATAGAGATGAAAAAGTAGAAGCAGTAAGAAAGAAGATAGAAGGCTTGAGTGTTAATGAAGCTCTAAGAGTCATCTTAAATTCACCAGAAATTTACGAAGGTAATGAAAATCAAGGAGAGGTTGAAGCATATAAATATTATTATTCAACATTAAAAACATTAATGCCAGAACAACGAGGAAAAAAAGTATATCAATTTATGTGTAGTAAAAAAGCAGAAGGAAAAGAAGTGCCTGATTATTCTTTTGGTATATATGCAAATGTAGAAAATATTGAAGATTTAAAAGTATATTTATATTCAAAAGCAAAAGGAAGAATGTTAGGATGTGATTTGGAAACATTGATAAAATTAGAAGAAAATGGCTTGAAAATTGGAAGAAATGGTGTTGAAAAGCCAGTAAAAATTTTGAGTAAATCAATAAAAAGATTTAAAGAAAAACAAAAAGAACAAGACAATGGAGATGAAGCACGATAAATGACAGGCGAAGAACTAATTAGAAAAATTGAGCAAGGAATACCTGAAAATGTATATAAAGGTACAGATGAACAAAAAGAAACAAAACTCGCTTTGTATGTGTATGTTACACTTGCAAAGATGAAATCATTTGATGAAAGAGTATATTGGGGAGATACAAAATTAGGATATAGAGTTTTAAAGCAATCAAAAGAAGATAGTAAAGATATAAATAAATTAGCAAGCAAAAGAAAACTTACATGTATATCATTTGCACATTTATATAAAAAAGTACTAAATAAATTAGGTATACAATGTGATGTGGTAAGATTAGAGCCTCCAGAGGAACATTTAAGTAATATCATTACATTAAGAAGTGGAAGAAGGATATCTGCTGATGTTCAGTTGGATTTATTTAACATATATACTAGAATGAGGCTAAACTTCTTTGAAATAGAGGGGATAAGAGAATATCTAAACCAAGATTTACTAACAAGATATTTAATAGATATAGGTTATATATCTAATGAAAATGATTACAGGAATAATAAAATAGAAGAAGTAAGAAAAAGAATAGGAGCATTGAGCGATATAGAGGTGTTACCATATGTTATGGGAAGTGAAGAAATCTTTGGAGGAATGGAGCAAATAGAAGTGTCAGAAGCATATAGATATTATTTAGCATTAAGAGAAAAGGTTTTTGATGAAAAAAAGGCTGAAAAAATATATCAAATACCATGTTATAGAGTTGGTAAAAATGGAGAGTCTAAAGATTTTACTTTTTGCATTTTTGAAGATGCAAAAAATTATAGAAAAGTAATTCCATACTTATATTCAATAAAAGAAGGAAGAATGCTTGCTTGTAGTTTAGAAACATTAGAGCAGTTAAATAAAAGTGGTTTGCAACTAGGAAATTCAAAATTTTCAAGAGGAGGAAGAAAACTAAAAAAATATATAGAGCAGGCAAAGATGGGAAAAAAATTAAGAGAAAAAATAGATATAGAAAGATAAAATAGATATACAAAAATTTGTTTTGTATATCTATTGACTTTTTAAGATTAAATATATATAATTAGCTGGTAGATTATAGGGAAAAGGTGATAAAATGAAGGAAGAATTTTTAAAAATACTTAGACAAGTAAAAAGAGATGGAATAGAGGATTTAATAAACTTTTTAGAGAAGTCAGATTTTTTTATAGCACCAGCAAGTACTAGATTTCATGGAAATCATGAAGGTGGGCTAGTAGAACATAGCATAAAAGTATATGAAATACTAAAACATAAAGTAGCAAATTGTATAATGGATATAAATATTCCAGAAGAGTCAATAATAATAATTGGATTATTACATGATATTTGTAAAACAAACTTTTATAAAGTAGATTACCGTAATGCAAAAAATGCATTAGGAGTATGGGAAAAAGTTCCATATTACACAGTAGATGATACAATACCATATGGACATGGAGAAAAATCAGTTATGATGATAACAGAATATATGAAACTAACTCCAGAAGAAAAATATGCAATTAGATGGCATATGGGTTACACTGAGCCAAAAGAAAATTATAATGCAATTGGAGCTACATACACAAAATATCCAATAGCATTATTAACACATGAAGCAGACTTAGAAGCAACTTATTTTTATGATACATAGGAGAATAGATAAGAAAGAGAGAAATTAGAATGTTAGCATATATTAAAGGAAAATTAGAAATGAAAATGACAGAATATGTTGTAATAGATGTAGGAGGTCTTGGTTACAAGATATTTATGTCAGAAGCAGGAATTGAAAAATTAGGAAACATTGGAGATACAGTAAAAGTCCATACTTATTATAGAGTAAGAGAAGATGATATAAGTATTTATGGTTTCAATACATTAGAAGAACTTAGAATGTTTGAATTATTATTAGGAGTAAGCGGAGTAGGAGCAAGAACAGCTCTAATGATGCTTGCAACATGTACTCCATCAGAATTTGCACTAGCAGTAGTGTCAGAAGATATTAAAACTCTAACTACTATACCAGGAATAGGACCAAAATCAGCTAAAAGAATAATATTAGAATTAAAAGATAAGATAGCAAAAGAACAAGAAGTAGAGGCAATAAAAGAACAAATAGATAGTAAAGAAAAAGATGATACTAAATCAAAACTTGATGAAGCAATAGAAATAAGAGGAAAAGTAAGTGAAGCAATAGCAGCACTTCAAGTACTTGGATATAATAAAAAAGAAATAGAAAAAGTATTTGAAAAATTAGATGCAAAAGAATTGTCTACAGAAGATTTAATCAAAAAAGGATTAAGCTTATTAAGTAGATAATATGTAAAAGTAAATTAAAAAGAAAAAATAATTATTAAAGGAGGAGAAATGATGGATACAAACGAGCCTTTAGCTTTTCGTATGAGACCAAAGACATTAGATGAATATGTAGGTCAAGAGCATGTTTTAGCAAAAGATAAAGTGTTATACAGAACAATTAAAGCAGATAGATTATCAAGTATCATATTATTTGGACCTCCAGGATGTGGAAAAACATCACTTGCAAGAGTAATTAGTGAAACAACTAAATATAAATTCTATAAAATAAACGCAGTAACAGCGGGAGTAGCAGACATAAAAAGAGTAATAGAAGAAACTAAAAATTTTATGCTAAATCCAGCAGGAAAAAGTATATTATTTATAGATGAGATACACAGATTTAATAAATTACAACAAGATGCACTTCTTCCATATGTAGAAAATGGAACAATTATTTTAATTGGAGCAACAACAGAAAATCCTTATTTTGAAGTAAACAAGGCTTTGATTTCAAGGTCAATGGTAATAAAATTAAAGCCATTAACTGAAGAAAATATTTATCAAATATTAAAAAATGCCTTAGTAAAAAAAGAAGGACTTGGAGATTATAATATAAAAATAGAAGATAGTACATTAAAAAAATTAGCATCTATTAGTAATGGTGATGTAAGAACCGCTTTAAATGGTTTAGAAGTTGCGACTTTAACTACTGCAATGAGCGAGGATGGATATATTCATTTAACAGATGAAATAATAAAAAATAGTGTTCAAGAAAGAAAAGCAGTATTTGATAAGAATGGAGAGTCTCATTATGATAATATAAGTGCTTTTATTAAATCAATGAGAGGTTCTGACCCAGATGCAGCAGTATTTTATTTAGCAAGAGCATTAAATGGAGGAGAAGATCCAATGTTTTTAGCAAGAAGAATAGTAATATGTGCATCTGAAGATGTTGGTATGGCAAATCCTAATGCTTTAGTTGTTGCAAATAGTGCAATGCAAGCAGTTCATATGATAGGAATGCCAGAAGCAAGAATTTTACTTTCTGAGGCTGCAATTTATGTTGCAACATCTCCAAAATCAAATGCATCTTATATGGCAATAAATAAAGCATTGGAAGATGTAAAAAATAAAGATACAGGAGAAGTTCCAATGCACATTAGAAATGCACCGATAGAAGGTATGAAAAACTTAGGATACCACGAAGGGTATTTATATCCACATGACTTTCCAGGACACTATGTAGAACAGCAGTATCTTCCGGATAAGATGGTTGGAACTAAATATTATGATGATAGTGATATACCAGAAAAAATAGAAAAACAAATTAAAAGTCCAAGGAAAGTAAAAAAAGAAGAAAAATAAAATAAAAATTCATAAAAAAATAAAAATTGGAAAACCTACTATTAAAGTAGGTTTTTATTATGTTAAAAAAAGGATTAATTGGAATAATTGCAGGAATAATTAGTGGATTATTTTCAACAGGTGGTGGAATGATAATAGTTCCTGCGTTTATACATTTATTAAATATGGAAGATACTAAAGCCAGAGGAACATCAGTATTTTGTATTTTACCAATGGTAGTAACTAGTAGCATATTCTATTATCAAGGGCATTATATAGAATGGAAAACTGCTATTCTTTGTGCCATTGGTGGAACTATTGGGGGATATTTTGGTGCTAAATTATTAAAAAAATTACCAGAAAAAGTATTAAAAATTGCATTTACTGTGTTTTTAGTTTATGCATCTTTTAGAATGTTAACAATTTAAATAAAGGAATGGTTTTATGTTTGAAGTATTAATTGGAGCAGTTTCTGGAATTGTTTCAGGAACAGGAATGGGAGGAGGAACAATACTTATATTTCTTCTTACATTTGTTATGGGAGTAGAACAAAGAATAGCACAAGCAACAAACTTAATATTTTTTATACCAACTTCTATAATTGCTATTATTGTTAATTTAAAAAATAAAAATTTGGATGTAAAAACAGGAATTATAATTTCAGTATTTGGAATATTTGGTGCAATTGTAGGAGCAAACTTAGCAATTCATATGGATGTAAATATATTAAGAAAATGTTTCGGAATTTTTCTAGCATTAATTGCAGCAAATGAAATATATTCCATAACAAAGAAGTATAAAAAAGTAAAAAATAAAGAATAATAAATAAAAAGATAGTGTGAAAAGTTTTATGGAAAATAGAGATAAAACAAAATAACAATAAAAATTTATAAAAAATAGCACG
>CALXFH010000017.1 GCA_944387555.1 uncultured Clostridia bacterium | reverse complement strand
TGCCTAAATAAAGGTGGAAACTTAAATACCAAACTTCTTAAACGGATGAAAGAAATTTCATCCTCGAAGCCAACTACATTTAGGTGGTTGGTAGTTCACACATATTACTTCCAAAAGATTATATAGAGTTTGCAATAAAAGAAGATGGACTTGACATAGAATATACAGGAGTAGATACATTAAAGGAAAATAATATACCAAGTATAAGAGTAGAAGATAATATAAGCGATGAAATATATGAAGAAAATGGAATAGAATATACACAGATTCTTTTAGAACCAAATGAAGATGGTAAATATGAATTTGATATTTTATCAAGTTATCCAAGAATGAATATGAAATATAGAATAAAAAATATAAATAAAGATTACATTGTTCATATTGATAATTTCAAGGTAGATGGTGGAGTATGTAAAGTGCAATATAATTATAAAGAAGATACAGTAAAACAACCAGATACAGGGATCATACCATTTGTAACGAAATTATTATTAATTGTACTTATTGTAATAATAGTAGTAGGAATTATAGCATATATTAAGAAAAGGAGATAGAAAAAATGAAAAATATAGCGATAATAGGAAGTGGAAGTTGGGGAGTAGCACTTGCTACTCACTTAGCTGTTAACGGACATAATGTAAAAATATGGTCTTTTAATGAAGAGGAAGAAGAACTTATAAATAATGAAAGAAAATGCAAATTTTTACCAGGAGTAGTAGTTCATGATAATATAAAATGTTATACAGATATTAAAAAAGCCGTTGATGGAGCAGATTTTATATTACATGTAACTCCATCAAAATTTACAAGAGAAACATTTGTTAAATATAAAGAATATGTAGGAAATAAACCGGTTATAATATGTTCTAAAGGATTTGAAAAAGACACTTTAAAAACTTTAGATGAAGTAATATTAGATGAATTACCTACAGCAAGAGTAGGTGTGCTTACAGGACCAAGCCATGCTGAAGAAGTTGCAATAGCAGTGCCAACAGTACTAGTAATTGCATCACATGATGAAGAAATATTACATCTTATTCAAGATACATTTATGTCAGAAAGAATGAGAGTGTATACATCAGATGATGTAAAAGGAGTAGAGCTAGGAGGAGCTTTAAAAAATATAATAGCATTTTGTGCAGGAGTAGCAGCTGGAATTGGACTTGGAGATAATAGCTTTGCAGCATTAGTAACAAGAGGATTAGGAGAAATATCAAGACTTGGAACAAAACTTGGAGGAAGAAAAGAAACTTTCTATGGATTAAGTGGACTAGGAGATTTAATAGTAACATGTCTTAGTGAACATAGTAGAAATAGAAGAGCAGGAAAATTAATAGGACAAGGAAAGACTTTAGAAGAAGCAAGAAAAGAAGTTGGAATGGTAATAGAAAGTATAGATAATATAGATGTAGCATATGAACTAGGAAAAATAAATAATGTTTATATGCCAATAACTGAAACTGTCTATAATGTTATATATAATGGGCTTAAACCAGAAGAAGCGGTTAAACAATTAATGACAAAAGAAAAAAAGTGTGAATGGGAGTAAATTACATATTTTTGGTTATACTATTATTAAAAAAATGAAAGGAAGAAAGATAATGGAATTTTTTGATAAGTTAGGTAAAAAAGCCTCAGAAGCCTATAAAATAACAGCAGATAAAACAGGAAAAATTGCGAAAGAAACTAAATTGAAATTAAAAATGAGCCAATTAAGGACACAAGTAAATGATTTATATGAGGAAATTGGTAAAAAGGTTTATGAAGAGCATATAAGAGAAGAAAAGCAAGCAAAAGAAGATATTAAACAAGACCTAGAAGAACTATGCACAAAAATAGATGTTATAAGTGATGAAATAGAAGATCTATTACAAGAATGTTTAGAGTTAAGAGATAAAAAACAATGTAAAAATTGTTATGCGGAAATGGATAAAGAATACAAATATTGTCCAAACTGTGGCGCAAAACAAGATGACGAAAGTAGCGAAAATGATGAAAATAATGAAGAAGAAAGCTTCCAAAATGTAAGTTTATTTGAAGAAAATGAAGATAATAATAAAAATGAAGAAAACAAAGAAAATAAAGAAGCTGAAAATGATGGAGATGAAACAACAGAAGAAAGTAGTAATTTAGAAAAAACAGTAAAAGTAGAATCAAATGTAGATAAAGATGAAGAAGAAGCAGAAGTAAAAGATGAAAATAGTGAAGAAGAGAATTTTGATAATGATGATACAACAATGTATTAGAAAATAAGAAATTAAAAGGA
Source organism: uncultured Clostridia bacterium (assembly GCA_944387555.1). Taxonomy (GTDB): domain Bacteria; phylum Bacillota; class Clostridia; order TANB77; family CAG-508; genus CAG-269. The sequence continues at coordinate 28,159 of CALXFH010000017.1, read as the reverse complement.
GTAATTATGAAAATTGTAGTACAAAGAGTAAAAAATGCTAAAGTAGATGTAGAAGGAAAAACAGTGGGTAAAATAGATAAAGGATTTTTGGTATTACTAGGAGTGACTAATGGAGATACAAAAGAACAAGCAGATTACTTAGTAAAAAAACTTTGTAAATTAAGAGTGTTTACAGATGAAAACGATAAAATGAATTTAGATATAAAACAAGTAGGTGGAAAACTTTTAATTGTTTCACAATTTACACTTTATGCAAATTGTAAAGATGGAAATAGACCATCTTTTACAGATGCAGCAAGACCTGAAGAGGCAGAAGAATTATATGAATATTTTTGTAATGAGTGTCAAGAAAAATATGGCATAGAAGTAGAAAAAGGAATTTTTGGTGCTCATATGGAAGTAAGTTTATTAAACGATGGACCAGTAACAATTATAATTGAAAAATAATGTACAATTAATAATTAATAAGGATATCTTTCATATAAATAACGAATAATATTATCTGCATTATCTTCAGAAATAGAAATAAATACATTCTTATCTAAAGAAATCCACATGGTAATACTGTAATCATCTATGTTATCAACAAAAGTACCAATAATTTCTGCTAACTCTAATGGGTTAGCATATTTTTTTTGCCAAGAAAGAGAGTCATAAATTTCTAAATTAGTATTATAGAAACGACTTAAAAAATTATTTAGTTCACCTTTTTTATTGCTATATAAATTGACACTTGCTTGCATTTTTTTGCTCCTAAATTATAAAATTAAATTTATTTTAAATAAATTTTTTCTTAATATTAGTATTAAAATTAGACAAAATTTTATACTAAGAATAAAGTAATTTAAAAATGTAAATACTAGAAAAAAATAAAGTTGGAGGGCAAAAAATTGAAAAAATATAAAAAATTTTTATATATTTTCTTGGTTGTTGTAATTTTTATTTTAGGAGTTTTTTTGTATGCAACAATAAGTAAAGGGAATAATGAAGACCAAAAAGAGAAGAGTTTAGCAGAAGTAGAGTATTTAGAAAAGAAAATAGTTACTTTATTAAATGAATTAAATAATATAGAAAGTAGAAATTATAATTTATCTGTAAGTGAAATATCAAAGGAAGATAGTTCACAATCTAATTCTCAAAATAGCTCACAAAGTAGTAGTCAAAGCTCACAAGAGGAGGAAAGTAATAGCAAAGAAAGTCAAGAAGAAGGTGGCGGAAATAGTAAAGGACAAGGACAAGAGTCAGGAAGTAGTGGTAATGCTTCAAATGGAGAAGAAGAGAAAAATGAAGAATATACTTTAAAAGAAACAGGGGTTTTAACAAATACTGCTGATATAAATTGGGACAATATAAAAACAGAGGTAGAAAATTTATATTCTCCAGTTCCAACTATTACTTTAGATTTATATAGTTTAGACATAGCAAGAGAAGATATTTTGGGATTTAACCAAGAATTAGATAATTTAACAAAAGCAGTAACAGAAGAAAATAAAGAAAATACTTTAAGTAGTTTATCAAAAATGTATGAATATATACCAAAGTTTACAGATAGAGTAACAGATGATGTAACTTATAAAGCTGTAATTAATACTAAAAATGATATATTCAAGGCATATAGTATATTAGATACAAAAAATTGGCAAGAAATTTCAAATGATGTGAAACAAACAATTGATACTTATTCAAATATGCTTGTAAATACAAATACAGATTCTAATAAGCAATATACAATAAATAAAATTTATATTATGCTTAATGAATTACAAAATGCGGTAAATAGTCAAGATGAGTCTATATTTTTAATAAAATATAAAAATATATTAGAAGAGATGAATAATTTATAATAAAAGAAAAAGAAGGGTAAGTATAATACTTACCCTTAAGGTGTAACCAAAAGTATTTATGCAATTTCTTGCACTAATTTTGACTTAAAGCAAGAAATACACAAGATAGTGCTATTATACCGCATAACACACAAAGAAACCGATTTCCTTGCTTATTATTGTCGATTGCTAGCCAAATAAATACAATTGCAAAAATACTAGGGATTACTGTTACTAACATCTTTCCTCCTTATACTCATTCAGAGGATTATACCTCTGAATTTTTACCAATTTCAAAGGTATATTAAAATGCCAATGTATGTATTATATAGCAATTAATAGGAAAAAACAAGAGTAAATTTTTAAAATTTTACGAATTAAAAGTTAGTGGAAAAAGGAAAATATATATAATTTAAAAAAGAAAAATCACTTTACTTATTAGGTAAAAAGTGTTATAATAAATTTTGTAAGTAAGTTGAATAGTCGCTGGTAAATTCCGAAAGGAATTACGAGAGGAAAGTCCGGGCTCCATAGAGCAAAGATGCTAGATAACGTCTAGTGAGGGTGACCTTAAGGAAAGTGCAACAGAAAATAACCGCCTAAAAATTTTAGGTAAGGGTGAAAAGGCGAGGTAAGAGCTCACCGCCATTATGGTGACATAATGGGTCAGTGTAAACCCCATCTGGAGCAACACCTAAATTAGAAGATTAAGCCTGCTCGGCGCCTTCTAACCTGCGTGGCTTGAGGTAGGTAGCAATATCTATCCTAGATAAATGACTATTTTAAAAGACAGAACCCGGCTTACAGATTTACTTATTTCCTTTTTAATAATTTTTTTCGAAGAGTAGCTTTGCTACTCTTTTTTGAAAAACTGGAAATTTACATAAAAATGTGGTATTATATTAATAGATAGTTTTTGGTAAATCTCGGATAACAATTGTAAGGAGATAAAATGAAGGTGTTTTGTTTTTCTGGTAATCTTATTTATAACTATGGAGAAATAAATCAAATTCAGGGATACTTTATACAAGAAGAAGGAGAGACAGTAGTAGGGTATTTACAAGAAAAGAAATATGGTAAGATTTATTTACATGCAATTAAGGGAATATATCATGAAAGTACAAATGAGTTAATTTTAGTAAAAACAGATATTCCTAAAGGATACTATCCGGAAATCTATGTTTTTATAGATACTTCTAAAGAAGGTTATCTAAGCGTGTATAACAAAGATTATGGAACTTTTACTATATTTAATGGAGGAATTAGAAATGGAATAATTCAGCTTGATACCTTAAAAAGCATTTATGAGTTTGATGAAGAGTCAAAAAGGATTTATAGCAAATGCATTTATGATATGTACCAAGAACTTTATCAAGAGTCTACTTCAATTAGTAAGACACTAATACTTGATGTTACAAAATATAAATGGCTTTTTGGCTTTATAAAACATCTTGAAAAGGGCGCTAATTAGGCGCCCTTTTTCTTTACTCTTGATAAAAAATAATACTTAGTATATAATCTAAAAAAGGAGCGTGGTATTAATGGAAAAAATAGATTTTTTAGCAACAGATGGAGTTGATTTAACTGGTATTTTATATAAGGAAAAAGAAGAAACAAATAAAGTGATCCTAGCAGTACATGGAATGACAAGTAATTGTTTTAAAAAAAGAGATGATATAATAGCAAAAGAAGCAAACGAAAATGGTATTGATTATTTTTGCTTTAATAATAGAGGAAGCGAAATTGTAAAATATATAAGAAAAAATATTAATGGAAAAGAAGAAAAACAACTTGGAGGAACAGCTTATGAAGATGTATTAGAGGCCTATGAAGATATAGTAGGAGCTATATTAAAACTAAAAGAGTTAGGTTATACAGATATATATTTACAAGGACATAGTTTAGGTTGTACAAAAATTGTATATACATATAATGAATTATTAGAAGAAGAGGAAAATGATATATTAGATTCTATAAAAGGAGTAATATTATTATCTTTAATAGATATTCCAATGGCATTAAAAGTTTATTTAGGAGATAAATATGAAGATTATTTAAAATTAGCAGAAGAAAAAGAAGAAAGTAATCCGAAAGACCTTATGCCAAGAGGAGCATTTATTCATCCAATTAGTGTAAAGACTTTTCTTCGTTATGCTAGAGATAATAAAGATATAGACTTTGCAAAATATGGAAGAGATAATAACTTAGAAAAATTAAATAATATAAAAGTTCCTTTGTTTATGAGATGGGGAAATGATAATGAAATGATCATGCAAAAAGCAGAAGAATTAGTAACAATTGTAAGTAATATAATAGATAATCCCAATAAAGATATAGATTACGTAGATGGTGCAAATCATGGATATCATGAAAAAGAAGAGATTATAGCAAAAGATATAATTAACTTTATAAAAAAGAATTAAAATAAAAAACTAAATAAAATAATTAAATTAATTATATTAAAAGGTTGGATGTTTTGATGGCTAATATATTTGATTATATGAAGTGGAGAGATATAAGTTTAAATAAAGTAGAATTTAATGAAGTAGATAATTTAATATTATCTAGACTTTCATATTTTCCGTTTGATGGAGTTGTAGATAAAGATGAAGAAATAACATTAAAAGAAGCATATGAAAGAACAATGAAACTTGGTACAACTGGAAGAACACTTCAAGCAGAAGATATAGATTTATATCCTATACTTGCAAAAAGTATTAGGTTTGGAAGTTGTAAACTAACAAATTTTATTAATAAAATAGAGCCAGAAGTAGAAAAACAATTTGCGGGGGTAACTGTAATTCTTCCAGATGATACAATATATGTATCATTTAGAGGAACAGATAATACGATAATAGGCTGGAAAGAAGATTTTAACATGAGCTTTAGCGACTTGGTTCCTTCACAAATTGATAGTGTAGAATATTTAGATAATGTTGCTAAAAAATATAAAAATAAATTACGTGTAGGAGGGCATTCAAAAGGAGGAAACTTAGCAGTATATGCAGCAGCTTTTTCAAATAAAAAAACTAAAAAACATATTATAGAAGTGTATAATAATGATGGCCCAGGCTTTTCAGATAAAGTAACTGAAAGTAAAGAATATAATGAAATATTAAATAAGGTACACACTTATATACCACAAACTTCAATTATAGGAAGATTGTTAGAACATAAAGAAAAAACTACTGTTGTGAAAAGTACCGAAACAGGAATCATGCAACATGATTTATATTCATGGCAAGTTTTAGGAGATAAATTTGTAAGAACTAAACAAACAAATTATGGTGATTTTATAGATACTACAATTACTAATTGGCTAAAAGAAGTATCACCAAAACAAAGAGAAGAGTTTATTGATACTTGGTTTAATATTTTAAATTCTACAAAGGTAAAAACTTTAAATGAATTAAGTAGTAAGAAAATTAAAAATGTTGCTACAATGATTAAATCCTATAGTAACTTAAGTCCAGATACTAAAAAAATGATGTCAAAAACTTTTAGAGCATTACTTAAAGTTGGAAAAGATAATATAACAAAAAAATAATTTACATGTGTTGAAAATTATGAAAATGAGTGATAGAATGTAAAAGTATTAATTATACACAATTCCTTTTTTCACTAAATAGTGGAGGAATACCTCTTACTACTTAGTTTTACATATTAAAAGATTTCTAGAGAAGGGAAGAAGATGCTAAAAAGAAAAAAGGTCGAACCATCTTGGATTGAGTATGCTATAATTTTTGTTTTAGCTTTTGGTGTATATTTTCTTTCTTTTGCACTTACAGGTAGTATTGTTGCCGCGTATTTAGGAGCTTTTATTGTAATTGTTTTTTCAGCGATTATATCTGGTTATCTTTGGTATAAAAGAGAGAAGCGATACAATGCTAATAAAAAGGCAGAAACAGTATTACTGTTGAGGAACAAAAATATTACAGAATATGAACTTGAAGATGAAAAGGCAAATCTTAGTTTAGATATAATGTATGAGGACAATTATATTGTAATTCAAAAAAATCAAAAAGGAGAACAAAAAGTTTTGATATCGCTAGGAGATGGACCAATTCTTTGTATAGATTATGATAAAGTCATTATCGAAGAAGATTCCTCTAGTATGCCTTCGTTATTTAAGTTTAAAGTAAAACAAGGAGAAAGTGACAGTTGGAGCGAAATGTGGGTGATTTTTGTTCCTGAAGGGACCGTACAATATGTAAAATAAAATTCTATTAAGAGGTGATATGGGATAATTGTTTTTATCCCAGACCTGAAAGATTTAAAAAGTCTTTCAGGTTTTTTATATTTTACTTGACAAATTCGGTTTACAGATGTAAACTATATGCATAGTTTACAAGTGTAACTTTAGGAGGTAGAAATGGTAACTAAAAAATATGAAATAACAGATGCAGAATTAGAAATAATGAAAGTGCTTTGGGAAAATGGAGAACTTACATTAAATGAAATAGTAGAGATTTTAAGTAAGGACGAAAAGAAAAATAAAAGTACAATAAAAACACTTCTTTATAGATTAATAGAAAAAGAAAGTGTAAAGTCAATTACAAATAAAAGTAAAGAAAATACATATAAAGCAGTAGTTCAGGAAGAGGAATACTTAAAAAAAGCAAATGAATCTTTTTTAGAAAAGCTTTATAACGGAAGTACTAATAAATTGTTACTAAACTTTGTAGAAGAAAAGAAAATATCTAAAAAAGACTTACAGGACTTACTTGATTTAATAGAAAGTGAGGACTAGCCTATGTATCAAGTATTTTATAATATCTTATATTTATCAATAATAGGAAGTATATTAGGAATAATTGTATTAATTTTAAGAAAAACATTTGATAAGAAAATATCACCAACATGGAAATTTGCTATGTGGTTACTTGTTTTAATAAGCCTACTTGTGCCATTTAGATTTACAATTGAGTCTAGAAATTCACATGAGTTTTTAGTAAGCTCTGGGATAGATAAGTTAGAACTTGAAAAAAACAACTTGATTGCAAATGAAAGCGGTAAGATTTTTATCTATATTTGGCTTGCTGTAATGTGTATTATTTTTATTTATTATATTGTTACAAGTATTGTAATGAAAAAGAAAATAGGAAAAGAAGAAGTTAAAGATAAAAGAATATTAAATATATTAGACAATTGTAAAAAGCAAATGTGTGTAGAAAAGAAAATAAAACTAATAAAACAGAATTATAAAAAAGTCCCTTGTATATATGGTTTGTTTTCAACAAAAATATTAGTAACAGATGAAGTACTAGAAAAAGATGAAGAAAGTCTAAGATATATATTTTTACATGAATTAGCACATTACAAAAGACATGACTTGATATTAAACAAGTTGTTAATAGTAATTACAGCTGTTCATTGGTTTAATCCAATACTTTGGTATTGTTTTAAACAAGTAAGACAAGATATGGAATTAAAAGCAGACGAAATGGTTTTAAATAAAATACAAAAAAATGAAGAAAAAGATTATGCAAAAACATTAGTAAGATTACTTCCAATATCACAAGAAGAAAAAGAGCCTGTTAAACTCTTATGTGTAACAGATGGAAAAAAGAATATGGAGAGAAGAATAAAAATGATTAAATTATCTGATAAATTTAAAGAATATAAAGCATTAATTGGGATAACAACACTTCTAATTGTACTATGTGTTGGAACATTTATATTTACGAGAATAAAGCCACAAGAAGAACAAGAAACAGCTAAAACAAATTTAGTACAATATTTTGAAACACCAAATAGAATTGTTTATAAAGAAAAAGACCAAGATAATTATTATGTGTTTAATCAAGGAGAAGGTAGTTATACAGATATTTTGAATGAAATAATTTCTGGTTTTGATAGTAAAGAAAATGGAAAAATGTTAAGTAATGAGGAGATAAAAGAAATTGAACAAAATGAAAATTATATAGAGCTTGATTATGATACCATAAGTAAAAACTATGTTATTGCATATGAAAGAGAAAATAATAATATTATCTTTAGAAATGATAATGGAGGACAAGTAGTAAAACAGAATTTATCTAATAAAGATAAATTAGCTAAGTTAATTAAAGAAAAAATAAATAGTGGTAATGTTAATTGCTATCATATGGGAGATAGTAAAGAATATAAAGTAAAAAATGAAGTGCCAACAGAAGTTTTTAATACATATCTAGAAGATGCAGAATATTATTTTAGAGAATATGAAGATGGCGTTTATGGAGTAAAAATAAATAAAGATAATAAAGAAAAATTAGATGCAATACTTACAATGTATGATATAGAACTAGAAGAAGAATTGCCAGATGATATATTTGAGAAAGCAGATATTATTGTAATGTTATCTAGATATGATATAGAAAAAATAGAAACAAGAATAGGTGGACTTACATATTACTTTACAGGAGATAAAAGACAAGATAGTTACGTAGTAAATATATTTGCAGCAAGCAAAGCTATTAATACAAACTGTATTTATAGAAATATGGATAATATAACAGGAAATGTTTCTTATGGTAGTGTAAATAACAATGTTACTAGTAATGTTGTAAACACAAGTAATTCAAATAATAGTACTATTAGTAATTCTGGTTCAGCAAGCAATTCCAATGTGGATAAAACAGTTAGAATTACAAAAGAACAAGCAGCAACTATTGCAGATGAAGAAGCAAAAAATAAAAAATATCAATATCAACCATGGGAATCAAATTTTTCAGCAAAGGAAATTTTTAGTGACGAAAATGGAAATTATGAAATAGCAGCAGAATTAATTTATTCTTTAGATGATATACATAGACTTTATTATTGGGAAGATGAATGGGCGAAAGATTCAAATATAAATAATTTATTTAAAGGACAACCAGTATGGTGTATAAGATTAGGAGATAAAAATGATGCATTAACATCATTATATATCTATGTAGATGCAACAAATGGTAATGTAATAGGTGCTGGTCAGTCAAGTGACTAAAAGATATTATTATGAATAATTAGGTGAAAAGATGTTAGGAATAATAATTTTATTATTAATATTAATACCAGTAATATATTTATCATATGAAAATCTAAGCTCATTTAAAAGAAAAACAACTAAAATATTAGTAACAATAACATTGTTTGTACTAATATTTGCTATGCAAATAGGTTTGATTTATTTGGGCTTTTCTAATAATAGAAGTTTAGAAGAAGGACAAGGAGAGTTTGTTTTAATAATACTTGTACCTATAATAATTGTATTTATGGAAGCAATACTTATGTTATTATATACATATTTAATAAATAAATATAATAAGAAAGACATCAGTAGAAAAAGATTTATAGCATATATTTTGGTAATATTATTTTTAAATAGTGTAGGGATTTTATTAATATATTAATTAAAAGGAGAAAATAATATGCTTGGAATTCTATATGCAGTGGCTTTTGCTTTTACGATAGTGATAGAAGTATCAATAATAGAAAAATTAAAAAGTAAAAAATGGCTTTGGATAATAATATACTTTTTGCTTTATGCAATAGGAATATTTTTAGGTGGGCTTTTAGGAAATTTTGCAGGAGAAATTTATGCAAAAAAACACCATATATTTGACATAGGATTTGGACATCTTCTGGGAGGAGTATTATATGGAATAACATTTGTACCGTTTTTTATATTATTGTTTATATATTTATATAAAAAAGAAAAGCTAAATTTAGTTTTTACAATTATATATATTTTAGAAACATTAGGAATTGCTTTAGGGGGATTTTTCTTATTGTTAATAGGTTAGGTGAAGTTTATGAAGTTAAGTAAGAAAAGTAAAAATATTATAATAACTATATTAATTATTGTATTAATGTTAGTTGCAATTATTCTTATGCTATTTAATGGTTATATTATTCCAACAAAGTTAGAAGCGGAAAAATATGAAGTAAGAGGAGTAGACGTATCAGAGTATCAAGGAGAAGTAGATTGGGATAAAATAAAAGAACAAGGAATTAGCTTTGCATTTATAAAGGCAACAGAAGGAAGTGAAAGCAAAGATAGGTATTTTAATAATAATTATGAAAAATTAAAAAATACAGATATGTTGTTGGGAGTTTACCATTTCTTTAGTTTTGAAAGTTCAGGAGAAGAACAAGCAGGAAATTATATAAATACAGTAGGAAATATAGAAAATGATGATACTTTAATCTTGCCAATAATAGATGTTGAATATTATGGTAATTACAAAAGTGCTAAACCAAGTAAAGATTGGGTAATAGTAGAAATGCAAACTATGCTAGACAAAATGGAAGAAACATATAGAGTAAAACCAATGATATATACTACAATGGAATTTTATGATTACTACATAAATGGAAATTTCTCTGATTATGATATTTGGATTAGAGATGTAATTACAAAACCTAATCTAGAAAATAGAGATTGGAAGTTCTGGCAATATACTGGAAAAGGAAAGCTAGATGGCTATAATGGAAAAGAAAAGTTCATAGACTTAAATGTATTTAATGGTTCTAAAGATGGTTTTGAAAGTTTTGTAGAAATTAAAAAACAAGAAAAGAAAGCTAATTTTGAGGAAGAAGAAAGAATAGAAAAAGAGCAAGAAGAAAATACAGTAACATCTATATGGGAAACAACTGTCACAAATATTGAAGGAAATAATTTTACTGTACAAACAGAGCAAGGAGAAAGTTTAAAGGTTGTTTTAAATGATAATTCTATTGTGTTTAATAGAAGAACAAATGAAAATATGGATATTAGTAATATAAAAGTAAATGATAAAATAGATTTTGATAATGTGTATAAAAAACAAGGAGAAATAACATTTGCAGAAGGAGGAGAAATCTTTGTTACTAGAGATATACATGGAGAGGAGTTAAAAGAAGAATTATTAAGTAGTGATATACAGTTTGATATAACAGGTTTAACTAAAAAAGGAAGTAATTATATTTTAACAGGTATTATAAGAGATTTATATTATACAAATAATTATCAAGAAGCGGAAAGCTTTGAAATAGAAGTAATAGTAAATAATGAAACAACAATATTAGGAGTTAAAGGAAAACCAGAAGAGGAGTTAAATGAGTTATATAAATATGAAATATATATAACTTTTGATAAAAATGAACTTAAAAAAGGAAATTTGGTTGCAGGAAATATAGAAGGTATGGGGTGTTAATATGGTAAATTTAAATGAAACGAAAATAGATAATCTAAAAGGTTTTGATTGGAACAAATACTTTGAATATAATAGTTCACATCTAATAAAATTAGATTATAGTAACAATAAAGAATTAACAGAGAAAGAAAAAGAATTAATTACTCCATCAATTAGAGCTTTCCAAATAGGAGAAGGGTCAGAAGGAAAACATTTAAAAAAGGTTGTAGAAAAGTTTGCAAAGAAAACTAATGATGAAGAATATATAAAAGCTATGGATTGGTTTGTTTTAGAAGAAAATAGACATTCTATGACTTTGAAAAAATATATGGAAGTATATGGTATAAAACCTATTGAAAAAAATTGGATAGATAATGTGTTTAGGTTTTTAAGAAAATTAATGGGATTAGAATGTGAAGTGGTTGTATTAGTTACAGCGGAAATGATAGCACTTTCTTATTATACAGCTTTATCTAATGCAACAAATTCTAAATTGTTAAAAGATATTTGCTCTCAAATGCTTCATGATGAATTAAGGCATGTAGTTTTCCAATCATATACATTACATAAAATAAGTATAATAAGAAATAAGTTTATAAACAAAATTGTAAGAGAAATTAGAAAGTTTTTAATGAGAATTACATTAAATGTTGTTTGGATTAAATATAAAGATTTGTTCGAAAAAGGAAATTATTCTAAAGAAATATTTAAGAAGGACTCTTTAGAATATTTAAAACAGTCTATAGATATAGAAAAAACAGGAGAATTAATTTTAAAATAAGCAATATTAATAAAATTAATTAGGAGAAAAATGGATAAGTGGGAAGAAGAGTTAGAAAAAGATATTGAAAAAGCAAAGAAAAATAGAAAAGTTTTAATAATTATTTTTGCTATACTTTCTGCAGTTGTACTTTTTGGATGCTTTATTTCATTTTTCTTTTTCTATATATGGCCAGGCTTACTTGCGAAAATACTTGCAAGTGGTGGATAAAATATAATTTTGATGAAAATGTGTAAAAAACTATAAAAAAACAGGAAATTATGTGTAAAAAACAATAAAAATACAGGGAAAAATGTGTATTTTTTACTTGAATATGTTATAATATATATAGGTGATGCGTAATGGAAAGAAAAATAATGAAAGAATTATTAGAGTGGAAAGAAGATAAACATAGAAAACCTCTAATATTAAGAGGAGCAAGACAAGTTGGAAAAACATATATATTAAAGCAGTTTGGAGAAGAAAATTATAAAAATGTAGCATATTTCAATTTTGACCATGATACTGAATTGTATCAATTATTTAAAAATACTAAAGACCCAAAAAGAATATTAGAACAGTTATCATTTGTATGTGGAAAAGCAATTGAGCCTAAAAACACCCTTATAATTTTTGATGAAGTACAAGAATGCCCAGATGCTTTAAATTCATTAAAATATTTTAATGAAGAAGCAAATGAATATCATATAGTAGCTGCAGGTTCATTACTAGGAATTAGATTGTCACATACATCATTTCCAGTAGGAAAAGTGGATTTTTTAGATATGTATCCCATGACATTTTCTGAATTTTTAGTAGCAGATGGATTGAAAAATTTGGTAGATTATATGGAAAGTATTAATGGTTTTGAAAATATACCTGAAATATTTTTTAGCAGATTAGAAGAAAAACTAAAAGCATATTTTATAATTGGAGGTATGCCAGAAGCAGTAAATTCTTGGGTTACTGAAAAAGATATATCTAAAGTAAATAAAATACAAGAAAATATATTAAATGCTTATGAAGAGGATTTCTCAAAACATACAACTGCTATAGAGGCAAATAGAATATCAATTATTTGGAATAGTATTCCATCACAACTTGCAAAAGATAATAAGAAATTCTTATATCAAGTGTCAAAAGAAGGGGCAAGAGCAAGAGAATATGAAGGCGCAGTAAATTGGTTAAATGATGCAAATTTAATATATAAAATATATAATGTAACAAAACCAAATATGCCATTAAAAGCATATACAGACTTATCGGCTTTTAAGATTTATTTAAATGATGTAGGTTTGCTTAGAAAAATGACAGATTTAGACAGTAAAGTTGTGATAGAAGGAAACAAGGTTTTTGAAGAATTTAAAGGAGCATTAACAGAAAATTATGTTTTGCAAATGTTACTTGCAAGTGGATTAAAAGCAAATTATTTTACTTTTGACAATAAGTATGAAATAGATTATATTATACAATATAAGAATAATATTATCCCAATTGAAGTTAAATCAAATGAAAATATAAATAGTATAAGTTTAAAACATTATAATGAGAAATATAATCCAAAAGTAAGAATACGTTTTTCAATGAAAAATTTACAAAAAGATGATAATTTAATAAATATACCACTATTTATGGTAGAATATATTAAAAAGTTCTTAGGTTTATAAGGACTAAAGGGGGAAAATCCATTATGAAAAACAAAAAAGTATTAATTGGAGTAATTATAGCAGTAGTAGTTATAGTAATTGCAGTGGTAGCTGCTGTTATAATTATAGGAAACAAAGAACAAGAAGAAGCAAAAAATTTACTTAATGATTATTTTAGCTTAATTAATAACAAAAGTTATGATGAAATGTATGAAAAGACAGCAAGTATGAATACTAGTAAAGATGATTTTGTAACAAGAAATAAAAACATTTATGAAGGAATAGACGCAAGTGATATCCAAATAGAAATAAACAACGTAGAAAAAGCAGATGGTGGATATAACGTAAGTTATCATGAAAAAATGTATACATCAGCAGGAGATGTTGATTTTGATAACACTGCAAATGTAGTAAAAGAAAATGGAGAATTAAAATTAAAATGGGATTCTCATATGATATTTCCACAACTTAGTGATAATGATAAAGTAAGAGTATCAACAATAAAAGCTAAAAGAGGAAGTATATTAGATAGAAATGGTGTAGCATTAGCAGAAGATGGTTCTATTTCCTCTGTTGGAATAGTACCAGGTAAACTTGGGGAAAATAGAGAGCAATCTATTCAAAAAATATCAGAACTAACAGGTGTATCTGTAGATTATATTAATCAATCTTTAAGTGCATCATATGTTCAAGATGATACATTTGTACCTGTTAAAAAAATAGTAGATAGTAATACAGAATTAAAAAATCAGTTACTTCAAATTCCAGGTGTTATGATAAATAAAGAAGATGGAAGAGTTTATTCTTTAGGACAAGAAGCAGCGCATTTGATTGGATATGTTCAACCAATAAATGCAGAAGAATTAGAAGCAAATGAAGGTAAAGGTTATACAACTAACAGTTTAATTGGAAAAGCAGGTCTAGAACTTGCATATGAGGATACTTTAAGAGGAATAGATGGTACAGATATTTACATAGTAGATGGAAATGAAAATAGGGTTGCTAGTTTAGCAAAACAAGATAAAAAAGATGGTACAGATGTAAAACTTACAATTGATAGTACTTTACAAAAACAAGTATATGATCAAATGAAAACTGATAAAGGTTTCTTTGTTATAATGGAGCCTCAAACAGGAGAATTATTAGCATTAGTTAGTACTCCATCATATGATTCAAATGACTTTGTTGTAGGACTAACTACAGATAAATGGAATAGTTTAAATAATGATGAAGCAAGACCACTATATAATAGATTTATACAAAAATATTGTCCAGGTTCTACATTTAAACCAGTAACTGGAGCAATTGGATTAACAACAGGAAAAATTGACCCAAATGAAGATTATGGTTATAGTGGAACAAGCTGGCAAAAAGATAGCTCTTGGGGAAATTATAAAGTAACAACTTTAACTGGTTATTCAGGAGCAAAGAATTTGTTAAATGGAATTATTCATTCAGATAATATTTATTTTGCACAGTCAGCATTAAAGATAGGTGCAGATACATTTACAAGTAGTTTAGATAAAATAGGATTTAACCAAAGCTTAGACTTTCCACTTACACTTGCTAAATCTCAATATGCAGATAATAATGGAAGCAAAATAGAAGGTGAAACAAAACTTGCAGATAGTGGATATGGTCAAGGAGATATTTTGGTTAACCCAATACATATGGCAGCAATTTATTCTGCTTTTGCAAATGATGGTAATATGATTAAACCAAGAATTGAATATGACGAGAGTAAAAACGGAGAAATCTTAATAGAAAATGCTTTTACAAAAGAAGCAGCAGATACTATTGAAAGTGATTTAGTACAAGTAGTAGAAAATCCAGAAGGAACTGCAAATGATATGAAAATTACAGGTACAACAATTGCTGGAAAAACAGGAACAGCAGAACTTAAGTCATCTAGCGAAGATACAGAAAGTGGAACTTTAGGCTGGTTTGATTGCTATACTATAGATAGACAAAACGGTACTGATATGCTAATTATCAGTATGGTAGAAAACGTACAAAATAACAGTGATGGAGGAAGCCATTATTTAATTAAGAAAATAAGAACATTGTTCAATTAGGAACGTTTTAGATTGTCAAAAAAAGACAATTTGGGACATATATATTACATAAGGAATTAGATTAGTAAGTAAAAATAGATTTTACTTACTAATTTTATTTTTTTTGTATCAAAAATAAAAATTAATGGTATAATAAGGAAAAGAAATTAAGGAGGTCTATTTATGGATAGAAAAGTTAGAGTAGTTCAATATGGAACTGGAAAAATGAGTGTTTATACAATGAGATATGTTTATGAAAAAGGTGGAGAAATAGTAGGAGCAATTGATGTAAATCCAGATGTTGTAGGAAAAGATATTGGCGAAATAATGGGATGTGAAAATAAAGGGGTTAAAGTTGTAAGCAATACCGAAGCTGAAAAAATGCTAAGTGAAACAAAGCCAGATGTAGTTATTGTTACAACTATGAGTTTAATAGAAGATGTTAAAGATGCTTTAATGTTATGTGCAAAATTAGGATTAAATGCAATCACAACTTGTGAAGAAGCATTTTACCCTGCAAATTCAAATCCCGGAGTTACTTCTGCAATAGATAAATTAGCAAAAGAAAATAATTGTACAATTACAGGAACAGGATACCAAGATATATATTGGGGAGAATTAATATCTGCAATTGGAGGCTCAACACATAAAATAACAAAAATAAAAGGAAGTTCAAGTTATAATGTAGAAGATTATGGTATAGCATTAGCTAGAGCTCATGGTGCAGGATTAACATTAGAAGAATTTGATAAAGAAGTTGCATCAAATGATAGAATAAGCGATGAAGAAAGAGAAAAAGTAATAGAAAGTGGAAAATATCAACCATCATATATGTGGAATGTAAATGGTTGGTTATGTTCTAAATTAGGTTTAACAGTAGAGTCACAAACACAAGAATGCGTGCCTCAAATAGCCAAAAGAGATATATTTTCAAGTACATTAAATATGACAATAAAAAAGGGTGATGCAACAGGAATGAGTGCTGTTGTTACAACAAAAACTAAAGAAGGCATAACATTAGAAACGGAATGTATTGGAAAAGTATATGATGAGGATGAATTTGATAGAAATAAGTGGACTATAGAAGGAGAGCCAGAAACAACAATAGTAGTAGACAAGCCAGCAACAGTAGAACTTACATGTGCAACAGTAGTAAATAGAATACCAGATGTTATGAATGCGAGAGCAGGATATGTTCCAACAAATGAAATGGATGAATTAAAATATAGAGTAAAACCTTTAAATGAATATGTAAAATAATAAAGAAAAAATATTTAAAATGAAAATAATAAAAACTGTTGTAAAAAAATAAATTATTGATATAATAATACTGATAAATTGATTAGAAAATAAAAATAAAAAACTAATATAGGGAGGAATTAGTATGTTAAAAAAAGTTGGAATACTTGCAAATGGAGGAGACGTATCAGGATTTAATGCAGTAATAAGAGCAATAGTAAAAACAGCAGAAAATCATGGAGTAGAGCCTTATGGTATTATAGATGGTTATAATGGTTTATTAAAAAAAGATTTTGAGTTATTAAGTACAGCAGAAGGTGGAGATGCTTTAGGAATATTACCAAGAGGTGGTTCTATTATTGGTTCATCAACTAATGCTAACCTTTTTAACTATAAAGTTGTAAATGAAGACGGAAGTGTAGAATATAAAGATTTATCAGATGTAGCAATTCAAAATATAAAAGATTTTGGATTTGACTGTATATTTACTTTAGGTGGAGATGGAACACAAAAATCAGCAAGAGACTTTGCAACAAAAGGTGTAAATGTAATTGGTGTTCCTAAAACAATAGATAATGATGTTGCTTGTACTGAAATTACATTTGGATATAATACAGCAGTTTCTGTTGCAATGGAAGCTTTAGATAGATTACACACAACAGGAGCTACACACCATAGAATAATGGTATTAGAAGTTATGGGAAGATATGCTGGTTGGATAGCATTAGAGTCAGCTATAGCTGGTGGAGCAGATGTTGCTTTAATTCCAGAAATACCATACGATATAAACAAAGTTGCAAGCAAGATAGAAAATAGAAGAAAAAGAGGTAAAAACTTTAGTGTTGTAGTTGTTGCAGAAGGTGCAAAACCAATAGGTGGAGAACTTACTATAATGGGAACAAGAGATAATGGAGCAGGTGTTGATAATACTAAACTTGGAGGAGTAGGACAAGTAGTTGCTCAGCAACTACAAGAAATAACAGGTTTAGAAGCAAGAAATACAACTTTAGGATATATGCAAAGAGGTGGAACGCCAACTGCTTTTGATAGAGTTTTATCTACAAAATATGGAACAAAAGCAATGGAATTAGCTTTAGAAGGAAAATTTGGTACACTTGCTGTTATAAAAAATGGCAAACTAGATAGTGTATCACTAGAAGATGTTGTAGGAAATAATACAAAAATAGGAGCAGTATCAGGAAATACTGAAGAAAGCAACCTAAGAAAAGTAACAATGGATGATGATCTAGTAAAAACAGCAAGAGATATAGGAATAAATTTAGGAGATTAAAATTAAACGTTTCCAAATACATGAATTATACAAATTTGTGTAAATGGAAACGTTAATTTTTTATTTTTACAACAATGGATTTTTTTAAAACAAATAAAAAATTTTTAAATATTTTAAAATGAATTATAAATAAATATTGACTTTTGTGTTAAGCAATAGTATAATAACTTTAGTAAAAAGATGTTACAAAAATATAACATATATTTTACAATTATATAATAATTATTGATTTTTTTGAATATTATTATATAATAAAAAAGAGTAAGGCTAGGCCTTACTCAAGGAAGAATTATTTTGTTTGTCGTCGGTATTAGTCTTGCTAGGGCTAATATCGACTTTTTCTTTACTTAAACTAAATTGATATTTAAAAATACCAATGATGCCAACTAAAACTGCAAGGCAAAGAATGACAAACCCTATTCCTATGTAAATCTCCATAGGTTTAGCACCCCTTTCTTTAGTATTACACTTATGTCTTTTGGACTAAGTGCATAAAACAATATTTATAAGTTCTATAAATATTAATCTATGCACTTAGACCTGCAAAGGGGGAAATAATTCAACCAAAATGACTATATCACGAATTTATTTATATGTCAATATTTATTTTGTAAAACTTAATTTATAATATCAAACAAAAAATACACCTTATTAAAACTTTTTAAGTAATAATAGGGTGTGGTTTTGGTTAATATTTTTATTTTGCTTTTAAATAAAAAAATGAGACAGTACATTGTAGAATTTGTAGAAATTTTACTCTTTTTCTGTTATAATATTTGAGAAATAAGTAAAAGTAATAGGTGAGATAGATGAATTACAGAATAGTAAATGGAGCTATTAGTTATGGAGCTGAAACAATATTAGAGGAAATAAACTTTGAAATAAATGAAAAAGACAAAATAGCGATAGTTGGAAGAAATGGAGCTCGGAAAAACTACTCTTTTAAAAGCACTTGTAGATAATTCTATGTTAGAAGAAGGAGTAGGAACAAGTAAGTTTGGAGTATATAAACAAGGAAGTCCAGTAATTGGTTATTTAAAACAAATAGACTTTGAAGATGATAATATTTTAATGATAGATGAAATATTAAAAGTATATAAAGACATAACTAATTTGGAGAAAAAAATAGAAGATTTAAGTATGAAGTTACAAGAAGATTCTTCTGAAAAATTAATAGAAAATTATACAGGAGCTTTGGATAAATATGAGCTTTTAGGTGGATATACATATAAAAAGGAAATAGAGATTGCTTTAAGAAATTTTGGATTTAATAGTGAAGATGAAAAAAAGAAAATATCAGAATTCTCTGGAGGACAAAGAACTAAAATAGCATTTTTGAAGTTACTTTTAAGTAAACCAGATATATTACTCTTAGATGAGCCAACAAACCATTTAGATATAACAGCAATAGAATGGCTAGAAAGTTATTTAAGAAGTTATCCAAAAGCAGTAGTTATAGTATCACATGATAGAATGTTTTTAGATAGAATTGTAAATAAAGTTTATGAAATAGAATATGGAACTATGACTTTGTATAAAGGAAATTATAAAGATTATGAAGTTCAAAAAAGAGAAAATTATGAAAAACAATTAAAAGATTATGAATATCAACAAGCAGAAATAAAGAGATTAACAGATATAGCAAATAGGTTTAGATATAAAACAACAAAAGCTAAGATGGCTTTATCTAAATTAAAGCAAATAGAAAGAATGGTAAAAGTAGAAGAGCCCAATAAATATGATTTAAAAACATTTCATAATAATTTTAATATTAAAGAAAGTGGGAAAGATGTATTAGAAGTAAAAGATTTAGAAATTGGTTATGATAAAGTATTACAAAAAATTTCTTTTTCGCTATATAGAGGAGAAAAACTAGGAATAATTGGAGAAAATGGAATAGGAAAATCAACATTATTAAAGACTTTAGCGGGAAAAATTAAGGCTTTAGGTGGAAGTTTTTCATTTGGGTATAATGTAACTCTTGGTTATTTTGACCAACAATTAGAATTTAAAAATGTAGAAAACACAGTATATGAAGAATTTACCAGCGAATTTCCAGAACTTACTACAACAAAGGCGAGAACGATACTTGGTAGCTTTTTGTTTACAGGTGAAGATGTAGAAAAGAAAATAAAAATGTTATCAGGAGGAGAAAAAGCACGATTAAAACTTTGTGAGATATTTAAAAAGGAACCAAATTTATTATTACTAGATGAGCCAACTAACCATATGGATATAGTTGGAAAAGAAAGTTTAGAACAAATTTTAAAAGAATATAAAGGAACTTTAATATTTGTATCTCACGATAGATATTTTGTAGAAAAAATAGCCAATAAAATACTAGAATTTAAGCCAGGAAAAGTAACATTTTTTGATGGTACTTATGGAGAATTTCAAGAATGGAAAGAAAAGAATAAAGAGCAAGAAAAAATAGATATTTATAATAATGAAAATAATAAAAAAGAAAATGAAACTGTTTTGAAAGAAAAAAGTTCTAAAAATCAATATCTGTTAAATAAAGAAAATAATAAAAGAAAAAATAAAATGAACAAAATTGAAAAGGAAATAGAAGAAAAAGAACAAGAAATAAAATCAATAGAAGAAGAGATGAAAAAAGAAGAGAATGCAACTGACTATGTGAAATTAGCAGAATTACAAGATAAAATCCAAGAGATAAATAAGGATATAGAAAAGAAAATGGAAGAATGGGAAGAACTAAATAATTTAGTAGGAGGAGTATAATGTCAAAATTTTATTTGATTAGACATGGAAAGCCAGATTATTCATATGTAGAAGAACATGGGTTTATTGGGCATGGAAACGATTTAGCACCTTTACAAAAAGAATATATTTATGAAGTTCAAAAAACTGCAAAAGATGAAAGATTAAAAAGTGCGGAAATAATATTATCTTCACCATATACAAGAGCTATGCAAACAGCTAGTATAATATCTAAAGAAACAGGACTGGATATTATAGTAGAACCTGATTTGATGGAATGGCAACCAGATTTAACATATCAGTATAGTGGAAAAGATAAACTAAAAGAATATTATATAGACTTTTTAAATAATGATGGTGTTTATCCAGAAGGAGAAAAAAGAAATTGGGAGACATTAGAAAGTGTTAGAAAAAGAGCTATGAAAGTTATTAACAAATATAAAGAAAAATATGATACAATAATAGTGGTAGCACATGGAGTAGTATTTAGGTCAATTTGTGATTGTGGAAGAATAGAGCCAGCAGAAATCTTTGAAATTAATTTTTAGTTCAAGGTTATAATAACTATTAACACAAATGAATAATTATTATATAAATATAAAGACTAAGAGCAAAAGCTCCAAGTCAAAGGTTGTTAATTTGAGTTGTTTTGAGATTTATCCTTATTATTTGGGTAAATCTCAATTTTTTTATCTTGAAAAAAATGTCTAATTTGATATAATATTGTTAGTAAATCTTATGAAAGATAAAGGAAGCGATACAGATGAAAGAAGTATATATAGTAACAGGAGCAAATGGATTTCTAGGAAATAATATAGTAAGAAAATTATTAGAAAAAAATGTAGAAGTAAGATGTTTAGTACTTCCAGAAGATAAGTGTGAAGCGTTAGAAGGATTAGATTGTAAGATTTATAGGGGAGATGTAACTAAAAAAGAAACATTAGAAGAAATATTTAATGTGGATTCTGATGTAATGCTATATGTAATACATTGTGCAGCAATTGTATATATAAAATCAAAGTATAATCCTAAAGTTATGGAAGTAAATTATAAGGGAACTAAAAATATAGTAGATAAAGTGTTAGAGAAAAATGCTAAACTTGTTTATGTAAGTAGTGTACATGCAATAACAGAAAAACCAAAAGGCGAAAAAATGTCTGAAATAACTGATTTTGATGAAAATAAAGTTACAGGTTTATATGCAAAATCAAAAGCAAGAACAGCAAAAATGGTATTAGAGGAAGTAAGGACAAAAGGTCTAAATGCTTGTATAGTTCATCCATCAGGAATAATAGGACCGAACGATTATAGTGATACGCATTTAACACAATTAATATTAGATATAGCAAATGGGTCATTAAGAGCTTTTGTAAAAGGTGGATATGATTTTGTAGATGTAAGAGATGTGGCAGATGGCGTAATTTCCGCATGTGAAAATGGTAAAAAAGGAGAATGTTACATATTATCAAATAGATATGTAGATGTAAAAGAATTAGTAGATCTAATTAGTAAAGCAGTAGGAGTTAAGAAAATAAAAACAATATTACCTATGTGGATTGCAAAGCTTACTGCACCATTTTCAGAAATGTATTATAAAATAAGAAAAGAACCACCATTATATACAAAGTATTCTCTTTATACATTAACATCAAATTCTAACTTTTCAAATGAGAAGGCTAAAAGAGAATTAGGATATAAAAATAGAAGCATGGAAGAAACAATTGCTGATACTGTAAAATGGTTAAAAGAAAATAATAAAATGAAATAGGAGAATTTTTATGAACATTTTAGTTGCAATAAATAAAAAATATGTAAGGCAATTAAATATTTTATTAAATTCAATTAAGTATTCAAACGACCAAGAAAATTTTAATATATATATTTTAAATAAAAATTTAGATAAAGAGGATATGGAAAATGTCGTAGAAAATTTAGATTTAACTAGGTTTTCTATACATGATATAAAAATACCAAAATGTGAGATAGATAAATTTCCTGTATTAGAAAAAAGGTATCCAGAAGAAATTTATTTTAGATTATATGCAAGTAAGTATTTGCCAAAAGAACTAGATAGAGTACTATATCTGGATGCTGATACATTAGTTATAAATAATTTGAAAGAATTTTATGAAACAGATTTTGAAGGAAAGCTTTATGTTGCAGCAACACATATAAGAAAAATGCTTCATAAGATTAATGAAATAAGACTAGATATAAAAGAAGATGAGCCATATATAAATACAGGTGTGCTTTTAATTAATTTAGAAGAATTAAGAAAAATAAATGTAGAAGAAAAAGTTATAAACTTCATGAAGAATAAGAAAAATAAATTACTATTACCAGACCAAGATATTGTTGCAACACTTTTTGGAGATAAGATAAAGTTAGTAGATGAACTAAAATATAATTTAGGGGAAAGAGCTTGGAAATTTTATAACTTAAATAATCCAAAAACTAAAATAACATTAAGGTGGATAAGAAATAATACAGTAATAATACATTATTATGGAAGAAATAAACCTTGGAACAAAGATTATATCGGAACTTTAGATTGTTTTTATAAAAGAGTTGTAAAATTAATAAAAAAGAATAAACCAAAAAAAGTGCTTATACTATCATGTGGAACTGGCGGAGGACATAACTCAGCAGCAATGGCAGTAAAACAAGCTTTAAATGATAAAGGTATAAGAGCGGATTTTAAAGAATATTTAGAAATTACAAGACCTAGATTAAAAGATAAAGTAAATAACTTATATATAAACTCAACAAAAAATAATGGAAAAGTTTTTAAAGGTGTATATAACCTGCGGTGAATTATACCAAAAAACAAAACTAAAATCACCAGTATATAGTTTAAATTGGTTAAACAAAAACAAATTATATGAATATATTGAAAGTAATTGGTATGATTATGTTGTGACTACACATTTATTTGCAGCACAAGCACTTACAGCAATAAAAAAAGAACACAATATACATTTTATTGCAGTTGCAACAGACTATGTAAGCATACCTTTTTGGGAAGAGACTAATCCAGATTATTTTATAATACCAAATAAAGACTTAAAAAAAGATTTTATGGCTAAAGGAATAAAAGAAGAAAAATTGTTACCACTAGGAATTCCGGTACAAAGAGAATGTAGTGAAGATTATAATAAAAATGATGTAAGAAAAGAATTAGGATTAAAATTAGATGAAAAATATGTATTAGTATTAACAGGTAGTATGGGCTTTGGTAATATGACAGATTTAGTTAAGGACTTGGCAAAAGAAATAAAAGACTGTAATTTTATTATTTCATGTGGTAAAAATGAAAAGTTATTAGAAGAATTAAGAAGTAAGTATAAAGATAATAAGAATGTACAAGAATTACCATTTACAAGAAAATTAAATCTTTATATAAAAGCGGCAGATGTGGTACTTACAAAACCAGGAGGCTTAACAACAACAGAAATTGCAACAATAGGAAAGCCTTTCATACATACAATGCCAATACCAGGATGTGAAAACTATAATGCAAATTTCTTCCAAAGTAGAAAAATGTCGATAAAATGTGATATAATAGAAGAGGTAGTTAAAAATACGAAAAAACTTTTAAATGATGAAAAACTACAAAAAGAAATGGTAGAAAACCAAAGAAAATATATAAATAGAAATGCAAGTTATGATATAGCAGATTTAGTAATAAGAAAAATGGGAGATAAGGCGGATGTTTAAACAATTTATTAATAATGAAACTATAGCTAAGAGCTTGGATGATGTAGAAGAATTAGATGATTTAGAAAATTTAGAATTAGAAGATGTGCAGGATGAAAATGAACATATAATAGATTTATGGGAGCCCTTAGAATTTAATATAGATGATAAATATGAGTATGTTCCTAAAAGTAAGGTGTTTTCTTTATTATCAAATGGGTTATACTATGGAATAGCATATCCTATATTAAAAATCTTAATGAAAGTAGTATATGATTTTAAAATTGAAGGAAAAGAAAATATTAGAAACTTAAAAGAAGGAGCAGTTACTGTATCAAATCATGTATTATTCTTAGACTGTGCCATGGTAGGTTTAGCTTATGGCTTTAAAAAAGTATATTTTACAACATTAGAAGGAAGCTTTAAAATACCATTTGTTAGAAAATTAATAAAATATTTAAGAGCTATGCCTATACCAGAGAGTATAAAGAATAGAGAATATTTTATGAAGGCAGTAGATAAGATTTTACAAGAAGAAAAAAGTGTTCACTTTTATCCAGAAGCAGCATTGTTTCCATATTTTAATAAAATTAGACATTTTAAAAATGGAGCTTTTGATTTTGCAGTAAGAAATAATAAACCTGTAGTTCCAATGGTAATTACATTTAGAGACCCAAAAGGAATAAGAAAAATATTTAAAAAGAAAAAAGATGTTACATTAACTGTTTTAGAACCAATAATGCCCGCAAAAGATGGAAATACTAAGCAAAGTGTAGAAGCATTAAAACAAAAAGTATATAATGAGATGAAAGAAGTAAATAATAAAAAAACATTAGGTGATATTTAATGGATAAAATTTTAACTTTTATTGTTAATGAATTTAATGAACTATTACTATTAAAAGGAAGTTCTAAAGATCCTCAATTTAAGGAATCTTTTTGGTATGTAGTTACTGGTGGATATGAAGACATAGATAAAAATCTGATAAATACTGTAAAAAGAGAAGTACAAGAAGAAACAGCCTTAATAGTTAAAAAAAGTATATACTTAAATTGGATTTTTAAATACAAGTCTTTAGGAAAGAATTGCACTGAATATGTATATATTAGTTTTGTAAATAAAGATGATGTTATATTAAATGAAGAAAATATAGATTATAAATGGTGTAAATTAGAAGAATTTATTGAAAAAACAAGATGGTTTGGAGATAAAAATGAACTAAAAAATGTGTTAATTGATGCATTAAAAGAAAAGATATATTTTAAAAGTGAAAAAGTAGAAGAGTATAAATAAACAAAGGATTTAATTTTATAATAACTATTTATACAAGCGATTATTTTATAGAAAATATTAAGTATTAAGGAATGCGTTTAGCATTCCTTAGTTAATATTCAAAGACATGAAAAATATATTCAGAAAAGCATT
Organism: uncultured Clostridia bacterium; assembly: GCA_944387555.1. Taxonomy (GTDB): domain Bacteria; phylum Bacillota; class Clostridia; order TANB77; family CAG-508; genus CAG-269. The sequence goes on along the minus strand of CALXFH010000017.1, from coordinate 2,367 downwards.
CTTACGAGGATAATTTTTAATTAGAATAGTATTTATTAAAGAAATAAAGTATATGTGAAAAATTTGTGAAATTTCAAAAAAACTCTTGACTTAAAGCTAACTCCAAGTGATATATATAAGATAGTAAAAAATAAGGAGGAATGTATTATGGTAAAACAAACAGCAGGACGTGATAGATTAGGAGATTTAGCACCTAAATTTGCTGAATTAAATGATGATGTATTATTTGGAGAAGTATGGTCAAGAGAGGATAAGCTATCATTAAGAGATAGATCAATGATTACAGTAACAGCTTTAATGGCAAAAGGAGTATTTGATAGTTCATTAAAAAGCCATTTAGAAACTGCAAAAAAGAATGGTATAACAAAAACAGAAATGGTTGAAATGATAACACATTTAGCATTTTACTGTGGTTGGCCAAATGCTTGGGCAGTATTTAATATGCTAGGAGATGTTTATAGAGATGAAGAACCTTCTGGACATGGTGGAATGTTTGGAATGGGAGAACCAAATACAGCATATGCTAAGTATTTTATAGGAAACTCTTATCTAAAACCATTAGCTAAAAGTGAAGAATCAAAAATATCTATATCAAATGTGACATTTGAGCCAAGATGTAGAAATAATTGGCATATTCATCATGCAAAATCAGGTGGAGGACAAATGTTAATTTGTGTAGAAGGTGAAGGTTGGTATCAAGAAGAAGGAAAACCAGCACAAAGTTTAAAACCAGGTGATGTAGTAATTATTCCAGCAAATGTAAAACATTGGCATGGAGCTAAGAATTGTTGGTTTAGCCACTTAGCAGTAGAAGTACCAGGAGAGGAAACATCAAATGAATGGCTAGAGCCTGTAACAGATGAGGAATATGACAAATTATAATATTGTATATGGAGACGAATAAGAAAGAGGGAGTAAATAAATGACAATAGCAGAAGTAAGTAAAAAATATGATTTAACACCAGATACAATAAGATATTATGAAAAAGAAGGATTAATTCCAAGAGTTCCAAGAAACAAAAGTGGAATAAGAGATTTTAATGAAAATTCTTGTAGATGGATAGAATTTATAAAATGTATGAGAAATGCAGGTTTATCAATAGAAGTATTAAGTAAATATGTAAAATTAATGAGTGAAGGACCAGAAACAGCAAAAGAAAGAAAGCAATTATTGGAAGATCAAAGAGAAATCTTATTGAAAAGACAAAAAGATATAAATGAAACTATAGATAGAATAAACCATAAAATAGAAATATATGATGATATAGTAAAAGGAAAAAGAGAAGACTATATATTAGAACCTTAAACTTTTGAAGAATTGAATAAAATATAGTAAAGAAAGGAAAGGTGATTACTATGGAAAAAGCAAAAGTATATTTTACAAAGGAAATAACACCAGAAAGTTTAATTAAAATTTATGAAAAATTAGGAAAGAAACTTACAGGTAATGTTGCAGTTAAGATGCATTCAGGAGAACAAGGAAATCAAAATTATTTAAGACCAGAGTTTGTAAAACAAATGGTAGAACATGTTAATGGAACAGTTGTAGAATGTAATACAGCTTATGAAGGAGCAAGAAATAGTACAGAAAAACATTTAAAATTAATAAAAGAACATGAGTGGGATAAATACTTTAAATTTGATTTAATGGATGCAGAAGGTCCAGATTTAGAATTGGATGTTCCAAATGGTAAGATATTAAAGAAAAATTATGTTGGAAAAAATCTAGCAAACTATGATTCAATGCTTGTGTTATCACATTTTAAAGGACATGCCATGGGAGGATATGGTGGAGCATTAAAACAATTATCAATTGGTTGCGCTTCATCAGCAGGAAAAACTTTAATTCATACTGCTGGAGTGTCAAATGAGCAAAAAGAATTATTTGCAAATTTGCCTGAGCAAGATAGATTTTTAGAAGCAATGGCAGATGCTGCATCATCAGTAGTAGACCATTTTAAAGGAAATATGGCATTTATTAATGTTATGAAAAATATTTCAAAAGATTGTGATTGCGATGGAAATGCATCAGCACCTTGTATGAAAGATATTGGAGTTTTAGCATCTTTAGACCCAGTTGCAGTAGACCAAGCATGTCTAGATCTTGTATATAATTCAGAAGATCCAGGAAAAGATATTTTAATAAATAGAATAGAATCTTTACATGGAGTTCATACTGTAGAAGCAGCTGCCGAACTTGGAGTTGGAACAAGAGAATATGAGTTAATTAATATAGATTAATTTAAATAAAACACATTTTTCGATAAAATTAAGAATAGTTTTTTAAAAATATAGGTTTACAATAGATATGTCACACAAAGATATAAAAAAATAAATAGGAAGTACCAAAAATATGATAAAATGATT
>CALXFH010000016.1 GCA_944387555.1 uncultured Clostridia bacterium | reverse complement strand
AATAATATATACAAAAATATCCCAGTTAGCATATAGCTAATTAGGATATTTTTTATTACTTAAGTCTGAACAGTAACCTTTTTTGGCAAAAAAATGAAAAAATTCCCAAAAATCTATTGACATAAGTGTTTAAAGCATGTATAATATATAAGCATGAATTAAGCGGTGAAGCTAAATGTGGCTACATCCTTACGGAATTAAGGGTGGAGGGAACTTTAGTGGAGTATGTCATGGCAAAGACCAGGCGGTAAGAAATATAGCACTTATCCCAGAATTATCATGCATATTTTGGGTTTTTATATAGGTGATATTCAAAACACCAGAGTGCGTTATAACTTGCCACGGTAATTTTGATAACAAATGTTGTTATCTAAGCAAAAAAATAATATTTAAAAGGAGGGAAAATTACAATGGCAAAAACAGTAGCAACAAGTGAGAAAATCAGAATAAGACTTAAAGCATATGACCATGTAGTTTTAGATCAGTCTGCTGAAAAGATAGTAGATACTGCTAAAAAAACAGGAGCAAAGGTTTCAGGTCCTATTCCATTACCAACACAAAAGGAAATCGTAACAATTTTACGTTCTCCACACAAATACAAAGATTCAAGAGAACAATTTGAAATGAGAACACATAAAAGAGTAATCGATATTCTTTATCCAACACAAAAAACAGTAGATAGCTTAATGAAATTAGAGTTACCAGCTGGTGTTGATATTGAAATCAAATTATAATTTTAGAAAAAACATTAAACCAAGCTGATATACATTAAAATGTAAATTCAAATATCAGCCAATAGTTAGGAGGAATAAACAAAATGAAAGGAATTATAGGAAAGAAAATTGGTATGACACAAATCTTTGATGAAAAAGGAAATGTAATACCAGTTACAGTTATTGAAACAGCAGGAAATGTTGTAACACAAGTTAAAACTGTAGAAACAGATGGATACAACAGTATTCAATTAGGATATGGAGAAGTTAAATCAAAACATATTAACAAACCATTAGAAGGACACTTCAAAAAAGCAGGTGTTGAAAACAAAAAACACTTAAGAGAGTTCAGAACAGATGATGTAGCAAATTATAAAGTTGGAGACGAAGTTAAAACTGATATATTTGCAGCAGGGGATAAAGTAGATGTTCAAGGAACTTCTAAAGGAAAAGGATTCCAAGGTGTTATTAAAAGACATGGACAACATAGAGGACCTATGGGACATGGTTCTATGTACCATAGAAGACCAGGTTCAATGGGATCTACATCAACACCAGGTAGAGTATTTAAAGGTAAAAAACTTCCAGGACATATGGGAAGAGTAACAGTTACTATTCAAAATCTTGAAGTAGTAAAAGTAGATACAGATAAAAATGTATTATTAGTAAAAGGTAGTGTTCCAGGAGCTAAAGGAGCTATCTTAAAAGTAAAATCATCAGTAAAGGTAAGTAAATAGAAAGGAAGGAGGAACTTAAGATGCCAAAAGTAGACGTATATAATATAGAAGGCAAAAAAGTAAGTGATATTGAACTTGCTGATAGTGTATTTGGAATTGAGCCAAATGAAAACATTGTTCACAGTGTTTTAAAGAACTATTTAGCAAATCAAAGACAAGGTACACAAAGCACAAAGACAAGAGCAGAAGTTTCAGGTGGTGGTAAAAAACCATGGAGACAAAAAGGAACAGGTAGAGCAAGACAAGGTTCAACAAGAGCACCACAATGGACTAAAGGTGGTATAGCTTTAGGACCAAAACCTCGTTCATATAGATATACAGTAAATAAGAAAGAAAAAAGACTTGCTGTTAAATCAGTATTAAGTTCTAAAGTATTAGAAAAAGAATTAACAGTAGTTGATAAATTAGAATTAAAAGAAATTAAAACAAAATCAATGGTAAATGCATTAGCAGCATTAAAAGTAGAAGGAAAAACATTAATAGTACTTCCAGAAAACGATAAAAATGTTGTAATGTCAGCAAGAAACATTAAAGATGTTAAAACAATTTCAGCAAATAACATTAATGTATTTGATTTATTAAAATATTCAAATCTAATTTTACCAGTTGATACTGTTAAGAAATTAGAGGAGGTGTATGCATAATGTTACCAGAAGATATTATAATAGCACCAGTTGTTACTGAAAAAAGTAATGATGAATTACAAGAAGGTAAATACACTTTCAAAGTAAACAAAAAAGCAACAAAAGTTGAAATAGCAAAAGCTGTTGAAAAACTTTTTGAAGTAAAAGTATTAAAAGTAAATACAATGAATGTAAGTGGTAAGAAAAAAAGAGTAGGTTACCACACAGGAAAAACATCAGATTGGAAAAAAGCAATTGTTACAATAGATACAAATCCTGAAGAAAAATCATATTTAACAAAAGGTGGAAAATCTGTAAAAGTAACAAAGAAATACAAAGATTCAATTGATGAATTTATGGGAGCTTAAGCTTCAAACATTATCTGGAAAAAACCAGGAAAATAAATAATAAAAAGGAGAGAAAAGAAAATGGCAGTAAAACATTATAAACCATATACACCATCAAGAAGAAATATGACATCTTCAGATTTTTCAGAAGTAACTAAAAAAACACCTGAAAAATCATTACTTGCTAAAAAGAAGAAAAATGCAGGTAGAAACTCATATGGAAGAATAACAGTAAGACATCATGGTGGTGGAAATAGACAAAAATATAGAATTATAGATTTTAAAAGACAAAAAGATAACATGGAAGCAACTATAATTGGTATCGAATATGATCCAAATAGAAGTGCTAACATTGCGTTAATTCAATATGAAGATGGAGAAAAAGCATACATAATAGCTCCACAAGGATTAACAGATGGAGATAAAGTTGTATCTGGAGAAAGTGTTGATATAAAACCAGGTAACTGTATGCCAATTAACAGTATCCCTGTTGGTACTTTAATTCATAATATTGAATTAAATCCAGGACAAGGTGGAAAATTAGTTAAAGCAGCAGGACAAAGTGCTCAATTAATGGCTAAAGAAGGAAAATATGCTCATGTTAGATTACCATCAGGAGAAATGAGATTAATTCTTGCTAGATGTAGAGCAACTATAGGAGTAGTTGGTAATAGCGAACATGAAAATATTAAAATAGGTAAAGCAGGAAGAAAAAGACATATGGGTATTAGACCAACAGTTAGAGGTTCTGTAATGAACCCAGTAGATCACCCACATGGTGGTGGAAATGGAAAAGCCCCAGTTGGACATCCAGGACCACTTACTCCATGGAGCAAACCAGCTCTTGGATATAAAACAAGAAATAAAAACAAATTATCAAATAAATTTATTGTTAAGAGAAGAAACAGTAAATAAAGCTATATTAAAAGTAGCTTAGTCAAAAAACAAGAATAAAATTGTTTTTTGACTTCCTTGAAAAAGGAAGAAAATAAAACTCTGGAAAGGAGGACATTTTAAATGTCAAGATCAAGCAAGAAAAAACCATTTGTAGAAGAAAGATTATTAAAGAGAATAGAAGCTATGAACCAAACTGGTGAAAAAGAAGTAGTAAAAACTTGGTCAAGAGCTTCAACAATTTATCCACAAATGGTAGGTCATACAATAGCTGTACATGATGGAAGAAAACATGTTCCAGTTTATATAGCTGAAGAAATGATAGGACATAAATTAGGTGAATTTGCTCCTACAAGAACATTCAAAGGTCATGCAGGAGACAAAACAACTAAAGTAAAATAAAAGAGCCGTAAGAGCTAAGTGAAATTACTTACACTTATTAGTTAAGGAGGGAAATAAAGTGCAAGAGCAAGAAACAGTTGTAAAAAATGAAGCAAAAGCAACTCTAAGATATGCTAGAATTTCAAGTAGAAAAGTAAAAATTGTAGCAGACTTAATTAGAGGAAAAGATGTAGATGAAGCTTTAGCAATTGTTAAATTTACACCAAAAGCATCATCAGAAATCATCGAAAAATTATTAAAATCAGCTATAGCAAATGCTGAAAATAATCATGATATGAGACATGAAAATTTATATGTTGCTGAAATCTATGCTAACCAAGGTCCAACTCTAAAAAGAATAAGACCAGCTGCAAAAGGTTCAGCAGTAAGAATTAGAAAAAGAACAAGTCATATAACAATAGTATTAAAAGAAAAGGAGGCTTAAAGTGCTATGGGACAAAAAGTAGATCCAACAGGATTTAGAATAGGAGTTATTAGAGATTGGAGTTCTAAATGGTATGCAGATTCTAGACATTTTGCAGATTATTTAGTAGAAGATCAAAAAATCCGTAAATTTTTAAAGAAAAAATTATATCTTGCTGGAATTTCTAAAATTGAAATAGAAAGAACAGCTAAAGCTATAAAAATTAATCTACATGTTGCAAAACCAGGTATCGTTATAGGAAAAGGTGGAGCTGGTGTAGAAAGCGTTAAAGAAGAACTTAAAAAATTAATAGGAAAAGATGTTAACCTAAATATAGTAGGTGTAGAAAACGTTGATACAGATGCACAATTAGTTGCAGAAAATATTGCTGGTCAACTAGAAAGAAGAATTTCATTCAGACGTGCCATGAAACAATGCATGCAAAAATCTGTAAAAGCAGGTGCTTTAGGAATTAAAACAGCAGTATCTGGAAGATTAGGTGGTGCAGATATGGCTAGAACAGAATTCTATAAAGAAGGAAATATACCACTACAAACTTTAAGAGCTGATATAGATTATGGATTTGCAGAAGCTAATACAACATATGGAAAAATCGGTGTAAAAGTTTGGATATATAAAGGAGAAATTCTTCCAGAAAAGAAAGTGGAAGGAGGAGACAAATAATGCCATTAATGCCAAAAAGAACAAAACATAGAAAAATGCAAAAAGGTAGAATGAGAGGAAAAGCAACAAGAGGAAATAGAGTTACTGATGGAGAATATGGTGTTCAAGCTGTAACAGGAGCATTAGTTACAGGAAACCAAATCGAAGCAGCCAGAGTTGCTATGACACGTTATATAAAAAGAGGTGGAAAGGTTTGGATTAAAGTATTCCCAGATAAACCTTTAACATCAAAACCAATTGGTACTCGTATGGGTAAAGGTAAAGGAGCCCCAGAAAGTTGGGTAGCAGTTGTAAAACCAGGAAGAGTAATGTTTGAAATTGCTGGTGTATCAGAGGATATCGCAAGAGAAGCTCTAAGACTTGCTATGAATAAACTACCTAATAAAACAAAATTTGTAACAAGAGAAACTGAAAAGGTAGGTGAAAATGATGAAGATAAATAAAATAAGAGAAATGTCTTCACCAGATTTAGAAAAAGAATTAGGTGAACTAAAAACAGAATTATTTAAATTAAAATTTAGTTTAGCTACACATGGATTAGACAATCCAATGAAAATAAAAGAAGTTAAAAGAGATATAGCTAAAATAAATACTGTATTAACAGAAAGAAAAATAGCTGATAGTAAAAAAGCTTAAATAGGGAAATTATTTCCTTGATATTAATCGAAAGGAGAAATCTAAATGGAAGAAAGAAATCTTCGTAAAGTTATGATAGGAACTGTATTATCAAACAAAATGGACAAAACAGTTGTAGTAGCAGTTGAAACAAGTGTAAGTCATAAAAAATATGGTAAAACAGTTAAAAGAACTTATAAATTAAAAGCACATGATGAAGAAAATGCTTGCCAAATAGGTGACAAAGTAAAAGTAATGGAAACAAGACCACTTTCTAAAGATAAAAGATGGAGAGTAGTTGAAGTTGTAGAAAAAGCAATTGTAAAATAGGAAAGGAGGAACCATAAATGATTCAACAACAAACAAGATTAAAAGTAGCAGATAACACAGGTGCAAAAGAAATTATGTGTATCAGATGTTTAGGTGGTTCATATAGAAAAACATCTAACATAGGAGATGTAATAGTTGCTTCTGTTAAATCAGCAACACCAGGTGGAGTTGTTAAAAAAGGTGATGTTGTAAAAGCTGTTATAGTTAGATCTAAAAGCGGTTTAAGAAGAGCAGATGGTTCATATATAAAATTTGATGAAAACGCAGCAGTATTAATCAAAGATGATGGAACACCAAGAGGAACACGTATCTTTGGACCTGTTGCAAGAGAATTAAGAGAAAAGGACTATATGAAAATTCTTTCATTAGCACCTGAGGTTCTTTAAGCTGTAGGCGAAAATATCTGGTAGATATTTGAGCCATACAGATTAAAGATGCAAAATTGCTTGCAATTTTGTATACCTTAAAACAATAGAAATTAAATATATAAATATTTGATATTTATTGATAAGAAAAAGTTGATAAAAATTCGAAGAAAAGGAGGCAAACTCTAAATGAGAATAAAAAAAGGAGACAACGTTCAAGTTTTATCAGGAAATGATAAAGGAAAAAAAGGAGAAGTACTAGAAGTACTACCAAAAGAAGATAAAATAGTTGTTAAAGGCGTAAATATAAGAAAAAAACATGTTAAAGCAAAACGTCCAAACGATGAATCTGGAATAATATCAGTAGAGTGTGCTATACCAAGCTCAAAAGTTAACGTAGTATGCCCAAAATGCGGAAAAGTTACTAAAGTTGGATATAGTATGGAAAAAGATCAAAAAGTTCGTGTTTGCAAGAAATGTGGAGCAAAATTAAAATAGAAAGGAGGATTTTTGCGTAATGGAAAAATTAAGAGAACAATATGAAAAAGAAGCAATCCCAGCATTAATGAAAAAGTTCGAATATAAATCAGTTATGCAAGTTCCAAAACTAGATAAAATAGTAATTAATATAGGATTAGGAGATTTAAAAGAAAATCCAAAATCTTTAGAAAATGCAATGAAAGATTTAACTCAAATTACAGGTCAAAGACCAGTAATAACAAAAGCTAAAAAATCAATTGCAGCTTTCAAATTAAGAGAAGGAGTTAACATTGGATGTAAAGTAACATTAAGAAGAGATAAAATGTATGACTTTGCTTATAAATTATTCAATGTAGCACTTCCAAGAGTTAGAGACTTTAGAGGAGTTTCAGAACATTCATTTGATGGAAGAGGAAACTACTCAATGGGTGTTAAAGAACAATTAATATTCCCAGAAATCGAATATGATAAAGTTGATAAAATAAGAGGAATGGATATTATATTTGTAACAACAGCAAAGACAGATGAAGAAGCAAAAGAATTATTAACACTTCTTGGAATGCCTTTCAAAACAAAAAAATCAAAATAGTTCAAATATTATGTTCAAATAATTAGTCAAAGGAAAGGAGTAAAACTATGGCTAAAAAATCAATGAAAATAAAACAAGCTAGACCACAAAAATATAAGACTAGAGAATATAATAGATGTAAATTATGTGGTAGACCACATGCATATATTAGAAAATATGGAATATGTCGTGTTTGCTTTAGAGAATTAGCTCATAAAGGAGAAATACCAGGAGTTAAGAAATCAAGCTGGTAATAAAATAATGTAAGAAAAGGAGGTAAGTAATTAATGAACATTACAGATCCAATAGCAGATATGTTAACAAGAATAAGAAATGCAAATAGTGCAAAACATAAAACAGTTGATATTCCTGCTTCAAAAATGAAATTAGGAATAGCTGAAATATTGTTTAAAGAAGGATATATAAAATCTTATGAAGAAATAAAAGATGATACACAAGGTATCATAAGAATTACTCTTAAATATGATGAAAAAGGAACAAGAGTAATTGATGGATTAAGAAGAATTAGTAAACCAGGATTAAGAGTTTATGCAACAAGAGATGAATTACCAAAAGTATTAAATGGATTAGGTATTGCTATAATTTCTACATCAAAAGGATTAAAGACAGATAAAGAAGCAAGAGAATTAGGAATTGGTGGAGAAGTATTAGCTTATGTTTGGTAATACTGAAGAATGAGCAGTTTAATCTTATAAAAAATAGAAAAAGGAGGGAAAACCTAACATGTCAAGAATAGGAAATAAACCTATTACAGTACCAGAAGGTGTTGAAGTTAAAATAGATGGAAAACACATTACTGTAAAAGGACCAAAAGGTACATTAGAAAGAGAAATACATAACAATATTTCTTTAGAAATGGAAGGAAACGAAATTAAAGTTACAAGAGTAAATGACGAACCATTTAATAGAGGTTTACATGGATTAACAAGAACTTTAATTAGTAACATGATAACAGGTGTAGTTCATGAATATAGTAAAGAACTACAAATCAATGGAGTTGGATATAGAGTTCAAAAACAAGGAAATAACTTAAATATGACTCTTGGATATTCACATCCAGTAATATTTGAAGCACCTGCAGGAATTACTTTTGATGTTCCAAATCCTAATACAATTATAGTAAAAGGAATTGATAAAGAATTAGTTGGTCAAACAGCTGCTGAAATCAGAACTAAGAGACCACCAGAAGTATATAGAGGAAAAGGTATCAAATATGCTGATGAAGTTATTAGACGTAAAGAAGGAAAGACAGGTAAATAGAATTTAAATATTCAAAATTAATATTACGAAGAAAGGAGTAATAGAGATGGTAAAAAAGACAGATAGAAAAATGGAAAGAGCAAGAAGACATTTAAGAGTAAGAAGAAAAATATCTGGAACAGCTGAAAGACCAAGATTATGTGTATATAGAAGTAATACAAATTTATATGTACAAGTAATCGATGATGTTGCTGGAAATACAATAGTTTCTGCATCTACATTAGATAAAGATGTAAAAAACAAACATGCTAATAAAGAAGCAGCTAAAGAATTAGGAGCATTAATTGCAAAAAAAGCAGCTGATAAAAAAATCGAAACAGTTGTATTTGACCGTGGTGGATACATCTATCATGGAGTAGTAAAAGAATTAGCTGAAGCTGCAAGAGAAGGTGGTTTGAAATTCTAATAGCTGTGCGAACGAAGGTGAGCTACAGATATTAGACACAAATGCCAAAGGCATTTGTGAGCAGTAGACTTCTTAGTAAATTAATTACTAATATGAAGGTATAAGCTGTAAATTCTTAAATTTAAAATAATTAATAAAAAGGATTGTAATTAATTAAATATAAGGATATAATGAGATTATCAAAAAGGAGGGTAAACTAAAACCTATGGAAGAAAAAAATGAATTAAAAGAAAAAGTTGTTGCAATTAACAGAGTTGCTAAAGTTGTAAAAGGTGGTAGAACTTTTAGATTTAGTGCGGTTGTAGTTGTTGGCGACGAAAACGGACATGTAGGTGTTGGAAATGGTAAAGCAGCAGAAGTTCCAGATGCTATCAGAAAAGCTATTCAAGAAGCTAAAAAGAACTTAGTTACTGTACCTATTGTTGAAACAACAGTACCACATGAATATATAGGAACTTTTGGAAGTGCAAAAGTTTTATTAAAACCAGCTGAATTAGGTACTGGACTTATAGCTGGAGGAAGTGTAAGACCAGTTCTAGAATTAGCAGGATATAGAAATATAAGAACAAAAGTTATTGGAACAAACAATCCAAGAAACGTTGTTTATGCTACACTTGAAGGTTTAAAATCAATGATGACAGTTGAACAAGTAGCTAAAAAAAGAGGTAAAAAAGTAGAAGAAATTTTATAATTAAGGAATAGTAATTCCTTGCTAATTTAAAGAAGGAGGTGCAAGACTTAAAATGAAAATAGACGAATTAAAACCAGCTGTAAAGAAAGTAAAAAGAAATAGAGTAGGTCGTGGTATAGGTTCAGGAAATGGAAAAACATCAGCTAGAGGACAAAAAGGACAAAAATCTAGAAGCGGCGGAGGAGTAAGACGTGGATTCGAAGGTGGTCAAACTCCATTATTTAGAAGATTACCAAAAAGAGGATTTACTAATATTCATGCTAAAACTTATACAGAAGTAACATTAAAAATGCTTAGCAAAGTAAAAAATACAGATGTTACTGCTGAAAGTTTATTAGAAGAAGGAATTATTGGCAAAATCAATGATGGTATTGTTGTTTTAGCAACAGGAAAATTAGATAAAAAAGTAAATGTTAAAGCCAAAAGATTTACAGCAAAAGCAAAAGAAGAAATCGAAGCTTTAGGCGGAAAGGCTGAGGTGATTTAGTTGTTTAAAACAATAAAAAATGCGTTAAAAACACCTGATGTTAGAAAAAGATTATTATATACTTTAATATTAATCATTGTATTTAGATTTGGATGTTATATAACAGTACCAGGAGTTAATAGTATAGCTCTAAATGATGCAATGAGTAATACTAATGGAATAGCAGGATTAATTGATATGATTTCAGGAGGTGCTTTCTCAAGATTTTCTGTTTTCGCAATGTCAATTAGTCCATACATCACAGCTTCTATCGTAATTCAATTACTTGCGATGATTATTCCATCATTAGAGAAATTGACTAAAGAAGGCGGAGAAGCAGGAAGGCAAAAGATAAATAGATATACTAAAATACTTACAATAGTACTTGCTTTAGTTGAAGGAATTGGTATTTATTTATCTTATAAATCATCTGGAATATTCGTAGATAATAGTTTCTTAACAGGATTACTAGTAGTTGCAGGACTAGTTACTGGTACATCAATCCTTATGTGGCTTGGAGAACAAATCACAGCTAAAGGAATAGGAAATGGAATTTCATTATTAATTTTCATAGGTATTATTTCAGGACTACCAAGTCTAGTAACAACACTATGGGGATTAATTATGACAGATGCAGGATTTAGTACAACAGGATTATTATTATCAATAGGAATTATAATTGGAGCAATTATTTTAGTTGCAGGTGTTGTATTTGTACAACAAGCAGAAAGAAGAGTACCTGTACAATATTCTAAAAAGGTAGTTGGAAGAAAAATGATGGGTGCACAAAGCACACACATTCCATTAAAGCTTGCTATGGCAGGTGTTATGCCAGTTATCTTTGCAAGTAGCTTCATGACATTCCCAGCTATGATAATTCAAATATTTGTACCAGATATAGCAAGTAAAACAGGATTTTTAGCAGGACTATATAATTTCTCAATTGCTACATCAACATCAAATGTACCAATTGGATATTCTATAGCAAATGCACTTGTATACTTATTGTTAATTATAGGATTTACATTTTTCTATACTTATGCTACATTTAATCCAGCAGAAGTATCAAACAATATTAAGAAAAATGGTGGATTTATCCCAGGAATAAGAGCAGGAAAACCAACAACAGAATATTTATCATCAATAATATCAAAATTAACATGGTTTGGAGGATTCTTCTTAGCATTGATAGCAATTATCCCAATGCTTTTAAGATTTACAAACTTAAATATTGCATTTGGTGGTACTTCAATATTAATCGTTGTAGGTGTTGCATTAGAGACTGTTCAACAATTAGAATCTCAATTAGCAATGAGACATTACAAAGGATTTTTAGAGTAAGATATATGGGACGGATTTTGCCAAAAAGACGTCCCAAAATCTTGTGTAATAATTTTTATTATATTTATTATATTGAAACATAATATAATAAATATGCTAAAGATTATTATAAAGTAATCTTAAAACAAAAGTAGAGGAGTGTTTAATAATGGTAATAATTATGTTAGGAGCACCAGGTACTGGAAAAGGAACAGTAGCAGGTATATTAAAAGAAGAATTAGGAATACCACAAGTATCAACAGGAGATATTTTTAGAAAGCACATCCAGGAACAAACAGAACTTGGAAAATTAGCAGAAAGCTATATATCAAAAGGAGAATTAGTACCTGATGATGTTACAATAGGATTAGTAGAAAATAGATTAGAAGACAAAGATGTACAAGAAGGAATTATTTTAGATGGATTCCCAAGAACAGTAAAACAAGCAGAAGAATTAGATAAATTATTAGACAAAAAAGGTAAAAAGGTTGATTTAGTAATTAACTTAAGTACTCCAGAAGATGAAATTGTAGAAAGAATAGTTAATAGAAGAATTTGTTCAAATCAAGATTGTAAAGCAGTTTATAATTTAGTATTAAATCCACCAAAACAAGAAGGAATTTGTGATAAATGCGGATCTAAATTGATACAAAGAAAAGATGATAATCCTGAAACTGTTAAAGCAAGATTTAATAGTTATATTGAACAAACAAGTCCATTAGTTGAATATTATAACAAAAAAGGTAATTTATATTCAGCAACAGTTAGTAAATCAATAAATAAATTAGGGGAAGATGTTGCTAAAGATGTTATAAAATTTATTAAAGAAGGCGAAGACAATGGTAACAATTAAATCAAAAAGAGAAATAGAATACATGAGAGAGGCATGCAGGGTTGTCGCTGTTATGTATGAAGAATTAGAAAAGAAAATAAAACCAGGTATGACAACATGGGATGTAGATGTATTAGCAGAAAAGATTATGAGAAGGGAAGGAGCAGTTCCTGCTGAAAAAGGTTATCCATCAGGAATAAAAGGAGTACCACCATTTCCAGCATCTATTTGTATATCTATTAATGATGAGGTAATTCATGGAATTCCTTCAAAACATAAAGTTATAAGAGAAGGAGATATCGTAAGTATAGATACAGTAGCACTAAAAAATGGTTTTAATGGAGATGCTGCAAGAACATTTATGATAGGTAATGTATCTAAAGATGCAAAAAGATTAGTAGAAGTTACAAAACAATCATTTTTTGAAGGAATTAAATATGCAAAACCTGGATATAGAATAGGTGATGTATGTCATGCGATAGGTGAATATGTACGTTCTCAAGGATATTCTGTTGTTAGAGAATTCCAAGGACATGGAATAGGAAGAGAAATGCATGAAGATCCAGGAATACCAAACTATGGAAAAGCTGGAAGAGGAATAAGATTAGAACCAGGTATGACATTAGCTATAGAACCTATGGTAATTCAAGGAAAACCAAATATTCTAGAGCTTGATGATGGTTGGACAATTATAACAGAAGATGGAAGTTTGGCAGCACATTACGAAAATACAATTTTAATTACAGAAAAAGACCCAGAAATCTTGACAATTCTATAATCATGATGTATAATATAGTAGTTATTATGCACAATAGCCAAATTTTGCATAAAATTATAAAATCTCTTAAAATAGGAGGGAGAAAAATTGGCAAAGGAAGATGTAATTGAAGTCGAAGGAAAGGTAGTAGAAGCACTACCAAATACAGTTTTTAAAGTAGAACTAGAAAATGGACATCAAATACTTGCTCATATATCTGGTAAATTAAGAATGAATTATATAAAAATATTACCAGGTGATAAAGTAAAAGTAGAGCTTTCACCTTATGATTTAACAAGGGGAAGAATTACTTGGAGAGCAAAATAATAAATTAGATTAACCCAAAAGATATAAATATAAAGAAAGCAAAGCCAAGGAGGTGCTAAATAAGATGAAAGTAAGACCATCAGTAAAACCAATTTGCGACAAATGCAAAGTAATAAAAAGAAAAGGGGTTATTAGAGTAATTTGCGAAAACCCTAAACACAAACAAAGACAAGGTTAATTCCTAAATAGTTAATAACACAAATCAAGGTAGCGGCTGTGAATTTAAAGAAAATTAAAATTCTTTGGATTCATTATCTAATTTGTGTTTATATATATGTTTAAAAAAACTTAAACTGTACTAGGGTAAACACTAGTAGCATTTCACTTTTTAAGTTGTTTTTGGACAAACAAAACAAAAAATTTTTGGAGGTGCAAAAAAATATGGCTCGTATAGCAGGAATAGACTTACCTAAAGAGAAAAGAGTAGAAATAGGACTTACATATATTTATGGTATAGGAGTATCAAGTTCTAGAAAAATTCTTGAAAAAGCTGGGGTAAATCCAGATACTAGAGTTAAAGACTTAACTGATGAACAAGTAAACGATATAAGAAAAGTAATTGACGAATCTTATGTTGTTGAAGGTGACTTAAGAAGAGAAGTAGCATTAAACATCAAGAGATTAACAGAAATTGGATGCTATAGAGGATTAAGACATAGAAGAGGTTTACCAGTTAGAGGACAAAGAACTAAAACAAATGCTAGAACAAGAAAAGGTCCTAGAAAATTAGTAAGCAAAAGTAAAAAATAATAAATCTTAAAAATAGAGTTTCAAAATAAAAATTTTGAATAAGGAGGAAATGGCAAAATGGCTAAAAATGTAACAACAAAAAAAGTAGCTAGAAGAAATAGAAAAAACATCGAAAAAGGTGCAGCTCATATTCATTCTAGTTTTAACAATACAATAGTTACAATAACAGATACTCAAGGAAATACTATCTCATGGGGAAGTGCTGGAGAATTAGGATATAAAGGTTCTAGAAAAAGCACACCATTTGCAGCAGGTCAAGTTGCTGAAACAGCAGCTAAAATTGCAATGGAACATGGTTTAAAATCTGTTGAAGTATTTGTTAAAGGACCAGGTTCAGGAAGAGAAGCAGCAATTCGTTCACTTCAAACAGCTGGTCTAGAAATAAGTGCAATCAAAGATGTAACACCAATACCACATAATGGTTGCAGACCACCAAAAAGAAGAAGAGTTTAATTAGCTAAAAATTAGATTAAAATAAATATTCATAAAGAGATAAAAACAAAGGGCAAGAGAAAAAGAATCCCTTGTAATAAAGAGAAAGGAGTATAAAAATGGCAAGATATAAAGACGAACAATGTCGTAGATGCCGTAGAGAAGGACAAAAATTGTTCTTAAAAGGTGATAGATGTTATTCTGACAAATGTAGTATTTCTAGAAGAAACTATGCGCCAGGAGAACATGGACAAAGAAGAGCAAAACTTTCTGAATACGGAACACAGTTAAGAGAAAAACAAAAAACAAAAGCATATTACGGAGTTGGAGAAAAACAATTCAGAAAATATTTTGAAATGGCTTCTAATAAAAAAGGTGTAACAGGTGAAGAACTATTACAAATATTAGAAAGCAGATTAGATAATGTTGTTTACAGATTAGGATTTGGAGCATCAAGAGCACAAGCAAGACAACTTGTAACACATGCACAATTTGAAGTAAATGGAAAGAAAGTTAATATTCCATCATACTTAGTAAAAGCAGGAGATGTAATTACAGTAAGAGAAAGCAAAAAAGATAATAGCACAATAAAAGCAAATGCTGAAGAATCAGCAAAAAGACCAGTTCCAGCATGGCTAGAAAAAGATACTGAAAACTTAAGTGGTAAAGTAATCAGATTAGCGTCTAGAGAAGATATTGATATTCCAATAGAAGAACATTTAATAGTAGAGCTTTACTCAAAATAATAGTTAGAAGTAATAAAAGATATTTTGTTAGAACTTTAAAATTTTACTTGAGAAAAAACTATATAGTTTTTAAAAGTTTGAGATATATTCTCGAATATTAGGAGGTAAAAATGATAGAATTTGAAAAGCCAAATATTGAATGTCTAGAAGTAGATGATACAAATAATTATGCAAAATTTGTATGTGAGCCTTTAGAAAGAGGTTATGGAGTAACAATAGGAAATTCACTAAGAAGAATTTTACTTTCATCTCTTCCAGGATGTGCTATAACAAGTGTGAAAATTGATGGAGTATTACATGAATTTTCAGACATTGATAATGTAGTAGAAGATGTACCAGATATTATTCTTAATTTAAAAAATGTAAGATTAAAATTTGATGATAACGAAGAAAAAATCTTAAGAATAGATAAGAAAGGTGAAGGAGAAGTATTAGCAGCAGACATTATTACAGATGGTACTGTTGAAATATTAAATCCTGACTTACATATAGCAACAGTTGCTGAGGGTGGAAGTTTAAGAATGGAAATGACAGCTGATAGAGGAAGAGGTTATAATTCTTCAGAGAAGAATAAAAAACCAAATCAAGATATATCTGTACTTCCAATTGATTCAATTTATACACCTGTAAAAAAGGTAAATTATCAAGTAGAAAATACTAGAGTTGGACAAATGGTTGATTATGATAAATTAATAATCGAAGTTTGGACAGATGGAAGCTTAAAAGCTCATGAAGCTTTAAGTTTAGCAGCTAAAGTTATGACTGGACACTTAGAATTATTTATAGATCTATCAGAAGCTACAAAAAATACACAAGTTATGATAGAAAAAGAAGAGTCTAAGAAAGAAAAAGTCTTAGAAATGACAATAGAAGAATTAGAATTATCTGTAAGATCATTCAACTGCTTAAAGAGAGCAGGAATATCTACAGTTGAAGATTTAACAAATAAAACTGAAAATGAAATGATGAAGGTAAGAAACCTTGGAAAGAAATCATTAGAAGAAGTAACAGCAAAATTACATTCATTAGGATTAGATTTTGCTAAGGAAGAAGAATAATAGCGATAAAGGAAGGTGAAAAAATTGGCAACTAATAGAAAGTTAGGAAGAACAACAGACATAAGAATGGCAATGCTAAGAACTTTAACAACAGACCTTATTTTACATGGTAAAGTTGAAACAACATTAGCTAGAGCTAAAGAAGTTAAGTCAATTGCTGATAGTATTATATCTTTAGCAATAAAAGAAAAAGATAACTTTGAAATGGTAGATGTTAAAGTTGTAAAAGCTAAACTAGATTCTAAAGGAAATAAAGAAACAGAATTAGTTAAAAGCAAAAATGGTAAAGAATATCTTAAAGTTGTAAAAGAAGAAACAACAGAAGCAAGACAAAAAGATATGCCATCTAGATTAAATGCTAGAAGAAAAATGATGAAAACTTTAAACAAAGTTAAAGATGAAAAAGGTAACAACATTGATTTACCATCAAAATTATTCAATGAAATAGCTCCAAAATATGCTGGTAAAAACGTAGGTGGATATACACGTATCGTTAAAGCAGGACCTAGAAGAGGAGACGGAGCAGAAGTTGCAATATTACAATTAGTATAGTAATAATATAAAAAGACTAAGTGAAATTATTTACTTAGTTTTTTTATTTTTATTTAAAACTTGAAAGATTGTTTATTAATAATACATTTTATTGACTTTTATTAAGGTTTTGGTATAATTATATTGTATTAAAAGTGGAGGAATAAAAAAGTGAAGGGAAAAATGTTATTACTGATAAAAAATCATAAAATACTTACAGCAGAAATTGTAATTATTTTTATAGCTATAATCGTTTTAATAATTTTAAGTATTTTGGGAGTATTTAATTCAAATACTATTGAAACAAATGAACAAGAAAAAACAAATGTATTAAACTTATCTGTAACTGCTGATGAAAATTGGACGGAAGATTCTACTCCAGCAATTTTACATATAAAAGGAAATTGTGAGGATACAAAAGAAATTGATTTTTATCACGCAGTAATGCCTGAAAACAGCAAAACAACTGTTAGTAACTTAGTTGAAGTTTTAACAGGTAAATATGAGATTTCTGTAATACCTCCTATTAATAAAGACGGTTCTACTTATAAAACGAATGGAGTAATATCAGTTGATACTACTATAGAAACAGGAGAAAATGTATTAGTAGATATTATACTTGAATATGTAAAAGCAGAAGATGTGAAAGATGAGGAATTAAAAGAAACTGTTAGCCAAATACAAACGGCAACTGAAAAAGGTGATGAAAGTCTGGAGGGAGAAATTGGTAAGAATATCCTTAATAAGATGCAAATAAATATCAATAATAACCCAAACATTACTGATGAGACAAAACAAGAGGCTAGTACTATTATAGAAGAAACTAATACTGTTTCTGGTTCTGAAACTACAAGGAATGACAATAAATCTAATGTAGATAATACTTCAAAAAATTCAGAATCTAGTACATCTGCTTCTAGTAATAATGAAAGTTCTCATATTCATACTTGGGTAAACCATACAGCAACACGTTGGGTTTCAAATATTGTAACAGTAGTAGATAAGCCTGCACAAACAATACAAGGTGCGAGACTTTATACTAAAAATGCTGATGGTACTTGGACAGCTAATGGTGAAACTTATTGGTTTGAAAATGGATTTACAATAGATGATTTAGGAAATATTATAAAAGATAAAGTGAAAAATGAAGGATATATTGGAAATTATCAGAATGTGACAAAAACAGTTCCAGCAGTTACTCATACAGAAGATCAAGGACATAATGAAACTTATGTAGATTATCAATATTGTTCAGTTTGTGGACAAAAAAGATAAAATTATGAATAAAAATATTTTATATAATTAAAATGTACAGAAAATATATATATTTACAAATATAAAAGAGAAGCTAAAACAATCTTAGCTTCTCTTTTGGCACTTAGCAGAAAAAGGTTACCTTTTCTTTCCAAAAACTTCTTCAAAGATAGTTTTTGCATCATCATTTTTAGGTTTGTTTTTTGGTGGAGTGATAGTAGGATTGCGGTACATATATGTACCATCTTTATCAATTCCGATAAAATGAAGATGAATAATATCTTTGCGGGAATCATAATTAAACATAAGAGATCCTTTCTATTTATGCCATCTACTTTAGATAAATAAATTATATAATGATTTTGAATAATAATCAATAAATTAATCAAATAAATCTAGAATAGAGACTTTTAGAGCTTTAGAAAATCCTACTATTTCAAAGTCTGTAATAAATTTTTTACCATTCTCAAGTTTAGAAATATCAGAACGGCTTATTTGGTAGCCCATTACTTGCATTCTAGCGCATAACTCATCTTGTGTTACTTTTTGTTCTTTTCTTATTTTTTTAATGTTTTTTCCACAAATATTATATATGTTATTATTAATCTTAGACTTTTTCATACAAAACTCCCTCTTTTTTGTTCTATTTTTGAACATTTTTCTTGATTTTATTACAAAGAAATGTTAAAATTGTTCTATAATAGAACAAAAGAGGAACATAATAATGAAAATACTAAAGGAAAATAAGAAGGGAATAACACTTATAGCTTTAGTTGTAACTATTTTAGTTCTACTTATTCTGGCAGGGGTAACAATAGGAGCAATAACAGGAAATAATGGAATAATTAATCAAGCTCAAAATGCTAAAGATGATACACAGCGTTCACAATGGGAAGAACAAATTGATGTTGCAATTATAGATGCAGAAAGTAAAAACAGAAATCCAACTATGGAGAATGTAATTGAAGAATTAAAAAATAAACATGTAATAGATGATGCTAGTCAAGTAAATGAACAAACAGGTGCTATTGAAACAAATGAACCTAAATATACAATTGAAGGTAAACTAGATGATTATATAAAAGGAATAACAGCGGATGTAATCGCAAATGCTGAAGATAAAAGTGAATTTTATGGAGCTATTGTAAATAATTATACTTGTGAAAATAGTGCAGGAGTAAATAATTGGAAAATCTTCTATGCTGATGAAAATAATATTTATATAATAGCAGATGATTATATTAATGTTGCTTATTGTCCTGGTTCGAAAAATTATGAAATATATGATAATGGTAACGGATATAAATTATCAATGAATAATGTAATAAAAGATTATCAAGGCTCTCAAGATATAACAGATGAAAGAATAAAAGCATTAAATAATGATTATTTTAATGTTAAAGGATATTCAAGCACAAATAATAATATGAAAGCAGTAGCATATATGCTAGATACTGATGTATGGAGTGTATTTGCAGGGGATAAAGCAGAGTATGCAATAGGCGGTCCTACAGTAGAGATGTTTTTAAATTCATATAATGAAAAATATGGTACGAATTATGTATCAGAAGCAACGAGTAATATTGGGTATCAATTTAGAAGTAATAGTGGATACACTTATCTCTTAGAGTTAAGTGTACCAGATGATGAACTTTATACAATTAGCTCTATGGATAAGGCAGATTATATGCTTCTTGCTAGCCCAGCTAATACGAGTAATGCTAATTGTCTTATAGATATGTCTTTTGGAGGAAATTTTATATATGATAGTTATGTGGCAAAATATGTAGGTTTTAGACCATTGGTTTGCCTAAAATCCGATGTGATACTAAAAAAGAATGCTGATGGAAGTTATTCAATAAAATAGAAAGTAAAGGATTATTTAAAGACTAGGTGTAACCTAGTCTTTTTGGTGTAAATTGTGTCAAAAAAGTAGAAGATGAATATAATAACCATAGGTGGTAAAAATGGAGTTTATAATGAATGTGATATTTTGGACATTGGCTTTATATGGTTTGTTTGAAATAATAAAAAACATAATATATTTGAGTACATATACAAATTTTAAATCAGATGGAATCTATGTAATAATAGCGGTGAAAAACCAAGAAGATAAAATAGAAGGTTTTCTAAGGTCTGCTTTATTTAAAATGTTATATGGTAGAGATGATTATGTAAAAAATATAATAGTAACAGATTTAAAATCAAAAGATGGTACTAAAGAAATAGTAAAGAAGTTATCAGAAGAATATGAATGTTTAGAGGTCGTTAATTGGAAAGAATGTAAAGAAATAATGGATAACGTGGATGATAGTTAAGTTGCTTGAAAAAAATCTTTGTTTGTGATAGACTAAGAATGTTAATTAAAATAAAGTAGGAGAAATAAATGGAGATAACTGGAGAAATAAGAACTATCATATATAAGAATGAAGTAAATAGCTATTTGGTAGCAGAATTTGAAACAGATGAAGAAGTAACAACAGTAGTTGGTTATTTACCTTTTGTAAATGTTGGAGATACTTTAAAATTAGTAGGAAAATTTGTAGAACATAAGGATTATGGAAGACAATTTAAAGTAGATACCTTTGAAAAGATGATGCCACAGAATTTAGCTGCATTAGAAAAATACTTAGCAAACGGAAAAATAAAAGGAATAGGAGAAGCGTTAGCAAAAAGAATAATAAAGAAATTTGGAGAAGATACAATAAAAGTATTTCAATCTTATCCAGAAAGGCTTGTAGAAGTAAAAGGAATATCTAAAGAAAAAGCAAAAGAAATGTCAGAAAGTTTTATAGAAAACTGGGAAGTATGGCAAATAGTGGGGTTCCTAGAAAAGTTTGGAATAGGAGCAGAACATGCTCAAAAAGTGTTTGATTTATATGGTACGAATGCTATAGAAGAAATGGAACAAGACCCATATATATTAATAGATATAGCAAGAGGAGTAGACTTTAAGCGAATTGATAAGATGGCATTAGATTTGGGGATAAGCTATGACAATGAAAAAAGAGTAACAAGTGGAATTAAGTATGGGTTAATTAGAAGTACAAATAATGGACATTCTTGTGTGTTAAAAGATAATTTAATAGAATTTGTAATAAACTTATTAGATGTATCAACTGAAAATGTAGAAGATGGCTTAATAGCTTTAAGAACAAAAGGTGAAATTGTTATAGAAAAAAGAGATGACGGTTTAGAATATGTATATTCATCAGCATTTTATAATACAGAAGAAGAAATTGCTTTTAGAATAAAGAGATTACTAAATTCTAAGAATATGAAAAAAATAACAGGCTTAGATAAAGAGTTAAAAAAAGCAGAAAAATTATCTAGTATAGAATTATCAGAGAAACAAAAAGAGGCATTAAAATTAGTAAATGAAAACAATGTAACAATAATAACAGGAGGTCCTGGAACTGGAAAAACAACGATTATAAAAAATATAATAGATATTTATGAAGATAAAGGAAAGAAAGTAATATTAGCTGCACCAACGGGAAGAGCAGCTAAGAGAATGACAGAAACAACAGGGAAAGAAGCATCAACATTACATAGATTATTAGAAATAGGAAAGATAGATGATGACAGTCTTTATAAAAATACAAGTAAATATGAAGGAGCACCAATAGATGCAGATGTAATAATAGTAGATGAAGTTTCAATGATGGACATGTTCTTAATGAATTATTTATTAAAATGTGTATATCAAGGAACTAAATTAGTATTAGTAGGTGATATTGACCAATTACCATCAGTAGGTCCAGGAAGTGTATTAAAAGATTTAATAAATTCAGAAGAAATACCAACTATTAAGTTAGATAAAATATTTAGACAGGCAGCAAGAAGTAAGATAATTGTAAATGCACATAGAGTAAATGAAGGAGAAAAATTCTTAAGCAAATCGGAAGAAGAAGAGGATATGAATGAGGATTTTTTCTTTATAAAAGAAACAAATCAAGAAAAAATGCTTGCACAAGTTGTATCTTTATGTACAGGAAGATTAGAAAAATACGGAAATTATGACTTTTTCCAAAACATACAAGTATTAACACCTACTAAAAAAGGAATGCTTGGAACTAGAGAATTAAATAAAGTATTACAAGAAAACTTAAATCCTAATTTAAATAATTTGCCAGAAAAAGCAAGTATGGGGGCAGTATTTAGACCAGGGGACAGAGTTATGCAGATAAAAAATAATTATGATATTTACTGGGAAAGGGAAGGAACAGGAAAATTAGGAGGAATAGATAACAAAGAAGTAGGAAGCGGAGTATTCAATGGAGAAATAGGAACAATTACAAATGTAGACGAAAGAGAAAAACAAGTAGAAATAAAATTTGATGATGATAAAATAGCTTGGTATGAATTTTCAGAACTTGACCAAATAGAACATAGTTATGCAATAACAATACATAAGGCACAGGGAAGCGAGTTTGATGTAGTAATAATGGTAGTACCACCATCATCTCCAATGCTTCTTACAAGGAACTTATTATATACAGGAATAACAAGGGCAAAGAAACTGTTAATTGTAATTGGAAGTGAAAAAGTAATAGACTTTATGATACAAAATGTAGATAGCAAAAAAAGAAATACTGGATTAGAGTTTAAGATGAAATTGGAGCAATAAAAATAAAAGAGGAATATAGTTCCTCTTTTAAACAATAAATTAATATTATGTTTAAAGATAAATATAAAATTTTTTTAAAATGATATTTTATTGATCGATGGTTATATATTTTGCAGAGATAAGAGGCAAAGTTATTTTTGCACCCATTGTACTAGTATAAGAATAATCCCCTTGAGAGGTACCATATATTGTTATGATATCATCTTCTAGTATTTTATCTTCACCGTTTTCTGGATAATAGACAACATATATAGTATCATCATAATATGTAGAATATGTTCCTTTTTTTGTTATATTGACTCTTAAATCAACACTTCCATTGCCATAAAGAGCCTGTATTACTTCTCCTGTTACTTTAACATTTGTTCCTTTGAAGTTATCTGGATTTCTTGCCATTTGTTCAAATGTATATGTTTGGCAGATTGATTTAAAATTAGTTTCTTCTTGTTGTTTCTTTGCTTTTTCTTCTAATATCTTTTTTTCCTCTTCTTCTTTAATTGTTTGTGAAAAGATTGTATCTAATTCATCTAAATTTTGATTTTCTGAATAAACTAAATCTAATTTATTGTTAGTGCACCCTGATAAATCATATGTACTTTTTAATTCACATGATAAATTCTTTTCGTTTGCTTCACATTTATATGTTTTTAATTCATAATTAGCATCATCGTTTAATGAAAAATAAAATGTAGAATTATCTTCTTGGTTTAATCCACAAAATCCTTCGAACTCTCTTGTTGATTTATTTATTGTATCACTACCATATTCATATTTTATTTTACACTTGCCATTATTAAATGTTATTACTCCTGTTGAAGTAAATGTTATTCCTTTTCCGTTATCACTTTTTAATGAAAATTTATAGATTCCATCATATTGATTTGTTACTTCATATGGATTTTCTTTCAATTTTACATTTTGATTATAATCTTGTTCTAATCGTTCAAGATAACTCATTGAGTTTGTTTGAGTATCACCGGTTTGTTGTAGTTGCTTTTTTATTATTATTCAGAAAAAATATACATATAATAATTAGTAATATCATTATAATTAACCAAAACCACCATTTTTGATATAATTTAAATTTCTTTTTTTCTTTTTCCATAATAAATACATCTCCTTTTATATAATATATATGAATTATATATCATATGACAAAATATTACAATAAATATGACTAAATACAATATATAATATGCAAAGTAATATAATAAATACAACTTAATGATTATAAAACAAGTTGCTTGACTTAAGAATAAAAGCAAATTATAATATTCAATATAAAAGAGGTGAAAGAAATGTTGAAAATAATTAGAGTAAAAGAACTTTTTACAGGTACAAAATTAAAAAGATTTGTAAATATAAAAGAAGAAACAAAAGAGATAAATAGATTATATGAAATATTTAAAACAGAAGAGCAAATACAAGAATTTTGGAAAGCAATTAGAAGAGCAGAAGATGATATAGCAAATGGTAGAGTATATACACAAAAGGAGATTGATGAATATTATAAAGAAAAATTTGGAATTCAATTATGAAATTATTTATACTAAAGATTATATATTTGCGTTTTATATTTATATATATTTATTAGAAAAATATTTTAATCAAAATTTTTATTCAAAAATTTAATTTTTAAAATTTCAGAAAGGAAAACAAAATGAAAATTGAAAAATTAATAAACCTTGTTTATCCACCAACGTGCGGCATTTGTGGAAAACTAAACAATGATTTTTTATGTAAAAAGTGTGAAAAAATCCTAGAAACAGAAGCAATATATGGTGTGGATAAAACTTTAGACAAATATTTTAATGAACATTTATATATTTTTTTGTATCAGGGAATAATAAGAAGAATAATTTTAAAATATAAATTTCAAGAAGAAGCATATTTATACAAAACATTTGTGAATTTTTTGTTAAAAAATGAAAACTTCTTTGAAAAAATAAAAAAATATGATACAATAGTGCCAGTTCCGATTAGTAGAAAAAGGTTTAAAGAACGTGGATATAATCAAAGTGAGCTAATAGCAAAAGAAATAGCTTGTAGCTCTAAGTTAGAACTAGAAACAGAATGCCTTTTTAAGACTAAAAATATAATAGAACAAAGTAAATTAAATAAAGAAGAAAGACTAAAAAATATACAAGGAGTATATGATTTAGTAAATAAAAGAAAATTATATAAAAAGAAAATATTATTAGTAGATGACATATATACAACAGGAAGTACTGTAAATGAATGTGCTAGAGTATTAAGAAAAGCAAGACCAAGTAAAATTGGTGTATTTACTTTAGCAAAAGATTAATAAAATACATAAAAATATAAAATTATATAATAATTTTAAAATGTAGATATTACAAAGGAGGACATATATATGGAAGATTTAGTTGAAAGTATCTTAGATTATATAAGGTCAGATTATACTGATTATGCAGTTATGATAAATGGAGAATGGGGTTCAGGTAAGACTCATTTTTGGAATAATAAAATAAGAAAAAAGATAGAGTCTATGCAACTTAACGGAAAAAGATATACAACTATTTATATGTCTTTGTATGGTATATCAAACTTAGAAGAAATAAGTAAAAAAATATTTATAGAAACAACACAATTAATGGATAAGAACTTAAGAAAATTCATGAACGCAAATGGACAAGATACAATACCAGAATATGCAAAAACGGGTATAGACATGGCAAACTTCTTTGGTGTAACACAAAATGGTGACAAAGTAGATTATGCAGAATTTTTCTCAACAGATGATAAAGTACTTTGTTTTGATGACCTAGAAAGAGCTAATGTAGATGTTATTGATATCTTAGGATATATAAATAATTTTGTTGAACATGACCATATAAAAACAATAATTATATGTAATGAAAAAGAATTATCAGCAAAATTGAAAAGCTCTAATTTAGAGATGAAAACATTTATTGCAACTTATCTTTTAGATAAACAAGATGAATTAAATAAATTGGATAAACCATTAGTAGAAAAAATCCAAGATAAAATAGAGCATGTATTTGATAAAGCAAATGACTATGAGAGAATAAAAGAAAAATTAATAGGGGAAACATTTGAATATGCTCCTAAATTTGATTACATTATAAATGGAATACTTATGCGTTATGAGAATAACCCAGACTTAATACGTTTCTTAAGAGAAAATACTGGACTAATAATATCAACATTTAATAAATCAGGAACAAGAAACCTAAGAATTTTAAAACATGCATTAAATGATTTTAAGAAAATATATGAAATGGTAAATAAATCATATCCAAATACAAATCATAGGGTTATGCAAACAATGCTAATATTTACAATTGCTATATCTTTTGAAATAAAAGCTGGAAAAGTAACAAAAGATAAGTTTGTAAATATTAAAGATAATGAGGAATATAAGTCTATCTTAGTATCATCAAGAATACTTATGGATAATAGACAGTTCTATATTAAGGAATTTGATAATAACTATTATTATAACTTTAAATCAGAATACCGTTTCTTTAAATTTATTGAATATTATGTAAGAACACGTATATTTGATATGAAATTATTTAAAGAAAATATGGAAACAATACGTAATACTGTAGATACAGAAAACTTACCAGCATATAAGAGATTACTTACAGAAGAATATTGGAAAATATCAGATGACCAATTTGCTGGTGTTATAAGTGAAATAATGGATGATGTAAAAGAAGGAAAACTAACTTTAATTGATACTGTAAAAATATTTGCTTATTTTAGTTATTTCTCAAGAAAAGGTCTAATAGATTATGATTTAAAAACATTAAAAAGTGTATTTTTTAATGGAATGAATATAGCTTCTCTTAATTCTAAATATTGTGAAAATGTAGATGAAGAATTAGGAAAGATTGCAATTGAAGAAGTTGCAGAAGATATGGAAGATATATTAAAACACTTTAATATGTTAAATGACCAATTACATGATAAGATGTTTAAAGAAAAAGCAGAAGAAGTAATGAAATGTATTCCAATGAAAATGGAACAATTTTATGAGAAATTTGATAAGGAATGTATGGATGTGCCAATATTTAAATATTATGACCCATTCCAATTATTCCAAAGAATATCTTGTGCAAGTAATGAAGATATTGTATTAATAAAAGAAAAATTATTGGATAGAGTAGAGAAAAATCCTAAGAAGATAGAGCCTGAAATGAAAAACATTAAACAATTAAAACAAATAATTGATGATTATTTAAAAGGAAAAGATCCTTCTATAAAAATTGTTATGCTTAGAGAGTTTTCAGATAGTTTAGGATATATATTAAGTAAGTATAAACCAAGTTTTTTACCTAAGAAGACAGATAAAGAGGAAGTAGAAGAAGCGGATAGCTAGAAAAGGATTAAATATGGAAAATAATTATGACAAAAAGAAATATTTAAAATTACTTAGCAAAGAGTATAAAAATGTTTATGAAGTTGCAGAAGAAATTATAAATTTACAAGCAATTTTGAATTTACCAAAAGGAACGGAAATGTTCTTAAGTGATATCCACGGAGAATATGCTCCATTTGAGCATATTCTAAACAATGGTGGAGGAATTATAAAAAGTAAAATAAATGATATTTTTGGAAATACCATAAGCAAAAAAGAAAGAACGACACTTGCAACTCTTATTTATTATCCAGAAGAAAAGCTAAAACTAATAAAAGAAGAAGAGCAAGATATTAATGAATGGTATAGTATAACATTATATCGTTTGGTTGAGGTCGCAAAAAATGTAAGTTCAAAATATACGAGGTCAAAGGTTAGAAAAGCAATAACAAGTGGTTTTGAATATGTAATAGATGAACTTTTAAATTCACAAGCGGGAAATGAAAAGGATAAAGAAAGATATTATAAAGCAATTATAAATACTATAATTAGATTAAACCAAGCAGAAGCATTTATTATTGCAATATCTAACTTAATAAAAAGAATGGCAATTGACCATCTTCATATAATTGGAGATATATTTGATAGAGGTTTGAGACCTGATTTAGTAATTGAAAAGTTAGAAAAATTCCACAGTTTAGATATACAATGGGGAAATCATGATATATTATGGATGGGAGCAGCAGCAGGAAATGAAGCAAGTATTGCAACTGTTGTAAGAATTTGTGCAAGATACAATAATATAGGTATATTAGAGGATAGTTATGGAATAAATATAAGGCCACTTTCAACATTTGCTATGGAAACATACAAAGATGATAATTGTGAGAATTTCTTTCCAAAAGTATTTGATGAGACTAAATATGATGAAAGTGACAAGATGAATATATCAAAAATACATAAAGCTATAACAATTATACAATTTAAGTTAGAAGGACAAATGATTAAAAGACATCCAGAGTATCATTTAGATAATAGATTACTTCTTGACAAAATGAATTTAGTTGAAGGTTATGTAGAGATAGATGGTAAAAAATATGAAATAAATGATACAAATTTCCCAACTTTAATAAAAGATAATATTTATGAGTTAACTGAGGAAGAAAAAGAAGTTATGGAGAGACTTTGCGAGTCTTTTAAAAACAGTCCAAAGTTAAATGAGCATATTGACTTTTTATATAAAAAAGGAGAATTATATACTATATTTAATTCTAATTTATTATTCCATGCTTGTATTCCTATGACAGAAGATGGTGAGTTTAAAGAAGTTGAATTCTTAGGAAAAAGAATGAAAGGAAAAGAATATCTAGATCAAGTAAATGATACTGTAAACAAGATATGGGTTAATAAAGAAAATGTTGATAAAAATTTAAGAGATATAATGTGGTATTTATGGATATCTCCTGATTCACCTTTCTTTGGAAAAGATAAAATGGCAACATTTGAAAGCTATTTTGTTAAAGATAAAGAAATGAGTAAGGAAATAAAAAATCCTTATTATACTTTAACTTATGATGAGAAAATTTGTGATAGGATTTTACAAGAATTTAATTTGGATTTAAAAGAGTCTCATATTGTAAATGGACATATGCCTGTTAAAGCAAAAGATGGAGAAAGCCCAATTAGAGGTAATGGTAAACTTCTTGTAATAGATGGTGGGTTTGCTAAAAGTTATCAAGCAAAAACTGGTAATGCTGGTTATATTCTTACATATAATTCTTATGGATTACTTCTTAGCCAAAACAAACCTTTTGAATCAGTTGAACAGGCTATTGAAGAAGAAAAAGACATCATTTCAGAGATTATTGTAAAGAAAAAAGGTGTTGAAAGAAAACGCGTTGGTGATACAGACATTGGAAAAAGACTGAAAGGAGAAATTTGTGATTTAGAGGAATTATTAAAATATTATGAGTCAGGTGAGCTTAAGCAAATAAATTAATGAACGTTAGAAGCATTTCAAAATTGTACAAGAATGCGAAAATTGGGACGCAACACATTTAAGACCTATTAAATTAGGTCTTTTTACTTTTTATTAAAAATAAGGCATAAAAATGCCTTAAATTAAGAATCTTCTAAAAAATCTTCACCATCACCATATAACCAATCATCAACATCAAAAAAATCGTCTTCATCGTAAAATGATAATTCATAATTTCTTTTTGTTTCTTCTGATACTTTGTCTTTGCTATTCAAAGAAGATAGATTATCGTTATTATTTTCCATAACATCCTCCTATATTTTATTATATGATTTTATTTATTTTTTTACAATAACTTTTGCTAAATTATTACAAAAAATTAGTAATTTTTGATTACTAATTATATTTTTCTCACATTTTTTATAAATATTCTATTTTTTTAATATAATGAATAATTTTTTCCTTTTTTGTAATAATAAGATTATAAACAAAAAAGCTTTAAATAAGAGGAGGAATATTATGAAAGCAACAGGAGTTGTAAGAAGAATAGATGATTTGGGTAGAGTTGTTATTCCAAAGGAGATAAGAAAAACTTTAAGAATTAAAGAAGGTGAACCTTTAGAGATTTTTACAGATAGAGAAGGCCAAATTATTTTAAAGAAATATTCTCCAATTGGAGAGTTATCAGAATTTGCAGCAGGTTATGCTGAGACTTTATCAAAAACTACAGGTCACATTGCTTGCATTACTGATAAAGATACTATTATAGCTGTGTCTGGTGGTTCTAAAAAAGAATTTTTAGAACAAGATGTAAGCCCAGAGTTAGAACAATTAATGGAAGATAAAGAAGTGTATACAAGTAAAGATAATAGTGACAAAGCTATGCCTATTACTAAAAATGAAAATCCTGAAAGAAAAAATAATGCACAAGTTGTTTATCCTATAATTTCTAATGGTGATACAATTGGAACTGTTATTCTTATGTCGAAAGAACCTAATAAAAAAATGAATGAAGTTGAACAAAAAGTAGCACAGTCAGCAGCTACGTTTTTAGGAACACAAATGGATATATAAAAAATAAAACAAGTTATAATTTTATAAAAAATAAAATTTTAGCTTGTTTTTTTCTTTTTTATATTTTTTTCGTCTGTAAGACCTACTATATAATCTATTGAGGTTCCATAATATTTTGCAAGTGTAATTAAATGAGATATTGGTATTGTTCTATTACCTTTTTCATACTCTGAATAGTATTGTTGAGATATCCCAAGTATTTGTGCTACTTGCTTTTGAAATAAATCATGATCTTCTCTTAAATCTTTCAATCTTTTAAATTTCACTGTAACCTCCTTGTAAATATTATAAAATTTAATATAATTTTAACAAAAAAATATACAAAGAGAGCTAAATACACAATAAATTATGTAAAAGAAACAAAAATAATGTAGTGTTACAATTGATGTGAAACAAAAATAATAAAAATTGAATAAGTGATTCAAATCATATATAATTAAGTTGCG
>CALXFH010000015.1 GCA_944387555.1 uncultured Clostridia bacterium | reverse complement strand
AACTTCTATTTTTATACATTTAGGGTGAAATATTCGTTTATAAACTTTTAAGGTGATTTTATCATAAATTAAATACACTTGAATATTCTTAAACTTGAAATTTTTTACAAAACGTAGTATAATAAAAAACGAGTTTTATTGCTAACTTCAATCGTATAATTATGTTTGGAGGTGTAAATAAGTTAGTGATAAGCGGTTTATAGGAACTGATTCAAAATGCAGTATAAAGGAGAAACCATGTTGAGTGGTTTGATGAGTATTCTTGTTCCTGTAGGCATCGGCATAGTTGTTCTTGTATTGATTATACTTTTTTGCAAGGCAATTTATAAGGTAGCAGATGTTGATAAGGCTCTTATTATCACTGGTGGTAAAGAACCTATCATTAAAGTGTCAGGCGGAGCATTTGTTATTCCGATTTTCCGGAAAGCAAGCTATTTTGACCTTTGCATGCTGACTGTATCGGCAGATTCTGATGAGATAAAAACCTCAACTGCTGTTCCGGTTATTTGTGACTGGACTGCACAGATTAGGCCTTGCATCTCAAACCCTGAAAAGCTTCGTGTAGCAATTACCTCTTTTAAAGAAAGAGGTAAAGATGGCATTATTGATGATGTTAAACTCACCCTTATGGGTACAGTCAGAGATGTTGTAGCATCTATGACTCCTGAACAAATTCTTAAAGATAAGGAAAGTTTCAAAAAACAAATTCAAGCGGGCGTAGCTGATGAGTTTGATAATATGGGACTTGAGCTTGTCTCTTTGAATATTCAGGATGTTACAGACAATAATGGCTATTTTGATGATATCGCTGCTATTGATGCTGCTGATAAAAGACAGGCGGCTGAAGTTAAAAAGGCAGAGGTAGAAAAAGTTACACGTCAAAAGCAAGCTGAGGCAAAGAAAGATGCTGAAATAGCGGAAGCTGCAGCAAAGCAGCAGTCTGAAGTCGCAAAGATGGATGCTGAACAGCAACAAGCGGCGAAAAGAAAAGAAACAGACGTAAAAATTGCAAAGTTTAAGATTGAAACTGATACAGAAAGTGCTAATGCCGATATTGCTAAAGAGCTTCAAGCGACAATCCGTCAGCAAGAAGTTGAGGAGAAAAAGGGCGCAGTTGAGATTACTCGTCAAGAGCAGGCAAACCTGGCTGCTCAGAAGGAACGAGAGGTGATGGTCACCAGGGCAGAAGCGGAAAAGGCAACCAAGAAAGTTAACGCCGAAGCTGATGCAAATGTTCAGGCAATTGAAGCTGATGCAAAAATTCAGGTTGCTGAACGAGAGGCGAATGCTGCACGTAAGAAGGCACAAGGTGAAGCAGATGTAGCAACTACTCAGGCTGAGGCAAGAGTCAAGGTTGCTACAAATGATGCAGAAGCTGTTAAAAAAGCAGCAGAAGCAGAAGCTGCCAAAACCCGTGCTGAAGGTCAAGCTAATGCTGATGTAGCCAAGGCGAAAGCTCTTGCAGATGCTGAAGGCAAAAAAGCAGATTTGCTTGCAGATGCTGAAGGTACTAAAGCACAACAGCTTGCAGAAGCTGAGGGAATTAAAGCCAAACTTCTTGCACAGGCTGAAGGTGAAAGGGAGCTCGCAGCGGCTAGAGCATCGAATGATAAGGTCAACTTTGAGATTGAGAAACTCAAGATTCAGACCGATGCTCAGATTAAGATTGCAACTGCTCAGGCTGAGATTATGGCAAACGTTGGCCAGAATGCTGAATTCATCAACATTGGTGGAGGAAGTATCCCGGTGGCCAATGGAGGCGGTACAGGAAACATCCTGATTGACACACTTTCTCAACTTCCGGGTCTTATGAAAGCACTCAATGTTGAGAATGAAGCCCTTAATGGACGTCCCGTTACTGACGAAGTAGCAGATATTTCCAAGGCAATTGGGGCTGGGCTTAGTGCTCTTGCAAAAGATGATTCCGGAAAAACGGAAGAGTCTGAGACTGTTGAATCGGATGATTCTGAAAACAAGTAACTGTAAACAAGTAACGGTTGCTTAGTTAATAAAACTCTTTAATAAACTGCTTATTGCTCGCAAAGCTACTTTTTAGGAATTCCTTAGAAGTAGCTTTGCTTTTTTTATATGTAAAAAGTAATTATATCATAAAGAAATAAAAAAATTGACTTATGATATTTTTTCATATAAAATTAATTTGCTTAAAATTAAAAATTGAAAGGATAATTATGAAAAAGTTAAATATAATAATTGTTTATAATAAAGAAGAAAATAAAATACTTATGTGTAAAAGAGAAAAAGAGCCATATAAAGGAAAGTTCAACTTAGTTGGTGGAAAAGTAGAAAATGGTGAAGATGAATTACATGCAGCATATAGGGAGTTAAATGAAGAGACAGGGATAACTAATGATGATATTAAGATAACTCATTTTATGGATTTCGAATATAGGATGCAAGATATGGAATTAGAGGTATATGTAGGAAAACTAAATAAAGATGTAGATTTAGTAGAAGAAGTAAATAAACTATATTGGATAGATAAAGAGGAAAACTTTTTTGATGTAGAAAAGTTTGCAGGAGAAGGAAATATTGGACATATGGTAAAACAAGTAGAATTATATAAAGATAAATTGTTCTAATAGTATGGAGGAGTTTCATGGCTAAAATTTACAAAAAAATATTATTTGATTTAGACAATACTTTAATAGATGATAATGAAAATAGAAGATATGCAATGAGAAAGATTTTATCAGATAGAAAAGAAAGTGTAACAGAGGAAAAACTAGAAAAATTCATAAATTTGGATGATAAGTATTGGTTAGATAGAGCAGAAGGAAAAATAAAAGACCCATATAAATTTAAAACACTAGAAGAAAAGACTACATGGGTAAGAGCACAAAGGTTTATGATGTATTTTAATTGTTCATTTGATGAAGCAGTCCAAATAAATGAGAGATATATTGAATATTTGAAAACAAGTATTGTTCCAATAAAAAATGCTAAAGAGATATTAGAATATTTAAATAATAAGAAATACGAAATATATATTGTAACAAATGGACCAGAAAAACCAGTTGAAAACAAATTAAACAGTATAAATGCTAAAAAATATATTAAATCTGTATTTACAGCAGAAGAAGCGGGATATATGAAACCACATAAGGAATTTTTTGATAAATTCTTTAAGAAGATAAATACAGATAAAAAAGATGATATGATAATAATTGGGGATGAATTAGAAAAAGATGTATTAGGTGGTATTCAAAATGGTATAGACTCATGTTGGTTTAATATGAAAAAAGTTAAGAATAATACAGATATTAAACCAAATTTTGAAATAAATAATTTACTAGATTTAGAAAATATTTTGTAAATGAATATAAAAAAATTAGAAAGTAATTAATTTTACTTTCTTTTTCTATTTATTTGAGAAATTGTTAAAAATGTGATATATAATATAAAGGAAAAACGAAGGGAGAAGAGAATATGCAAAGAATTATAGTAGAAGTTGGTTCAAAAAATACAAATATAGATATATGCTATGGAGAAGAAACAAAACATATATTGAGCTTACCAATAGAATTTGAAGAACATTATAAAAAAGAAGGAAAACTTTCTAAAGAAGATATAGAAACATT
This sequence comes from uncultured Clostridia bacterium, assembly GCA_944387555.1. Classification (GTDB taxonomy): domain Bacteria; phylum Bacillota; class Clostridia; order TANB77; family CAG-508; genus CAG-269. The sequence goes on along the minus strand of CALXFH010000015.1, from coordinate 28,905 downwards.
AATAAAAAGAGTAAATATATTAAATGTTGTTTATTATGATATTCATATATATGGAACAGGTATATTTAGAAAGCTAAAAGAAGAAGAAAGAAAAAATTTTATAAATGAATTTAAAGAAAAGACAGGAAGAGATTTTAAAATACTTAGTGAAGAAGAAGAAAGCAAATTACATGAAAAAGGAGCAGGTTACTTAGCAAATAAAGAAAATTAAAAAATATTTTTTAAAGTAGTAGTTTCTACAAATTTAGCACAAAAAAAGTGTATAATAGATATGGTGGATGTGTCCAAAAAGGAAACGTCCCCAATAGGACATGGAGGAGAATATGGAAGAATTTAAATCAGGATTTGTAACATTAATTGGAAGAACAAATGTGGGAAAATCAACTTTAATTAATTTATTAGTAGGTGAAAAGGTTGCAGCAATTGCAAATAAAGTACAAACAACTAGAACAGCAATTAGAGGAATTGTAAATAGACCTAATTCACAAATAATATTTACAGATACACCAGGAATTCATAAACCTAGAACTAAACTAAACGAGACAATGTTAGATACTTCTTTTACAAGTTTAAAAGATGCTGATTTAGTTTTGTTTCTAATAGAGGCTACGAGTGACGAAATAGGTAGAGGAGATAGTAGAATATTAGAAAAAATAAAAGAAGATAAAGCTAAAACTATATTAATTATAAATAAAATTGATTTGGTAAAAAAAGAAAAACTTTTAAAATTAATTGATTTATATAGTAAAGAATATGATTTCGAAGCGGTAATACCAATTTCTGCAACTGATAGTAAATATAGAGATATAGTTTTAGATGAAATAGAAAAGAACTTAAAACCTGGTCCTGCATATTATGATAAAGAGGAGTATACAGACCAAACTATGCGCCAACTTGCAGAAGAAACAATTAGAGAAAAAGCTTTAAAATTATTACAAGATGAAGTACCACATGGAATTTATGTTGAAGTTACAAAAATGAAGCTAAGAAAAAATAAAACGAAAGAAGATATATATGATATAGAAGCAACTATATATTGCTTAAGAAATTCTCATAAAGGAATTATTATTGGTAAAAATGGTGAAATGCTTAAAAGAATTGGAAGGGCTGCTAGAATTGATATGGAAGAGAATTTTGGTGTGAAAGTAAATCTAAAAACTTGGGTAAAAGTAAAAGAAGACTGGCAAGATAATCCATCTATAGTTAGTAATTTTAAATTAAAATAAATAAAAATTGTATAATAAGAATAAAAAAAGCAAAAGATAGAATTAAAGTTAAATAAAAACTTTAATTAAAAAAGGAAGTGAGCTTATGATAAAGAAAATAGCATGGGATACCTTTAAAAATACTGGAGATATTAATGCATTTTTAGAATTAAAACAAATAGAAAATATAGAAAAAGATATAAACACAAATAAGGAAAAGGATATAAAAGAAAATGGCGAACTTGAAAGTAAATGGAATAATACTCTCTGAACATAATCTTGGTGATTTTGATAAAATGCTTACAATGTTAACACCAGGTATTGGTAAGATTTCATGTGTAGCTAAAGGAGCAAGAAGACCTAAAAGTGCTCTTTTAGCTGGCACGCAAATGTTTTGCTTTGGTGAATATTTGATGTATAAAGGGACAAGTACATATCATATAAATTCAGTAGAGCCAATTGAAATATTTTATAATTTAAGAACAGATTTAGATAAATTAAAATATGCAGTACATATAAATAAAATAGTTCAAGATGTAACACATGAAAATCAAAATTGTTATAATATTTTACAATTGTTATTAAATACACTTTATACAATTTCAGAAACTGATAAAGATTTAGATTTTGTTTTAAGTGTATTTAAATTACGTTTGTTATGTATATTAGGTTTTACCCCTAATATAAGAGAGTGTGTTAATTGTAAAGAAAAAGATAATTTAGAATATTTTAGTATAAAAGATAATGGTTTTAAGTGTAGTACATGCAGCAAGCAAGATACATCGGCACTTAATATGAGTAAAAGCACTAAAACAGCAATTGTATATACAATTACTTCTCCTGCTAAAAAATTATATTCGTTTAATATAAAAGATGAAGCATTAGAAGAATTTAAATTAATTGCAAAGATATATTTTAATCAAAAACTAGAAAAAGAGTATAAGTTAGAAGAATTATTCTAAAAAACTTGAAAAAAATCGAAATAACAGATATAATAAACATATAACATACAAAGTTTAACTTTAATAGAGAAGGGAGCGATTTTTATGAAAATAAAAATAACAGGAAAGGAACTAAAGATAACAGAAGCAATAAATGATTACGTAGAGAAAAAATTAGACAGAATTGATAAATATTTTGAAGATGCAGAAGCTGAAGTTACTTTAAGAACTGAAAAGACAGAACAAATTGCTGAAATTTATGTAACAGCAAATGGAGAAAAATATAGAGCAGTAACAGAGGATAAAGATATGTATGCTTCTATAGATAAAGATATAGATATTCTAGAAGGACAAATTAGAAAAACAAAAACTAAAAAAGAAAAAATGATGAGAGAAGGATCTCTTAAAACAATGGAGGTAAATGATACAAAACATACAGAAGTTGAAAATGAAATAATAAAAACTTCTTATTATGATATTAAACCAATGCATCCAGAAGATGCAGTACTAAAATTACAAGAAAAACCTACACATAATTTCTTAGCTTTTATAAATGTAGAAACAGGAAAAGTAAATGTAGTACATAAATTAAAAGATGGTAAAAATTATGGTTTAGTAGAACCAGAAGAATAAAACATAAATAGGCAGGAGTATTCCTGCCTTAATTAATTATTTAACAAATAGTAAAAATAAAAAAGAAAAGAAAATAAAAAGCCAATAAAGATGAAAAAGAAAGGATAGAAATAATGGAAGGAATGGATAAATTAAGAAAAGAAATAGAAGAGTATATACCATATAATGAACAAGAAGAACAAGATAAAAAAGTTATTTTAAAATATATTGATACATTTGATGATGTACTAACTAGAAAAAATGAATTTGGTCATTTTACAGCTTCAAGTTGGGTATTAAATAAAGAAATAAAGTATTAATGATTTATCATAATATTTATAAATCTTGGGCATGGACAGGTGGACATAGCGATGGTGATAGTAATTTATTAAATGTAGCGATAAGAGAAGTAAAAGAAGAGACAGGTGTAAAAACAGTAAAACCAATAACAAATGATATTTTTTCTTTAGAAATAATATGTGTAAATGGACATGTAAAAAGAGGAAAATATGTATCTTCACATGTACATTTAAATGTTACATATTTATTAGAAGCAGATGAAAATGAAGAATTAAGAATAAAAGAAGATGAGAACAGTGGTGTTAAATGGGTTGATATAAATAAAGCAGTAGAATTAGTAAGTGAAGTTTGGATGAAAGATAATATTTATAAGAAATTAATAGAAAAGATGAAAAAATAAAATGCTATAAAAATAGTATTATATAGAAAAGAAGAGAGATCTTCTTTTTTTTTTGTGTAAAAAATAAAAATTAATTGACAAATAAAAATATAGATAGTATAATACAAACAAATATTTCACGAAAGGAAGTTTGCAAATGAAATATACATATAATAAATTAGTTAGAGATAAAATACCAGAAGAAATTAATCACATGAAAGGTAGAAAAGCAACATTTAGAATCATGGATGATGAAGAATATGCTAAAGAGTTAAATAGAAAATTACTTGAGGAATGTAATGAATTTATAGAAGAAAATTCTGTCGAAGAATTGGCTGATGTTATGGAGGTGGTAGAAGCAATTATGAAGTTAAAAAATATACAATTAGATGAAGTTAGAAAAGTACAGAAAAATAAAAGAAATAAAAAAGGAGCTTTTGATGAAAAAATATATTTAGAGTACGTAGAAGAAGAAAAAAGAAATCTAAACGAAGAAAAAGAATTAAATAAGAGTTGGAGGAAAATATGAAAAATAAGAGGTGATAAAACTGGAAAAATTAATTATAAGTTTAAGAGCAGAAACAACAGAAATAGAATTTAAAGAAAAAGTAGAGTTAAATAAACCACGAAGTTGGTTAAAAACAGTTTCGGCATTTTGCAATGGAATTGGTGGAACAATATATTTTGGAGTTGATGATAATAGAGAAATTATTGGTTTAACTAATGTGCAAAATGATATAGAAAAAATAAGTGAATTAATAAAAGCAAGAATAGAGCCACTTGCAAATTTTAAAATTTCAATAATAACTCAAAATAATAAAGATTTAATTAGGCTAGAAATTATCCAAGGGACAAAAACACCATATTATTATGTTGCAGATGGAAATAAAATTGTGTATGTAAGGATAGGAAATGAAAGTGTAAATGCACCAAGTTATATTGTTAATGAATTAGTAGCAAAAGGTGAAAAATTAACTTTTGATGCGATGGTTTCAAAATATAATTTTGAAGATTTAAGTTTTACATTATTTAAGGCAACTTATTTACAAAGAACGGGAAAGAGATTAGAAGAAAATGATTTTGTTTCATTTGGTTTAATGACAGAAGATAAAAAATTAACATATGCAGGAGTATTATTTTCAGACCAATGTCCACTATTACAATCAAGAATATTTTGTACTAGATGGAATGGACTAGATAAAACTTCAATATATGAAGATGCTGTAGATGATAGAGAATATAGTGGTAATTTAATAATGCTTTTAGAAAATCGGATTTAACTTTATAAAAAATCATAATAGAATGGCTTGGAAAAAATTACCTAGAGTAAGAGAAGAATACTATGATTATAATGAAAGAGTAATAACTGAAGTCTTAGTAAATGCATTAATACATAGAATGTATGATATAATGGGAGCAGAAATACATATTGATATATATGACGATAGATTAGAAATAGAGTCTCCAGGAGGAATGTACGATGGAGGGATTATTCAAAATAAAAATATTTTAAACATACCATCCAAAAGAAGAAATCCAGTAATAGCGGATGTGTTTCAAAGATTAGGGGTTATGGAAAGAAGAGGAAGCGGATTTAAAAAGATTTACTCAGCGTTTGATGGAGATATGACAAAAATAAAATTTTATTCAGATATAAATGATTTTAAGGTAACTTTATACAATCAAAATTATGGAATTAGAGATAACCGGCGATAAACAGATGAACACCGCCGATAAAACGCCGATAAACGCCGATGAAACTCCGATAACTAAATGGAATTTGGAAAATTTAATTATAGAGTATTTACAAAAAAATGAATATATAACAAATAAAATAGTAAAAGAAAAATTTAATATCAAAGATACAAAGTCAAAAGTAACTTTAAGAAAACTAGTTTCTGAAAATATTCTAATATCAGAAGGTGCAAATAGAAATAGAAGATATAAATTAAATAAAAAATTTAAATAGAAAGGCAGGAAATCAAATCCTGCCTTTATGTATAATAAAAGCAAAACATAACTTCCTACCTAAGAATAGCTTAAACTAAAACTATTTCATGTTTCTTTCAGCTTCTTCTATCATCTTTTTAACCATTTGTCCACCTATTTTACCAGCGTCTCTAGCTGAAATGTCTCCATTATATCCGTCTTTTAAGTTAACACCAACTTCACTAGCTACTTCATATTTGAATTTATCTAAAGCTGTCATAGCTTCTGGTACTAATTTTTTGTTTGAAGAGTTTGCCATTGTTTTTTCACCTCCTGTAATATTACAACTAGAAAAAACCATTGCTTTTTCTAATACTATCATTCTCAAAAAAATGAAAAAATAAACAGGAAATTTTTACAAAAAAATTGTTGCAATTTTAAAATTTTATTTATATAATGTTTTTTGTTAAAAAAGGAGTCGAGATATGTATAAATTAGTTGCAATAGATTTAGATGGAACAATGCTAAATAGTTATGGAATGGTAACCGAAAACACCAAAAACACAATAAAAAAAGTAGAAGAACAAGGAGTAGAAGTAATAATAGCATCAGGAAGACCAATAGATTCAATAAAAGAAATTGCAAAAGAAATTGAAAGTCAAGATTATTTTATTGCAGGAAATGGTGCTATTATTTATGATGTGAAAAAAGATGAAATAATATACGAAAAAACAATGCCAAAAGAAAAAGTTTTAGAAATAATAAAAATTTGTGAAGAAAATAGTATTTCATACAATGTATATACAGAACAAGAAATTTTAGCAACAAGTTTAAAATATAATGTTTTATATTATCATAAAGAAAATTTAAAGAAAGAAGAAAGTAAAAGAACGAAAATAAATATTGTAAAAGATATGTATGAATATATACAAAATAAAGAAGATGCAAGATATTTGAAAATAACAATATGTGATGAAAGTAAAGCAGTATTTAATTCAATTATTAGAAAATTAAAAGATATAAAAGATATAGAAGTTTTAGAAGTATCACATATGGCAAGAAAAACAATCACACAAGGAACTGAAGAATATGAAATTTCTTATTATTATACAGAAATATCAAGAGACAATGTAGATAAATGGAATGCCATAAAATTTTTAATAGAAAAATTAGGAATAAGAAAAGAAGAAGTAATGGCAATAGGAGACAACGCAAATGATAAAAAAATGATAGAAAATGCAGGGTTAGGAGTAGCAATGAAACAGGGATCACCAAGTGTTGTAGAACTTGCAAATGAAGTGACAGAAGGAAATAACAAAGATGGTGTTGCAAAAATATTACAGAAATATTACAAAAATATTAACTTTTAATAACAGTTACAAAATTCCATTGATTTTAATAATGGTTTGCGTTAAAATAAAATAGATGATTATTTTGTAGAAAATACAATAAAAATATATTTTAAGGGAGGAATTTGTCATGGCAACAAATCCAATGCAAAGAAAAGCAAGAAATTCATTTTTATTAGGAATGCTAGTAATGCTAATAATAGCAGGTATAGTAATAGCATTTTTGGTTATGCAATTAATGAGTAAAATTCAAGAGGAAAGAGCTAATTTATCAAATATGGTAAATGCGTATGTTTTAAATCAAGATGTAAAATCAGGACAAGTAATTACAACAGATATGCTAACATTAACACAAGTTAATAGAACACTAGTACCAAGTAATGCTACTAGTGATTTAAGTGTAATACAAAATTATGCATTACAAGATAAAGAAGGAAATCAAATAACAACACAATATAATAATCAAGGTGATGCAACAATGTATATAACAATAGATAATACTAGATATCAAGTAGGACAAGAAGAAGACACTGGAAACTTCTATATTGAAAGAAATGGCCAAAGAGAATATCTAGAATTAGATAGTGTACCAATAGTTGCTAAAGTTGATATGAATAAAAATACTCTAATTACAACAGATTTAATTAGTAGAGGAGATAGTGTTGTACAAGATGATGTAAGAAGACAAGAATACAACGTAGTTGTTCTACCAACAGATTTAACAACAGGAGACTATATAGATATAAGATTAATGTTACCAAATGGACAAGACTTCATTGTTGTATCTAAAAAAGAAGTAGAAATTCCAATGATAGGTGGAGAAGATTCTGCAGATACAATCTGGGTTAACTTATCAGAGGATGAAATCTTACATATGAGTTGCGCAATAATAGATGCAGCAAGAGTATCAGGAGCAAAATTATATGCAACTAAATATACAGAGCCAGGAATGCAAAATGCAGCTACACCAACATATGTTGTAAATGCAGATACATCAGCATTATTACAAAGTGATCCAAACGTATTGAATAGTGCAATGCAAGCAATAAGAGATAGATATAATAATGGAAATAGTGCAGCTATAAGAAATGATTATATAAATAGTGTAATTAATAGCCAAGGAGATCAAGCACAATCAAACTTAGAAACAAATATGGAAGACAGTATAACAAGATCTCAAGAATCAAGACAAGATTATCTAGATTCATTATCTGGAACAACTACTACAGAATAAATTATAAGAAGGAGAGAAAACTTTATGAAAAGAATAGGGTTTATAGGGGGTTATGATAAAACTGATTTAATTATATATATAGCAAAAATATTAACAGTGCTAGAAAATAGAGTGTTGGTAATTGATGCAACAACAAGCCAGAAAGCAAGATATGTTGTACCTGTTATAAACCCTACAATAAAGTATGTGACAGAATATGAAGAAATAGATATAGCTGTAGGCTTTCAAAATGAAGATGATATAAAGAAATATTTAGGACTTTCAAAAGAACAAGAAATGGAATATGACATAATTCTTATTGATACCGATAACAGTGAAGGATTTGAACAATTTAAATTAGAAGAAGCTCAAAAGAACTATTTTGTGACTTCTTTTGATGTATATTCATTAAAAAAAGGCCTAGAAGCACTAATAGGATTAAAAAATGCAATTAGTTTAACAAAAGTATTTTTTTCAAAAGAAATGTTAAAAGAAGAAGATGATTACTTAAATTACTTATCTTTAGGATACAAAATAATTTGGAATGATTACAGAGTATATTTTCCTATAGAAAATGGTGATTTAAGTGTTATATATGAAAATCAAAGGGTTGCAAAAATAAAATTTAAAAAACTAAGTGTACAATATAAAGATGGATTAGCATTTTTATCAGAAGAAATATTAGGAGATGCTAATGAAGGCAGAGTTAGAAGGGCTATAAAAACGATAGAAAAAGGAGCGTAAAGATGTCAGTTGTAACATTTTGGAATAATGGAAAAGAACAATCAGGAAAAACGTTAGCAATAGCAGCAATAGTTACGCATATGTCAATTGAACACAATTATAAAATTTTAGTTGTTTCAACAGGACATAAAGATACAACATTAGACCGTTGCTTCTGGGAGGAGAAAAAACCAAAGAAAAATCTTGGATTATTTGGACCAAATACAAATATTGCTATAGAAGATGGAATTGTAGGACTAGAAACTTTAATGAAAAGTAATAGAGTGTCACCAGAGCAAATAACAAATTATACTAAAATTATATTTAAAGATAGATTAGAAATTTTACCAAGTTTTAAAGGTGAAAAGTTAGAATATGACGAATTAAAAGTTAATTATCCTGATATAATTAATCTTGCTAACAATTATTATGACTTAGTTTTTGTAGATTTAGACAAAGAATTAGGGGAAGAAATAACAAATCAAATATTAGAGACTTCTAATTTAATAGTTGCAAGTTTAAGCCAAAGATTAGCAAGTATAAATGAATTTATGAAAATTAGAGAGCAGTTACCAGTTTTAAACTCAAAGAAAACGTTATTATTAATAGGAAGATATGATAAATTTTCTAAATATACGATAAAAAACATAACAAGATATATGGGAGAAAAAAATAAAGTTTCAACAATACCATATAATACATTGTTTTTTGAAGCAAGTGAAGAAGCAAAAGTACCAGATTTATTCTTAAGACTTAGAAAAGTAGATTCAGATGATAGAAATAACTTCTTTTTAACAGAAGTAAAAAGAACAGCTGAAAACATTATATATAGATTACAAGACTTAGCGATGAAGATGTAAGGAGGGTAGGTATACCATGACAATAACAAATATTGTTCTAATAATAGTTGTTTTACTTATTGCTGGATATGCAATTTTTTATGTAATAAAAAAGAAAAAGACAGCAGAAGTTGAAACAGAAGTAAATGTAGACGATAAGACCTATACAATAGAGATGATGACAGAATTTGTAAAAAGAAGGCTAGATGAAATTACAAAAATAAACTTATATGATATAGGACTTTCAGAAGAAGAATTAAAAAGAAGAAAAAATAAAAAGTATGAATTAAAAAAGGCTTTAAAAGGTTGTACATATGGAGATGTTAATGACAAGAGATATGTAAAAGAGCTAATTTATGATTTATTAGAAAAAGAATATGGTGTAACTGAAACAAATATATCAAAAGCAATTCCTTTTGATATTCCATCTTTACTTACAGCACAAGATAAGTTTGATATTTTAATTTATGCATATAAGAAAGAATTTGGTTATGAAGCATTAACAGAATTAATTAAGAAATACAATTTAGCAGAATTGAAATATGTAGAAGGAGAGACAAAGCCTTGCTATGTTATAACAAGTAATGAAATAGAAGATATATTTGAAAAAGAAAATATAGTATTATCATTTTCAGATAAATTAAATGTAGTAGTGCAAAGGATTTATCAACATTATAAGGGATATAGCAGTATTGATGAAGTAAGAGACATGAACATAGATGGAGTTTCTGGTGGTGTATCAGGACTTCCAGAGAGCTTCTTAAGTCAGGTTGCACAAACAGATGGAGATTATCTAAACCAAGTTGCAGAGCATAAAGTTCCAAGAGCTTGTGATAGCATTTGGATATTCTTCCAAGGTAAATCAATACGTTTAGCATTTCTTTCATTTGGAACAGAATCTGAACTAAAAAGAGTATGTCAAAATATTTATAAATACAACAACCCAGGACAATTATCAGATACAAATGGTTATAAAATCAATGAAATGAAAGATGGTTCTCGTGTAGTTGTTGTTAGACCAAGTTTCTCTGAAACATGGGCATTCTTTGTAAGAAAATTCGATGTTAAACGTTCAACTTTAGAGCAATGGTTCAAAGGAGAGCCAGGTAGTGATGATTCAATAGAGTTATTAAAATATTTAGTAAAAGGAGCAAGAATCACGGCAATCACTGGTGAGCAAGGTTGTGGTAAAACAACAATGCTTATGGGAATGATTGAAAATATTTATGAAACAATGAACATCCGTGTTCAGGAAACTGCATTCGAGCTTCACTTAAGAAAAATTTATCCAACAAGAAACATTTTAACATTTAGAGAAACAGAAACAATTTCAGGACAGGAAGGTTTGGACGTTCAAAAGAAAACTGATGGTTCTGTTAACATCATAGGTGAGGTTGCAACTGACCCCGTAGCAGCTTGGATGATACAAGCAGCCCAAGTTGCATCTAAGTTTACATTATTTACACACCATGCTAAAACATTTCCAAACTTAGTAACAGCATTAAGAAACTCAATGCTAAGAATAGGACAGTTCAGTAATGAAAAAACAGCAGAGGAACAAGTTGTACAAGTATTAAACTTTGATATACATTTAACAAAAGACTTTAGAGGAAAAAGATATGTAGAAAGAATAACTGAATGTATACCAGTAGAAGAAAAAAATGAATATACATTTGACCATAGAAAAGAAAAAACATTAGAAGGAAAATTTGATAAATTTTTTGATAATGCAACACATTATTTTGAAAATGTTACAGATAGAAAGTTATATACATATAGAAACATATTAGAATATGTAGATGGTGAATATAAAATAACAAATCCAATAACACCAAACAATTTAAAAGAAATGAGAGAAAATATGGATGAAGCAGATGCTGAAAGCTTTGATAAATTTATTGAAAAACATTGGGGAAATCAGTTAAACAAAAAAGAAACAGTTGAAGTTTCAGCTACAGCAGAAGAAAAACCAAAAAGAAGAGGAAGAAAAAAGAAAACAGAAGTTTAAAGAAAAGTACTAAATAACCTAAAAGAGGAGGTGCTAAGCAAAAAGTGGACAACCAGATTATTTATTATATAATGGGTGGAGCAGCAGGAATCTTTGTTCTAATTGTACTTGCATATTATTTATTATCTAAAAAAATGAAGACATCAGAATATAAAAGGATACAACAATTACAACAAGGAACTAAAGAAAAAAGATTTTCTACAGAAGTTTTGTTCCAAAAATTATACCTTACATATATAAAAATACCTTTTATAAAAAGATATGCACTAAAAATAAGAAGAAGATTAGAGATAATAAATATTGACGATGAGTACAATACAAGAAAAGGAACTGCAAAAATATTAACTAAGTCACTTGCAATAGTACTGCCTATGATGCTTATTACAATAATTATAACTTCTAGTAATTACTTACTTATGTTTATATTATTAATATTTGAATTATTTATGATTGATACTTTTATAGATGGTTCAGTTGATAAAATAGATAATAAAATATTAACAGAGCAAATAGATTTCTTCTCAGAAATTAGACATGCATATCATGAATACAATATGGTAGAAGAGGCGATATACCAAGTATCTCAGGATGATGAAAAAGATATATCAAGACAGGGTGAAAAAATATATGAAATATTGATCTCAGATGACCCTGAAACTGAACTTGAAAAATATTATGATATAGCACCAAATAGCTTTTTAAAAGAGTTTGCAGGTATATCATATTTAACAAAAGAATTTGGTGATAGAAAAGTTGATGGAGCATCCTTATATTTGAAAAACGTAAACAATATTGCTGAAGAAATGCAATTAGAAATTTTAAAAAGAGATAAATTGAATTATGTATTCCAAAGTTTATCAGTTATCTCAATTGCACCAGTTTTATTACTAGAACCTTTAAAAAATTGGGCTATTTCAAATTTTAGCTTTGTAGCCAGCTGGTATCAAGGAAAGCCAGGAATGATAGTTCAAATAATAATATTAATACTTACATTTTTATCATATATACTAGTAAGAAAATTAAAGGATAATGGTTCGACTTCTATAAACACAAAGAATACAGAAAATCCATGGCAGGAGAAATTATACAAGAAAAAGCCTATAAAGAAAGTTGTAGATTTATTCATACCTAAAGAAGGCACAAAAGAATATAGAAAAGTAAAACAATTATTAAAAGATTCAGCGTCATCATTAAAGATGCCATGGCTATATATAAATAGAATTACACTTACAATAGTTACTTTTATAGTATCAATTATAATTTTTACACAATTGCATGCAGTTGCTATAAATTATGTTTATACAGAGCCGACAACAGACTATGATATTATGGGAGGTCTGTCAGACAAAGATGAAGAAAAGGCGATGGAAGTAACAAGGCAAGATAATATAATCTTAGACCAATTTAGAGGCAAGATAAATACTACACAAGATCAAATTAGACAAGCAGTAGAAAAATTAGATTATTATGAAGATGCAGATGATGATGAATTAGACACGGCAGCAGAAAGAATTTATAATAAATTACAAATAGTAAATAGCGAATATATGCAATGGTTTGAATTATTACTAGCTTGTGTATTTGCAGTAATCGGATATATGGCACCAATTTGGCTTTTATATTTCCAAGTAAAGATGAGACAATTGGAAATGGAAGACGAGGTAATGCAATTCCAAACAATTATCTTAATGCTTATGAGAATTGAAAGAGTCAATGTTGAAATGATACTAGAGTGGCTAGAAAGATATTCAAATATATTTAAACCACAAATAACAAAATGTGTTAATAACTATGAAGCTGGTGCTTGGGAAGCTTTAGAGGCAATGAAGGATGATGTTTCTTATACACCATTAATTAGAATTATAGAAAGTTTACAAGCAGCAGTAGAAAAAATACCAATTAGAGATGCATTTGATGAATTAGACTCAGAAAGAGATTACTATCAAGAGAAGAGAAAAGAATCAAATGACAGATTAATAAAGAGAAAAGGAATGATAGGAAAATTCATAGGATTTGCACCGATGGTATGTATGTTTGTAGGATACTTAATTGTTCCATTAGTATTTATAGGCTTAACAAGTATGTCATCTTCATTCCAGACAATGACATCAACAAATGCGATGTAATAAAAGGAGGAACTTAAGTGGAAAATGCATCAAAAGCCCTTATTATGGCAGGAAGTGTACTAATTGCATTAATGATAATTGGAGCATTGATTTTAATGTTTAATAATTTGACAGCTTACCAAGAAACTGATACAAGAAGTACACGTTCTGCACAGATTTCTGAATTTAATAGTCAATTTGAAACTTACAATAGAAAAGATGTTAGAGGAAGTGACTTATATTCATTATTAAATAAAGCAATTGATTATAATAGAAGGCAGTCAACAGCAGGAAATACAACAGCAGGTGATAGAGGACAAGATATAGGATATGAGCCAATGACAATTTATTTTACAATAGATAGAACAAAATTATCTGCTGATGGAGCTAATACATTAATTACAAAAAATAGTTATACAATTAGTCAAACAAATAATGAGTTTGAAAATAGCATAAAGACAACAATTGATAATTTGGAAGATACATATGGGCAAAGTTCGTTGACTAATTTAACTACAAATCTTACAAATATATTTATAGATGATAGTTCAAGTGATCAAGAAAAACAAGAGGCAGTAAATAAATTTAATTCAGCATCTAAGAAAGTTACTGTAAGTAGTTATTCACAAATAAAAAAAGATAGCACAATTAGAAGTGATGTATATAAGTATTATGAATATATACAATTTAAAAGAGCATATTTTAATTGTGACAAAGTTGAATATAATCAAAGTACAGGTAGAATAACAAGAATGGAATTTAGTTTTAATGGAAAATTTAATTAAAAATAGGAGTAGATTATGGAGAATGCATCAAAAGCACTTATTATGGCAGCAGGTGTTTTAATAGGTATTTTAATATTATCATTAGCTATATACTTATTTGCAAACTTTGGTGCAGCATCTGCTGAGGTACATAGACAAAATGAAGCAAACCAAATAAATCAATTTAATGCACAATTTACATCATATGAAGGAAGAACAGATATTACAATTCATGATGTAGTTACAGTTGCAAATTTAGCTAAAGATAGTAATGCAAATTATGAACTTACATCTCAAACAGAAACTAATTATTACATAATAGTAAAACTAGGAAATAATCAAATACAAAATTATACTAGTAGTCAGTTAGATAATTTAGTGTCAAATGATGTAAATTCTATTAACAAAACTTCAGAAAGTTTGCCTACATATACATGTAATGTAATAATTAATCCAAATACTAAAAGAGTAAGTACAGTAAATTTTACATTAAATAAATAATAAATAAAATGAGGACAATTATGAAAAAGTTAGCTATAATATTCCTAATTGGCATAATTATGATAGTTGGTATATCATATATGTACTTAAACTATAAAGCTAGTTATAATGAAGCCAAAAAAGAAAATAATCAATTTGAAAGTTATTATAATCAAGAATTTTATGGAGCTGATGTGGTTACATTAATTAATAAAGCTTATGATAATAACTTAACAAATGCAGTTGAAAAAGATGAAAAAGGTGTTTTTAAAGAAAATGATACAAATTCAATTAAAATAGATATAAAAATAATAGATAATGATACAACATATAATATGGAAACATTGTACGCAGGAGGAATGGACAGATTTGTAGAAAATTATAATGGGATAAAGTTTAAGTGTACAAAGATAGAGTATCATAAATCTACGGGAAAAGTAAAATATATGCTTATAGAACAGATAACACAATAAATTTAATTAATTTAGTTATTAAAATTGCCAAGATTTAATTGGTTAAAATAAAAATAAACAAAAGTAAAAATAAGGGAGGAATTTATTATGGAGAATGCGTCAAAAGCATTAATTATCGCAGGTGCAATATTACTTGCAATCTTAATTATATCATTAGGTATAATTATTTATAGACAAGCATCAGGAGTTTTAAACAGCAATTCAATGAGTGAGGTAGATATATCTACATTTAACTCAAAATTTACACAATTTGCAGGAAATAATGTAAGAGGAGCACAAGTAAACTCTTTATTAGACCAAATACAAAATAACAATGTAACATATCAAGATGATACAACTAGACAAGTTTCTGTTAAAGTAACTGCAGGTACTTGGAATGGAACAGATAAACCTGATGGAAAAATAAATGGATCAAAAAGTTATGATGGAGCAAGTACAGGAACAACATATAAAGTAACATATACAACAAATTCAAAAACAGGTTTAGTAGATGTAATAACAATAGCAGATGGCGGAAGTAGTAACTAAATATTACAAAAAAATAAATTTATAAATTAGGAGCGTAAAACCCACATTTCTTTAGGTGGTTGGTAGTTCACAATATTAATTAGAGGAGTTGATATTTTATGGAGAATGCGTCAAAAGCATTAATTATCGCAGGTGCAATATTACTTGCAATCTTAATTATATCATTAGGTATAATTATTTATAGACAAGCATCAGGAGTTTTAAACAGCAATTCAATGAGTGAGGTAGATATATCTACATTTAACTCAAAATTTACACAATTTGCAGGAAATAATGTAAGAGGAGCACAAGTAAACTCTTTATTAGAACAAATACAAAATAACAATGTAACATATCAAGATGATACAACTAGACAAGTTGAAGTTGATGTAACAGCAACAACTTGGAATGGAAATAATAAACCTAAAGGAAAAATAAATGGATCAGCAAGTTATGATAAAGCAAGTACAGGAACAACATATAAAGTAACATATACAACAGATCAACAAACAGGTTTAGTAAATAAAATAACAATAGCAAATGGCGGAAGTAGTAATAGCTAATTAAAAAATAATTTATAATTAGGAGAGGAGTTGATAACTTATGGAAAATGCAGCAGATGCTCTACAGATGGCGGCAGCAGTATTAATATTCGTATTGGCATTGTCTATAAGTATCAATGCCTTTGGAGAAGTAAGACAAGTTTCTCAAGTATTGTTAGATTATAATGATAGAGAATATGATTATACATATGTTGAGGAAAATACTGATAGTTCAGGAAATGTATTAACTGAAAGGTTAGTTAGTACAGAAAGTATAATACCTTCGATATATAAAGCATATAAGGAAAATTATAAAGTTGTATTTAGGGATAGTGATACAGCACAAGATGCTAGTGGGCTATTAGGAAATGATGGTGTATATAGACAAAGAAATGCCGAAACAGGACAACCAGAACCAGTATATGAAATAGATTTGAATACAAACTGGGGATTAGGAGAAGGCCAGACGGAAGATTTTATTATGGCAATATTATATGGAGATGATTTAGATAATTTCCTTGATATACAGCGTACATTTCAAAGGAATTCAGGAATTTACTTGAATAATGAAGGATTATATGATAAAATAAATAATAGAAAGTTAAAGGAGAGTATAGGTATTTACTATCAAGGAGAAGAGGGGTTGACAGAAGAAGAGGCAGCAAATGTTCCAGATGCTAATAAAACAGAGAAGAGAGTAATTACTTATACGCCAGTATAATATAAGTTTTAACTTTAAAGGAGGATAAAAATGGGAGATACAGTAATTACCATAATAGCCATAGTATTAGCCGCAGTTTTAATGTTTGTTTTTCCACTAATGACAATGTCAGATAGAACAGATGATGTTTCACAATTATCAGTGGAAACAGCAACAACAGAATTTGTTGATGATGTAAGAACAACAGGAAGACTATCAATAGATAAGTATAATAGTTTTGTTCAAGAGATTTCTGCAACTGGAAACAGTTATGATGTAGAAATGCAAGCTCAAATTTTAGATGAGAATCCAGGAAAGAAAACAACACAAGCAGAATCAACAAAAATAGGTGAGAATGTATATTATACAATGTATACATCTCAAATAATGGATACAATAGATCCACAAGGGGGAACACCTAAAACTTTAGCTTTAAAAGAAGGAGATTTTTTCTCAACTAGTGTAAGAAATACAAATTCAACATTATCACAACAACTTAAAAACTTTTTCTATAAAGTAACAGGAAATGATACATATTCAATTGCAGCAGAACATGCTGGTATAGTTACAGCAAATGGAGCTGGAAATTAAACAATTAAAGTATACTAGCTTGTAATATTTATATATTACAAGCTAATTTTATAATACAAAAGGAAAGATATTATGAAAATACAAAATTTAGCGGTAATATTTGTTATAATAATGTTACCAATTTCATTGATATTAACTTCATATGTACAAAATCAAGTACAAACTATTGAGCTACAAATATCATATGATTTTAAATTAACAAATGCAACATATGATGCTTTAAAAGCTTTCCAATTAAATACTATAAATAGTGGTACTTCAGATTTATCAAACTCTAAAATTAGAGATATAGAAGCATCTGTTAATACATTTTTTAGTTCGATAGCAGAGAATTTCAACATGGCTGGATATAATAAAGAAACATTACAAGACTATGTACCAGCTTTAGTGTATACAATGTATGATGGATATTATATTTATACACCGTTTACTAATACAATAAGTGATGAAGATGCAGGTGCAACATATCAAAATGGAGAGAAGCTTTATGGACTAAAACCATATGTTCATTATAGTTGTAGATATGTAAAAGGATCAACAAATGTAGTAATAACATATTCATTAGATAATTGTATTACTGTAGAAGGAATTGTTAATGGTAAGGCTGTTTATAAAACAGGTTATTTAATAGAGCCAGATAATATTATAGGCTCAGGAGATAATATATCATATAGACATGTTCCAATTACAGCAAATGAAAATTTACAAGAAAATGTAGGTTTTTATGATAATACAACTCAAACACAGGCTACAATTGGAAATTATAATTATGAAAAGATAGATGGTGTTAAGTATTATCATGAAGGTGACCATTGGTTTTCAATGCTTAATAATGAAAAACAAACCTATCCAACAACTACACAATATAGTGATACAAGTAATGATGCTATAGAATATTATACAAATGCTCGTGAATTTACAGATTGGGTGAGAGACAATCTTGGTGATTTAACTACAAGTGATGCAGTAGATGAAAACAACAATTCATTAGCTGATGTATATGGACAAAATATTTCTATTTTTGGAAATGACCAAGGCTCAGCTGATGCAATTGAAGATCCGAATTCATTATTTAATCAACATAGATTATCTGTAATTCGTTATTCAATTGAAAAAAATTTATCAATTGCAATTGCAAATTATAATAGATATGCTTCTTCTACAAGTGCAAATTTCCAAATGCCAAATTTGAGTGAAACAGATTGGGAAAAAATTTTAAATAATGTATCTGTAATTAGCTTCATGCAAGGACTAAGTATTGGAGGAAAGATATATAATGGTTATTCAATAGTAACAAATACAAAAACGGAGGAAGTTGTAAATACAGATTCAATATATATAATAACAAGTGATGGAAACTATCATAGAGCAACAGACCAAGATTTAATAGGTAATAATAATATTACAGGAGCATTTTCAAATATAGATTTTGAAAGAAAATCTGTTACAAATGGAAGTTCTACAACATATTATTATCCACATACTGAACTTGGTTGTTATACATCAATTGTAAATCAAACAGGAGCAAGTGTTCCAGATAATATATATGAATATATGGAAGACTTAGGAAATACAGCTTTAACACGAGCGTATTTTACAGCATTGGGAAGAGAAAGGTTTAGTATGTATAGAACAAATCCTATTACAACAGAGTGGAATTAAAAAATAAAATTATTGAAAAAGTAAAAAATTTAAAGTTAAGTATATAAAATTAAAAACTGTAAATACTAATAATAGTAATTTTAAGGAGAATTTTTATGAAAAGATTTTTCAAAATGCTATTGTTAGTATTTTTTTTAGGTTTAATTTATAGTTATATTTTAGTAATTGAAAAAATTCCTGATAAAATAGTTGCTTTTGAAGGGGAAAATATTTCTTTCAGAACTTTATTTGGAATTCAATTAAAAGATAAGAATAGTGAAACTGTGGAAGCATCATCAAGTGATGGGAATAAATTAAGTGATGAAGTAGGAAGCTCGAAAGTGGAGGTAAGTTTGTTTAATACTATTCCATTAAAAGAAGTAAATGTAGATATAATACCAAAAACAAAAGTAATACCAGTAGGTAATATTGCAGGAGTTAAATTATATACAAATGGAGTTTTAGTGGTTCGGAATGTCTGAAATAGAAGGAGAAGATAATAAAAAATATAAGCCTTATGAGAATTCTGGGATAGAAGAGGGAGATAGAATAGTAAAAGTAAATAACAATGAAATACATTCAAGCGATGATTTGGTAGAGACAGTAAATATGTCAGAGGGAAAAGAAGTAAAACTCCAATATGTGCATGAACAAGAAATAAAAGAATGTAGTATAACTCCAGTAAAACAAGAAAATGATGAATATAAATTAGGATTATGGGTAAGAGATAGTGCAGCAGGTGTTGGAACAATTACTTTTTATGAGCCATCTACTAGAACTTTTGGAGCATTAGGCCATGGAATATCTGATATAGATACAGGAGACTTAATAGATATAGCTTCAGGAGAATTTGTAACAACTAGAATTTTAAATATAACAAAAGGAGAGGAAGGAACTCCAGGAAAAATACAAGGAACAATAGAAAGTGGAAAAAATATAGGATTAATTAGTAAAAATACTAAATTTGGAATTTATGGAACAGTAGATAATTTATCAAGTCTAAATATAGATACTTCTAAAGAGATGGAAGTTGCAACAAGAGATGAGATAAAGACTGGAAAAGCAACAATTCTTTGTAGTCTAGATAATGGAACGCCTCAAGAATATGAGATAGAAATAGAAAAAATATTCAAAGATAATAATTATGATAATAAAAGCATGGAAATAAAAGTAACAGATGAAAGACTATTAGAAAAAACAGGAGGAATAATACAAGGAATGTCAGGCTCACCAATAATCCAAAACGGCAAGTTCATTGGAGCTGTAACACATGTATTGGTAAATAACCCAGAAGAAGGCTATGGTGTTTTTGCGGATATTATGATCAAGCAATCAAGAGAGGTGTCAAATTAGGGACGTTTCCTTTTGCACATTTTTACGCATTTAGGGACACATCTTAACAGGGAAATGGAGTAATTTTTTAGATTTAAGTTTCACTTACCAGTGTTTTTACTACCCTTTTAATTCCCTACGTAAAAACACTTAATCTAAAAAATTACTTTAATATTTTTTCCTTTTAAAATAAAAACAAAATAGAGGAAACTTAAGCTTCCTCTATTTTGTTAGATTTTACTGTTATCAACAAGCATAGGTCCTATTTCTGTTACAGTTCCTGCACCTAATGTAACAACAATATCATTTTTCTCTATATTGTCTTTAACATATTTTACACATTCATCAAAATCAGGAATGTATTTTGCATCTTTTCCTAATTCTTTAATTTTATCTACTAAATCTTTAGAAGAAATATTATAAGTATTTCTTTCTCTAGCAGCATAAATATCTAAAACAATAATGTGGTCAAAGTTAATTAGGGCATTTGCAAAATCATCTAACAAAGTTTTTGTTCTACTATATGTATGTGGTTGGAAAATTACCCATGACTTATTATATTTCTTATTAGAAAGTGAGTTATATGTTGCTTTGATTTCTGTTGGGTGATGTGCATAATCATCATAAACACTAGAAGTTCCATTTATTTTTCCTTTAAACTCAAACCTTCTATGTGCTCCTGTAAATCTTTCTAAGCTAATAGCTATATCTTTTCTTTCAATACCATATTCAGTACATAATGCAGTACAAGCTAAAGCATTTAAAACATTATGACGTCCAGGTACAGAAAGTTGTAATTTTACAAAAAATTCGTTTTTATAGTATACATCAAATTCTGGAAAACCATCATCATCAAAAGTAATATTTCTAGCTGTAAAATCAGCATCTTGGTTATTAATTCCATATGTATAAACTTTAGCACTTGTATATTTAGGTAAGTCCATACAATTTTTATCATCAGCATTTGTAACTAATATACCATCATTAGGTAAAAGTTTTACATATTTGATAAATGCATTTTTGATATTGTCAAAAGTTTTAAAATAATCTAAATGGTCATTATCAATATTTAAGATAATTTCGGCTTTAGGGCTAAATTTTAAGAAACTTTCAACATATTCACAAGCTTCTATTATAAAATGTTCACTGTTTCCAACTCTGTAATTTCCGTTTAAAGGTTTAAGTAAAGCTCCTACTTGAATACTTGGATCTTTTAAAGCTTCTAAAAAGCAAAGAGAAACCATAGAAGTTGTAGTTGTTTTTCCGTGTGTCCCTGAAATACAAATAGTATCTTTATAACAACGAGTAATTTCACCTAAGAAATCAGCTCTTTCAATTGTTGGAATTCCAAGTCTTTTAGCTTCTAACATTTCAGGGTCATCTTGTTTTATTGCAGCAGAATAAATCACAACATCAGAACCTGCAACATCTTCTATGCTATGACCAATAACAACTTTAATTCCTTTTTTTAATAATAATTGAACAGCTTCAGAGTCAGCAGTATCAGAACCTGTAACATTAAAGCCCCAATTTTGAAGTATTGCTGCAATTCCACTCATACTAATTCCACCAATACCTATCATATGTATATTTTTATATTTTTTAATATGTTCTATATTTGGCATAATAAACACTCCTCTTTATGATATAGAATTATATAATTATCTTGGGAAAATTTCAAGAGTTTACACGAAAATGTAATATATATTATTAAAAAAAATAAAAAAAGTTACAATATTAATAAAATTAAATTAATAAATTTTAAATTTTTGTAAAAAAAAGAAGGAAAAAGATTTTTTATGAAGAATAATATAATTGTACATAAGATTAAACGGTATGTACAAAATTTTTAAAACTTAAGGAAGGCGGTGCACGCAAAATGCAAATCACAGATGTACGTTTAAGAAAAGTAAATTCAGAGAACAGAATGAAAGCTGTTGCTTCTGTAACATTCGATAACGAATTCGCAGTACATGATATTAAAGTTATCGAAAGCCAAAATGGATTATTTATAGCTATGCCTAGCAGAAAAACTCCAAACGGAGAATTCAAAGATATAGCTCATCCAATCAATGCTGAAACAAGGGAGAAAATTCAAAAAGCTATCTTAGATGCTTATGAATCTGCAGATCAACCAGAACAAGCAGAAAAGAAAGAGGATTCAGCTGAATAATAAAGAAATAAGAAGCACCTTTAGTGGTGCTTTTTGTGTGCCCATTATGCTGTTTTGGGGGACGGGGTCAAAAAATAGCATTTAAAAATTAATAAAGAAATATTGACAATGGAATAAATAAATGTTATACTTTCAGTGTAAAAGATTGAAGAAGTACCTAAGAATTTTATTGCAAAAGAACTTCCATTTTTTCGCTCACCTCTTAGGTGAAGAAAGATTCTGGAGTTGGAGTGGTTTAAAAGTGTTCTATAATGTAAAAATTATGGAACACTTTTAAAATGCTTGAAAAAACCTTAAAAATAAGGTAATATTGTAGCCTAAAACAGCTAAGAAGCATTTTTATTATTATTTTTATGTCGTATAGTGCTGTTTTTTTGATTTCATCCCTAAAAAACAGGAAAAAACAAGAAAAACAGCAATTAAAATACTTGAAAAAATCTTAAAAACAAGGTAAAATAGATAAGTATAATAAAAAATATTTTTAGGAGAAGGAAAATGTATTTAATAGTAGGACTAGGAAATCCTGAGGAAGATTATAGTAATACAAGACATAATATGGGATTTGATACAGTTAATAAAATAGCTAAGGAATATGATATAGAAGTAAATAAGAAAAAATTTAAAGGTTTGTATGGAACAGGAACTATTGAAGGAGAAAAAGTAATACTTTTAAAACCACAAACTTTTATGAACTTAAGTGGAGAAAGTGTTAAAGAAATTGTTGACTTCTATAAAATAGAAAATGATAAAATAATTGTTATCTATGATGATATGGATATAGATTTAGGAACAATAAAAATAAGAAAAAAAGGAAATCCTGGCTCACATAATGGAATGAAATCAGTAGTTCATTATTTAGGAACAGAATTTCCACGAATAAGAATAGGAATTGGAAAACCTCTTGATGGAGATTTTGTCAGGTATGTAATAGGACCAATTCCAGAAGAAGAAAAAGAGATATTAGATAAATCAACTTCGCTTGCAAAAGATGCAGCAGTTGAAATAATAAAATCAGGCGTAGATAATGCAATGAATAAATTTAATTAAAAGAAAAATAAAAAAGAAGAAAAAAAGAAAAAGGAAGGTAAAAATGACAGAAATATTTGTACGAAAAAATAAAGATAATAAAGAAATAGCTTTAGTAGAAAATGGAATATTAATAGAATATTATGAAGATGATAATAAGGAAACAAGAAAAGAAGGAAATATTTATATAGGAATAGTAAAAGACATAATAGAAGGGATGCAAGCAGCGTTTGTAAATATAGGAACAGAAAAAAATAGTTTCATACATCTAAAAGATGTTTTACCAAAAGTGGATGAGACAAAAGAAAAAGTAGATACAAGCATAAATATAAAAGATATATTAAAACCAAATCAAAAAATATTAGTACAAGTAAAAAAAGATAGTAATGAAAAAAAAGGAGCAAGAGTATCTACACACATAAACTTGCCTAGTAAGTATGTTGTTCTTATGCCAAATACTAATATAGTAACAATTTCACAAAAAATAGAAGATAAAAAAGAACAAGAAAGACTAATAAAATTAGTAAAAGAAAATTTAAGTCCTAATAATGGAGCTATAATTAGAACATCAGCAGAAGGAAAAGAAAAAGAAATAATAGAAGATATAAAGAAGATAGAAGCTAAATGGAATAAAATAACAAAGACAAGTGTAGACCCTAATAATAATAGACCAAAGCTTTTATATAAGAGTGAAGATATTTTAGAAAAAATATTAATGGACTTAGTAGAAAATAAAATTGAAAGAATAATAGTAAATGATAAAAAAGAACTAGAAGAAATTGAAGGAAAATTAAAAGAAAGGCCAGAATATAAAGATATAAAAGTAGAATTAAGAGAAAAGGAAGATATCTTTGATATATATGATATAGAAAAGCAAATAGAAAAATCAAAAAATAGAAAAGTATGGCTTAAATGTGGAGGATTTATAACAATAGATAAAACAGAAGCATTAACAGCAATAGATGTAAACACTGGAAAATACACAGGAAATAAAAATCTAGAACAAACGATATTTAAAGTAAATAAAGAAGCAACTGTAGAAATTGCAAAACAAATAAGATTACGTGATACCGGTGGAATAATTATTATTGATTATATAGACATGCAAAATAACGAAGATAAAGATAAAATAGTAGAATTACTAAAAGAGGAATTAAAGAAAGATAGAACAAAAACACAAGTAGAAGGATTTACAAAGTTGGATTTAATGGAAATGACAAGAAAACATATATGTAGTCATAAAGAGTAAGAATTTTGGGTAGGGGTCCAGGTCTTTTGGTCTCAAAAAAGGAGTAAGGAATGAACGTAGGATTTATATCACTAGGATGTAGTAAAAATTTAATAGACACAGAAATAACAATTGGAAAATTTAAAGAGCATAAATTTAATATAGTAAATGATGAAACAAAGGCAGATATAATAGTTATTAATACCTGTGGATTTATTGACTCAGCAAAAGAAGAAGCAATAAATACAATTCTAGAAATGGCAGAATATAAAGAAAAAAGATGTAGATATCTAGTTGTAATGGGATGCTTAGTTCAAAGGTATTATGATGAATTAATAAAATTACTTCCAGAAGTGGATTTATGGATAAAGCTTGATGAATATGATATTCTTTGGGATAAAATAGATGATTTAGTAAAAAGAGATATTGTAGAGAAATCTAAAACAAAGAAAATAACTAAAATATCTGAAATTCCACCAATGCCTATGTTCTCACAAGAAGAATATTTAGATAGAACAGTAACTACAGGAGAAAATTTTGCATATTCAAAAATAGGTGAAGGATGTAGCAATAGATGTACATATTGTGCAATTCCATATATAAGAGGTCCTTTTGTTAGTAGAAAAAAAGAGGATATATTAGAAGAAGCAAAAGGTTTAGCTAAAAAAGGAATAAAGGAATTAATAGTAATTGCACAAGATACTACAAAATATGGTCTTGATATATATGGTAAAAACTCTTTAGCAAATTTACTAGAAGAAATAAGTAAAATAGATGGTATTAAATGGATTAGATTTTTATATTCTTATCCAGAAGGTATAACAGATGAATTAATAGATTTAGTAGCTACAAATCCTAAAATTGCCAAATACTTTGATATACCAATTCAACATATATCAGATACAGTTTTAAAGAGAATGAATAGAAAAACAAGTAAACAACAAATAATAGAGCTTATTTCTAAAATAAGAAATAAAATACCAAATGTAACATTAAGGACAAGTCTAATGGTAGGTTTTCCAGGCGAGACAAAGGAAGAATTTAATGAGTTATTAGAATTTGTAAAAACAGCTAAATTTGATAAATTAGGAGTATTTAAATATTCTAAAGAAGACGGAACACCAGCAGCAAGAATGGAAGGTCAAATACATGGAAATACTAAAACTTCAAGATACAATAAAATAATGAAAGAACAACAAGAAATATCTAAAGAAAACTTAGAAAAGAAAATAGGTAAAACTTATGAAGTATTAATAGAAGATATTTCATTTGATAATAAATATTATGTTGGAAGAACAATTGAAAATGTCCCAGATATAGATGGTTTAGTATATATTAAAAATGATGATAAATTAAAAGAAAAAGACCTAATAAATAAATTTGTAAATTGCAAGATATTAGATGTAAATAGTTATGATTTAATAGGTGAGATCATTTAGGAGATGATTATATGTTAATTAATTTAGATGGTAAAGATATTGCAGTAACAGTTGTAAAGAAACCAGGAAGAGAAGATTTATATGAATATTATATAGGAAATGAGAAAATAGGTGTATTAGATACAGATGTTATGGAAGATAATATTTTAATGCTACAAAATACACTTGGTAATGAATTATCAAATCAGATAAAAGATGCAATAGATAGATTACCAAGGGAAGAAGTAGAGCAAGAGGGAGAATTATCAAAAGAGATTGATACATATATGAGAGAATTTGGAGAAAGAGAAGAAAGAGTAAAAAGTGTAACTACTGTAAAATTGGATGATACCGAAAAGGAAAATCCAGAAGATGAAAAGAAAGAAACAAAAGAAGATGATGTAGAGGAAGATAAAACTTCAACTGAAAAAGATGTAAATGTAAAGCAATCTGTAGACTTAGACGAAAGAGCAAATGATATGCATGATGTAAGAAAATGGATGGGGCTTCCACAAGACATAGATAGAATTGGCGTTATTGAGTCATATCAAATGAGTGATTTGCAAGATGCAAAAGGAAAACATTATGCTGATTTATCTACTAGATATTCACTAGTTGCAATAGGAAAAGATGGAAAAGTAGAACCACTTTCTAAATATATTCCAGAATTAGAACAAAGAGGTAGCGTAGGAAATGACCCAACTAGGGAAAGCTATCAAGTAGATACTGAAGGAAGAGTTGAAAAAGACGCAGTTTTAAGTGAATATCAATTTGGAAATAAGATTATACAAATTGATAACAGAGAAATGGGAAGAATAGAGATAAATATAGGAGAAGAAGCAAGAGATTCTACAGAAGTAATGGGAGTACAATTAAGAGCAGAGAACACAACATTTGCAACAGATACAAGCACAAGAAGTGTAATTGGAGAATATGAAGAAAATGGAGAAGATACAGTAGAAATGAATATAGAAGAAGCAAAGAAACATCCAGACCCAAGTAGGGATAAAATGGACGAAAGAGATGTAGATGGTGATGAGACTACTAAATCACATGTACATGCAGAAGAGGGCGTTGTTTTAGAAGACGGAACGGAATTAGATTTTGATGAGCTTGCAATAAGATGGGGATTTAGAATGGATAATGGAAATCCAGATAAAGAGCATGCAAGAGAAGTATATTTAGAAAGACAAAATCAGGATTTAGAAAAAACTCCAGAAGAAGTAGTAAACGAGATTGATGAAGAGTTTGAAGAACAAATGATGGAGCCAAATCAAAGAGGAGAATAAAATAATTGTTATTTATAAAATAAAAGGAGCAATAGGCTCCTTTTATTGTGGCTCAACGTGTACAACTGTTTTATATATATTATCTAATTTAGTAACAGATTTTTCCAATTCGTCTGCTAAATGATGGCTTTCAAAAGTTGTCATATTACCATCTAAACCAATTGTAATAAAAACTAAATATTTATCTCCAACAGGAGTTGAAACAATGTCTTTTACATCTTGAATTTCTTTAAAGCTATGTGCTATTTCTAAAATTAGATCTTTAGTTTTACTATCTACGCTAATATCCATTAAAACATTATAACTTTCAATAAAAATTGTAATTCCTGTATAGCATATCCATAAAGAAATACCAATACCTACAACTCCATCAAACCAATATATACCAAAAAGAGTAAGTATTACAGAAATTAGTGTAAAAGTAGTTATAATACAGTCATTTCTGTGGTCTTTCATATTTGCCTCAAGTAAAATACTTGGATGTTTCTTGTTCACAGAATGAGTATATAAATATAAAGAAAATTTAGTTACAATTGTAATTATACAAACTAATATTAAAAACCAAGAAAATGAAAGTTTATCTCCTGATACTAGGCTTGAGATAGAGTCAAAAAGTAACTTTGCTGCAACCAGTATCATTGCTATACTTATAAACATAGAAAAGATGTATTCAGCTTTTCCATGTCCTAAGTTATGGTCCTCATCATTTGGAACACTTGCAATACGGTTTCCAATAAAAGTCATAAGAGAAGCAAAAATATCTCCAGCACTATTAAAACTATCTGCAATCATAGCTTGGCTTCTACATAAAAATCCAATACTTGCTTTAATAATTAACAAAAAAACATTTCCGAGCCATACCTAAAATTCCAGCTCTTTTTGTTACAATAAATTTTTCATCATTATTTTCCATAATCATTTCTCCTAAACTCCTAAATAAATATATTATAATTATTATATTATTGTTTTTTATTAAATTAGAATATTTTAAAATAAACATTATTATTATATCACATTAAATTTTTAAAAGCTATATAAATGCAAATAAAATTATATTAGCATGTTGTTGTGTCAATGATGTGAAACAAAACTATATAAAAATTTAATCTATATAATTAAATTGCACAATTAACCATAC
>CALXFH010000014.1 GCA_944387555.1 uncultured Clostridia bacterium | reverse complement strand
ACCTTTTTAATTTCAATACTTTCTGGGATTATAGGTGATTTATTTTTACCGTTCTGGAATGTTACTTCGGTGTGCACCGTACTCTTACTAACACCAAATTTCTTAGCTGCTCCTCTTACTGTATCTTTTGTTTCTATAATATAATGTGCGAGTATAACACTACGCTCTTCAATTGATACACCTTTCATACTGCCTTTCTCCTTTTATTTCAAGAATGCTTTTGTTTAATTGTATTCTTATATTTTGCTTGTTAGAACTTAGATGTTTTGCTGTTTTTTAGGACGGGGCAAAAAACAGCATAGCAATAAAAAAGAAATATAACTTTGTTCAGTTATATTTCCAATCTTATTTAAGTTATTCAAAAAATTCTTTTTTTGCATAATCCACAGATGGTTTATATGTTGTTATTCTTGTTCCCTCTTTTGTGTTTGTTTTTCCTGCGTTTGAAAGCCAATTATGGGAGCCAATACATAAATATCTATCATCAATTATCAAAACTTTTGCATGTGTTGGTGCTAGATAAACCAAATTCTTATTTCCGATTATTTCATACATTTCTTTGATTATACATTCAACTTCTTCTTTACTAGAATATCCTAAAGCTCCTATTCTTGCCATTTCTTCTGCTAATTCTTTTGGATTTGAAATATTTTCTTTTCCTTTTTTATATCCAAAAGCAACTTTAATAGTACCTCCTCTTTCTTTTAATTCTTTTATATCATTCAAAAATTCTATATTAATAACATTTTCTCTAAGCCAAGGAGACATTATATAAACCTCTTTTTCAGCATTCTTTAAAACATATTTTAAGAACTCATAATGTTGTTTTGGAGTTACTATTATCCCTTCTTTTATATTTTGTTTAATATACACTCCTATTTTGTCATTACCTTCTTTTAATTCTGGTGCTAAAATTTTTAAAATTTTAGCATCCCAATTTTCTTTTAGAAATGTTTCATCATCAAACAAGCTATACACTGCTCCATTTTCTTTTATATATTTTGCAAGTTTTGTAATATAATTTCCAGCTTGCATTGCTACATTAAAATTCCCCAAATATATAAATTGTTTTTTTGCTCTAGTAACTGCAACATTTAACATATTACCCTTTCCACCTATGAAATTCAAATAATATCGTTCTTCTATATTATCTATTACTGGCGAAAAAATAATATAATCTTTTTCCTGTCCTTGAAAAGCATGTACTGTTCCGACTTTTATATCTTCAAAACCTTCTTTTTCTAATCTATCTTCTAGTTCGTTTTTTTGCATTTTAAAAGGTGTAATAATTGCAATTGAACTTTTTGAATTCTTTTCTTTTATATATTTTACTACTTCTATACAACTTTCTACCTCTAATATATTTATATTTACATTCCTTTTTTCTGGTTTTTTCCCTCTAACATCAAAAAATATCATATTATTTAAAAAAGGTTTATCCATATTATCAGGTATATTCATATTTAATTTTTTATTATATATATTTTCGTTTGAAAAATTTACTATGTTTTTTTCACATCTATAATGTTCATTTAAGATAATATTTTCACCGTTATCTAATATATCTGTATTTTTACTTGCTAATGATTGTATACTATTTTTTTCAACATTTATAATTTCGAATTTATCTCCTATACTTTTTTCGCTTTCGACAAAATTTTTGTTTAAATTATGATATATCGGTTCTATTTGATTAACGTCTCCAACAATTACAGCTTTTTTAGCTCTATAAATCGCTGATACTAAATTATGTGGTAATATTTGTCCCGCTTCATCTATTAATTCTAAGTCTATATATTCAGGAATCAATTGAAAGAATCTTTTTGTAAATGAATCTAGCGTTGTAGTTACAACAGGAAAACATAAAAATAATGTATTCCATAAACTCCTTATTCCTTCTTGTCTCTCCTCATTGTATATCTCAGTAGAATCAAAAAATTTTTTGCATATATATGAAACATCTTCATTTGATAAAAATATTTTCAAATTTTCTATAATCTCTTTACTGTTTTTTATGATATATAATTCATTCAATTTTAAAGCTAACTGAAATAATTCTTGGTTCAAATCATTTAGTCTACTTTTGCCATATATTTGCAGAGTACTATTATAATCCCAATATGTATTTTTATCAAATTCATTAAATCTCTCAATAAAATCCATTTTTCTTATTTTATTATTCAATTTTCTATAATGAATTCCAATGCTATTATACTTTTCTTCTAATTCATTAATCTTAGAATTAATATTATCCTTTTGCTGTTCTAATTTAAATTTTTCATTTATATAATTTGTTTTTTGCTGTCTTTGAGTTTCATTTTCTTCTTTAATCCTATTTATAATTTCAAGAAAATCTTTGTTTTTATTATTTTTATAAAAATTATAATTAAGTATCTTCGTAAAAAAATTTCTACTCACTTCTTCATATGTTTTTTTCTCTTGCAAAACTCTATCTATATTACTATTTCCTTTTGCTATTATATTTTGACACCCATTTATTTTTTCCTTTATATCTTTTATTTTTTTATTAGTTTGTTTTAACTCTTTTTCCTTTTCCTTCTTTTCTTCTTTTAATTTATTTTTTGTTTTTTCTAATTCATTAAACTCTTTACTTGTTTTTTCTTTATCTATTAGAAACTTTCTTCTTATTTTTCTTATTCTTTCTTCTTTTTCTTCTTTAGTTTCGAATTTTTGAGTTTCCATTCCATAAAAATATTCATCTTTCGTTTTATCAAACTCAAGTAATTCTATTAAATTTTCAAATTCTTTTATTTCTTTTCTTTTATTCTTATAATCATTCTTTATTAATTCTTCAGGAATTTCCTTTTTTTGTACTTCTTCAAGAAAAGGTATCAACTTTTGATATAAAAACTCTTTAAAATCTAGGACATTATCTTGCTTTCCAAGTGGTAAACAGACAATCCCTTTATATTCTTGCAAGACCTTTTGCTTCTTTCCTTTTATAGTTTCTGTTCTTTTATATTCTTTTGCTATTGAGTACATATATTCTATTTCTCTATTTATTTCTTTTCCAACATTCTCAATTGCTTCTCCATTTTTACTTGATACAACTATTGATTTTACTACATTTGTATTGTTAAACCATTGAATATCATAATAGTTAGTCCCATAGAATTTTTTTCTTTTAAACTCTTTATTCCAATTTTTTAATATTAAATCCGCTCTTTCTACTATATTATTTGCAATTATCTCTTTTAATAAAGATGTTTTTCCTGTTCCTGGAGGCCCTTCCACTGTAATTAGGTCATTATCTTTTAATGAATTTACTATTTTATATTGATTTTCTCCTACACCATATTCACTCTTATAATTTCCTAAATATGGCTTTTTATATCTAGTGTCATTAATATTTTTCTTAATCTTTCCTCCATTTAGATATTTATTTAAAAGACTTGGTATATATCCATCATCTTCAATTAATTTATTTAGTAATTCAATATCCTCTTTTATATTTTTTACTCCATCTTCTGAAAGTTCTTCTATAGAAATTATATATTCATAATTTGCATTATAATAGTCATTTATTTTTGAAATATTCATTATTTCATCTTTTGTAATTCCCAAATATTCATTCATTTTTGAATAAAATAAATCTAATATATGGTCTAAATCCCCTGCATCAATTAATAATTTTATTTCTTTAGCATAACTTACTATTCTATCTTTATACTCTATAGCAACCTCTGATATTTCTTTATTTAATAAAATAGATAATATTTTATTTAATGTTTCTTCATTAACATTAGCCTCTAAAACCTTTATATTATCTTCGTTCAATTCACATCTTAATATAAATATCGGCATTTTTTTTGCTCTATCCAACTTAGATGTTGAAGTCATATTATGTGCATATAACCAAAAATCATTATTTGTTTTTATTTCGCACAATTTATTTGAAAAATTTTCTATTGTCTTTTCTTTTATTTCGTAGTTAATCTTCTCTTTTATTAAACTCTGTATCAAGAAAGATATTTGTGCTATATTTGATTGTTCATCATCTAGATTATTTAATTCATTTATTATCTCTTTTACAAGTTCATCTTTGTTTGTAACCCTTTTACCAATAAATTTATTTATTTGCTCTTTTAGTTTTCCTTCTTTTAAACTATTTATATTTTTAGAAAATTTCTCTATATCTAAAATATCATTATGCATCATCAAAATACTTGTTTTATTATTTATTTTTATTTGTGATGAATTTGCTATATTATATATTTCATATTCTAAATAATATTTTAAAATTTTTTGTACATTTTTTTCTTCCATTATTAACTCAAAATCCTTTCTATTTTTATGTTAATAATTATACCATATATTGGAAGTAAAATAAAGCTTTTTCATGTTCTTTTATTTTTTTATGTTATATCAATTTTTCTAAATCCAAATATCAATTCGCTTCACTCTAATTTTAAAAGTTATATTTTTTCTTTAAACTAAAAAAGATGGAAAAAACTTTTACCATCTTTTTATATAAATAAAAAATTTATATTAAAATACTCATTTAGAAATTCAAACAAAATTATTTGTGACATTTATATTTCTATTGTTCCTCTTTTTTCTTTCCACTTTTTATACAATTCTTCATATTTTTCTTTACTTTTTATATCCCCAATATCATCATAATGTTTTATTAATTCATCATAACCAAAATCAGTAACTAGAATATGATTATTTTCTTCTGCTAAATCCATTACCTCTGCTAATTTCTCAAAATCAGGTCTATAATAAATATACCAGTTTTGCATGCACATATAAGGCTCATCCTCATCTGGATTTTTTCTTATATAATCTAACACTATTTTTCTTGCTTTTTCTTCTTCTCCAATTCTAAAATAACTATCCGCAAGTTCTATTAAAATAGTTTGTGAAAGCTCTTTATTTAATTCTATATTACTATCTATTTTACTTAATATTTCTATTTCATCTTTTAGAATTTCATCATCTAATTCACTGTAATATTGTAATAATTCTACAAAATCATCAAGCATTTCACTTGCTTTGTTATTATACTCTTTTAACATGTCATCTATTATTCTTATATCTTTTGTATTTTTTTCCTTCAATATTTCTATCATTACATCTAACATTTCTTGGTAATATTCTAGTATCTTTTTATCAACAACACTTAATTTTTGTTTTGCTCCAAATTGATATGCTGATGTACCTTGTAATGACATACTATCTATTTGTTCATCTAATCTAATTATTTCTTCAATCTTATTCTCCATATTTCTCTCCTTCCACTATTCCACATTTTTCTTATTGTTATAAATCCTATCTAAAAATTCATCTGGATATGCTTTATCTAGGAATGTGTCTAAATCATTTTTAGGTGGTATTTGTTCTCTTCTTTCTTGCTGTCTATTTGCAGCTAAAGCTGATATTGTAATATCAAATGCCATAAACAATACCATAAACACTGTTAAAATCCTAACACTTTTCTTATATATAAGTGGCTC
Source organism: uncultured Clostridia bacterium (assembly GCA_944387555.1). Lineage (GTDB taxonomy): Bacteria > Bacillota > Clostridia > TANB77 > CAG-508 > CAG-269. Next base: position 30,101 of record CALXFH010000014.1, on the reverse strand, counting down.
TATTTTTTGAAGCCATGGATAAACAATCTTTAAAAATACTACTGCTATTATTCCCCAATATACACAATAAAGTAGACAAATTCTTCCGTTTAGATTAAGGAAAAATTTACTATAGTCCCAAGAAATTGTACCAAAAAATATCTCTTGGAAAAATGAACATAAGTATTCTAAAACTCCTCCCATTATTGCTCCTGCAAAAAATGCATCTTTTGGATCTTTAAACTTTCGTATCAAAAAATAATATGCAACTGCACCCATACCATATACTTGTATAAATGGTCCATAAATAAGTCCTTGTCTTATTACTAAGGTTCTTGTATAAACTGTTGCATATAGCATTTCTACTACAAAACCAAATACACTTCCTATAACAAAAATCCAAAATATCTTTATTATGAAATTAATTACTTTTGCTATTTTATTTTCTTTCATATATTTCCTCTATTTTTTTATAATATCTTTTATTACTTCCCCTGCAATTATTAATCCACAAACAGATGGAACATAAGAAATACTTGCAGGTGTTTGTTCCTTTATTACTGGTTCTTCTTTTGAATATACTACTTTTACATCCTTTATATTTCTTTTTCTTAATTCTTTTCTAATTGTTCTCGCTAATGGGCATACATTTGTCTTATAAATATCTGCCACCTCAAATTTAGTAGCATCTAATTTATTTCCTGCTCCCATTGCAGAAATTACAGGTACCCCTATTTTCTTTGCTCTTTCTATTATATTAATTTTAGTTTTAACTGTGTCTACCGCATCTATTACATATGAATAACTTTCATCCATTAAATCCTGTTCTTCAAAGTCTAATTCCTTAGGATTATAAGTTGCTACATTTGCTTTTGGATTTATTTCTAAAATTCTTTTTTTCATAACCTCTATCTTACTTTGTCCTACTGTATTTACTGTGCTATGTATTTGTCTATTTATATTAGTTACATCTATATTATCTGGATCTACTAAACTTAGGTTTCCAATCCCTGCTCTTACTAACCCTTCTACTGCAAATGAGCCTACTCCACCTATTCCATATATAATTACCTTTGCTTTTTTTAATTTTTCTAAAGCAACTTCACCTATTAATTTTCTTGTTCTATCTTTCCAATCTTCTTCCATTATACTTTTTCCTTTTATTTATTTTTCCTATTTTTTATTTTATCTTTTCTTTTTTCTCATTTTGAATTATTATAGCATAGTTTTATTTTTTATGCTATAATAGTTATATAATTTCTTTAAATTATTGGGAGAGTAAGATATGATAAGAATTACTAATATAAAAATTTATGAAGATTTAGATGATAATAACTTAATAAATGTTGTAGCAAAAAAGTTTAAAATTGATAAACAAGATATTTTAGAATGGCACATTATAAAAAAATCTATTGATGCTAGAAAAAAGGACAATGTTCATTATAATTATTCTATTGATTTAAAACTTAAGAATGAAGACAAATATAAGAAGCTTGATAAAGTAAAAGAAACTTCTATTCCAAGTATAAAAGTAAATAACTTAAATAACAAAGAAGTTGTTGTAGTTGGAAGTGGTCCAAGTGGCTTATTTTCTGCTCTTACTTTGATTCAAAATGGAATTAAACCTATTGTTATTGAACAAGGCTCTCCAGTTGAGAAAAGAGAAAAACAAGTTGAAGTTTTTAGAAAAACTGGAAAGCTTGATACTTTATCAAATGTACAATTTGGTGAAGGTGGTGCTGGAACTTTTTCAGACGGTAAACTAACAACAGGTATACACTCTCCTTTTTGTAAAAAGGTATTAGAAGAATTCGTAAACTTTGGAGCTCCTGAAGAAATTTTATATTTAGCAAAACCACATATTGGTACTGATAAATTAATTAAAGTAATAAAAAATATGAGAGAATATATTATTTCAAAAGGAGGAAATTTTTTATTTAATACTAAAGTTATTGATTTTAATATTAATGATAACAAAATTTCTTCTGTAGTTTGCAAAGATACAAATTCTACTTATGAAATAAATGCTTCTCATGTAATTTTAGCAATTGGCCATAGCTCAAGAGATACGTTCCAAAAATTATATGAAAAAGGAATTAACATGGAAAAGAAAAACTTTTCTGTGGGTGTTAGAATTGAACATTTACAAGAAGATATAAACAAAGCTCAATATGGAGATAGTAAATTACATCTACCTCCTGCTGATTACAAACTTTCTTGTCATTTGCCTAATGGTCGTTCTTGCTATACATTTTGTATGTGTCCAGGCGGAGTTGTTATTGCTTCTTCTAGTGAAGAAAATACAATTGTAACTAATGGTATGAGTAATTTTTTAAGAGATGGTAAAAATGCAAACTCAGCAGTTTTAGTAAATGTTACTCCTGATGATTTTGAAAGTAACTCTCCTCTTGCAGGTATTTACTTTCAAAAGGATTTAGAAGAAAAAGCATTTAATTTAGGTGGTAAAAATTATTTTGCACCTGTCCAAAGAGTAGAAGATTTTTTAAATGATAGAAAATCTGAATTTATTGGAAAGGTTAAACCTACATATTTACCAGGTGTTACCTTATCTAATTTACAAGAAATTTTACCTTCATTTGTAACAGACACATTAAAACAAAGTATTCCTTATTTTGACACTAAATTAAAAGGCTTTGCAGACCCTGATAGCATTTTAACAGGAGTAGAAACTAGAAGCTCTTCACCTGTTAAAATTCCAAGAGATGAAAATTTAGTTTCTAATATTTTAGGAATATATCCATGTGGTGAAGGTGCAGGATATGCAGGTGGAATTATGTCAGCAGCAGTTGATGGAATTAAATGTGCTATTGCAGTTTTAGAGAGTTAAGTTTTAGCTTAACTCTCTAATTCCTTCTTCTATACAATTAACTAAATAATCTACATCTTCTTTAGTATTTGACTCTCCGAATGTTACTCTTAACGCTCCTTTTGCCATATCATCTGACAGTCCTATTGCCTTTAATACGTGTGATGGGCTACTATCTCCTGCTGAGCATGCTGAACCGCTAGATGCACATATTCCTTTTGCATCTAATTTTAAAAGTAAATTTCCAGCATCTATTCCCTTAAATGAAAAATTCGCATTTGAAGGCACTCTTAATTTTCTAGAACCATTTAATACTGCTCCAGAAATTCTTTCTTCAACCAAATTTATATAATAATCTCTTAAACTTTGTAAATATTCCATATTTTTTGCCATGTCCATTCTTGCAATTTCACATGCTTTTCCTAAGCCCACCATTCCTGGTACATTTTCTGTTCCTGCTCTTTTATCTCTTTCTTGATGTCCTCCATCTATTAACTTTTCTAGTTTTATTCCATTTTTTATATATAATGCTCCTATTCCCTTTGGTGCATATAATTTGTGTCCTGATAGTGATAACATATCTATTCCCATTTTCTTTACATCAATTGGAATATGTCCGAACTCCTTGCACACTATCTGTGTGGAATATTATATTATACATTTTTGCAATACGAGAGATTTCATAAACAGGCTGTATTGTTCCTATTTCATTATTAACACTCATTATACTAATTAATATTGTATCATTTCTAATACTTCTTCTTAATTCTTCTAAATCTACTATTCCATCTTTATTAACATTTAAATATGTTACTTTAAATCCATATCTTTCTAATTTTTGACAAGTATGTAATACTGCTGGATGTTCTATTTTAGATGTTATTATATGTTTTCCTCTTCCAGAATAATTATATGCAACTCCCTTTATTGCCATATTATCACTCTCAGACCCTCCAGATGTAAAATACACTTCGTTTGGCTCACAATTTATCAATAGCGCTACTCTTTTTCTTGCTTCCTCAATTGCTCTTTTTGCTTCTCTACCCAAAGAATAAATAGATGATGGATTTCCACATTTTTCTCCTAAAAAAGGTAGCATTTCATTTAAAACTTCTTGTTTTACAGGTGTTGTTGCAGCATGGTCAAAATATCTAATTTTCATAAAATTTCCTCCAAAATTAAATAAAAGTAAAATAAAAAAAACATTATTACTAATTATTATATTCACTTTATTTCTAAAACTTGTTTAATTTTTTCAAGATTTTCTATAACTGCATTGTAACCATATTTAAAACAACTATCTAATTTTTCTATATCAAATAAACCTGTTTTATCTGTTCCGATTGTTAATAAAAAATCACATGAAGCAAGGCTTTCTTCTGATATTTTGTTTCCCATTATATCTAATGTTCTCATTCCTAAATCCATAATATTACTAGAACTATCTACATCATCTGCTTTAAAGTTTATTGCAATTACTTTATCTGCTCCTTGTTTTTTTACTTCCAAAACAGGTATATTATCTAATACTCCTCCATCATAAAAGCTATGACCTTTATATTCACAAGGACAAAATATTGCTGGGAAGCTACTACTTGCTCTTACTGCTTTTCCAATTGATATATCTGTTATATATTTATCAGTGTTTTCCACATTTGGTACACTATTTGTGAATATATATTCCTTAGCATTTTTTACATCTACTGCTGTTATTAAAAGAATTTTTCCAGTAACATCTTTTACAAATTCTATTCCTTTCCTTAATGCTATTTTGTTATATACTTTTTCTAAACTAGAACCTGTTTTTAGTCCTGAAACTTTATTTTCTTTACCAAAAATACCAGAAAACACATAACCAGAATTTAATCCAACTATTTCTTTTGAATACATTTTAAATGCTTCAAATATATAAGAAGGTGAATAACCCAAAGCATATAAAGCCCCAACTAATGCTCCTGCACTTGTTCCACCTACTACATCAAAAGAAATCCCATTATCCTCAAATGCTTTTAATGCCCCTGCATGAGCTATTCCTCTTATTCCTCCACCTGACAACGCTAAACCTAACAACCAACATCCTTCTTTCCAACTCCAATTTTTCCTAATTATATTATTTACTTTTTTATATTTTTTAAACAGAAAAAAAGTTACTATTTCTAGTAACTTTCACTTTCATTTTCTTTCACTTCCCAATAAAGTAGTGGCTGATTAGCTTTTTCAGGGTCTGGATTATCTACAAATGCATCTCCTAAATCTTCAGCTGTGAACGTATCAGTTGAAGTATAACAATTTTCCATTTTATTAATAATATTTTCATTTCCTGTTATTTCACCAACATTAGAATTTCCTATAATATTTCCTAATGAATAGCAATTTTCTATACTACATATTCTTTCTTGGTTTCCAGCTATTCCCCCAGCGTAGCCAAGATTTGAAGTAATATCATTTATATTATAGCAATTAACTATTTTTCCATCATTTAAGCCTCCTACTATTCCACCTACTGCCGCAGGTGAACGATTATTTATAGTATTACTAACTTTTGATTTATTACAACAATTAAATATATCTCCTTTAAAATTTGCTACAATTCCTCCAGTAGAACCATCTATTCTAGCTCCAATAACTTCGCCATAATTTCCACAATTTATTATTGTATTATAAACATTTGTAAATTGCCCCCAGTCAGTTCCATTACTCCCTCCTACTATTCCTGCTGTACCAGTTATACTTCCATAGTTTTTACAATTATAAATTGTATGTTGTCCTGCAATAAAACCTACTATACCTCCTCCGATACCACTAAAGTTACCATTTGCATAATTAATACAATTAGAAATATTTCCACTAAATCCATACAAGTATCCAACTACTCCACCAACTCTTGTATTTCCTGAAATATTATTATTTTCGCCTATAATCACATTTCTTATTGTTCCATCTACTACAAAGCTAAACAAACCTTGATAGCTTTTATTTGTTGTTATATTTATACCATTTATTGTGCAATTACCTCCATCAAATATTCCTTTAAAGGGCTTATTAGTTGTTGTATCCGGATTTTTTTCATCTGTTGCTTGGTCATAATATCCAATTGGTTCCCATTCTCCACTTAATGTTATATTATCATCTGTTAATAATACTGCTTTTCCTTCATAGCTATTTCCATTATTTACTTCATCTCTAAAAGTTGCTAATTCTTCTGCTGTACTTATTTCTATAATGTTATCACTATTTATTACTGTTTTATCATCATTAACATAGTATTTTCTTTGTGTATCTTCTACTGTTATTATAAAACTTCCGTCTCCATTTGCTATTACATCTAATTCTTGGCTTCCAAATTGGTTTGCTAACTCTTGTTTAAAACTATCTGTATCTAAAACTTCTGCATAACCATTATCAACAATACTACTTCCTAATACTGCCATTTGAATTTTTTCTTCTTCTGTTGCTTTATCTGTTCTTTCCTTTGCGTTTGTTGCTTGTGTAAGTATTCCATTTTGTCCTGTAAGCATAGCAATTGATACTCCTGCTAAGATTAGTAAGACAATGATTGTAATGACTAGTGCAATTAAAGTAATACCTTTACCATTTTCTATTCTCTTTTTGTTTTCCATTTTTTTACTTTCTAACATTTACTCTTTCTCCTTTTACTTTAGTATTTTCTAAATCTTGTAAAATATGTATTTTGTTTCAATAACATTTTATCTATACATTATATATTATGTGCAATTTTAGTATATATTAAGATAGGGTATTTGTAAATATCATATATTCATTTGTAATGAATTTGTAATATTTTCACAATATCTTTAATATTGCATATTTATTATTATCTACTCCACTTTTCACTCTGCTATTCTTATATTTTCTTCTTCTCTTCTTTTGTATTATTTATATTTTTATAAAACTTTTTATTCTATATATTATTTGCATATTATTAAGATATATCTTAATAATATTTAGTGGTATTAATTTTTTATAGTTTTATATTTATAATTTTTATATAGATAATATTTATCTTAATAAGTTATATATAAAGATAGGAGGAGATTTGTATGACTTCTATGCAACTTGTTGGTTTAAATACTAAATATTATAGATATCAAAATAAGCTAACACAAGAACAGTTTGCTAATAAAACAAAATTTAAAGTAGCCTACTTAAGTACTATAGAAACTGGAGATGCTAACTTAACTTTAAAAAATGTAGATTTAATAGCTAGTTCTTTTGGTATTAAACCTGCTTTATTATTTGATGAAAGCACGGCAAAACTTGCAAAAAAATTACCACCTAGAGTAGATATGTATATAAACAATTAGTATCTTTTAACATTATAATTGTTTATTTATCTTTTTATATTTTATCTTATTAAGTTATATCTTAACAAGATAAAAATATTATAGCATTATAATTTTTCAAAGTCAACTAAAACTATTATATATTTTTTAGTAATTGAAAAAGTAAGGTAACTTTTCTAGTAACCTTACTTTTTACTCATTTATTTCTTTAATGGAACAATACCTAAAGTATATCCTAATGGATATAATAATTTTATTAAAGTATCTACTTGTGGAGATCTTTTAAAACTTTCTATTTTTGCAATAGAAGGTTGTATTACTCCACTTTTTTTACTTAATTCTCTTTGTGTTAAATTAGCATTTTTTCTTGCTTGTATTGTTGCTTCTATTAATTCCATTTCTAGTTTAATTTCAGCCTCTTCTTCTGGTGTATAATTTAATTCCTTTTTTACCTCTTCCCAAGTTCTAAATTTTCTCATTTTTACTCACTTCCTTTTTATAATCTTCTAAAAGCTTCCTCGCTTTTCTAATTTCCTTTTTAGGTGTTTTTTGCGTTTTTTTCATAAAAATACTTAATAATATAAATTTATTATTATACAAACTTGCAAAAAGTATTCTATCCCTTAATGGTCGTAATTCCCAAATTTCTTTATCTATTTTCTTTATATACGGTTCTGATAAACTTAGACCATCTTTAGATAACATTTCTATATATGCATTTATCTTTTTAAATTTTATTCTATTATCTTTACTTTTATTATTACTTAATTTCTTTATATATTCATATACTTCACTTCTTCCATTTTTGTCTTCATAAAATTTTATTTCATACATTAATATTCCTCCTTAATTATACCTTAAAAGGTATCAAATGTCAAATTTATTATTTTATTTTTAAATAAAAAAATAGGAAATAACCTTTTGTTATTCCCTATTTAACAAATTTCTTTATAATTCCCCTTTTTTTTATTCACTTACTGTTGTATCTACTATTTCATCTGTAGTTGGTTCTATTGTTTCTGTCGTTTCTTGGTTTTGTGCATTATTTGCATCAGTATAATAAACTTCTCCAAAACCATATTGTACTCTGTAATATGTTCCTATAAAATATGGCTCTGTATCTTCATTTAAAGTATAAGTTGGAGCTAAAACTTCTTCACCTTTTGAATTTACAACTCCCCATTTACCATCTAATCTTACACCTGCAAAACCATATTCATTAAACTCTGTAACCTTATCATACTTAGCTTCTACAACTGTATTTCCATTTTTATCTGCAAATCCCCATTTGTCTCCTTCTTTTTTAGCAAATAGAGTATTGTTTGGATATACTTCTGTATTTTTTAATTCCTTACCATCTTTATCAAAATATCTAGTTTCCGTATCATTAGATATTTTAATATAATTATCTTTAACTTCCACATTTGCATTTGTCATTGCACAAAGCTCTGTCATATCTTTTGAATATAATTTTGTCATACTATCAGCTGTTGTACTTGCTTGTATAACATTTGTTCCTTCAATTTTTTGAAGTGCATCATTATTTAATTCTATCTTGACATTATCATGGTCATCAATTACACCAAGTTTTGCTTGGTCATTACTTGCAATAAAGTAATTATCAAATAAGTATTCTATATAATTATATTTTTCTTCAATTACTTGCTCGCCTTCTTTGTTTATTACTCCATATTTTGTTCCGTTGCTATTATCAATTCTTATTTTATACTTTTCATTAGAAGTATTTAATATAGCAACATTAGTATCAATATTTGCTTGTGTTCCTGAAGTATTATATACTGTAATTCCTTGGTTATTTTGTGCATATAAATAAATACCTGTAATATCTATTTGGCTATATTCTGCTGGTACAATTACATTTCCATCTAAATTTGCAATTCCAAACTTTTTACTTTTTTCAATTGTAAATAATTTATTACTTTCATCATATTCAATAGATTGGTATTCATTAGGAATTAATTCTTCGCCATTTTTCATAACTCCATATTGACCATTTTTAGCACATATTATATAAGCATTTTCATCATCACTAATTCCTATTACTCTAGATAATTGGTTATATTCTGGCTCTAATAATAGTTTTCCGTCATAATTTATATATCCATATCTATAACCTTCATCTGTAGTATTAGAAATAATATATCCTGCAAATTTATAATTATTTTCAGGTGTATAATATCCATCAACTGTAATTTGGTCATATTTAATATCTACTAGTTTATTACCTTTAATATTAATTACACCAAACTTTCCGTCTTTTTTTACTAAAAGTTCTCCTTCTTTATAAGGTAAACCAGAAATTTCTTCATATTCTGCATTTGCTATTTTTTTACCTTCAAAATCAATAAGACCAAACTTTCCATCTTGCTCATATTTTAAAACGCTTTTTTCATACATTAAGTCACTTGAGATATTTTGTAATCTTATTGGCTCTACATTTTGGTAATCTGTTAATATTTCTTCTTTTGCTTCATTTAGAACTTTTGTATTATCTCCTTCATAGCATACAAATAAAGCTTTTTCAGGGTTTGGTATTACTACATCATCATATGTGGCGTCAATTATTGTATTTCCGCTTCTATCTATTACACCTGATAAATTATCCTTTTTTAAAACAAAGTAATTATAAGTACTTACTTTCTCTACCTCATATTCTCTACCATTCTTATATACAAAATATACTGTAAGTCCAACAATAATTGCTATTATTAATACTGCAATTATTATATTACGAATTATAAAATTTCTCTTCATATAAAATCCTTCCTTTATTCATCTATTTCTTCTTGTGTTTCATCATCTTCAATATTATTTTTACAAGCTTTTACTTTTATTATTCTTTTATCTTCATATTCTTCAATTTTATATGTTACGCTTTCTGTTTCAATTATAGGATTTTCTTCATCTTTTGGAATTCTACCTAATTCTTCTTGTAAATATCCAGATAAAGTATCATAATCTCCTTCTGGAATTTTTGCATCTAAAAGTTTATTAACATCATAAATTGGAAGACTTCCTGACAATAAATATGTATTATCATCTATTTTTTCATACTCTTTTTCTACTTTATCATACTCATCATAAATATCTCCAACTAATTCTTCCAATATATCTTCCATTGTAATTAAACCAGCTGTTCCACCGTATTCATCTACTATAATTGCAATTTGTGTTTTATTTTTTTGAAGTTCTTTAAACACTTCATTTATTAATCTATTTTGTGATACAAAATATGCTTCTTTAACTACATTTTTAACTCTAAAAGATTTTTTTCTTATATTTTTTAATACATCTTTAACATATAAGATACCTTTTATTTCATCTATTGTCTCATCATATACAGGTATTCTACTATAACGGAATTCTTCTTTTTCTAACTCATCCATTAATTCATCTGTACTTATATTTATATCTACTGCAAATATATCTTTTCTATGTCTCATAATTTCAGAAACTGTTATATCATTAAATTCAAAGACATTATTTATTAATTCTTTTTCTTCTTCTTTAATATTTCCGCTTTCTTCACCTTGGTCAACCATCATTTTAATTTCTTCTTCTGTTACCTGCTCTTCATCTGTTTCTGATACTCCAAATAGTTTTGAAATACCATTTGTAACAAAAGTTAATAATTTAACAAATGGTGATGTCAAAATAAATATTGCACGAATTATCCCAATACTTCCAAATGAGATTTTCTCATAATATTTCATAGCAAGTCTTTTTGGAACTAATTCGCCAAATACTAATGTAAAGAAAGATAATATAATTGTGATTAATACAATTGATATATTATTCCATACAGTTAAACTAAAAAATGGCATTAAGTTATAAAGTACTGGTGATAATTTTGCTGCAAATGCATCTGATGCAAATGCACTTGATAAAAATCCTGCTAAAGTTATTCCTATTTGTATTGTTGCCAAGAACTTACTTGGTGATTTTAACATCCCTTCTATTTGTTTTGCTTTTTTGTTTCCTTCTTTCGCTTGTTTTTCTATTTTTGCATCATTTAATGAGATGAAAGCAATCTCACTTGCTGCAAAAAATGCATTAATAAAAATTAGTATTACTAAAACAACGAGTTGTGCTAACATTAAAAAATCGACTCTCCTTTTTTATTTAAAATTTTACATTTATATTGTATCAAAAACCAAATATAAATTCAACTTAAAAATAACTCTTATTAAAAATTTTCTAAATTTCTCAAAAGTAATTTTCAAAGAACTTTTATTAGTGTAAAAAATAGCATAACAAAAACATTTCAACAATATTTTTATTACGCCATAATTCATCTAATTTTAAATACTTAATATATTTTTTTTTATTCTTCTTTTAGACTTTCTTCTAATCCGTTTTTTGCTTATTAGCCTAACTGAGACTTGTTCTCTAAAATAAGATTATTTCTATAATGAATTTATTAAACACTTGGTTTTTATTTTTCATAATTTTTGAATTTCCTCTACAGATAATTCTGTTACCTTAGATATAAGGTTTATGTCTATATTTTCTTTTTTTAAGTTTTTAGCAATTTGTAATTTTTCTTCTTTTTTGCCTTCTTCTAGACCTTCCTTTTTACCGGTAGTTCTGATTGAAGCTTGCTCTCTGTAATAAGATTCTTTCCAATCAGCAATTTTTTGCATAACTTCATCATTACTAATTTCTTCTAATTTTTCTTTAGCTTTTTCTACACCTTTATTTTCTTTCATAATTTTTACCACCTCATCTGATTCAGGATTTTCTAAAAAATGTAACCAGTCAAGTAGCTTTAAGTTTTTATTTAGTTTATTGTTTTTATAAATCTTTGGCAACTCAATTATATCTAGTTCTAAAAGGTTTGTCAATATAATTTCTCTGCTTTCAGTTTCTATTATTTTCCAATTAGAGAAATATTTTAGTTTTTCTAGTCCCTTTATTTCAAAGTTTGCAATTAAAATAACAATAGTTCTTTCTAAAGAATTATAATCTTCGCTTTTATGAATATTTCTCGAATATGTTCTTGACCAATAGTATAAGAGCCTTTCAGTTATATTTCCAGTATCAACCATTTGCATTTCAATATTACAAGTAATTTTATTATCAATTTTAGCAATAACATCTAAAACTCCCATTTTGTCAGAAGGAGTTAATCTTCTAAGTATAGGGTTTTTACTTAAATCTACACTTGTAATATTCTCATTTAAAATAGCTTTTAAAAATTCTTTTGTAATTTCTTCACTTCCTACTTCTCCAAATAGAACTTGAAAAACTGCATCTATTTTAGGAGATAGAAGTTTTTTCTTAGGTAATATTGTTTCTTCTTTTTCTGTCATAGACATCTTTCCTTTCTCAAATTCTCTATTAGTAATTTTAGAGCCTTTCCCTAACATTTAAGAAATGATAAAAATTAACTTGTTTTAATTTTTCTTTCTTTAAATAACGTCAAATAGTAACTATATAATAATTACTATTTGACTTCGTTTTCTACATACCAGTAACAGGTAATTTTTTAACTTCTAAGCTTTTTACTTCTTTATTTGTTTCTGCTTTTTCTATTTCAGGCACATCTTCTTTTCTATTATTTACAGTAACAGTAACTTCTTGATTTAAACTTACATCAACTTTAATTAATTGGTCATAAAGTTCATAACCATCAATTGTTTTTGTTTCTTTTAGATAATAAGTTCCTGGAACTAAATTTGGTATTTCAAGCTTACCTTCTTCATTAGTTTTTAAGTTTGAATATACTACATTTTTATTTTCATCTAGTAATTCAAATTCTACTCCTTGTAAAACATCTCCACTTTCTTGGTCTTTTTTTACAACTGTAATTTTAGTTTCATTTTTTAAATATGTATCGCTTGCATTTCCTGTTCCATCTTCATAAGTTGCTGCAGTTAAAGCATAATCTTGATGTCCACTATCTGGTGCTGTTCCATATAACACTGGTTTTGTTTTAATTTCTGCTTCCACAGTTATATTAATTTTTCCGTCTTCTGTTAAATTTTTGATAGGAATTAATATTTTAAATTTTTCATTTGGTATAAATTCTGATTTTTCTTGATTGTTTTCATCTGTTAATTTTATTCCACCTAAATTAGTAGCATTCTCTTTTGTTATAGTTATTTTATAGTTAGAAATTTCTGCACCAGCTGTTACGCTATATGTTTTTGATACATAGTTTTTATCTAATTCATCTTGTTTCCATTCTGTATCATTTTTATTTATTGTTACGGTACTAGATATTTTTGTTTCTGTAGAACTATTTGCATCACTAATTATTTTTTTCATAGCATTAAGAGTTCTTTGTCCTGCTTCTCCTATTGCACCATAATCATCTGGATTATTTCCATGTATATAGCAATAAACTGCTTGTTTTGTTGCAGTAAAAGCCTCTTCTTTGTTTGCTACTCCTAATTTTTCTATTGTTTTATATGGATAACCATTAATGATTCTTCTCCATAAACCAACATCATTTACAGCTGAGCTTACTGAAACTGTATATTCACCTGACTCAGCACCTGGTTTTGTTTTGTCTAAACAATATGCTGGATAATGTACTCCTCCTTCTGTGTATTCTACGTAACTTACTTTTACAGGTACTCCCTTATAAGTAAGTAACGCACCGCAATCTCCTACCATATAAATGTGTGCTGAATTAATATTTTTAGCATAAACAATACCTGAAAATCCTAAAAAGCTCATAACTAATGATGATATAATTATAAATATTTTCTTTATTTTATTTTTTATATTTCCTTTTCTCTTAAATTTAATTATATTATTTTTTTCCAAATTATTCTTCCTCACTTTCTTTTACTTCTTCTCCTTGTATACATCTTCTGTATTCTGGCTGATTTTCTACGCATGTAATTAGTGTTATAGTGTTTTCTTCTGTGTCTTCTAAATACGTCCAATCTGTATCTTTAATAATTACATGTTTTGTAACTAAATATTCTTTTATCTCTCCTTCATAATTATAAAATATACTATCTCCTTCTTTTAATTCTTTTAATCTTTCAAAATAGTTATTTTTATAACCTCTATTATGTGCTGCTAAACCCACATTTCCATTATCTTTTTTAGTTTCTTCAAAATGTCCTATGTAATCTTCCATTGTTTCTTTAGTAGTTCCTTCTTTTATATTTGCTTTTAAATTTATCTTAGGTATTTCTAAGTACCATGTATCTTTTTCTTCTTGTGTTTTTTCTTCTTTTATTTCATTTGTACTTGTTACTTGAACACTATTTCCGACTTCAAACCCTGCTTTTAATGAACTTTTCTTAGTAAAAGTATCATAATTTGAAAAAAATAATTGTGAAACAATAAAAATAACTATAGATATAAAAAAGCTAAGTAAATTAATATATATAGAACTATAACGAAACATTCTATATATTTCCTCCTTATTAAATTAATTTTCCTTTTGGAATTATTTAGATTTAAAAATTTAAATACAATTAATTGATCGAAATCATTTATGAGTTAACTCTTTATGTATAATACCACACATTCTATAATTTGTAAAGAACTTTTCATCGCAATATTCGACATTAATCGACAAATGTGAGAAATATTATTTTCTTAATATTTCTCACACTATCTATAAATATTTTTTTATTCCATATATATTCACTACAGGATCTTCTTTTTCTAATCCCAATCCCATTTGTTGTGATGCAGCACGACATCCATATTGACATTTTTCTTTCTGTGTACAATTTTTACAAAACTCTGGTTCTATTTGCGCCCATTTTATTAGTTTATCTGATTTTAATATTTCACTCATTTTTTTATCATAGATATTTCCTATAACTTCTGGTGAATGATTACAATATCTTATATTTCCATCTCTTGATAAAGTATATCTTCTATTCAAGTCATTGTATCCACAATTTGAGAATAATATATTTGGATAATCTTTTGGATTTAATACGCAATGTGGCGTACATACTAAAGAATATATTTTTTCTATCTTATACTTTTCTGCAAATTTTTGGCACTTTTTATATGCTTTTCTTAAATCATCTAAATCTGCCAAAACATCATTAGTATTATTGCACCCATTTCCTCCAATATTATATCTATTTACCATTATCCTTTTAACACCCAGCTCATATATAAATTCTAATATTTTTTCTATATCTTTCACATTATATTTAGTTATAACTATTGGTACTACAACTTCTATTCCCTTTTCTTGTATCTTTTTTATGTTCTTTATTGTTTTATCAAATGAGCCTTTTATTCCGTTTATTTCTTCATGTATTTCTTTTTTATATGAATTGACTGTTATTTCAAACAAATCTACTTTTAATTTAGACAACAAATTTATTTTTTCATAAATTTACTTAGGCACGGAAACCCACTACTTTTAAGTGGTGGGAGGAGTGCCATTCCTCCTTCCTAATTTTTTACAAACTTTTTTTCGTTTTTTGTTGACAAACAAATATTCTTATGTTAGTATTATATGCAAAGAGAAAACCGTTGGTAGTTTTTCTACAAAGGCACTCTTTTTGTACTTTGAAAAGTTAAGATATGGAGTTTTTACAACTAACCGTTTGTAATGTAAAATCTTAAGCGTTGAAATATAAGTTTTTACTACATCACTTGGGAAGTTTTTTGAGTACCATATGTAGTTGTAGCATAGTATATCTATGTTACAAAGGGTGCAGTCAATCACCCTGCGATGTAACACCACTTTGGAGCAATCTATTGAACAAAGGTAGGAGATTAAAATCTTAATCGCTTGCACTACTGGGTAGTTACAAGCCCATTACCTTTAGGTGATGGGTAGTTGACCGTCCAATAATGTTGCATTTGTTATTATCGTTACTCTTTTATTTCTTGATTTTACATACATTATACAATCTAATAACTCTTCAAAATTTATTGTTGGTTCTCCCCCAGAAAAAGTTATTTCATCACATTTGACAGACCTCATAAATTGCTTTAATGTTTTTTTAGGATTAAACTTTTCTATTTCAGGAATAGAATCTTCTTCCTTTTTCCAATAATTATAGCAATACTTACATTTTAAATTACACAAAGTTGTCATCTCATATATTACTCCTGGTAATCTTATTTTATTTATCATTATTTATTTCTTCCTTTGCTTTTTCTTTTTTCTTATTTTTCTTACACTTATATATTACTATTCCCACTATTATAACTATAATTGCAATAGGTACCAAAATTATAAACACATTGTCAGTTCCTATTATCTGTTTTCCTGCCTCACTTACTGAATTATTATAATGGCTATCTGTTGGTCCAACAAGATAGCATGATGGCTCCATTCTTGCTGATGCTGCATTTACATATTTACTATGAATTAGACTCCCTAAATTAATAAATAGAAAACTTGTTATTATCCTTGAAATATTTGTTAATACTACTTTTAATTTCACGTTTTTCATAAAAAGCCCCCTTTTTCTCTATTTATTTAATTATAACAAATTTATATCATTTTGTAAAATCAAATCTCAAAAATGAGACAATTAAGGCCGTCCCTAATTGTCTCATATCTTTAATTCTAGTTCAAAATAGAATTCTACTCCATCTTCTTTATTTACTACTCCGTAGCTATTTCCATAGTTACTCATAATGGCCTTTACAAATGCTAAGCCAATACCTGTTCCACCATCTTTTCTATTTCTAGATTTATCAACTTTATAAAATCTGTTCCATATTCTATTTATATGTTCTTCTGGTATTTGCTCTCCTGTATTAAATACTTTTACTCTTACTTTATTTCTTTCTACATCTACAACATTTTCTATTCTTATTTGTTTCTTACCATTTACCTCTTCTACATGTTTTATAGCATTTGTAAAATAATTTGTAACTACTTGTTCAATATAGAAATCATCTGCTACTACATTTATTTCATCTGGTGTTTCTAGTTTAATTTCTACTTGTTTTTCATCTATCATCATTTGTGATTTTCTTATTACTTCTTTTTCTAATTCTACTATATTAAATGTAGTATCATTAAATTCGCGTTTTCCATATTCAAGTTTCATAAGTTCTAGTAATTCTTTTACTAGCTTATCCATCTTATTTGTCTCATCTAAGATAACTTCTGCATAAAATTTTCTACTTTCATCATCTGTATTTACATTTTCAAGTAATCCTTCACTATATCCTTGTATTAATGCTATCGGTGTCTTTAATTCATGTGACACATCTGATATAAAGCTTTTTCTCATTTCATCTAATTTAGATTTTTCTTCAATATCTCTTTCCAATTCATTGTTTGTTGCTCTTAATTGTTTAATTGTTCCTTCAAGCTTATCTGACATTAAGTTTATACTTTTACCTAAATTATTTATTTCATCATCTGCATCTGTTATTCTATATTTATGGCTAAAATCTAAGTTTGACATCTTTTTTGCAATTGAGTTTAATTCCAATATTGGGTCTGTAAATTTTCTTGACACATATGAAACTATAACAGCTGATATTAGTATTGCAAATCCTGCCATTAAATATAAGAAATTATTTGAGATTTTTACACTTTCTTGTATTGAATTTATTGGTATCCTTATATATAATAAGTAACCATTATCAAGTGTTGCAGCAAGAAGTATATATGTAAGCCCGTTTTTAGTATCTTTTATTCTACTAATAACAAAATTATTATTTTGTTCTATTACTTCTCCTGCACCTGTATTAAATCTACTTGTCATTTCATTCATTTGTCCAAGTGTTGAAAAGAAATCTTTATTAGATGTATAAACATTCACATTTTGGTCATCTCTAATCAAAATATCAAAATTATTACTAATTGCCATTTGTTCTAGCTTACTTGATAAATCATCCTCTTCGCCATTATTATAATAGTCGTTTACTGTTTGATATACAGCTTTTAGAGCATTTCTCTTGCTATATAAATAAAATTGTCCAAACACAAAATTATTAACTAGTACTAAAAATACAATTATTCCTATTATAATAAGCGACAAGCTCAAGAACAATTTTACCCTTACTGATTTAAAAGGATTAAATTTTTTGCTCATTTTTTCTCCCTCTTCTTATTATTTCGTTTCGAATTTATATCCTACTCCTCTTATTGTTTTTATATATTTTCCTTTTTTACCTAGTTTATGTCTTATTTTCTTTATATGACTATCTATTGTTCTAGAATCTCCATAATAATCATAATTCCATACATTATTTAATATTTTATCTCTAGATAATGCAATGTTTTCATTTTCTACTAAGTAGACTAATAATTCATATTCTCTCAAGCTTAATTCTATTTGTTTTCCATCTACTGTAACAGTTCTTCCTTCTTTGTCTATTTCTATTCCGCCATAATCCTTTACTTCTTTAGGGTCTTTATTAGTTCTTTTTAATATTGCTTCTACCCTTGCAACTAATATTTTAGGACTAAATGGTTTTGAAATATATTCATCAACGCCAAGTTCAAATCCAAATAATTCATCTTGTTCTTCTCCTCTTGCTGTAAGCATTATAATTGGGACTTTTGATTCTTGTCTTATTTGTCTTAAAACAGACCACCCATCTAATTTTGGCATCATGACATCTAATAAAATAAGACTTATTTTATTTTTATTTTCTTCAAAAACTTCCAAAGCTTTTTCTCCATCTTCTGCTTCTAATATGCTAAATCCTTTAGCTGCTAAAAAGTCTTTTATTAGTTTTCTCATTCTTTGCTCGTCATCTACAACTAAAATACAATCATTAACCATTTTTCTACTCCTTTTTATATTTTCTCATATATTATATATTATAACTAGTATTTATGTCTATAATGTGAACTATTTATTGAAAAAATGAGATTTTAGGTAAATATCCAAAATCTCATTATTTTACTCGCTAATTTTATTTTCAAATTTATTATATTATTGTTTTTCTAAATATACTGAAGTTGTTGGATAAGATAAATCTACACCTAAATTATGTAATATTGTTATAATGTTTTTATTTATTTCATCTTTTAACATTATATAATCGTTATAACCTGTTGGTACAACAAACATATACACAAGTAGTGATAACCCATTATCAGTTATTTCATCAAAAGATATTATTATATCATCATTTATTACTTGAGGCTCATTTATTAACATTTCTCTTATTTTATTTGATATTACTTCCATTTGCTCTGCTGTTGTTTCTAATGGGAATGATAAACTAAATTTATATCTTCTCTTTTCCATCTTACTCCAGTTTATTATAGCTGAATCTGCTATTGTTGAGTTTGGGATATTTACCACTGAATTTTCAAAGTTTCTAATTCTAGTTGTTCTAAATGTCATATCTTCTACTGTTCCTTCATAATTAGGTGTTTGTATCCAATCCCCAACGTTAAATGGTTTATCTATAAATAGCACTATTCCACCAAAGATATTTTTTGCTGTATCTTGTGCTGCAAGTGTTACTATAATACCACCAATACCTAGTCCTGCAACTAATCCACTTAAATTTATTTGTAAGATTGCAAGTACTACAAATAATGCTATTACATATATTATTCCCCTTACTACTTTTAATGCAAACTCAAGCATTGAATCATCTACATCATTCTTCCAATTTTTTCTAAGTTTCTTTATTAATGTAGATCTTGTTGTAAAACTTGCTGCTAGTGCTTTAGCAAATGCTAACACACTTATTATTTGAAATGCTTTCGTAACAATATTCATTACATTGTCTGGTAAATTAAGTGGTGCTTTTAGAAATAGTACTGCAAGATATACTCCAAGTATTGTAATAAATACTTTTAATGGAGTATAAAATGCACTTTCTCTTATTGCTTTTTTACTTTTAGTATTAAATTTAAATAATTTTATAATAATATATGAGATACTAGGGCTTAATACTTTAAAAAGTATTATTAAACATAAAGCCACAACTATATCTATAACTTGCAGTGTTTTTACACTCTCTATAAAATTTACTACTTGCTCCATCTTTTCCTCCGTATAATTTGTTTTTATCTATTTTAAGTCATATAATCTCTTAATTTTTTACTTCTACTTGGATGTCTCAATTTTCTTAATGCTTTTGCTTCTATTTGTCTTATTCTTTCTCGTGTTACATCAAATTCACGACCTACTTCTTCTAATGTTCTTGCTTTTCCATCTTCTAGTCCAAATCTTAACTTCAATACTTTTGCTTCTCTTGGTGTCAATGTATTCATTACTTCTTCTAGTTGTTCTTTAAGCATTGTATATGCTGCTGAATCTTGAGGTGCTGGACTATCTTCATCTTGAATAAAGTCTCCTAGATGGCTATCATCTTCTTCACCAATTGGTGTTTCTAATGATACTGGGTCTTGAGCTATTTTTTGAATTTCCATTACTTTTTCTACTGGTATTTCCATTTCTTGTGCAATTTCTTCAGGCGTTGGCTCTCTTCCTAATTGTTGTAGCAAGTGCCTTGATGTTCTTATTAATTTATTTATTGTTTCTACCATATGAACTGGTATTCTTATTGTTCTTGCTTGGTCTGCAATAGCTCTTGTGATTGCCTGTCTAATCCACCAAGTAGCATAAGTACTAAATTTAAATCCTTTTGTATAATCAAACTTTTCTACTGCTTTTATTAATCCCATATTTCCTTCTTGGATTAAGTCTAAGAATAACATTCCTCTTCCTACATATTTTTTAGCTATACTTACAACTAATCTTAGGTTTGATTCTGCCAATTTTTGTTTTGCTTCCTCATCACCATTTAATATTCTTTTTGCTAAATCTAATTCCTGGTCAAATGTTAAAAGTGGTATCCTTCCTATTTCTCTTAGATACATTCTTACTGGGTCATCTACATTAACACCTTCATAACTTGTATCTGTTATTTCGTCTAATTTTAAATCTTCTACTTCTTTTAAATCATCTACATCTGGCTCTTCATCTAAATCATCATTTAGACTTACTCCCATTTCTTCGAAAGCATCAAAAACTTTGTCTATTTGGTCTGGATTTGCATCATCTAATTCTTTTGCTAAATCTCCATATGTTATTTTGCCTTGTTCTTTTGCCTTTTTTAATATTTTATTCACTTTTTCATTTTTTATATCTTCATCACTTTTATTTTCTTCTTTTTCATCATTTACTTTTTCTTGAACTTTTTCTTTTACTTTTTCTTCTTTCTCATCTACACTTTTTTCAGTTTTTGTAGTTTTTTTACTTTCTTCTTTATCTTCGGCTTTTGACTCTTTTTTAGTTTTAGTTTTTGTTTCTTTTTTGTCTTCAACTTTTTTAGGTTTTTCTTCCTTTTTTGATTTCTTTTCCTCAGTTTTTTTATCTTCTACTTTTTTTGTTTTAGCTACTTTTGTTGTTTCTTTTTTAGATTTTTCTGTTCCTGTATTCTTTTTTGTTTCTTTTTTATTTTCTTTTGCTTCTACTTTTTGTTTAGTTTCTTTTTTTGGCTCTAACTCTTCATTTTTCTTTGCCATTTTCCTTTTTCACCCCTATTTCATTTTAGCTAATCTAACGATAATATCGCTTAGCTCTTTTCCTAATTTATTTTTTTCTTCTTGTCCTAAATTTAGTTCCTTATTTTCTAAAGTTTCTAGGATTTTAAACTTTCTATCATTTAATTTATCTTTTTCATAACTTCTCATAACATCATCTATAGCTTTTTCTACATCGTCTATTTCATAATCATCTGCTAAGATTTCTGTAATATGATTTTGTTCTTCTTCTCCCAAGCTATCTAAAATCCCATTAATATTACTATTTCCTTTTTCTAATTCTTCATACAGTTTTTTAGCAATTTTTTTATTTGTTTCATCTTTAAAATCTTCTACAGTTATATTTTGTTTTATTATTTGATAAACATTTAAGTCTCCATTTAGTAATATCGCAAGTACTGTATTTTCCCTTCTTTTTACCGCTTCTGATACTTCTGTTTTTGGAACTGTTACATGTCTTACAACTGGTCTTGCTTTATCTAAGACTTTTTCACCCTGTTTATTTTCATAAGATAGTTTGTTTACTTCAGCATAAATTGCTTCTTTTGATATTTCATATTCTTTAGCTATTTTCTCAATGTAAACTTCTTTTTCTATATTGTTATCTACTTTTGAAATTAATTTTGCAATTTCATTTAAGAATTTTATTTTGTCATTTGTATTATTTAAGTCTAAATCTTTCTTTAATAATTTAACTTTAAATTCAATTACTGAAAGTGCTTTATCAACTACATTTTGAAATCTCGCATTACCATATTTAACAATATATTCGTCAGGGTCTTTTGCACCTTCCATTTGAAGAACTCTTATATCACATCCCATATTTTGTAGTATATCAACTGCTCTAATTTTAGCTTTTAGACCTGCTTCATCTGAGTCAAAGCTTAATATAATTTGTTCTGATGTCTTTCTAAGAAGCCAACCTTGTTGCTGAGTTAAAGCTGTTCCAAGTGGTGCTACTACATTAGTTATTCCTCTTTGATGAAGTGATATTACATCCATATAACCTTCTACTATTAATAGCCTCTTTTTAGTATCTTGTCCTTTTTTTGCTACATTTAGTCCAAATAGGTTTCTTCCTTTACTAAATACTATATTTTCTGGTGAATTTATGTATTTAGGTTTAGAATCATCAAGAACTCTTCCACCAAATGCTATTACTCTTCCTCTTCCATCACATATTGGAAACATTAGTCTATTCCTATATCTGTCTATATATCTTCCATTGTCATTTCTATTTACTAAACCTGATTCCAATATTTCTGGATCTTCAAATCCTTCTTTTTTTAATGCTTGGTATAGTTCGTCAAATTTTCCTGAAAAACCTATTCTAAATGATTTTAATGTTTCATTACTTAGTTTTCTTTTCTTTACATATTCTTGAGCTAATTTAGCAGTAGGCTTATATAGATTTTCATGATAAAACTGTGCTGTAAATTCATTTACTTTATATACTTTTGCTTTTAGTTCTTCCCTTTCTCTATCTACATGATTTTCAAATGTAGGCAATTGTATATTTGCTCTTTCTGCTAATTGCTGTACTGCCTCTACAAAATTAATTCCTTCTATTTTGCTTAAGAAAGTAAAAACATTGCCTCCTACTCCACATCCGAAGCAATGAAATATTTGTTTATCTGGTGAGACAGAAAAAGAAGGTGATTTTTCATTATGGAATGGACATAATCCAAAGAAATTTCTTCCGCTTCTTTTTAAATGCACATATTGTGAAATTACATCTACAATGTCATTAGCTTGTCTAACTTCTTCTAATGTTTCTTCGCTATATCTTGGCATTTTTACCTCACTTTCTTACAAATTCTTTCTTTTTATTTACACACTTATATTATTCGACGTATTTTACATAAATCCTTCCTTTATTCCAAAAAAATGTTAATTTTTGTAACATTATTCACATATTGTCCCCAATAATTATATGAACTCTTTTTAAAAAATAGCACAAAAAAACTAATCTTTTTTAAAGACTAGTTTTTTATTAATCTTATTGTCAACTTAAAATTTTATATATGTTATATATATTAATTTTCAACACCTAAATATTTTATGCTTATTTTATATTTTTTCTATCAATAATTTTTAACTATGATTTTACTTGAAAATTCTTATTTGGATTACGAAAATCTGAAGCTTTTAAGAGATCTATTGTTTCTTGATTTTTTACATAAATTGTACAAGTATCTTTTACTTCCAAAATAAAATAATTTATATTAATATTTTCTGAAATATCAAAACTGCTTATATCTAGACTTACTAGATTTTTACAACCAGAAAACATTTGCTGCATAGTAGTTACATTAGATGTATAAAAATTACTTAAATTCAAACTTGTTAATCTTTCACAACCATCAAACATCATCCCCATATCAGTTACATTAGAGGTATTAAAGTTACTCAAATTCAGACTTGTTAAACCTGAACATCCATAAAACATCCAACTCATATCAGTTACATTATAGGTATTAAAACTGCTTAAATTTAGACTTGTTAAACCTGAACATTTAGTAAACATACCACTCATATCAGTTACATTAGATGTATTAAAGCTACTTAAATTTAAACTTGTTAAACCTGAACATCCATAAAACATACCACTCATATTAGTTACATTAGATGTATTAAAGCTACTTAAATTTAGACTTGTTAAACCTGAACACTCATTAAACATACCACTCATATCAGTTACATTAGATGTATTAAAGCTACTCAAATCTATACTTGTTAATCCACACCCCAAAAACATTCCACACATGTTTGTTACATTGCTTGTATCTAAATTTTCAAGTCCGTCTATTTCCTGTAAATTCATCAGATATGCAAACCACACACTTGTATTTTTTGGAACTATTTTAGTTGTAATATCTATTTTTGTTACTTTTGAAATTTGAGATAATAATTCTTCCTCACTGCTTATATTTTCTAATTCAAACCAAGGAACATTTGGTAATTCCCACTCCCCATCTTGATTAATATCAAAAACCTTATCTTTTATATTCCCATAAGATTTTTCTAAAGTTTTGCCCTCTATTGGTTGATCATTATTACTAAATACTAATGTTCCATCAGTATATAAAGAAACATATATATCTGTTAGTCCTGATACCTGTGATTCTGTATATTGTTCTACAACACCTTTTTCACTCACAAAATATTTTCTTCCCTCTTCTACATTTTCTGTAACCGTTACTATAAATCCATTTTCTCCACTTTCATTTGTTCCTGTTGTTACACTAAAATCACTTATATTAAAATATTTTTCTAGTTCTTCTTCTAAGTTTGTTTGTATTATTTCTTGTCCATTGTCTCTTGCTAATGCTGCCACTGACGATAACTTAACTTTTTCTTCTTCACTAGCTATTTCTGTTTGTTCACTTGCTTTCTGTGCTTGTGCAAGTATTCCATTTTGTCCTGTTAACATTGCAATTGATACTCCAGCTAATATTAAAAGAACAATTATAGTAATTACTAAAGCTATAAGTGTTATTCCATTTTCTTTCTTTTGTATTTTTCTCATTTTTTATTCCTCCTAATTTTAATTCATTTTTATTTTACACGTATAACGCGTAAAAGTCAATACACGTATAAAGAATATTTTATAATTTTTTAGAGGTGAGTTTATGAATTTACGAATACGTGATTTAAGGGAAGATAATGACTTAACACAAAGTCAAATAGCTAAATTACTTGGTTGCACACAACAGACTTATTCAAGATATGAAACAGGAGAAATTACAATTGATATTAATAGCTTAATTACACTTGCAAAATTCTATAAAACTTCTATTGATTACTTAGTAGGTTTATCAGACAAAAAATAAACACATAATTTCTTATTTCATGTGTTATTTTATACAACTTTAAGTTGCAAACATCGAGGATGTGAGCGAAAAAATGGATGAAACAGCCTTAGCTATAAAGTTTTTAGGAACAGCGCTAATATTACTTATAATAGGTATTGTAGTATGTTTCCTAGCAAGTCTAGGTTATAATACATACATAAAATACAATGACAATAAGAAAAAATTAGAAGTCTGTGTTAAAAACTCCCTAGACAACACAGACTCCACATCTAATGGCTATAATGAGTAGTAAGGATTAGCTTTACTCTCATTTTTTATTGATAATTTTTAAATCAATAACTTCTTACAATAAGATTGTAACATTTTTATACTTCTTTGCCAATATTTTCTTACAAATTTTATTCGTTTAATAACATCATTTTTTCATCTAGTTTATTAATTGTTTTTGCACAATTTACCCATTCTTTAGCCTTCTTTTTATTTGGTTCTTCTTTAGGCTTATACTTCATCTTGTGCTCTAGACTAGACCAAAAATCCATTGCCATTGTTCTTATTTGTACCTCTACTTTAACATATATAAGTTGTTGTGATAACATTACAGGTACACCTAAAATTATATGATATGCAGAATACCCACTTTCTTTTGGATGTGTTATATAGTCTTTTTCTTTTAAAGTTTCAATACCAGGTACATTTTGTATCAAATTCTTTATTGAATAGATATCTTTTTGTAATGGACATACTACACGTATACCTGCAATATCATTTATGTTTTCAATCATATCTTTATATGTTAATTTACATTCCTTTTTCTTCATTTTTTGTATAATACTTTTTGGTAATTTAATTCTAGTATTTACATGGTCAACTAAATCATAATCATAAAATGTTTTAAATTCTTGTTTAAAAATATCTATTTTTGTTTCTAATTCTTTAATTGCCATTTTGTAAATAAACATTAATTTTTGGAATGTTACATCCTTTTCCTCTACTTTTCCACTATAATCTAGAAAATTCTTCAGGTCAATCAAATCAGTACTTTCCTCTTTAATTTTCATACACATTCAACTCCTTTTCTATGGTTTTTATGTATGCTTTTCTTATTTAGTATATGCTTATTCTAACCATATATTGTTTCTAAAAGGTATTTTAAATGTGTCTTTTTAGTGAATTAATTTTTTCTTAAGATTTTAGCTAATTCCTCTCTTTTTACTGCTATTTTTTCACCTGTTTTTGTGTTTTCTATTTCTAGATTTTCTCCATCTGTTCTGTCTCCTATTACAATTAAATTTGGAGTTCCAAGTACTTTACAATCTTTTATTTTAGCACCAATATTTATATTTTCTCTATCATCTAATATAACTCCAATGCCTTCTTTTTGTAACATGTCATATATCTCATTTGCTAATTTTACTTTTTCTTCATCATCCATTTTAGGTACTATTTGTACTTTATATGGAGCTATTTTTTCTGGTAGATAGAATCCACAAGGATTTTCATTTTTATCTTTTAATAGGCATTGTTCATATAAAGCAGCTAAAGTTCTACTTACTCCTATTCCATAGCATCCCATATAGAATAGCGCTTCTTTTCCATCTTTATCTGTATATTTACCATTCATCATTTCAGAATATCTTGTTCCTAATTGGAATATATGACCTAATTCCATAGTTCTAATTTCTTTAAATCCGTCTATACTCTCTATTCCATATTCTTCTTTTAGATAATCCATATAATTTTCTTTTTCTAATATTTCAGTATTTAAACCAATTCCTGTTTCTTCATTATACAATATTTTATCTTCACCTTGGTCTGAGATTAGCATAAATTCTTCTGATTTCTTTCCTCCCATTGCACCATTATCTGCAACAATTGGAATAACATCTAATCCTATTTTTTCAAAGATTTCTAAAAATGCATTTCTAACATTTTCATAAGATTTTGCCATACCTTCTGGGTCTACATCAAAACTATATGCATCAAGCATTGGGAATGCTTTTCCTCTTAATAGATATCCTCTTGTACGTATTTCATTTCTGTATTTTTCCCCAATTTGATAATATGTTACTGGTAAGTTTTTATATGATTTTAATTTTTCTCTTGCAAATTCTAACATTGCTTCTTCTCCTGTTGGAGCTAAGCAAAATGTTCCTTTATTTGATTCAGTAATTAACATTGTTCCGTCATTTACATATGCATCATATCTTCCTGAATTTTTCCAGATTGTATCTGGTTGTAATGTTGGAAGTAATACTTCTACACAACCATATTTATTTAATGTTTCTACTATTATTTGCTCTATTTTTCTTCTTAATAATAATGGAACTGTATTATATCCAAATATTCCTGCTC
This sequence comes from uncultured Clostridia bacterium, assembly GCA_944387555.1. GTDB lineage: Bacteria > Bacillota > Clostridia > TANB77 > CAG-508 > CAG-269. The sequence continues at coordinate 2,381 of CALXFH010000014.1, read as the reverse complement.
CATATTGTACTATTTGTCCAGTTTGTAATAAAATACTTTGTCCTGGATACATTTCATCTATATTATTTAACTTTACTGTTCCCATTCCAGTTTGTGATAATTTCATAATAATCCCTCTTTCTAATTATTTTCTTGATTAATTTCTTCTAGCTTCTCCTCTTCCCTTTCGGGCATTGGAGCCTCCGCTGGCCCTTCTTGTTCTTCATTTTCTTCTATTAAATCATCTATTACTATTTGTTTATTTTCATCTAATTTATATCTTGGAAGTTCTGGCAGGTCATTTAATGAAGAATAACCAAACATCTTTAAAAATTCATCTGTTGTTTTATATGACATTGGCTTTCCTGGTAAATCTACTTTTCCAGCTTCAGTAATTAGACCATATTCTAATAATTTATATACACATGCATCTGCTGAAACTCCTCTTATTGCTTCTATCTCCGCTCTTGTTATTTTAGGATTATATGCAATTATTGATAATGTTTCTAATGCTGCTGTAGATAAATTTGGTTTATTTCTTTTATCTAATACTGGATATACATATTCATACATTTCTTTTTTTGTACATAATTGATAAGAGTCATCGATTTTTATTAATTCGATACCTCTATCTTCACTTTTATAATCATTTTGCATCACAGTAATTATTTCATCTATTTCATCACTAGATAATTCTAATGCTAACATTATTTCATTTTTACTTACTTCTCTTCCTGCTGCAAAAAGTATTGCTTCTATTTTTGCTTTTGTCTCATTTATTTGCATATTTATCCCTTCTTATCATTACTAAAAGTTCTTTACTATTATGTCATGAATTTAGCTCTATGTCAATATTTTTTTAACATCTTGCCTTTTTAATTTTATTGTGATAATATATAAAAAACACTTTTCGGAGGTATTATTATGGATGAAAATAAAAAAATTGAAGTTGTTGAAGGTGATGGTTCAAATCTAAATATTTCTCCAGCTTATGACCATCTAAATGCTGGTACTCCTACTCCTGCAAGTAAGAAGCCTAAAAATATTGTTGTCCCTAAATCTATTAAGGAAAAAGAAGAAGAGGACGAAGATGAAAAAAAGAAAAACATAAAAAAGAATGAAGACAACAATAAATAAAATGCTATAAATCTGTAGCATTTTATTTATTATTCTTTGGAATTTTAATTGCAGAACCCATTATTTGTGGTGAAAAACAAAGAAAATTTTTTTCATTAACTTCCATTCGCTCTTTTTTTAACCTTTCAAGTATATTTTTTTTATTCTCTATAATTACCATTTTATATTCGTGCATTGCATATACTCCAATTATTAAATATTCAACCTTTGGGCTATTTTTTAATATTTCTATTACATCACTAGAAAATAGTGGATCTAGCAGACTAACTTTTCTTTCTGTGCTTAAATAATAATTTCCCAACGGTGTGACATCTTCTGCAAAAAAGCAAAAATGTATTTCCTTGTTTGTACAATCAAAATTATTTTTTATATTTTCAATATAAGTATCTATCTTTTGATAGTGATCTAAAAATATTTCCTTAAAATTATCAAAATAATTTTTTAGAGAACCTGTGCTTTCAATTTCTTCATTAACTATCGCTGAATCTTTCAGTATTAATTCTTCATTTAACTTTCTATTTATATTCCTTTCAATTTTATTTTCTTTTATTTTAAAATCACTACCTTTTCTCTTAGTTCTCTTATAACTGTCAAATTCAAAATGTTCTATTCCTATTATTTTATTATCAAATATCGACAATATATCTGGTCTTTCATATGGTTTTGCATTATATATCACCTTATTAAACAATTCTTGATTCAAATTGAAATATACAATACCCTCTCCTCCATTTTTTAAATATTTTTCAATAATCCTTTCTATCTCTTTCACTTAAAATCACATCCTATTTTTATATAATTTAATAATTTCATAAACTTTATATCTTAACTTTATTTATTCTTGTTTTTTAATACACTTAAAAAATCCTATAGATTTATTAAAATAAATCTATAGAATTTTTTCATTCTTATTCCTCTTCAGGTGCTCCTACTGGACAACAGTATTTTAGTAACAATTATCTTCTCTTATTTCTTCTAATAAATTATTAAATTCTTTTCTACTAATGTATTCCAAACTGGTAGCACTTAGTAAGTTTTCTTCTTTAGCTAATTTAGTATATTCCTTTATATTAGCAATGTTATTTTCTTTATCATTCGTAGAGATTTTTCATATGCTTCTTTTATATCCATACTATCATCACCTCTACTTAAATTATAACATTTTATGTAGAATTTTTGTGTCGAAACTTGTCAAAAGTTATCCACAGTTACTAAAATTTTCTCCACAATTTATCCACAATTTTGTCGAAATTTATATTGACTTT
>CALXFH010000013.1 GCA_944387555.1 uncultured Clostridia bacterium | reverse complement strand
AACTTCTATTTTTATACATTTAGGGTGAAATATTCGTTTATAAACTTTTAAGGTGATTTTATCATAAATTAAATACAATACTATTTTTAGTGTATTTACATTTTTTGGGATATGTGTTATAATATTATTCGTGTGAAAAAATCATTAAAATGAAAGGTGAGAAACACAAATGAATGAATTTAAACAGAAAATTGCAGATGAGGCTAAAAAGCCTTCTAGTGAAGAGATAGAAAAAGCAAAACAAAGATATATACAAGACGAGACTACAAGATATCATGAACTTTATGACAATCCAGAATATAGAGAATACCTAGAAAACATTCTAGGTAGTATTATGCTTATTCAAATGAGAAAATTTCCTAGATATCTTACATATATAGATGCAAGGTTTAAATCACCTGAAAGTATTAGAAAAAAGATATCAAACCGTCTTGATGAAAATGGTTATGGTTTTTCTTTAGATGAAAATGGAAATATTAGCTTTAAATCAAGGCCTTTATTAGATGCATTTGCTATGAAAATAACATCTGAGAGAATGCCTGAATTACTTTATTCGCCAGATCCATATATTAATGATTTAATACAAGAAAAAGAGAAAAATCGTGGTTTTTTAAGAGATATGCAATATTTTAGAGGCAAATTAAATTGTGATGCTTTTTCTTATAAAAATTCTTTAAAATTAAGAAAACCTGAATACAATCCAGAGACTCATAAATTTGAAGACTTTACAGTTACAAGGATTGAATATTATCAAAAATGTGAAGAATTATTAGAAAGATTAAAAGATTTTGTAAGTGACTCTGAAGAAAGCGTACTAAAAAGATATGATGAACAATTAAATTATGTAAGAGGAAGATTAAGAGATTTAATAGCACTTAATGAACAAGATCCAGAAAAAGCTAAAATTAGAAGAGTAGATTTAGAAAACAGTGAGATTAATTTTATTGCTTTGTTAAACGAATTTGAAGAACGTTATAACTCTAAAGTAGAGTTATATAATTCCACAATGCAATTTTTATCTTTATTTAGGGATGACGATATTTTTGATAAACTTGGTGTTTCTGTTGATATGTCTACGCTTGAAGAAAAAAGAGCAACTACAGGATATGAGTCTAACTTTATAATATTAAATACCCTAGTTGGTCCAATAGAAGTTCAAATTCAGACTCTTGACCAACATGAATATGGTTCTTTTGGACCAGCTGCACATTCTAAGAGAGCTAATAAAGAAAGAGATCTTCCTGTCTTACCAGCAAAAGGTTCAGAAAAGGAAATCCAAACCTTAACACAGGAACTTTCTCAAAGAGTACCTATATATTATCATATAACAAGAGATACTAAGGAGCCAGAAAGAGTTATAGCACAGAGGTTTGATGATTACCAAAATTCTAAAGCTTACTATTCACAAATAGATCAAAGTGATTTAGCTAAAATAATGGATAATCATGAATATTTTGAACGCTTCATGGATTTAACCAAAACAGAAGCTTTTCAAAACGCAATGGTAAATAAAGGTGCAACACTTGGTTTTACTCCAATTGATATTGAAAAATATGCAGATAGTGATAAATTAAAAAGATTAAAAGAAGAAGCAGAAGCTAAAAAAGATAAAGGTCAAAATCATGAACAAGAAGACCACGAAATTGAAATATAATAAGAAACTAGGAATAAATCCTAGTTTTTTTATTTTCTGTCAAAAATTGTTTTAAATACTCCCCTATCTATTAGATTAGCAAATATGTTTTTAACAATTATTAAAACTATTGGCCCTATTAAAAGTCCTATTATTCCTATTAATTTAAAACCTGTATACATAGCAATTAAAGTAAATATTGGATGAACTCCTATATTTTTACTAACTAATTTTGGCTCTAAAATCTGTCTTACAACACTCATAATAATTAGTAAAACAATAATTGCAATTCCTAGATTTATATCTCCATTTAAGCTAACTATTATTGCCCAAGGTATCATAAAACTTCCAGAGCCAAGTATTGGAAGTGCATCCACAAAACCAATTGCTAATGCCATAAGTAAAGGGTATTGTATATTAAATCCTGCAAACTGTAAAATATATAAACCAACTAATGAAATAACAAATGAAACCAAAATTAAACTTACTTGAGCTTTTAAATATCCTCCAAGTGTTCCAATTAATTCTTTTGCATGTACCCATATTTTCTTTACCCAAACTTTTGGTAAATGATGTTCTATTTGGTCAATTATATAAATTTTATCAACACATATAAAATACAAAGCAATTACAGTAATACCAATGCATATTGCAATTGAAGGAAGACTTGTTACTAAATTTATTAAACCTGTTAACCCATTTCTTAGCCAATTTGAAACCGCTTCTAATACATTTCCTGTTGAATTCTGAACTACTTGTAATAATTCATCTGATAAATGGATTTTATCAAAATTAAAACTAGATATAAACCCTTGGAACTGTATGTATGCTTTATCAAAATAATCATTTATTCCTTGAAGTAAGCTAGATGCTTCTGAAAAAATTGTAATAATTAGCCATGTAAGTGTTCCAAGTATTAATAAAGAAACTATTACAAATATTATAATTGAACTTACTCTTCTTGTAAGCCCTGTCTTTTTCATAATAAATTTTATTGCTGGCTCAATTATTAAAGAAATAATAAATGCAACTAAAAATGGCATATAAAAAATGGATAGTTTCAATCCTATATATAAGCCAAGTAAAATAAAGACTACGTATAAAATTCTTCTTAAAACTTTGCTCCAGTATGAAATATCCCAGATCATCTCTTCCTCCCTAGCTTATTATATGCATAAGGGCGGTATAATATCCGCCCTTAATCTAACAGTCGTTTTGGTCTCCGTTGCAGTCACATATATTTTCTAAAGTATTACACATTTGTTCTTTTCCAATTTTATTATCATTATTTACTAAGTCTCCTAAAGTTAACATCCCTACTACTCTATTGTTATCATCACATACTGGAAGTCTTCTTATTTGTTTTTGTCCCATTTTAGTTTCTGCATTTGTTATATCATCAGTTTTTTTACAAGTTGTAACATTGCAAGTCATTATATCACTTACAGGTGTCCCTTTTGCATCTTTATCACAAGCAATACATCTTAATACTAAATCTCTGTCTGTTACTATTCCGCATATAGAATTATTGTTATCACATACAGGTAAGCATCCTATATGATTTTCTGACATTAATTTTGCCGCTTCACCAAGTTTTGTTTCTGGTTTAATACAGCAAACATCATTACACATACAATCTTGAACTTTCATTTTATTTACCACCTTTCAAATTTTCTTAATATTATTTTTAACAAAAATAAAAATAATATTCTTAAAATGCTTTTTTAGGATGAGGCAAAAAACAGAATTTTCAAAAAACAAAAAAATAGAAAATACTTTTGGAAATATTTTCTATTTTTTAAAACTTTATCTTGTTTCCCCTTCTTTTTCTTTTAACTTACTGTATATTTCAGGATAAATGTCCTCATATGAAAAATGTTTATCCTTTCCTTCACCTTCAAAGAAAGTTTCATGGTCAAACAAATTACTTACTCTTAAACTGTCTATTCTTTGTCTTGCTGTTCCTCCACCATAAGGAATTTTTTCATCATCTTTCGCGATCACTTCATATGGTACTAATGTTTTACCCAAATCTGCCATTGCAAAATTTCTATGATGTCCCTCAACTATTCCCTTATATCCATTTGCTTCTACTACTTCAATAGGTTTATCTGGCAAATATCCTTCTTTGTCAATTTTATCTATCATTTCATCAAATGTATATGTAGCTCTTCCTACAGTTTCTCTTATTCCTTGCATAGGAAGTAATGTTTTTGGACTTGTCCAATTTTTTGCAAATGGTTTTCCATCTATATAATAACTTAAACATTTAAGTATAGTATTTGCTTCATCATCAATACTTGCATATGAAGTATCTATAATTAAATCATAGTTATCAGGGTTTTCCAAGTCTACTCCATATCTTTCTTTATATCTTTTTTGTTCTCCAATTCTTCTTTTTTCTCTAGCTAACTTTGCTTCTTCTAAAGAACTATATGAACTATCTTCCTTTCCTCTTGATTTATCATTAAATAATCTTTTTGCTGCAACTTCTGGTGTCGCTGTTAATCTTACCGAAAACGCATCTGGTATATTATGAAAGGCAAGTCTTGAATCTACAATCCAAATTTCATCTGGTCTTTCTTTAGAATTTATCTCTTCTCCTTTTCTTTTAATACCATCATCTATTAATCCATCTACTACAGATCTTATTTCCTTCAATTCATCCAGATTATTTGCTTGCTCTATTGAAAAATTTGATAAATCAATGCCGTGAGTTCTTAATCTAGATATAGTATTTATTAGAAATATTCTTCTTTCCATATTTGACATTAAATCCTGCATTTCTGGTGTTTCAGATATTTTTTGAAGCTTTTCAGGATTATCTAAACTTCTAATAAAATCTATTAAAGTATTAAAATAACGTCTAAATTCATTACCTGTTGAAATAACATGGATATTTTCACTTTCATATCCTTGTTCTTCTAATTTATTTATTAAAGCCTTAGTTGTCGTTCCTTTTCCGGTAACTGGCTGTCCTGATAATGCAATAATTTTATTTCTTATATCATTCATTATTCAAAACACCTCCAAATAATAACTCCTACATTATTATTTTACCATTTTATGTAAAATATGTCAATTATGTATCATTTTTATAGTAATTCCATTTGGGCAAATTTTTGTTCACTTCCGCTTCTATTTCTTTTAAGTTCATATTTGATATTTCATCAATAATCTTACAGGCCAATTCTAAAGTTAATGTTTTAGGTGTTCCTTCTTTAAAAAATACTTTGTCTTTAACGCTATCAATCAAGATAACATTATATTTATTTATAATATCTTTATTTGTTAAATCATAGTCATTGTAAAGTCCTTCTTTTCCTATTTTAGTTACATAGTAATTATAGAACAAATAATCTGTAACTAAATGTAAGAAAAAACCTTTATTATAATCAGTATCTAATTTATTATTCTCTAAAAACTTTTTTAAATTCGTATATCTTGGAGATTTTCCATAATGAGTTTTAGATTTATCATTTGTAAAATCTGGTGCAACAGTTCCTTTTATAAATTCTTTAGAATAATTTAAATTATGTTTTCTTAAATATTCCTCTCCTATTGCAATATGTATTACAAAACCTGGCATATCTTTCCTCCTAGTTTTTATTTTCATTTTTATTTTAACATACTAAAAAAGAAAATGGTATACTAAAGTACTTTTTAGTATACCATATAAACTATCTTTCATAAATATCCATATAATCATATCTTGGCATAGGTGGTCTACCTGGTCCTCCTGGGAAAGGTGGTCTTGGCGGACGATGATTTGGTCTTCTATTTCTTAATAATTCTCTAATTAATAATATTTTTATTAAATCTCTTAGGCTTGCATCTTGTCTTCGCACTTCCCTATTTTCTTTTTTTGAACTTTCTGTTTCTTTTGATGAATTTTGCACCTTATTTCTATTTGTTGTGATTTCACTATTATTGATTTCATTTTGAAGATTTATATTAACATTTACTTCATTTGTTACTTCTACTGATGAATAAATTTCATCTGTCATATCTTCGATTAAGTCTTCCGTTATATTTCCTGTAACTCCACTACATCTTTTTTGTATCATAGGATATACTATTTTATATATTTCTGGATAATATTGTTCTAAATCTTGATTGGAATTATTCATATTGTTGTTTGCACTATAATTTACATAACTATTATAACTGCTATAATTATTACTTTCTTGCCCATACATATTATTAGTATTTGGATAACCTAAAATAGACCTTATGTAATCATCATAAGACTCATTATTATACATAAAAAAACCTCCTTATCTTTTCTATATCATATGGAGGTTTTTAAAAATATGTTATAACTTATTTACTAAATTTTTAAATATATTTCCTCTTTCAGCAAAATTTTTAAACATATCAAAACTTGCACTAGCTGGAGAAAATAGCACAACTTCTCTTGGCTTTGCATATTTTTTTGCTAAATTTACTGCTTCTTCTAAAGTATCTGCCATATATATGTCAATATTCTTTTTTTCCTTCTCCTCTTCTTCTTTTACTGCATTAAATATTTTTCCTGATGTGGCTCCTAAAAGTATTAATGTTTTTACTTTTTTAAGTATTGGTTTTGCAATTGGAGTATAATCTAAATTTTTATCATATCCTCCTGCAATTAAAACAATATCTTCATCAAATGAATTTAATCCTGCAATTGTTCTTGTAGGTGATGAACTTACTGAGTCATTATACCATTTAGCACCGTTTATTTCTCTTACAAATTCTAATCTATGTTCAACTGCTTTAAATTCTTTTATAGCTTCTACTGCGATATCTTGGTCTACTAATGTTTTAGTTGCAGCTAAAGCTGTCGCAATATTTTCATAATTATGATTTCCTCTTAAAAGAACTTCTTTTGTGTCTAATATATGTTTTCTTATTCCATCTTCACATTCTTTTATAATTCCATTATCTACAATAAAGCCATTATCTAGCTTTTCTTTACTACTAAAATATGTTACCTTTGATTTTGCTTCTTTTTTACATGCTCTTGTTATTTCATTATCATAATTTAGTACTAAATAATCATTTTCATTTTGATATTTAAAAATAGTTTTTTTAGCTTCTATATATTCCTCATAATCTTTATGAATATTTAAATGATTTGGTGTTATATTAGTAATAACTGAAATATTAGGGCTAATTTCCATACCCATTAATTGGAAACTACTTAGCTCTAAAACAAGCATATCTTCTGGTCTCATTTCTTCTAGTTTAGTAAACAAAGGTATTCCAATATTTCCTCCTAAATATGTATTATACCCTGCTTTTTTTAATATACTATATATTAAACTTGTTGTGGTTGTTTTTCCATCACTTCCAGTTACTCCTATAACTTTACATGGAGCTATTTTCATTAGCATTTCTATTTCAGATGTTATAATTGCTCCTTTTTCCTTTTCTTCTACCAATTCTTTTCTTGTTGGCAAGCAACTAGGAGAACGAAATATAATATCAAATCCTTTTAAATTTTCAAAACAATTTTTTCCAAAAAAGGCATTTGCTTTATATTTTTCCAATCTTTCTAATAGTTTTCTTGGTACTTCTTCTTTTTCTTTTTCATCAAATACTGTAACATTAGCATTTTTTTCATACATATATTTTAAAAGTGGTAAGTTACTTACTCCCAAACCTATTATTGCTACTTTTCTTCCTTTTAAATAATTATTAAATTCTATTAATTTTTCATTTTTGTATTCCATTTTAATCCCCCAAAAAATTTATGCTATTTAATTTTTATTTATTTCGTAGGTATTATATAACAATTTATTAAAAAAAACAATTTGTACCAGAATATTTTTTCTTATTTTGTTAACAATAATATTAGATTTGATTGGAGGTGCTTTTCATGTCAGATAAAAATAATAAACAAAACAGAAACAACAAAAACAACCAAAACAATAATAACAATAACAACAATGAAAGACAAAACAATAACAATAGATAGTTATAACTTAAATAAACTGCTAAGAAGTACTTACTTTTTAGCAGTTTAATATTTGTTTATTAAAATTGATTGTCTATTTCTTTTAAAATAACATCATGTGCACTTCCTTCTGAAATACTTACATCTGATACAAGTGTTAGTCTTGCCTTTTCGTGGAATTCTGGAATTGTAACACTTCCACAGTTACACATTGTTGATTTTATTTTTGCAACAGTAACTTCTAAATTATCTTTTAATCTTCCAGCATAAGGTATGTAAGAGTCTACACCTTCTTCAAATGAAAGTTTTTTATCTCCTCCCATATCATATCTTTGCCAGTTTCTAGCACGGTTTGAACCTTCGCCCCAATATTCTTTTACATAGCTATTTCCTTTTTTAACAACTCTTGTTGGGCTTTCATCAAATCTTGCAAAATATCTTCCCATCATTACAAAGTCTGCTCCTAAGGCTAAAGCTATTGTTATATGATGGTCATGTACTATTCCGCCATCTGAACATACTGGAATATATATACCTGTTTCTTTATAATATTCATCACGAGCAGCTACTACATCTATTAACGCTGATGCTTGTCCACGTCCTATTCCTTTTGTTTCACGTGTTATACAAATAGATCCTCCACCTACACCAACTTTTATAAAATCTGCTCCAGCTTTTGCTAAATACATAAATCCTTCTCTATCTACTACGTTTCCTGCACCAATTTTTACTTTATCTCCATATTTTTCTCTTACAAAGTCAATTGTATTTTTTTGCCAAACTGAATATCCATCTGATGAATCTATACAAAGAAGGTCTACTCCTGCATCTACTAAAGCTGGTATTCTTTCTTCAAAGTCTCTTGTATTTACTCCGGCACCTACTATATATCTTTTATTTTCATCAAGTAAAGAATTTGGATTGTTTTTTCTATCTTCATAATCTTTACGAAATACTAAATATTTTAAATGTTCTTCTTTATCAAGTATTGGAAGGCAAGCTATTTTGTTTTCCCAAATTATATCATTTGCTTCTGGTAAACTTAGCCCTTCTTTTGCCCATACTACTTTATCTTTTGGTGTCATAAAATCACTTATTGGTGCTTCTCTATTATCTCTAGATAATCTATAATCTTTATCTGTAACTAAACCTAAGAATTTTCCATTTTTAGTTCCGTCATCTGTAATTATTACAGTTGAATGTCCTGTTTCTTTTGTTAGATTTAGTACTTCTTCTAAAGTAGCGTCAGGTTTTACATTTGAGTCACTTACAACAAATCCTGCTTTATGTTTTTTTACTCTCCTTACCATTTTTGCTTGATTTTCTATTGTTTGTGAACCATAAATAAAAGCAACACCCCCTTCTCTTGCTAATGCAATTCCCATTTCTTCTCCTGAAACTGATTGCATGATAGCAGATACCATTGGGATGTTGGCATAGTATTTTGCTTCTTCTCCTTTTTTAAATTTTACAAGTGGTGTTCTTAGTGACACTTTACTTGGTATGCATCTTTCATCTGTTAAATTTGGTAATAATAAAAACTCATTAAATGTTCTTGAAATATCTTCTAATATTTTTGCCATTTTCTTTCTCCCTTCTTAAATATTTTTACTATTATAATACAACTGTAATTTAAAGTAAAGCACTTTTTTATTTTATTTTAAAAACAATCTATTTTGACATTTTATGTAAAATTATGTTATAATTATATTGTTTGGTAAAAACCAACGTTGTTTGGAGGAAAGATGGTTTCTGCACAAGAGTATTATGAGATGTTTCAAGCACGTCGTAAGTTGATTTTATGTAATCAAATGGAAAGTTGTGAATATATACTTTATTCTAAACTTGAACACTTTGATTCAGACGTTCAAACTGGACATTTTAAAGTAGAACTTGAAGATCAACCTCTTCCGGAACTAATTGCAGAATTGACAAGACTTGGATATACTAACATTAAATTCTCCACAGAGGAGAAACGCTACTTAGATGGTATGGTTGGTGTTTTAAGTTTTGATGTTCCTCAATTGATTGAAAAGCAAGTTTCTGCCTCCAACAAGGATACCTTGTAAGGTATTCTGGAAGTGTCTCTTAGCTTAGGCTTTGAGGCACTTCTTTTTATTTTTATTTGGTTTGTTTACTTTTATTAGTTATTATGATAATATTAGAAAAAAGTTTGGAGGTTTATTATGAAAAACGAATTAATTTTAATCTTAGATTTTGGTGGACAATATAACCAATTAATAGCAAGAAGAGTAAGAGAATGTAATGTGTATTCTGAAGTTGTTTCTTTTGATATTTCAATAGAAAAAATCAAAGAAAAAAATCCAAAAGGAATAATATTTACAGGAGGACCTGCAAGTGTATTTGCAGATGATAGCCCTAAATGTGACCCTGAAATATTTAATTTAGGTATTCCTATTTTAGGAATATGCTACGGTATGCAACTTATGACTATAACTTTAGGTGGAGAAGTCGAAAAAGCAACTAAGAGAGAATATGGAGTAACAAGTGTTAATATAGACAATAACTCTCTATTATTCAAAGGTTTTAATTCTACTAATAATTTTTTAATGAGTCATACAGATTTTGTAAAAACAGTTCCAGATGGCTTTTCTAATATTGCCTCTACCCCATCTTGTCCAAATGCTGGTATGGAAAATAAAGAAAAGAACTTTTATGGAATTCAATTCCATCCAGAAGTCGTTCATTCTGAAAATGGTATTAATGTAATTAGAAACTTTTTATATGAAGTATGTAAATGTAAAGGAGATTGGGAAATATCTTCATTTGCAAAAGAAAAGATTAAAAGTTTAAAAGAAAAAATTGGAGATAAAAAAGCATTATGTGCTCTATCTGGTGGAGTTGATTCATCTGTTGCAGCAGTATTATTACATAAAGCAATTGGAAAAAATTTAACTTGTATATTTGTAGACCATGGATTACTTCGTAAAAACGAAGGTGACGAAGTAGAAAAAGTTTTTAGAGACCAATTTGATATTAACCTAATTCGTGTAAATTGTAAGGATAGATTTTTAAATAAACTTGCAGGTGTTACAGACCCTGAGAAAAAAAGAAAAATTATAGGTGAAGAATTTATTCGTGTATTTGAAGAAGAAGCAAAGAAAATCGGAACAGTAGATTATTTAGTTCAAGGAACTATCTATCCTGATGTAATAGAAAGCGGTTGCGGTTTAGGTAAATCTTCTGTAATAAAAAGCCATCATAATGTTGGGGGCCTACCTGACTATGTAGATTTTAAAGAAATTGTAGAACCTTTAAGAGATTTATTTAAAGACGAAGTAAGAAAAACTGGTTTAGAACTTGGTATTCCAGAAAACTTGGTATATAGACAACCATTCCCTGGACCAGGTTTAGCAATACGTATTATTGGAGAAATTACAGAAGACAAATTAAATATTCTAAAAGAAGCGGATAGTATCTTTAGAGAAGAAATAGCAAACGCTGGACTTCACAAAAGTATAAATCAATATTTCGCGGTATTAACTAATTTAAAATCTGTTGGTGTTATGGGTGATGAAAGGACTTATGATTATACAGTAGCACTTCGTGCAGTAGAAACAACTGATTTTATGACAGGAGTTTGGAGTAAAATACCATATGAAGTACTAGAAAAAGTATCTAGTAGAATTGTAAATGAAGTAGAACATGTAAATAGAGTAGTTTATGATATAACATCAAAACCACCAGCAACAATAGAATGGGAATAAAATTAATGAGACAAATTGGGGACGGGCCTAATTTGTCTCATCTTAACTTTCCTTACTAAATTATTCATTGTCATCCTTATTTTTTCTATTTTCCAATGTTTTGTTCTTATATAATTTGTTTGTATCTAAATATTTATAATTTAATGAATTTGTTTTACTAATAACTGACTTTCCTAAATTTTTTTCTATATCATCTCTTGCAACTTTAGCAGCATGTCCTCCCATTTTAGCAACTTTTCTATTTTCCTTTAAGCCATAAGGTTTATGCTCTTTTGCAAGTTCTCTTGTAGCTACTTCTCCTAAGTCTGTTAAAGCCACTTCTAAATCTGTCATATTATCTCTTAAAGACTCTTTTCTTATATTTTTATAATCTTTATATTCACTTGCTTTCATTCCTGACCAACTTTGGTATATCTCATTAGTTAGTATAGCATATTCATAATTTTGTTTAATTCCATTCTCCTTCCATACATCAGTTAACTTTTTTCTATCTAAAATTCCTTTTAATCTAGATTCTATCCATTTATCTGAATAACCTTTACTTCTATAATAGTCTATTGCTCTATTTACAGCAATTTCTGGGTCAAATACTTCATCTATCCTTTCTTTTCCCATTTGAGCAAGCCATAACTTAAAAGGTTCTGCTTTTGAACTTGGTACAGACTCTATTAATCTTAAAATACCTTTTGTGTCTAAAGTGTCTGTTTGTCTAAATTTTCCATCTTTAGCCTTCATTTTCAACTGCACGATATTTTCGTGCAGTTCACTTCCTTCTTCTATTAATCTTCTTTTTAAATCGCTCCAATAATTTCTTGGAATTTTACTATCAGTTAAAGCTCCAATTACATCAACTACACTAAAATAGTAATCCTCTTTTTCAGGACTCCAAATACTTCTTATTTCTTTTCCTTCAAAAAGATTTGATATAGTTTCTAATTTATCGTTTTTCAAATTCATCATTCCTTTTTACATTTTTGTTATTATATAACAATTAACAGTAAAAATCAACTTCAAGGAAAATTTAAGCATAATCATTCATTTTTACCCATATTCATGATTTTTTAAGCATTCTATAAAAACAAAAAATTTTGACATTTTATGTAAAATTGTGTTACAATAATATCGTAGTGTAAACACATTGTTGTTTGGAGGCTAGAATGGTGGGCGAAATGATTTCCACACAAGAAGATATTAGGAGAGTTCTGTATAATCAAATAACAAAAAAAATAGTAAAAATAACAGTTCCAACAATAGATCCATTTGATACCGAATTATTGAATATTTTCTCAAATCAACAGTCTAGGTGTTATGGCTCCATTTTTAACATGATTCAATTTGACCCTATTGATGAGCTCCTTGACGGAAATGTTTTTGTTCGTCTTTATGAAGAACCACTTCCTGAAATTATTCAAGTTCTAGAAAGTCTTGGATGCATGAACATTAGTTCTGAGCTTGAGACTTATGATGACAAATGGGATTCTGGCTGCTGGTTGTTAACTTTTACTTTGCCTATCAATTCATTTTTAAAAGATTCTAACCCCAACAAGAATGCCTTGTAAGGTGTTCTGAAGTGCCCTTTAGCTTTTGCTTTAGGGCACTTTTTTGCATTATAGAATAAAAAGTTGCTGTTTTTTGCCCCATTCCAAAAAACAGCATTCAAATAATATTATGTCTCAAAATTATATTTTTCTCTTTTTTCATAATGAGTATGTAGTAATTTATGTGCTAATTCTCCTCCTGGATTTCCTAAATAATCTTTATATATTTTCTTTAATACTGGATTCTCATGTGATTTCCTAATTGTAGATTTTTCATCTATTGTATATAAGCTATTTGCTCTTAATTTTCTTACATCTACTTCTGAACGTATTTTAGCACTTTTTATTGGTTGGCCTCCACCCATTATACATCCTCCTGGGCAGGCCATTATTTCTACAAATTGATAATCTGCTTTTCCACTTTTAATTTCTTCTAATATTTTTCTTGCATTTTTTAGTCCACTTGCTGCTACTACTTTTATTTCCTTTCCTGCTATATTTACAGTTGCTTTCTTTATTCCTTTTCCACCTCTAACTGCTTCAAAATCTATTTTCTCTAAGTCTTCTCCTGTTAAAATATCTTGTGCAGTTCTTAATGCTGCTTCCATTACTCCTCCTGTTGTTCCAAATATTGCTCCTGCTCCTGTTGCTTCTCCCATTGGATCATCAAACTTACTATCTTCTAGTTTTGTAAATTCAATATTTGCCTGTTTAATCATTCTAGAAAGTTCACGAGTAGTAATTACACCATCTACGTCATAAAGTCCCTCATTTTGCATTTCTGGGCGAATAGCTTCGAATTTTTTAGCAACACATGGCATAATAGATACAACATATATTTTACTTGGGTCGATATTTTCTTTCTTAGCATAATAAGATTTAATTAAAGCTCCAAACATTTGATGTGGTGATTTACAGCTTGATAAATGTGAAAGTAATTCTGGATAATTTTCTTCTATATATCTTACCCAACCTGGGCAGCATGATGTCATCATTGGAAGTTCATCATTATTTTTAAATCTTTCTACAAATTCATTTGCTTCTTCCATAATTGTAAAATCTGCTCCTGTATTTGTATCAAATACTTTATCAAATCCTAATCTTTTTAGAGCTGTTATCATTTTACCTTCTACATTTGTTCCAATGTCCATACCAAATTCTTCACCAAGAGCTACTCTAATTGATGGTGCAGTTTGTGCAACTACATATGTATTTGGATCTTTTAATCTTGCCCATACTTCTTTTATGCTTTCTTTTTCATGTAAAGCTCCTGTTGGGCATGCCTCTATACATTGACCACAAAATGTACAGTTTACATCATTTAAACTATGATCTCCAACTGTTGATATGCAAGACTCAAAACCTCTATTTATACAATCTATTGCTCCAATTCCTTGGACATTTTTACAAGTTGCAACACATCTTCTACATAATATACATTTATTAAAATCTCTAACCAATGCTGGTGATTTATCATCTACTTTATGTTTTGTCATTTCTCCTGGATATTCTACATGTAGAACATTAAATTTTGTAGCTAATGTTTGTAATTCACAATTTCCTGAACGTGTACAAGTCAAACAATCTTTAGCATGGTTTGAAATTATTAAATCAAGTACTGTTCTTCTTGCTTCTAGAACATTTGGTGTATGAGTATGTACTACCATTCCTTCTTCTACTGTTTGAATACATGAAGTTGCAAAACCTCTTCTTCCCTCTACTTCAACAATACACATTCTACAATCTCCAACTTCATTTATGTCTTTTAAAAAGCATAATGTAGGAATATCAATCCCTGCTTGTTTTGCAGCTTGCAAGATTGTAGTTCCTTTTTTGGCTTTTACAGTTTCTCCATCTATTGTTAATGTAACCATATTTTCTTCCATTGCTTATCCTCCTATTTCTAATTTATTGCATGGAATGGGCAAGTTGCAATACAAGTACCACATTTGATGCATAAATCTTGGTCTATTACTCTTTTTTCTCTGCCTTCTCCTTTTATTGCATTTACCGGACAATGTTTTTGACATAGTCCACAGCCCTTACATTTTTCTTCATCTATTCCAATTTTTGCGAGTGCCTTACATTCAGCCGTTCTACATGCTTTATCTATTGCATGTTCCATAAATTCTTCTCTAAAATAATTTAATGTGCTAAGAACTGGATTTGGAGCACTTTGCCCAAGTCCACAGATACTAGCTTTTTGTATATTTTTTGCTAATGCCTCTAATCTATAAATATCTATTTCTTCTCCTTCGCCATTACATAGTTTTTCTAGTATTTCTAACATTCTTTTTGTTCCTATTCTGCAAGGAGTACATTTACCACAGCTTTCACTTACAGTAAATTCTAAATAAAATTTAGCAAGTGATACCATACATTTAGTATCATCCATTACAATTAATCCACCTGACCCCATCATAGAACCTATTTCTTTTAAAGACTCATAATCTATTGGTGTGTCTAAGTGTTCTTTTGGTATACAACCACCAGATGGTCCTCCTGTTTGTGCTGCTTTGAACTTTCTTCCATTTGGTATTCCTCCACCTATATCATACACAATCTCTCTTAAAGTTGTTCCCATAGGTACTTCTACTAATCCTATATTATTTACATTTCCACCTAAAGCAAATACTTTAGTTCCTTTTGATTTTTCTGTTCCAATTGATGAATACCAATCAGCTCCTTTTAAAATAATTTGAGCAATATTTGCATATGTTTCTACATTATTAATTAATGTTGGTTTTCCCCATAGACCTGCTTGTGCAGGATATGGTGGTTTTACTCTTGGCTGACCACGTTTTCCTTCTATTGACTCTAATAGTGCTGTTTCTTCTCCACATACAAATGCACCTGCACCTAATCTTATTTCAATATCAAAGTCAAATCCAGAATTAAATATATTTTTACCAAGTAAACCATAATCTCTTGCTTGTTTAATTGCAATGTCTAATCTTTTTACTGCAATTGGATATTCTGCTCTTACGTAAATATATCCTTTATTTGCACCTATTGAGTATCCTGCAATTGTCATAGCTTCAAGTACTGCGTGTGGGTCTCCTTCTAGGATACTTCTATCCATAAAAGCTCCAGGGTCTCCTTCATCTGCATTACAAACTACATATTTTTGTTTTCCTTCACTTGCTCTTGTTAGTTCCCATTTCTTACCTGTAGGAAAACCTGCTCCACCTCTACCACGAAGACCAGATTTTTTTATAACCTCTATTACTTCTTCAGGTGACATTACATCTAATACTCTTTCTAACGCTTTGTATCCATCAAAAGCAATGTATTCATCAATATCTTCAGGATTTATAACACCGCAGTTTTTAAGAGCTATTCTTTTTTGTTTTTTATAGAAATTTAATTCATCTAAGCTATTTACTATTTTCCCATCTATATCTTTACATAGTAATCTTTCTACTCTTTTTCCTTCTACTATATGTGTTTGTATAATTTCTTCACAATCCTCAGGAGTCACCATAGCATAAAAAGTATCTTCTGGTCTAATTATAACAATTGGACCTTTTGCACATAATCCAAAACATCCTGTTTTGATGACCCTTACATTTTCTATATTTTTTTCTTTTAATATCCTTCTAAAATTTTCTAATATTTCTGGAGATTTTGAAGAAGTACAACCAGTTCCATGGCACACTAAAATATGTTTTTCTCTTGTATCTGCTTTAGTATTTACCCTTAAGTCTAATTCTCTTCTTTTATTTTCTCTTATTTCATGAATTTCCTCTAATGTTTTCATTTTATTCCTCCCAACTTTTTTAGTTAGTAATTATGAACTCTGCTTTTCTTTATTTATTAATTCATCTAAAACTTGATCTAGTTTTTGCACACTTGCTTTTCCATAAACTTCACCGTTTACGGTAAAGACAGGTGCTAAACCACATGCTCCAACACATCTTGTTTGCTCTATTGTAAATAATCCATCTTTGGTTGTTTGTCCTGGTTCTATTTTTAGTCTATCTGTTAATCTATCCATTATTTTTTGTGAACCTTTAACAAAACAAGCTGTTCCTAAGCATACAGATATTTTATATTTTCCTTGTGGTTCTAATGAAAATCTTGAATAAAAAGTAACCACACCATATATTTCTGCCATTGGAATTTTTAAATATTCAGATAATTCTTTTTGAACATGCATTGGTACATACCCATAATGCTCTTGAATTTCGTTTAACATTTGAATTAAATTGTCTTTTTCTGGTAAATACTCCTGAAATAATTTTTCTAAGAACAAATCTTTTTCATTACATTGTTTATTTTCTTTTTCCATGATACTCCTCCTTTATAGAGTTTATTTCTAAGTTTCTTAAATTATATCAAAGTAGAGATTTTTATACAACTATTTTTTGTAATTTTAAGTCGAAAAAAAGAAGAAATAAATTAATAAAAATATAGACTATTTATCTTATTTGTGTTTTAATTAGTTTATAAGGAGGAAATTATCATGGTACACCAAATGAAATTAGAAGGAAGATTTTTTGATTATATACAAAATGGAACTAAAAGGATTGAATTACGCCTATATGATGAGAAAAGATCTATTATTAATTTAGGAGATGAAATTGAATTTCTTAAACTTCCTGATATGAAGGATAAATTAAAAGTTAAAGTTTGTGGATTACTTCGATATAATTCTTTTTCTGATTTATTTAAAGATTTTGATATTAGTATTTTAGCAGATAAGTCTATGACTAAAAAAGAACTTTTAGATGTATTGCAAGAATTCTATACTCCTGAAGAACAAAAGAAATATGGAATATTGGGAATTAGAATAGAAAAATTATAAAAGTAAGCCCAGAAAGAAATATCCTTCTGGGCTTATATTACGAGATTTTGCCATTAAATACAAACTCTCGTGAAAGGCCATTATAATAGCCTTTTTCAAGTATTTGTGTCCTCCGCCAACCGTATTTTCTGATTATTGGAATAAATTGCTTAACTTTGTACTCTGCAATTGTAATTAGTGGAGTCGTTGTTTTAAGATACTTGAATGCTTCTTCAAGTAATCTAGTTGCAATTCCCATGTTTCTATATTTATCAAAAACAAGAAGCGTACAGATTTTCTTTTCTCCATCTTCTTTTTTCAAAATTGCACATCCAGCAACTTCACCATTGAGCTCAGCAAGGAAAATATCTCTTGTCCCATTAAGTACTCCTGGCACAACTTTTTCCCAATACCACGAAAAACGGTCTTTGTAATCTTTGTCTGTTTCCTCCGTAATTTCATATGCTTTTGAAACAATATTAGAAAATGCTTTATGTTCCTTTTCTAGATATTTAGAAGCTTTTAAAATCTCGATTTTAGTCATATAAATTCCTTTCAAGCATTTTTTTAGAACACAAATATTTTTACATAACTTTTTTATGTTATATACATAAGTATAACATAATTTTACATTTTTATCAATTGGTTGAATTTATAGATTTTTTCTTAATTTTATTGACAATTTTGTTGAAAAATGTCACAATATAGTTATAGATTAAATATTTATAAAGGGGTGAATCTAATGGACGAAAAACAAGAATCTAAAGGCCTTAGCATAGCCGCTATGGTATTAGGAATTATAGCTGTTGTATTATTCTGTTACCCTGTTGTTTCTATACCTTGTGCAATTCTTGCAATAATATTTGGTGTTGTAGGAATGAAAAAAGGTGGAAAAGGTATGGGAATTGCTGGTCTAGTTTTAGGTATAGTAGCACTTGCATTATACGGTTTAATGGTACTTGGTGTACTTTCTTTTGTATCAGTTTTATCTTAATTTAATTATAATTAAATACAAAAATAAATCGCAACTAAAAAAAGAACTTGCGATTTATTTTAGGCCATTTTTAGGAGTTTATTATGAAAAATTTTTTAAATAAAAAATATTCTAAGTTAATAATTATACAAATATCTATTATAGTTCTACTTGCTATGATATTTATTTTTGTGAACTCTCCTTTTAAAAATTTAACCCCTAGTTGTTATTGGAAAGAAAATTATAATGTAACTTGTCCTAGTTGTGGTGCTACTAGATGCGTTACAAATTTTATAAATGGTAATTTTAGAGATGCATTTTTCTATAATCCATTTTTATTTATTTTAATTGTATATCTATTTTTATTAGATTTATTATATATAATAAACACCATCTCAAATAAAAAACATTTAAAATTCTTTTATCCAAAATGGTATTATGTTATTATATATTTTTCTTTGTGGGCTATTTATACAATAGTTATTAATGTTATAAATTTTATTTAATTTTTAAATTAATAAAAGGAAGCTCAACCTTTTAAGATGAACTTCCTTTTTGTGTACCGTTATTTAACAATCAAATATGGTACACCCCCAGGCAGAATAAACCACATTTCTCTTGGCAAACAATATTCCATTAAGTCTAAACCAATTGCCATTACAACAAGTTGCTCACAAACAGCTTGTGAGTCTGTCCACAACTCGCCATTCTTGTTTTTACAAAGGTAAAGAAATGAATATCCCTTTTTGAATTCTTCTGGCAACTCTGCAAGTAATACAGTTACAATTTCGCGCTGCTCTTCTAGCCGTTCAGGGTGAAATCCAAAGATGTATGATATTCCTTCAACCTTAACAAAATTGCTAGTATCCTCTCCCTCTTCAAAAAAGCATTTCTTAAGAGTTTCCGTTACTATTTTTGACATATTCTCTGCTGTAATTATGATGTTTCCCATTGGTTATTCCTCCTAAGATAACCTTGTGTATTTACACTTCTATACTATTATAGATTATTTCATGTAAAATTGCAAACAATAAATTTCAGTTCATTGTCACTTTTCCTACTATATCACTAATATTTTCTATATTATGTTTTTCCATATACTCTTCTATTTGTTTTATTGTATTTATGCTTGTATATGGGTCTTGGAAGTTTCCTGCACCAATAGATATAGCTGATGCTCCTGCTAACATAAATTCAATTGCATCTTCTCCATTTACAATTCCACCCATTCCTAGAATTGGTATATTAACAGCTTGTGCTACTTCATAAACCATTCTTACAGCAACTGGTCTTATTGCTGGTCCTGATAATCCTCCAGTATTATTTGCTAAGACTGGTTTTCTTTTTTCTATATCGATTTTCATTCCAAGTAATGTATTAATTAAAGAAACTCCATCAGCTCCTCCATCTTCTGCACCTTTTGCAATTTCTGCTATATTTGAAACATTTGGTGTTAATTTTACAATTAAAGGTTTATTTAATACTTTTCTTACTTTAGAAGTTACTTCTTTTACTCCTTCATAAGAACTTCCAAATGCCATACAACCTTCCTTTACATTTGGACATGATAAATTTAATTCTACTCCATCTATATCTAATGTATCTAATATCTTACAAACTTCTATATAATCTTCTACTGTACTTCCACAAGCATTTACTATTATTGCTGTATCAAATTTCTTTAAAAATGGTAAATCATTTTCTGCAAAATATTCTACTCCTGGATTTTGAAGTCCAATACTATTTAACATTCCACTTGGAGTTTCACAAACTCTAGGTGGCTTATTTCCGCTTCTAGGTTTTATAGATGTTCCTTTTGTTATTATTCCGCCCAAGTTTACTTAAATCAAAGAAATTACTATATTCTCTACCATATCCAAATGTACCAGATGCTACTGTTACTGGATTTTTCATCTTTATCCCTGCAAAATTTATACTTGTATTCATTATCTCAATTCTCCTTTCTTTTTAAATATCTACATCTTTTGCTCTAAATACTGGGCCACCTTTACATACGTGCCAATATTCAGGATTTTCATCACTACTTCTTGCGGTTTTTACAGCACATCCTAAACATACTCCTATCCCACAACCCATTCTTTCTTCCAAAGATATTTGACAAGGAATATCTTTTTCTATTGCTAGCTTCTTTACTGCTCTTAGCATTGGAAGTGGTCCACAAGCATAGATACAATCTATTTTTTCTTTTTCTAAATCTTTTTCTAATTCATTTATTGCAAAACCTTTTATTCCATAAGAGCCATCGTCTGTTGTAAGCACTAATTTATCAGATACTCCTTTAAATTCTTTTTCTAGTACAACATAATCTTTACTTCTAAAACCTAAATATATATTTACTTCTCTTTCTTCTTCTTTTGCTTCCTTAGATAGTTCGTATAAAGGAAATACTCCTATTCCCCCTCCTACTACAGCAATTTTATTATAACTACTAAACTTGAATGTTCCCATTCCTAAAGGTCCTATAATATCTATTAAATCTCCTTCTTCTTTGTTAGAAAGTAATTTTGTTCCTTCTCCTTTTATTTGGAAAATAAATTCTAATGTTCCTTCATCTTTATTTAAATTGTAAATACTAATAGGTCTTCTTAAAAATGGAACTGTAGTTTCAGAAACTCTTATCTCTAAGAAGTTACCTGGTTTTGCTGTTTCTACTATGCTTTTTGCTTCTACTTTAAATCTTACAATATCTGGTTTCAAATATTCTTTTTCTATTAATTTTGCTTTAACAACTTCTGGCATTTTAATCCTCCTTTACTTAAAAAAATTTAATTCTTTATTCATTCTTAAAGCTTCTTCTCTTGTTGCTAAGCCATATTCTTCCTCTTTGTGATTTTTCTTCCAATCTTCTTTTTTATATGCACACATTAAACTTCTAGATGCATTTACAATTCCACCTAAGCCTTGTTTATCAAAACCTAATTTTATATCTTCTGCTTTTCCTCCTTGTGCTCCATAACCAGGAATTAAGAAAAATGTATGTGGTGCTAAGCTTCTTAATTCTTGTAATTGTTTTGGATATGTTGCACCAACTACAGCGGCTATACTACTATAGCCAAAGTCTCCTCTTAAATCTTGTCCCCATTTTTCTATTAAAGAAATGACTTTTTTATATACCTCTTCCCCATTTTCTAACTTCTCATCTTGTAACTCTCCTGATGATGGATTAGATGTTTTTGCTAATATAAAAATTCCTTTATCATATTTTTTACAATCTTCTACAAATGGTTCTATACAATCTGTTCCCATATAAGGGTTTACTGTCATAAAATCCACATCAAAAACACTTTCTTCTATTTCTCCTATTTTAGTTTTTCCTAAATATGCATTAGAATATCCTTTTGCAGTTGAGCCTATATCTCCTCTTTTATTATCTGCAATTACTATCATTCCTTTTTCTTTTGCATATTTACAAGTATCTAAAAATGTTTGCATACCAGGAATTCCAAACATCTCATAAAATGCCATCTGTGGTTTTATTGCAGGGATTATATCATAAGTACTATCAATTAAAGTTTTGTTATATTCTAAAATAGCTTTAGATACTCCTTCTAAATCCAAACTATATTTATTCCTTACACATTCAGGAATCATTTCATATCTTGGGTCTAATCCCATAACAACTGGGCTTTTTAATTTAATTATTTTTTCTATTAACCTATCCATTACATTCATATATTTTTCTCCTATCTCTTCTTTTGCTTTCATCTTATCATTTTAATATTTCTTTTTCAATAGTTTATTTTCTTATTTGACAATTTCTATTTTTTTGTTACAATTGTTTTAGATTAATTAAGGAGGAATTTTTATGTCTGATATTATTTCATATTTATTTGAAACAAATGCAATTAGATTTTGTGAAGAAAACAAGCCATTTTGGTATACTTCAGGAAAAATAGGACCATATTTTATTAATACTCATTTCATTTATGGAAGCGAAAAAGAAGCGGTTTCTCTTTTAAGCTTTATAGATGATTCTTTATCTGATAAAATGACATTACCAAAGAAAGTTTTTGAAAAAGTTTTAAAACAATATAACGAAAACAAAATTTATCAAGATGTTATTAATCATATGAAAGATTACATTGAAAAAAATATTGATATTTCAGAGGTCGACTTTATTTCCGGTGGTGAAAGAAGAGATTGGTTTTTCTCTAATATTTTAGCTTACTTATTAGATAAGCCTCACATTACTATTTACAAAGATTTAAGCTCAGTTATTTCAGACTCTCATTTTAATGAAACTAAAGAAAGTTATAATATAGAAGGTAAAAAAGTTTTACATGTTGCTGATTTAATTACAGTTGCATCTAGTTATTTACGTGCTTGGATTCCAGCAATTGAAAATTTAGGAGGAAAAATCCTTTGGTCTTGTGTTGTAGTAGACAGAATGCAAGGAGGAGAAGAAAAACTTTCTGAAAAAGGAATTAAAAGCTTATCTTTAGTAAAAGTAGATAATAACTTATTTAAAAAAGCTTTTGATATGGGAATAATAAATAGTTCACAACTAGAAATGTTAAATAATTTCTTTAATGACCCAGATAAAACTATGAGAGAATTTTTAATAAATCATCCTGAATTTTTAGAAAACTCATTAAACGCAGATGAAAAGACTAAAAAAAGAGCTAAGCTTTTAATAGATAATGATTTATATAATTTAAAATCTAAATAAAAGTAATTGCTAGGAGAAATAAAATGAAATATTATTTATTAAGCGGAATGGATAAAAATAATAATTATAATTTTTACAAAGATATTGCAAAAAGATTTAAGAAGGAATTAAGTGATTTTGATACAATAGTATATATTCCCACCCATCCAGATGACAAAGAAAAATGTATTGAACTATCAAAATCCAAAATATTTAAAAATATAGAAATTAATTTTAAAAAAAGTATTGTTTTAGATTATTCCTATAATCTTGATGATGTTAAAAAAATATTAGATAAAAACAACTTAATATTTTTATATGGTGGAAATCCATATACTCAAATGAAATTTATAGAAAAATATGAAATTAGAGATTTAATAAAAAATAAAACAATTATTAGTTTAAGTGCTGGAAGTATAAATATGTGTAAAAATGCAATATGCACTAAAGATGAGGATTTTGATAACAGCACTATATATGATGGTATGGGATTAGTTGACTTTAGTATTGAACCACATTTTAATATAAATAATAAGGAAGTTTTAGATGATTTAAAAAATTTTTCAAAAACTACTGATATATAT
Organism: uncultured Clostridia bacterium; assembly: GCA_944387555.1. Classification (GTDB taxonomy): domain Bacteria; phylum Bacillota; class Clostridia; order TANB77; family CAG-508; genus CAG-269. The sequence continues at coordinate 14,997 of CALXFH010000013.1, read as the reverse complement.
GCTTTAGAAGATAATGCTTATATTATAATTGAAGATAAAAAAGTAAGTTTTTATCGGAAAAATTTATTTAATAAAAAATGGTAGGATTAAAAAGATAAAAAATAATTAAAAGTGGTATTTTTACCACTTTTAATTTTCACTTATTTTCTTATTCTCAATAGATGTGTCCCCAATTGCACAAAAATGTGCAAAAGGAAACGTCCCTAATTTTCTAATATCTTTTCTAATTCTCTTATTTTATCACGTAACTCTGCAGCTTTTTCAAATTCCATCTCAGCTGCATATTTTAACATTTCATCTGTAAGCTTATTAATTGTTTCTTTAATGTCATCTTCTTTTTCAAGTTTATATTCTACTTCTATATCTTTTGCATCTACTATAGAAATTGAGTCTCTTACTGACTTACTTATTGTTTTTGGTGTTATATGATGTTTTTCATTGTATTCTTGTTGTATTTTTCTTCTTCTATTTGTTTCTGATATTGCTTTTTCCATACTATCTGTTAGTTCGTCTGCATACATTATAACTGTTCCATCTGTATTTCTTGCAGCACGTCCTATTGTTTGTATTAGTGACCTTTCTGAACGTAAGAAACCTTCTTTATCTGCATCTAGTATTGCAACTAAAGATACTTCTGGAATATCTAATCCTTCTCTTAAAAGATTTATTCCGACTAACACATCAAATTCACCAAGTCTTAAGTTACGTATTATTTCCATTCTTTCTAATGCTTTTGTATCTGAGTGCATATAGTTTACTTTTATGTCTAATCCTTTTAAATATTCTGTTAAGTCTTCTGCCATTCTTTTGGTTAATGTTGTTACTAATACCCTTTCATTTTTTGCTACTCTTTCTCTTATTTGTTCTAATAAATCATCTATTTGATTTGTTACTGGTTTTACTTCTATTTTAGGGTCTAATAATCCTGTTGGTCTTATAATTTGTTCTACCACATTATCTTTACTATGTTCTTTTTCATATTCAGCAGGTGTTGCACTTACAAATATTACCTGGTTTATTCTTTCTTCAAATTCTTTAAATGTAAGTGGTCTATTATCAAATGCTGATGGCAATCTAAATCCATATTTTACTAATGATTCTTTTCTTGCTCTATCTCCATTATACATTGCTTTTACTTGTGGTATTGTTGCGTGTGATTCATCTATTAATAGTAAGAAGTCTTTTGGGAAATAATCAAATAGAGTATATGGAGGGCTTCCTGCTGGTCTTCCACTTATATGTCTTGAATAGTTTTCTATTCCTGAACAAAATCCTGTTTCTTTCATCATTTCTATATCAAAGTTTGTTCTTTCTTCTATTCTTTGTGCTTCTATTAATTTATTTTGTGATTTAAAGTATTTTACTCTTTCTTCCATTTCCTCTTCTATTGTTACTATTGCCCTATCCATCTTTTCCTTTGTTGTAACATAGTGTGATGCTGGAGATATTAGTATATGTCTTCTTGTTCCTAATGGCTTTCCTGTTAATGCATTTATTTCTACTATTCTATCTATCTCATCTCCCCAGAATTCTACTCTTACTGCTTCTTCTGATTGGTCTGATGGATATATTTCTACAATATCACCTTTTGCTCTAAATGTTCCTCTTTTAAAGTCTATTTCGTTTCTTGTATATTGCATACTAACTAATTTTTTTAATACTTCATCCCTTGATTTTTTCATACCTGGTCTTAGAGATAACATCATCTCTTGGTAGTCAACAGGGTCACCTAAACCATATATACAAGAAACAGATGCAACTATTATTACATCTCTTGTCTCAAACAAAGATAATGTTGCTGAGTGTCTTAGTTTATCTATTTCATCATTAATAGAAGAGTCTTTTTCAATATATGTGTCTGTTGAAGGTATATAGCTTTCTGGTTGGTAATAATCATAGTAACTTACAAAATACTCAACATTATTCTCTGGGAAAAACTCCTTAAATTCACTATATAACTGTCCTGCTAATGTTTTATTATGAGCAAGTACAAGTGTTGGTTTTTGTACCTTTTGTATTATGTTTGCCATAGTAAATGTTTTTCCAGAACCTGTAACACCAAGAAGTGTCTGGTATTTCTTACCTTCTAATACTCCTTTACTTAAATATTCAATTGCCTGTGGCTGGTCGCCTGTTGGTTTATATTCTGAATGTAATTTAAACATATTTATTTTATGCTCCTTTTTAATTAAATAATCTAACATATTATTTATATCATATTTTTACCATAAATACAATAAATAACACAACTTAGATAGTATCAAATTAGTTTTGACAAGTTAAATATTATATGTTAAAATATGTTTAACTTAACCCTCTACTATATTTGTAGTAAGACGGGAGCCTAAATGATTTTGGAGCATTCAAAAGCAACTTTCCTTTTTATGTTGTAAAGAATTTTATAATTTGTTTATCATTAAATCTTTTCCATTTTTTCAAATTGATTTAATATTTGTTTTTCAATTTTTTTAGTTCATTAAACAATTCTTTTCTATTATCATTATATTCCCATTCTCTAACATAACAAATATAAGTTTCTTCATCTTTTTTTTCTTTCCAATTTAAAGAAATCTCTGTTGTATCTATATCATTGTAATTTAGAGAATTTTTGTTATAATCTTCGATTGATATTTCAAATTTAAATATATAGCATTCTGAAGTATCTCCTATTCCTAAATCAACAGTTTTTATTGAAATTGGTAAAAAAGATGGTGCATCTTTTATGCCTAATATATCCATTAATTCTTGCTTATCTTCTCCTAGACTAATCGTTTGATTATTAATATCTCTTATTACCAATATTACGCAAATTATAACTAATATAATTAGAACAATTGTTATTATTATTTTCTTTTTCATTGATTCTCTCCCATTCAATTACTTAAACATATTATCCAATAATTCTATTGTTGAGTCATCATTTTTAGAAATAGTACAGCAATACTCCTTATCATCTATATTTATTATTTGTCTGTGATAATTTTCGTCATTTTCAGTTAAATTTTCTAATACGTTACTATTATTACTAGAAAAATAAATTTCATAATATATGTCTCTATAGATTGTTGGTCTTTGTAATCTTAATAACTGAACATCATTAGCTATGTCTGATAAACTCATTAATTCAATTATTTCTTCTTTAGATGTAACATCAATATTACTTAGATCTATAACTTCGTCACTTCTAAACGAGCAGAATAATAATATAAATGGCATTGCACATATAATAAATAAAATTATCCCTATCGACATTATTATTATTACTATTTTATCTCCCATTTTAAGTGTTCTCCTTACTTATAATATTTTCTATATAGAATTATCTATTTTATAATACCACATATCATTGTCTTTTGTCCCATTTCATCTTCTAAATAATATCTATATGTACCTGAAGGATTATTATTGCTAACTTTAAATTTTTCCGCTGTATTATAATATATTTCTTTTTGTCCAGCTCTCGTTGCATCATCCGCTTCTAAATATTTTTTATTTTTATACTCCACATCTTTTATAAAAACACCATTATCAGAATACATTGCTATTCTAATAAAACCTTCTTTACCCTCGTTTGTTGTTTTTAAAAAATTATCTAATGCATTTTTATTATCTGACACAACTATATTGTTTTCTACTACGAAGCAACCATCTTTAATAGCTTGCTCTTTTGAATATTCTTTTGGTAAATTTTCTATTTTTTCAAATTTTTCATTTGAAGGTTCTTCTTTTGTTATATTTATTACTATATTATCTCTATTTTGTTCAATAGGAATTTTCGTAGATGTAATAGTTGTTTGATTTTCTTCTTCATTGTCAGAATTCTTCTTTGATAAGTCTATATAAAGTGTACTATCATCTGTTGTTACATTTGAAACATATAATCCTATAGTTGAATAATTTTCTCCAGCTGTTATAACTACAAAATAATTTTCAAAGTCCTCTTCTGTCATTTCTACTAAATTATCCCATCTATCTAAGCATTGTTTATACTCTTCATAATTCATAACCGTTCTATAATAAACGCCATTTTGATATGTCATATCTTGAACATAATCATATACCTGATTTTTATTAAAATCAGTAGTTGTTTCTTTAGTAAAATAATTATATGTAGCCACTCCTGCATAAACTACGCCCATTGTCATTGCCATTGTACACATTACCATAATAAATGTTCTTATTCCTATTAATATATCTGTATTTTTATAAACATGTTTGCTAAAAAATTTATTTTTATTTTTTTTAGATTTATAATTATCACATTTATCCCAAAATTCTTCTATAAATTGTCTATCTGTTAACATTTAAATATTACCCTCCTTTTTTATTAACTTTGCAAGTGATTTTCTCGCTCTATGTATTAAAACTTTAACTTGAGGCATTGTTTTATTCATTATTTTGCATATTTCTTTATATGACATTCCTTGAAAATCTTTTAAGTATATTATTGTTTCATATTCTGTCTTTAGTTTTGACATTGCACTATATATAACTTTAATGTCTTCTTTTTTTATTAAACTCTCATCTAGATCTATGATAGTATTGTTTGTCATATATTTTTCATCAAATTCTACTTTCACGTTTTTCTTTTCTTTTTTTATCCAATTTATTGCTCTACATTTTGCAACAGTAAATAAATATGTTTTCAAAGAATATTTAAAGTCATATTCTTTTTTATTAATATACATATATAAAAATGTATCTTGCGCTAAATCTTCTGCTATTTCTACATTTTTTACATATCTATATAAAAAAGACATCAATACTTTTCTATATCTTAATATAATTTGATTAAAGGCTTCTTTATTGCCGTTTAAAAATTTATTATATAGTTCAACATCTGTTTTATTTTCTAAACTTAATTCTTTCAACATCTTTCTTCCTTTCTTTTCATTTATTGCAATAAATTTTAAAGATTTTATGTTTGCTTGATAACTACTATACAAAAAACAAATAAAAATGTTACACATAAATTATAAAATAATTAAAAATCTATAATTTTTCTTCAAATTTTTTAAGCCTTCTTCGTGGTCTATTTTTCATAAAACATTTTATTTACAAATTATTATTAAGACATATAAAAAGAATGATATGTATCATTCTTTTTATATGTCTTGTGATTTCTTGGTCGTTTTCTTGGTCGTTTTTTCGACCAAGAAATTAGTTTAATATTCTCCATTCTCCTTTTTTATTTTCTATCTACTTTATTTCCAAATTTTACTCCTTCTGGATCATTTTGTTCTCTATAATAATTAATATAGTCTACTGTAGCTTGTGGATTTATGCCAAAGTAATACTTACAAAGTTTTCTAAATGTTAGTAAACTATCCTCAGTTTCATAGAATAATAATATATCTAACATCTCATCTAGTTTTCTTTCAATTTGCATATTATCAGTTATATTATTTTTTATAATGTTTTCTATTTCATCTTTTATTATCGCATATCTTTGTTCATTTAAGTCTATAATACTTTTGCACATATCAAATAATTCCTGTTTTTCCATAACACACCTCATATAGTTTTATAATTTTTATTTTAATGTTTTTATATCTTCTCCTAGTATTCTTAAGTAATCTTTTTCTGCTGTTGTTAAATGATTTTTCATATACTTGTCATATTCTTTATGTGCTTTTTCTAAAGCTTGTTTATGTGATACTTTACCTTTGTGATTTAATATATCTTTTCTTGTCATCTTTAAGAAACTATCAAGTTCATTTGTCCAGTCTTCCATCGTCATTGCATGCATACTTAAAGCATTAATTTCTGCAATATCTAAATAAGCTGATACCATTCTATTTAATATTTCCAATTCTTCTTTAGTTAAATAGTTTTTTGCGATTTCTGTTTCTGCTCTTGTGGGTATATCACCTTTAAAATTTGTTAAACCTATATTTTCTTTATTACTATCTACTCTATCATATATAACCTCAGCTGCCGTATTTCCGTGAACTGCATAATGCATTTTGTTTTGAACAGTCTTAAAGAATTTTTTAGTTAAATCACTATTTGCATCATAATCTACGCTTGTGGCATAAATATCTAATATTTTTCTCCAAAATACCTTTTCAGAAGAACGTATATCTCTAATCTTTTCTAGTAATTCTTCAAAATATACTCCTCCACCATTATTTTTCATTCTGTCACTATCTAAATTGTATCCTTTTATTAAGTATTCTTTAATTAATTTATTTGCCCATATTCTAAACTGTGTACCACGAATAGATTTTACACGATAACCTACTGAAATAATTACATCTAAATTATAGTATTGAACTTTTCTTTTAACTTCTCTATTCCCTTCGGTTTGAACTGTCAAAGATTCCTTGACAGTTGAATTTTTATCAAGCTCTCCTTCATCAAATATATTTTGTATATGATTACTTATATTCTGTTTTGTTGTATCAAATAGTTTCGCCATAGCATTTTGTGTTAACCATACATTTTCATCTTGTAATGTTACTTCTATTTTTACTTGTCCATCATCTGTGGTATAAAAAATTATATTACTATTTTGATTTAAAATCTCATTATTCAATATATCACCTTCTTTTTACTATTAATTTAAATATTTTTCTATATCCAAATTCATATATTTATTACTCTTATTTTTTATACTATCTAATAATAAATCTTTTGTCTTATTTGCTAAATCAAATTCTTTTTTAGTAATTTCTTTTTTATTTAAAGCATCTAATAATTCATCTTCATCTAAAATATTTATTTTTCCTTCTTTATCAATTGTAATATCTAAATACAAATCATCATAATATAGAATATTACTTTCTTCATCTAAACCATTTTTAAAAGCAATATCAAAATAATATTTTACTCTTTCCTTTTTCTCATGAACAAAACGAAAATCGAAGATTTCCGTTCTAGGCATTAATTAAAATTAGTGCCTAGTTTTTTATAAAGATGTTGTTTTTAAGTTTCCACCTAAAATTTTTAGGCAACCCTTTTCTTTAATGGTCGTTGTTCTCGGCCAATACCCATCGCTATTTCTAGGTCTGGACTAAAGATTTCTTTTATGTATTTTCTTAGTATATTTAAGCTTCCATTTATATCAGCATTTATTATCTTTCCACTATTTGTCTTAAATAGTCCTCTTGTTATTCTTCTTGCTTTATTGTAGTATTTTCTGTTTATTTCCTCTCTATCTATACTACTTACTCCTGATGTATATTCTTCTGTTATCTTTTCTACCTCTATTCCTTCTAGTTTTGCCTTATATTCTATTTTCTTTACCAAATTTTGTATTGGCATTTCTACAAATCTTTTATTGTTTTTCGTATTCTGCTTTATATTTTTTATATCTCCAACAACAATTGTACTACACCCATTTGCTTTTGCATAATTTACTATCATTCTACTTGCTTTATGCATATATGTATTTGTGTAATTTCTTCTTTGTTCATATAATTTATTTATTTTTTTAGTATTCTTAAATTCTTTGCTTCCTGTCATTTTCATTTGTATTCCTTGTAGTCTTGATATTTCTTTATTTATATAGCCTATTTTTGATTTTATCCTTTCTCCTGCTATTATTAATGTATTACTATTATTCATATTTGTACAACTTGCTAAATTATCCATCCCTAAATCTATTGCCATTATATTTGAACCAACTTCTATTTCTTTTTTTTCTTTTTCGTATATTACATACATTTTACATTTTCCATCTACTATATTTCCTATCTTTATCATTTTTATGCTTTCTAAATTTATTAGCTTTTCTAATTTCTTTGGTATTAGAAAATTTAAACTCTTTACTTTAAATTTTTTCTGCATTTCTTTTGATATTGATAGTTTTATCTCTCTTCCATCTATCCTTATTGCATAATTTGTAAATGTTATTTGTATTCTTCCTTTGTTTTTATATCCTGGCATTTGTGGTTCTTCTTTTATATCTTCATTTCCTTCTTCATACATTTCTTTTAATGCTAAATATGATTTATGGTCTCTTATACAATTTAATATTATTTGCTGTAATGTATGTGAATGTAAGTATTTTGAATGCCAATTTTCTTTTCTATAATTTTTATATATTTTACCTCCATCTTCATTCACATTTTTTATTTTAACTACATCTACTTTACCTTCTCTTATTGAATAATTAAAAGCATTATATACTTTACTACAATGCCATTTTATCTCTCTTATTATTTTTTCTTGTGTTTCATTTAGTTTAAAATCACATGCAAATGTTAGTCTCACTTTTTCACCTCCAATCATTTTATTATTTATATCATACAAAACATATTTTTGCAAGTACTTTAAGATAAAATTTTATTATTTATTTAAATTTAAAATAACTTCTTTTACTTTCCAAATATCTAAAAAGGAAGCTATTAAAAACTTAATAACTTCCTTTATAATATTTATTTTACTAGAACAGTTTTATTTTCTTTTAATGATTTCTTAATATCTATTACCCTTTGGTTTGATGAGCCTCTCCACTTAAGAGTTGGGTCATGAAGTTCATCAACATATTGTCCATCTACTAATACATCTATATATTTTAAGACTTCTTTATCTTTTAAATCTTTTTCAAAATTAAACCCAGACCATACCCATATATTTTTACTTGGATATTTTTCTTTAAATGCTTTTGCAAGTTTAGTAGTTCCACCTATATTTGTAGGATGCATTGGTTCTCCACCTAAGATTGATAAACCTTTTATATAGTCTTTATCACATAATTCTAATATACCATTTATAGTATCATCTGTAAATTCTTTACCACCTTTAAAATCCCAAGTTTCAGGATTAAAACAATTCTTACAATGAAAACTACATCCTTGCATAAATACAGATACTCTTACTCCTGGTCCATTTGATATATCCATTTTTCTAACTAAATTATATCTCATACTCTCTCTGCCACCTTATTATCTAAGTGTAAAACTCTTTCTTTTATTTCTTGTGTTCTTCCCTTATTCCAGAAATTAGTTCCAATATAACCACAAGTACGTCTTGCAACATTTAATGTATTATGATCTCTGTTACCACAGTTTGGACAATACCATTCTAAGTCTTCATCAATTAAGATTTCTCCTGTATAACCACATTTTTGGCAATAATCTGATTTTGTATTAAGTTCTGCATACATAATATTATCATAAATAAATTGCATTACTTCAAGTATTGAGTCTAGATTATTTTGTAAGTTTGGAGTTTCAATATATGAAATTGCTCCTCCTGGGCTTAATCTTTGGAATTCACTTTCTAATTTTAATTTAGAAAATGCATCAATTTCCTCAAATACAGGTACATGGTAAGAATTAGTAATATAGTTTCTATCTGTTATTCCTTTTATTGTACCAAATCTCTTCTTTAAGCATTTAGCAAATTTATATGTTGTTGATTCAATTGGTGAACCATAAACAGAATAATCGATATCTTCTTCAGCTTTCCATTTATTTGTCATATCAACTAAGTGTTGCATTACTGCTAATCCAAACTCTTTACCTTTACCATTATCAGTATGAGAATGACCTGTCATAACTTTTACACATTCATATAAACCTGCATATCCAAGTGAAATTGTTGAATATCCATGATGTAATAATTCATGAATTGATTCACCTTTTCCAAGTCTTGCTAAAGCACCATGTTGCCAAAGAATAGGTGCTACATCACTTGTTACCCCAGCTAAACGTTTATGTCTTATTTGCAAAGCTCTATGGCATAACTCTAATCTTCTATCAAATATCTTCCAGAATTCATTCATATCTCCATCTGCTGATAAAGCAACATCAGGTAAGTTTATAGTAACAACACCTTGGTTAAATCTTCCATAATATTTTGGTTTATTAGTTACAGGATCAACATATGGTGTTAGGAATGAACGACATCCCATACAAGGATAACAATTTCCATTACCGTTTTTATCTATCTTGTATTCTAACATTTTCTTTTCAGAAATATAATCTGGTACCATTCTCTTTGCTGTACATTCAGCAGCAAGTTTTGTTAAATACCAATATTTACTACCTTCACGAACATTGTCTTCTTCAAGAACATATAATAATTTTGGAAATGCTGGAGTTATATATACACCTTTTTCATTCTTAAATCCTAATATTCTTTGATTTAAGAATTCTTCAATTAGCATTGCAAGTTCTTCTTTATATTCATCTGTTTCACCTAAATACATGAATACTGATAAGAATGGTGCTTGTCCATTTGTATTTGTCATAGAGTTTACTTGATAATTAAATGTTTGTACTCCATCTTCAATTTCTTTTTTAGTATCTTGCTTTGCATATTTTTTACAATCTTCTTTAGACATATGTCTATCTTGATATTTTTTATAATATTTTTCATAACTACTTCTTACAAATGGTGCTAAATGTGTAAGTGATATTGTTGCTCCTCCATAACTAGATGATGTAACTGCTAAGATAATTTGTGTTGCAATTGTAGCCGCTGTAATAAATCTATGTGGTTTTTCTATCATTACTCCATTTATAATTGTTCCATTTTGAAGCATGTCCTCTAAGTTTATTAATTCACAATTGTGTAAAGCATTTTGTGCAAAATAATCTGCATCGTGGAAATGTATAATTCCTTCATCATGTGCTTTTACTATATCTTCTGGAAGTAAAAATCTTCTTGTAATATCTGTACTTGTTATTCCTGCTAAATAATCTCTTTGTGTTGTTACTACTTCTGCATTTTTATTAGAATTTTCATTATTCCAATACTCATTTTCACCTTCAATTAACTCTTTAATTGTTTGGTCTGTTGTATTTGCTTTTCTTACTAATTCCCTTTTATATCTATATGTAATATAAGTTTTTGCTAATTTATATTTATCAAGTTCCATTAATTTTTCTTCTATAATATCTTGAATATCTTCAACTAATATTCTTTTTTTGTTCAGTCCTTCTATATAATCAATAATCTCCTTAATTTGTTCTTTTGAAACTTTTTCTCTTCCTTTTACTTCTTCATTTGCTTTACTTATTGCAGCCTTTATCTTTTGTCTATCAAAGTCTACAATACTGTCATCTCTTTTTACTACTTTCATTTCTTTTGTTACCCCCTTGAAATTTATTTATGCCATTATAATATAGATAATTTTTATAACATACAAGTTGCAATTGCAACATTTTTATATTTTTTATTTTATATTTTTATATTGTTTCTTTATCCTTTATATCCTTACTCTAGCAATGAATACATCCATTTTAAAAATTAAATATATTCGTATTTTATTATGTAAAAAGAGCTTTGTAATATGCTTTAAATTCTATGTTTTTAACATAGCAAAAAAGTACATATTTTTTAAAATTTTTTAAATATTTTCTTTTAAAAATTTTATTCTTTTTTCAATATTATTTTTAGTTGTTTTACTATTTAAAATCATATCATAACCATGTACTGTTCCAAATGTTTCATTTAGCTCCACTTTTGCCCCATTACTGGATAATCTATTATAATACTCTATCCCATCATCATGTAATGGGTCATATTCTGCAACTTCTATATATGTATTTGGAATATTTTGTGGCAATTTTGCTTGCATTGGTGAAGCTTCTTTTCTTTGTTTTTCATCTGTACCTTTTAAATATAGTTCCCACATCTTTTTATTATTCTTACTATTCCACATTGGTGTATCTATAAACTTTTTCATGGAAACGGATTCCATTTTTGCATTTGTTACTGGATAAATTAGCATTTGAGAACAAATATTATTATTTTCTAAACCGCAAATATATGTAGCAAGTACTGCTCCTGCACTATCACCTCCAACTGCTATTTTTCCTTTATCAATATTTAAACTTTTATAATTTCCTAATATCCAATTATACGTATTAATTGCATCTTCTTTAGCACAAGGATATGGATATTTTGGAGTTAATCTGTAATCTGGAAACACAACTCTTATATTTGCTTTTTTAGCATAAATACATGCTAATTTTTTATGATAAGGTGCAGCTTTAAAAGCAAAACCTCCTCCATGGAAATATAATAAACACGGTAAATCTTTTTTATCTTTTGGGCTAAATATTTCTACTTTTAAATTATTTTTTATTTTATATTTTTTAACTTCTATATCTTTTGGAATAGATGTTAATCTAAGCAATATTTCTTGTGGTATTCTTGACATGTATAATATAGGTTTACAAAATGGTATCTTTATTATTTTTAATTTACTAAAACTTTTATCAATAGCATATTTCATCTTTTTCTCCTAATTTTTACAATTTCTAATCTAGCTTATATCATACAAATTTTTTTATTGCAAGAAAAAAGAAGTAAGAAAAGTTTTAAATTTTCTACTTCTTAAAATTAAATTTTTATTCTTTATTTTCGTAGCTTCCACACATTGACTCGTCTTTCTTTTTTGTATTGCAATTTTCTACTGGTGTAACTGTTATTTGTTGTAATACACATTCTTGATGTGTTTTATCATTATATTTACAACTATTTACTGTACAATTAATTTTTTGATTTTTCTCCATAAAAATAGCCTCCTTTTTAATAGTATGGCTATTTTTTATATTTTTTATTAAACAAATTATTTAAAAATCTTCTTCATCATTTTGATCTAAATTATAAATATCTTTATAACTATATTCTAATATTTTCTTTAAGTCCTCTGATCTTATTTCAACTGACATAGTTTCAGAGCCAAAAGCACATATTAATTTTTCTTCATTATAAATTTTAGGGTCAACTACAACAGCTTTTATTAATCCTTCTTTTAATCCAAAAGGTGTCATACAACCTGGTTGCATACCTGTTGTTTCTATCATTTCATCTCCTGATACTAATTTTACTTTTTCTCCTAAAATATTTTTTAATACTTTAGAATCCATTCTTTCAGTTGCTAGTGTAATAAATAGATAAAAAGCTCCTGATTTACCCTTTAAAAATAATGTTTTACTTTCTGTTCCTGTAAGTCCTAGTTCTTTATCAACCTTGTCTGCTGTTTCATAATTTAAAATTGGTTCATGAGTTACAACTCTTGGTTCTAAATTTAGCTCTTTTAATATTTCATAGCATTTTTCATTGTTTTTGTTCATAATAAATCGCTCCTTATTAATATTTAATTTTATACTTCTTTTCTTACAATACAAGGATTACCATATGCTATCACATTTGATGGTATGTCTTTAGTTACAACACTTCCAGCACCTATTACTACATTATCACCAATTGTTACTCCAGGAAGAACCACTACATTTCCACCAAACCATACATTATTTCCTACTTTAATAGATTTTGCATATTCTAGTCCTTTATTTCTTAATTCTACATCTATTGGATGGCCTGCTGTATAAAAACCACAATTAGGTCCAATAAAAACATTATCTCCAAACTCGACCTTTGCTCCATCTAGTATAACACAATTATGGTTCATATAAAAGTTTTCACCAACAAAAATATTATATCCATAATCACAATAGAAGTTTGATTCTACTAATAAATTGTTTTTTGTTCCTCCTAATATTTCTTTAATAAGTTTTGTTCTCTCTTCTGTTTTAGAAGGTCCTAAATTATTATATTTAAAGCACAGGTCTTTTACTTTTATTCTTTCTTTTTCTAAAGCTTTATCATAATTTGCATCATAAAGTTCGCCACTATCTCTTTTCCCTTTTTCTGTCATTTTTTCCTCCCGTTTTTGATTATATCATTATTTTTAAAATATTTCAATTTAAATAGACTTTTTTTATTATTTTCTGTTATAATAAGTAATATACAGAAGAAAGATAAATTTTAAATTTGTTATGAATGGAGAGGACCTTATTTGAAAAAAGGAAAGCACGTAAAACCTGGTTCCTATGCAAAACCGAAATTCAAGAGATCACTTTTATTTGTTTTGCTTTCAGTAGTTATATTAAGTATTATTTTTAGTAATTTAGAACCTACTAGCGATGCTGAAAGTACTTCTAATATAGATACAGAAGAAGCGGAAAATACAGCTACTGCTGAAGTTACAACCCAGCCAGAAGCAGAAGAGCCAAAGGAAATAGAACCAATGGAAGATGAAGATTTAAAAGCATTAATAAATTATGAGATGACAAAATATGGCTTCAACGAAAATAACTTTGCATTTTTCTACTATAATATAGATGATAAAAAATATTATTTCTACAATGAAGATTCTTATTTTACAGCTGCAAGTACAATAAAAGTTCCAATTGCAATGTATTATTACGACGAAATTGCTGCTGGAAATTATACAACAGAATCTGCTCTTCTTTATCATCAGGGAGATTATGAAGAAGGTAGCGGGACAACAGCTTCATTATATTCAGCAGGTGACTATGTTCCACTAGGTTTCTTATTAGAGCAAGCAATTGTAAATAGTGATAACACAGCTGTAAATATTTTAATTAGCAATTTGGGATATTCAAACGCAAGAAGAGCAATTACAAAATATACAGATGAAGTCGTTCCAGAAGATTTTTATAGTAACAACATCACCTCTGCAGGATACGGTTATGATGTTATTAACTATTTATATGAACATCAAGATTCTTACAAAAAGCTAATCGAAGATATGAAAAAATCTTCTATGGGAATGTACTTAAAAGAATATATACCTAATTATGATGTAGCACATAAATATGGAAGCTATGGCGGATATGTTCACGATTATGGAATTGTATTTGGAGAAAAAACTTATTTAGTAGGAGTATTTACTAGAAATATAACAAACTCAGATGAAGTTATCGCTCAAATTAGTTTAGATATTTTAAATTATACTTTAGGTAAACTCGATGTAAGCACATTAGTACCATCTCAAACTGAAAGTTCAGAAAATACTGCAACTGATAATACTTCTAACGAAACAAATACAACAACTGAAGCTAATAATGCTACCGAAAATACTTCAACAACTTAAAATAAAAAATAACAACTAATATAAATAATACAAATTAATACAAATTAAAGAGTAGCTTTTTGTACTGAACCCAAAAAATTGGACAGTTTTGATTAGGTACTAAGCAGCTAGGGAGTGAACTCTGTATTGAACAG
>CALXFH010000012.1 GCA_944387555.1 uncultured Clostridia bacterium | reverse complement strand
AATAAAAAAGTCAAAAAAGACTAAAAAATAAACAAAAAAGTAGTTGGAAGCTTATAAAGTTTTCACACTACCAATAAAAAAGAGAGGTGATTTTATGAAATTTATTAAAGGAGTCATGATAGGTGGATTGATTACTACTGGTTTAGTTATGATGTATGCTGAAAGTAGTAAAATGAATAAAAAAACAGTTATGAAACAAGGAAAGAAAATGGCTAAAAAGATGGGAATTATATAGAAATTCGAGAAAAAATAATTATAAATAAATCGAAATATAAAAAAATAGGGAGGCACCTTCGATATTCGATAAGTGCCTCCCACCCAAAGCAATTAAGCTTTGGGGTTCCGATAAGGAGTTTAGATTAATGAATAAAGAAGTTGTACGTAAACCATGGGGGAGGGCCATTCATTAATATACTCCTATCGGATATTACAAAGGTTGCTACTTGGCAACCTTATAAATATAATACCATAAAATAGCAGATTTTGTCAACTATTTACATAAAGTTAGAAGTTTAAATCTTTAAAATCTTCTTCTTTTAAAAAAGTTTCTTTTTCTTTTTTACAGTCACATTTTTCTTTTCTATCATCTATATAGCAGTCACATTTATCGTGTTTTTCACCTTTTAAACATTTACCTTCATGATGACATTTAGCACATATTTTTACTTTTTTTGTATTATTAACCCATATTTGAATAGCATATTCTTTACCAGGGCATAAAGGACCAAAAACAAATTCTCCTTCTTCATCTGTAAAAGTATGGCCTATTGGCCTTCTTTCTTCTTTTCCGTCTTCACAAACGACTTCAACTAATTTAATAACAGCATTATCAACTGGCTCTTTGAAACAATCTTTAACAACACCGTAAATAACGTCACGATTATCTTCTGGTAAAGTTATATCTAAGTCAAATTGTTTTCCTCCAGAAATTACACCATCAACATCTAAAATTGGACAATAAGGTTTTTTACAATCGTCTTTTTCCATATTTATCATTCCTTTCTTAATAAACAACATATACGCTGTTTATATATAATATGAATAAAAAATAACAAGTTTGACTAATTTTGTCTAATTTTTATATGTGCAAATATTGTAAAAGTGTCATAAATATAGTATAATAGAATTATGATTGGAGGAGATAATATGGAAGAAAATAATAAAAAAGAAGAATTAGAAATAAACAATGAAGAAATAAAACAAGAAGAAAAACAAGAAGTTATAGAAGTCTCTAATGAAGAACCAGCAAAGAAAGTAGAAGTAAAAAAGGAAGAAACAAAGACAGAAACTAAAATGCCAGAAAAAGACAGAAAAGGATTAGCAATTGCATCAATGGTACTAGGAATTGTTGCATTAGTACTATTTTGTGTTTGGTATATATCTATACCTTGTGCAATCCTAGCTTTAGTATTTGGTATAATATCACTAAAATCTAGTAAAAGAGGAATGGCGATTGCAGGTATTTCAACAGGATCTGTTGGATTTGTATTAATGATTTTACTTTATGCATTTATATTTTTTGTAATAGGTGTTGGAACTTTTTCAGGATTAAAAGATGCTTTAGAATATTATGAAGACCACAATTATGATTACAATTATCATTATAATGCATATGATGATTATGATTATAAGGATTATTACGATTATAATGATTGGTTATAAAAAATAAAAATAATGAAAATACGAAAGCTAATTTAGTTTTCGTATTTTTTGTTGTTTTTTCCCCCATCCTAAAAAACAACATAAAAATAACATTTAGAAGTGTAACCTTTTTTTAAAACAATTGTATAATTAGTGTATGAAAATAAAAGGGGATGGACTAATGGAAATAACAGATAAAGAATTGTATCAAAAGTATTTAAAAGGTGATAATAATGCTTTTGAAGAAATTGTAAAAAGACATAAAGACCATATAATATATTTTATATCAAGATATACGAAAAACACAGAAATAGCAGAAGATATATCACAAGATGTCTTTGTATATTTACTTTTACATAAAGACCAATATGATTTTAAATATTCTTTTAAGACATATTTATATATGATAGCAAAATGTAGAGCGTTAAATTATTTGAAAAGAGAAAAAAGAGCAATAAGTGGTTTAGATTATGAAAATTTATATATAGAAGATAACAACTTAGAAGAAATTGTATATAAAAATGAGACATCCCAAAATATAAGAAAAGTAATTAATAAATTAAAACCAGATTACCAAGCTGTAATATGCTTAACTTCTTTAGAAGGTTTTAAATATAAAGAAGTTGCCAAAATTATGGATAAAAATGTAGGGCAAGTAAAAGTGATGCTTAATAGAGCTAAAAGAAAGCTAAAAGAAGCTTTGGAAAAGGAGGGATTTTCTTATGAAGTCTAATAAAGAGTATTTGGAAGAAATTTATGCAAAAAAAGTAGAAGCAGTTAACTCTAAAGAAAAAGATGAATTTTATAATATAAGATTTAAGAAACCAAAGAAAAGTCCTTTGAAAATAGCAGCTACATTTTTAATAGCACTTAGTTTAACAGTAGGGGTAGGATATTGTGGGGCAGTCACATATCAAAATATTTGGAAAGAACCTAAAAAATATACAATAAATGAAGAAGTATCAGACGAAGAAAAAGAACAATGTATATCAGCCAAAGAAGCAAATGAATTGGGAAATAAATACTTAAAACAAGTAGGATTAGAAGATGATGAAGTTCTAAATCAAAACTTAAATAAAGAATTTTTATCAGACGAAAATGAATGGAGTATGGGCTCACAAAAAGCAACAATTAGAATAGATGCAAAAACTGGAGAACTAAAATCAATACAAGTTCCTACTTGGAATTATAAAATACCATATAATTATGGAATAACAAGAGATGAGGCAAGGATTACTGCAAAAGAATTATTTAAAAAATATTTACCTGATATTGAAGGAGAGTATGAATTAGTAAAACTAACAAGAAACATGGAAACGGATGAAGCTTCATATATATGGTATGCAGAATTTTATAGAAAATATGGAGAAGAAATAAATCCCTATGAAAAAGTGCTTATTGGCTGGGTTCCAACAATAAATGGAATTTACCAATTAAACGTTGAAAGAGGAACTTTTGAAAATAACGAGGTTGTTAAAACAGAAGAAGAAGCAATTGAAATTGCAAAAAATAAAGATAAAGAAATAGAGCCAAATAGAGAAATAGAAAGTGTAACGGTAGAAGGATCAATTCAAAAAATGAACCCAGAGGCTTACTTAAGAGAAACTAGAAAAGATGAATATGAAGCAGGAAAAATATCATTAGAAGATGGATATTACGTAGCAGAAAATAGGGTAAGAAGAGTATGGCTTGTTACTATAAATTATGTAGAAGAAGAAAATAAATTAAATTCATTTACGTATTTTGTAGATAGTACAACAGGAGAAATAATTGGTGGGGCAACATATAATCCAGCAAATTATATAGAGAATTTAAAAAATGATCCAAACAATTTTGCATAAAAGGAAAAAATAAGAGAAAGATAAAATGAAAAATAGTGTAGAAAATAAAAGGGAAAGATATAAAAAGAAAAGTAAAAAAAATTTAGAAATAATACTTATAATACTTATGCTGTTTCTCGGTATAAGTATTATTTTAATAAGCCTTATTTTCTTTAATCATAAAGAAAAAGAGGAAAAAAAGGTTGAGACATCAAGTGAGACAGTAGAAGAAAATAATGTAATAGAAATTGTAATTCCTAAAGAAGAAAAAAGAAAAATAAATGATTGGCGATTAATATTAGTAAATAAAGAAAACCCATTGCCACAAGATTTTACAATAGAGCTTGCAAATGTTGATAAAACTAGACAGGTTGATAAAAGAATAATTGCAGATTTAAAAGAAATGATGCAATCTATGAAAAGTGTAGGGATAAATAATATTTGGGTGCAGTCAGCATATAGAAGTATAGAATATCAAGAAAAATTATATAATAATAGAATTAATGAATATTTAAAATTAGGACTAAAAAAAGAAGAAGCAGAAAGTTTGACATTAAAATATATAAATAAACCAGGAGAAAGTGAGCATAATTTAGGACTAGCAGTAGATTTTAATAGAGTAAATGAGGATTTTAAGAATACAAAAGCATTTGAGTGGTTAAGTAAAAATGCAAAAGATTATGGCTTTGTAATGAGATATCCAGAAGAAAAAGCAAATATTACAGGAATAGAATATGAGCCTTGGCATTGGAGATATGTAGGAAAAGAAAATGCTTATAAAATGAATGAACTAAATATGTGTTTAGAAGAGTATATAAAATATTTGGAAGAAAACTAGTTTGACAAAAGGTTTGAACAAATGTATTATTTACAATAGAAAAGATAGAGGGAGTAAGTAATACAATGGAAAAAGAAACTATTAAAATATTACAAGAATTGTGTAAAGAATTGAAGATAAATATAGAAAGCTTATCTTATGGTTGGATTTATAAGTTATCAAAAAATAACAAGATAAGATATATAACAGGAAATTTTGATATAAATAAAACAGCATCTAGTAAAATTGCATCTGATAAGTACGCAACTTTTGAAGTATTAAAATCTGAAAATATACCAGTAATAAAACATACTATGGTATTTAATCCAATTGATAGAAAAGATTATATAAAAGAAGAGGAAGTTTGGAAAATTGTAAATAAAGAATTTGAAAAAGAAGGAAAAATAGTTGTAAAACCAAATTATGGTTTTGAAGGAAAAGGAGTGTTTCTTTGTAATACTATATATGAAGCAAAAGAAGCGGTTAAATACTTATTAGAGAAAAACACTTCAATTAGTATATGTCCTTTTTATGATATAAAAAAGGAATATAGGGCTTTTTATTTAAATGGTAAAATCTTATTAATCTATGAAAAAGAAAAGCCTTATGCTATTGGAAATGGAAAAGACAATGTTAAAACTTTAGTGGAGAGATTAAATCTTCCAGATAATGAAGTTGTAAAAAATAATTTAAGTAAGATAGATATGGATTATGTTCCCAAATTGGATGAAAAAATAGAACTTTCTTGGAAGCATAATCTATATGGTGGAGCAACTGCTAAAGTTATAAATAAGGAAAATGAAAACTATAAAAAAGTAGAAGATTTAGCAATAAAAGCAGGGAAAGCGCTAGACATGACTTTTGCAACTATTGATATTATAAAAACTTTAAATAACCAATTATATGTATTAGAAATAAATTCAGGAGTTGCAACAAGCATTTTTTCTGAAATAGTAGAAAATGGAAAAGAGTTAACTAAAGAAATATATACAAAGGCACTAATAGAAATTTTTAAATAACTAAGTATTTTTCTCCAAGAACAAGCATACAATTAAAGTAGCTTGAACTTGGAGGTTTTTTTATGTTTTTAGTATTTAATAAACAAAAAATAATAACATATTTTGTATCAGTTTTAACGGTCGTTTTATTATTCTTTGTAGCAAGTACATTAAATAAAAATGGTGAAGAAACTGTAGAAACATCATCTAGTGGTGAAAGGCTCCTTCCAATATATAATGTAAAAACAGAAGAAAAAAAGATAGCCTTCACAATGAATTGTGCGTGGAATGCAGATGATATAGATAGCATATTAGAAACATTAAAAAACAATAATGTAAAAATAACATTTTTTATGGTGGGAGAATGGATTGATAAATATCCAGAAGCGGTAAAGAAAATATATGAAGAAGGTCATGAGATAGCAAACCATAGTGATACACATAAACATGTAAACAATTTAAGTTATGAGGATAATGTAAAAGAAATAAATTTAGCAAATGAGAAAATAAAAAATATAACAGGGGAAGAAAATAAATTATATAGAGCTCCATATGGGGAATATAATAATACAGTAATAAAAGCAGCAAAAGAAAATGGATATATACCAATTCAATGGAATTTAGATACTTTAGATTATACAGGAATAACAGGAGAAGAAATGTGGGATAGGATAAAAAATAAATTACAAGCAGGAGATATAATACTTAGCCATAATGGAACTAAGCATACAGCTGAAAGCTTAGATATGTTAATAAAAAATATAAAAGAAAAAGGTTTTGAAATAGTAAGAGTATCAGATTTAGTATATAAAGAAAATTATGAAATTAATATAAACGGTACACAAATAGAAAATAATTAATGTATATATTTGGAAAAATAGGGAATTATAAAATTATAAAGAAATAAGGGGTTAGAAAATGACTTTTATTGGAATGATTTCAGATCATAAAAGTTTTGAAAATATCAAAGAGATATTAAAAAAGAATTCAAGAAAAGATATTAGTTTAATCCATGTAAGTAAGAGAAGTATTAGTAATATGAAAAACATTAGGTTTGAGATGATAATTATAGATTGTCTCTTAAATGAATTTAAAGAAGAAACTCTGATAATAGAAAATATGTGCTTACATGCAAAGTATATTGCTATAAACACAGATATAAATACAATTATACCTGATATCATAAGAAATTCAAAAGCACATATTATAACATATGGATTAAATCAAAAAGCAACGGTGACAATATCTAGTATAACAGAAAGTAGTATATTAATATATTTACAAAAAAGCTTAAAAAATATAAAAGGAAAAAATATTGAAATAGGAGAAAAAATGGTAAAAGTAAATGAAGAAGATAAATTAAAAACATATGAAGTTTTGATAATTTATATAATTTTCTTGATAGAATCCAAACCCATAATTAATCAAGTACAGGAAAAGTCTAACTTTTTTGAAAAAAATTAACTTTTTATGTAGACAAAACCAAAAAAATGGTGTATAATAGAAATTGTAAGTTAAGCGCGTAAGGAAAAATATACAATTGATAAAATAAAGAAAATAGGAGGAAAAGGAATTGAATACAAATTATTTAGAAAACAACTATTTAACATTAGTTGGAAAAGTTACAGGAGAAAAGAAATTTAGTCACGAGATTTATGGAGAAAGTTTCTATATATTTAATTTAGAAATACCTCGTTTAAGTGGAAATAGTGATATTATACCAATAACTGTTTCAGAAAGACTAATAAAAGAAGATACATTAACAGAAGGTAAAAAACTATTAATAAAAGGTCAATTTAGATCTTATAATAGTTACGAAAACGAAAAGAATAGATTAATTCTAACAGTTTTCGCAAAAGACATAGTAGAAGTAGAAGAAAATGAAGAAGAAGAAGAAAATGAGATGGTAAGAAAAGACACAGTAACAAACGAAGTTGTATTAGTTGGTTACATCTGTAAAAAACCAATTTATAGACAAACACCATTTGGACGTGAAATATCAGACTTACTTCTTGCAGTAAATAGAGCATATAACAAATCAGACTATATCCCATGTATAGCTTGGGGAAGAAATGCTAGATTCTGTCAAAACTTAGAAGTTGGAACAGAAGTAAAAGTAGTAGGAAGAGTTCAATCAAGAAATTATGAGAAAAAACATGAAGATGGAACAGTAGAAACAAGAGTTGCTTATGAAGTATCTATTGGAAGTCTTGAAGTTATAGAAGAAAAAGATGATGAAAACAAAGAAGAAACAGAAAACAAGGAAGCTGTTTAATAAAAGAATATAAAAATATAAAAAAGTTTCAAAAAGCTAGTCTTTTGAAACTTTTTTGTGTTATAATGTAAATCAGAATTTTATTTTAAAGGAGACCATTTATGGAAAAACAGCTAATTAAAAATAAAGAGAAAAAAACTAAAAAATCAAAGATAAAAGCAAGTACAAAATTTACAATAATGGCAGTTATATTAATTGCTATATTTTGCTTGGCATTAACACCAGTAACTTTACAAAATGATACATATTATACAATAAAAATAGGAGAACATATAGTAAATGAAGGAATAGATATGCAAGACCCTTTTTCTTGGCATGAGAATTTACCATATACATATCCACATTGGCTATATGATTTATTAACATATCTAATTTATAATGTATTTGGAATGACAGGAATATATGTTACAACTTGTATATTATCAGTAATATTAGGCTTATCTGTTTATACAGTAAATAGGAAGCTTTGTAAAAATCAATTATTTTCATTTTTATTAACAATAGGAGTAATGTATCTAATAAGAGGATATATTGCAGCAAGGGCACAGCTAGTTACATTTATATTATTTGTATGGACAATATACTTTATAGAAAAATTCTTAGAAACCAAGAAAAAGAGATATGCTGTAGGATTAATTATAATACCAATTTTAATTGCGAACCTACATGCAGCAGTATTTCCATTCTACTTTGTACTTTATTTACCATATATAGCAGAATATCTAATTGCAAGTATATCTGAATGTATAATTTATAGAAAAGTAAAAGTAAAGAGTTTAGAATTAAGAATAAAAGCTTTATCAAAGAAAGAAGAAAATAGTGAAAAAGTAGAAAAATTAAAAGAAGAATTAAAAGTATTATTAGAAAAAATAGATAAAGTAAAAGTAAAAAGAACAAAAGATTTACAAAATCCATACAAATTAAGATTAACAAAGAAAACTGCAACAAAATGGCTAATTCTAATATTTATAATATGTATATTTACAGGATTATTAACACCAATAGGAAATACACCATATACATATTTAGTAAAAACAATGGAAGGTAATACTACACAAAATATAAATGAACATTTACCAATGACACTTGCAAATGATACAGATGTAATTTGCACACTTATATTATTCTTAGCAATAATGATATTTACAAAAGTAAAGATAAGGGTATGTGATTTATTTATGCTAGGTGGCTTGTGCTATTTAATGCTTGCAACTAGAAGACAAGTAACAATGTTTGCATTAATATGTTCATTAATATTAAATAGAATGTTAGTAGAATTAACTAAAATATACACAAAAGAAAGTATAGAAGTAGCAGTTAAGAAATTAACAAAAGCAGTTGGAATAATAGTAATCTCAGTGATTATGTTAGGATTTAGTTATTATATGGCAAGAAATAAATTTGATGATACATATATAGATAAAACAGCATATCCAGTAGATGCGTGTGATTATATAATAGAAAATATAGACTTAGGAAAAGCAAGATTTTATAACGAATATAATTATGGAAGTTATATGTTATTTAGGGGAATACCAGTATTTATAGACTCAAGAGCAGACTTATATGCACCAGAATTTAGTGGTAAAAAAGATGACATATTTATGGATTTTATTAATACATCAAATATAGGAACATTTTATGAAGATACATTTGAAAAATATGATATTACACATGTAATTACTTATAAAAATTCAAAGATGAATATGATAATTACAAAAACAAAAGATCCAAAATACAAAGAATTATATAGTGATGATTATTTTGTAGTTTATGAAAGATTACCAGGTACACAAACTGAGCAGAGTAATCAAAGTGAATAAGATTAATTTAAGAAAGAGGCAAATAATTTGAAAACATTTATAGTAGAAAAAGAAGATGAAGGAATTAGAATAGATAGCTATTTATCAAAAAAAGATGAAGAATTATCTAGAGGCGCAATTCAAAGGCTAATAAAAGAAGAAAAAATATTAGTAAATGGTAAAAAAGTAAAAGCATCTTATAAAGTACAAGAAAATGATAGTGTGACATTAGAGGAAGAAGAGCCTAAAGAAATAGAGTTAAAAGCACAAGATATACCAGTTGAGGTACTTTATGAAGATGAAGATATAATAGTTGTAAATAAGCCAAAAGGAATGGTAGTACATCCAGGAAATGGTAACCCAGATGGAACTTTAGTAAATGCGTTAATGACAATATGTAAAGACTCTTTATCAGGAATAGGCGGAGAAATAAGACCAGGAATTGTACATAGACTAGATAAAGATACATCAGGGGTAATAGTTGTTGCAAAAAATGATAAAGCACATATTAATTTAAGCGAGCAAATAAAAAATCATGAAGTAGAAAAAACATATATAGCACTAGTAAGAGGAATAGTAAAAGAAAACGAAGCAACAATAAATATGCCAATCGGAAGAAATAAAAATGATAGAAAAAAGATGGCAGTAGAAAAAGATGGTAAACCAGCAGTTACACATTTTAAAGTATTAGAAAGATATCCAAAAGATAATTGTACTTTATTAGAAGTAAAAATAGAAACAGGAAGAACACATCAAATAAGAGTGCATTTATCACATATTGGTTATCCAGTAATTGGTGACACAGTCTATTCAAATGGAAAAAATAAATGGGGAGTAGTACGGTCAATGTCTTCATGCAAAAAGTTTAAAATTTAAACATCCTACAACAGGAAAAGAAATGAAAATAGAAGCAGAATTACCAGAATATTTTAAAGAAATTTTGAGACAGTTAGGGACGGGCTTTTTTTGTCTCACTAAATAAAATGGAGGAAAAATGGAAGAAAGGTTACAAAAATATTTAGCAAATTGTGGCATTTGCTCAAGAAGAAAAGCAGAAGAATTAATTGCAAGCGGAAAAGTTAGTGTAAACGGAAAAATTGTAACAGAACTTGGAACAAAAATAAATCCAAAAGTAGATAAAGTTATATATAATGGAAAAGAAGTAAAAGAAGAAAGTAATCATGTATATATACTTTTAAATAAACCAATAGGATATGTAACAACAGCAAAAGATCAATTTGGAAGAGACTCTGTTATGGATTTAGTAAAAGTAAAAGAAAGAGTAGTTCCAGTTGGTAGGCTTGATATGTATACATCAGGAGCACTAATTTTAACAAACGATGGAGACTTTGTATACCAAGTAACACATCCAAAGCATGAAATAGAAAAAACATATACAGTTACAATAAAAGGAATTGTAAAAGATGAAGAAGTAGAAAGATTAAGAAAAGGTGTAAAAATAGATGATTATATAACTAAAGAGGCTAAAGTTAAAATATTAAAGATTGATGAAGAAAAAAATCAGTCAAGATTAGAAATTACAATTCATGAAGGAAAAAATAGACAAGTAAGAAAGATGTGCGAAGCTGTTGGACACAAGGTACTAGCACTACATAGAAGCAAGATTGCAGGAATAGGAGTAAAAGATTTACCATTAGGAAAATGGAGATATTTAAGTAAAGAAGAAGTAAAGAAAATGTTGTTTTCTGGGACGGGGTCAAAAAACAGCAATTAAATAATTAAAAATAAAATTATTTAATTGATATATTGAAAAAGAAATATATTATATATATAATAAAATAAACATAAGATAAAAGGAGAATTAACAAATGAGTATGTTAAAGTTTGAGCCAGAAGGATGGAATAATGAGATTACAAAAGTAGATAAAACTAATTTGAAAACATATATGGAGAATAATAAAACTTTACAAGGATTAGTTAGAAATTGTGATAATAAATATAATTTATATGTAAGTTTTGAAAATGGATTAGTAGGAAAAATACCACGTGAGGAAGTAGAAGCAATAAAGACTGATGAAAATGGACTTCCAAGAACTAACTTGTGTTCTGGAAAAGTACATAAATTTGTACAATTTAAAATAAAAGATGTAGAAGAAAATGAACTTATATTATCAAGAAAACAAGTACAAAAAGAAGCTATAAACTGGGTAAAAAACGATTTAGAAGTAGGACAAAAAGTAGATGGAATAGTAAAAAATATAAAACCATATGGAGCTTTTATAGAAATAGGTGGGGGAATTGTAGGTTTAGCACATATAGAAGATTTATCTGTTGCAAGGATAAAGACACCTTATGAAAGGCTAAAAATTGGACAAAAGCTTGAAATTGTGGTAAAATCTATAAATAGAGAACAAGGAAAAGTAATTTTATCATATAAAGAACTATTAGGCTCTTGGGAAGAAAATGCATCTAAATTTACAGCAGGAAGTAGAGTTAAAGGTAAGGTTAGGGAAACAGAAAAAAATAAAAATGGTATATTTATTGAGCTCACACCTAACTTAGTTGGAATGGCAGAATATGAAGATGGATTAGAATATGGACAAGATGTAGACGTTTATATTAAGAAAATTGATTATGATAGAAAGAAAGTAAAATTACTTATTGTTTAATACAAGGAGGAATAAAGATGGTTGAAGATGAAGAAATAAAAACTAAAGTATCACCATTTGCAATAAGAGAAGGAGAAATAAAAACATTTGATGGAAAAGATGGATATGTTTCAATGAACCAAATTGTACATAAAATAAACATTGGACATATAAATGATATTCATTTTGCAATCTTAGATTTAGTAAATGAATTTGAATTTATAACATCAAGACAAATATTCCAAATGCTAGAGATTAAAGGAATTGAAATAAAATCACAAGATAAATTAAATAATAAATTGGAACAATTAGTAAAATCAAAGATTTTAACAAGATATTACTTTAATTCAGAAGAAGGTAAAGGAATTTATCGTATTTATTGTATGGAAAAAATGGGTAAATACTTGTTAACTTCAAGGGAAAAAGAATGTAAATGGCAGCCATCAGATAATACAAAACCAGTTGCCATGATTAAGAAAAGATTGGCAGGAAACCAAGTTTTAATTGCTTATTTAAGAAAAGTAAAAGCGTTTGATGAGTTTACTGTAAAACCAGCAATTACAGCAAAAATGGCAGGAAAAGTATTTAAAGCAACAGGTGGTAGTGTAAAACTTACTAAAAATAAAAAATCTATAGAGTTTGTTTTTGAAGTAATAAGACGTGAAATGGATTGGCAAAAGAAGTTAGTTGAAAAGATGAGATTATATAAAGATTTCTATGAAAACTTTGTACCAGGGGATTCTGGATTTTCGAATATGCCACAACTAATACTTGTTTGCGAAGATGAAAGACATATGGCAGAAACTTTTAAAGAAATAGTAACAAACCAAGTAGAAATACCACAAATAAAATTATATTTTACAACAGATTTAAGACAAAACGAAGAAACACTTGAAAATACTTTAGTAGAATTTAAACTAGTAAATGGAAAATACAAAATGGAAAATGTAGAATTAAAATTGTTAGGTATGTAATGATGTTTTTTGGGACGGACTCAAAAAACAGCAAAAGAAATGCATCTCGAAAGAGGTGCGTTTTTTAGATTATATTAATTCTATAAAAATGTTCAATAGTAGCTCTTACTATAAACTTCCATTTTTAGAAATTTTTCAGCAATAATAAAACACCTACATTTTGTAAGTGTTTAATGTTAGTTCTGTTTTATTATTTTATAATCTATATTCTCCAAGAATATCCACAATTTTGGCAAATACAATATTTTCTTAGTTTAGTTTTTGTCTTTTCTACACCTTTCAATTTTTTTGGAATAAATAGATTGGAAATTCCCATTGTAAACAATCCTGCTGTGCTTCTCATAATACTATGTCCTGCTTTTTGTGCAATAGAATTTCCTGTTTTTTTAGTTTTACTTCCAACTTCTTCAAGACTAATATTTACATTTTCACTTTGACATTTTGGACATTTCATAATTAATCCCTCCGACAAAATAATACCATTATTTTACAAATTATGCAAGAACTATTTTGTTTATTTTGATTTTACATTTATTCTTGTGTAGATATTTAACTATAGTTTATTTCAACGTCTAACTATTTTTTATATTATAAAAAGTTTGAGTTACTTGAAAATGAATGCATAAAGCGATTAAGCAATATTTGAAAAATTTTATTAATGAGCGATTTAGTTAAAATGCTTGAGTTTTTGTATTAATTTACTAAAAATATATATAAAAACTATTGACAATTGAGTAATCATTCAACTATAATAATAGTAACAGTTGAGTACATATTCAATTATTTATACATATAATTGATTAGAAAGGAGTTCATTATGTCAAAAAATGAATTTATATGTGATTGTAATATAATCCATGAGGATATTGTAAAAGATACATTAAGTAAAATGCCAGAAGACGATTTATTTAATAAATTGGCAGAGTTTTTTAAGATATTAGGTGATACAACAAGAGCAAAAATATTATTTGCATTAGACCAAAATGAAATGTGTGTATGTGATATTGCAAATGTATTAGGTATGAGTAAATCATCAATATCACACCAGTTAGGAACTTTAAGAAGAATGAGCATTGTAAAGTGTAGAAGACAAGGAAAAGAAGTATATTACACAATTGATGATGACCATGTAAAAGGTTTATTTGAATTAGGAATTGAACATATAGAACATAAATAGGAGGAAGTCATGAAAAAGAGTTTAATACAAATAATAATTTCATTTATATTGTTTTTAATAGCAATGATAGCACCATTTGGAAATGATTTAATAAATAAAGTCTTGTATGTAATTGCTTATTTAATAGTGGGGTTAGAAATTGTTTGGAAGGCGATTAAGAATATATTTAGAGGCAAGGTTTTTGATGAGCATTTCTTAATGGCAGTAGCGACAATAGGTGCTTTTGCTATTGGAGAATTTCCAGAAGCTGTTGCTGTTATGTTGTTTTACCAAGTAGGAGAATTGTTCCAAGATTATGCAGTTGATAAATCAAGGAAATCAATTACAAGTCTTATGGATATAAGACCAGATATAGCATTTGTAAGACGTAATGGAAATATAGAAAAAGTATCCCCAGAAGATGTAAAAATTGGGGAAAACATAGTTGTAAAACCAGGTGAAAAGATACCTTTAGATGGAATTGTAGTGGAAGGTAATTCTATGATAGATACCTCAGCTTTAACAGGAGAGTCATTACCAAAAGAAGTAAATGTAGGAGATAAAGTATTAAGTGGATGTATTAATAAAAATGGATTACTTACTATAAAAGTTGAAAAAGAATTTGGAGAATCTACAGTAAGCAAAATACTAGATTTAGTTGAAAATGCAAGTAGTAAAAAAACTAAATCAGAGAATTTCATAACTAAATTTGCAAAATATTATACACCAATTGTTGTAATAATAGCAGTATTACTTGCTATAATTCCACCATTTGTATTAAATATGGGAGAATTTAGGGAGTGGCTATATCGTGCATTAACATTCTTAGTTGTATCTTGCCCTTGTGCATTAGTAATATCAATACCATTAGGCTTCTTTGGTGGAATAGGTGGAGCTTCTAAAATAGGAGTTTTGGTTAAAGGAAGTAATTACTTAGAAGCATTGGCAAGTACAGAGATAGTTGTTTTTGATAAAACAGGAACATTAACAGAAGGTGTATTTGAAGTACAAAAAGTAGAAGCTATTGGAATGTCACAAGAAGAATTATTGAAATATGCAACATATGCAGAAAGTAATTCAAACCATCCAATTTCAGTATCTTTAAGAAATGCCTATAAAAAAGAAATTAATCAAAGTAGTATTTCAAATACAGAAGAGTTATCAGGAAGAGGAGTAGTATCAAATGTAGAAGGAAAACAAGTATTAATTGGAAATGATAAATTAATGAAAGAAAAAAATATTGATTATACTCCTTGTAATGAAATAGGTACAATTTTGTATGTAGCAATTGATAATAAATATGCAGGATATATTGTAATTGCGGATAAGATAAAAGAAGATTCATTTAAAGCAATAAAAACATTAAAAGCAAATAATATAAAAGAAACCGTAATGTTAACAGGAGATAAAAAAGAAGTTGGTGAAAATGTTGCAAAAGAATTAGGCTTAGATAAAGTTTATACAGAACTATTACCAGATGGAAAAGTTGAAAAAGTAGAAGAATTAATGAAAGATAAATCTGAAAAAGGAAAGTTAGTATTTGTAGGAGATGGTATAAATGATGCTCCAGTCTTAGCAATTTCAGATATAGGAATTGCAATGGGAGGTTTAGGCTCAGATGCGGCAATAGAAGCAGCAGATATTGTTATTATGACAGATGAGCCATCAAAAATAGGAACAGCAATTAAGATATCTAAAAAAACAATGAGAATTGTAAAACAAAATATTATTTTTGCAATAGCAGTTAAAGTACTAGTTCTAATATTAACAGCTTTCGGAGTAAGTACAATGTGGGAAGCAGTTTTTGCAGATGTAGGTGTTTCAGTACTTGCAATAATAAATTCATTAAGAGCATTGGGAGCAAAATAATGTTGTTTTTTAGAACGGGGTCAATAAACAGCAGAAAATTTATAAATAAAAAGATGTATGTATTTTTACATGTACATACATTTTTTCTTAAAAAAATAAACCATTTAACCTAAAAATAAGGTTAAACAGTTTTATTAATAAATGAAGAAGGAAAATCATTTTAAAAACTATTTTATTTTCATTCTAGAATTTGATATAATATTCTAATATTTTTCTTTTGTTTATTATAGCTATAAGATTGGTCTGAATGAATAATTAATAGTACTATGGGCTGTATCTAAATTACTACGATTACTTGAAGATGGTGTATTATATAGTGTGCTTTATAATTTACACACTATATAATACACCATCTTCATTTACTTTGCACACTCTAACTTTCGACCACTGCGGTAGCAGTTTAGTACTAAAATTACTTTTTCTACTATTTTTAGTAAACGGCTTTAGCATTCAGTACTACAAATACAAAAGTGGGCGGAAAGAAGGGACGTCGTAGGTGCTGCCTGTAGCGGTGCCGTCGCGAGTACTTGCCAAGTAGCCACTATTGCCGTAATAGCCTCCCCTATAAACACAAGGGCTACTGCTATTTCTAGCTGTTTCTGTTGACCATTCCAAACAATTACTTGCCATATCATATATATTGCATTGTACGTCATTTGTTGTTCCTGTTGTTGCTAAACTTCCTGTATTTAAACTATTTTGCTGTGAATAATCTGTATCTACTGAACATTTTTGTATAAATACTAGTGCTGTATCCCAAGCATAACTATTTATCAAATCACTAGTAAAATTGCTACTACTATACATATTTTGGCTTAAACTAGCTGCTTGAGGTTGTGTTACGTAATTATATACAAAACTACTAGCTTTTGTAACAACTTGATTTGTATCACTTGTTGAACTTGTTCTTGCACTAGTTGTTACTCCATCTCTTGCTTCATATCTTCCTATATAAAATCCCCCTGTTGTTCCTGCTTTTGATAAAAATGTGTCTAATTCTTTTGCTGTTGTATTTCCATATATTGAACTTGTTAATTCTTGGCAAGGGTAAGCATTATATTCATCTATATCATTATTTCCTTGTGATGTTTCATTTCCATTACTTGCAAAAGTATATCTATCTAAATTAATTGTTATATCTCCTTTGCTTGTATGAATTGTTCCTGTTGGTATCCATACGAATTGGCTTCCTGCTGTTGTACTATCTTTTGCTGATACATCCTCTATTACTATTCCATTTTCTACATTATCTGTTGGATTTACAACCTTAAAGCCTGCAGGTACTACTACTTTATTTTCTCGACTATCTTGTACTGTTGTATTACTTGTCTCCGTTCCTGTTACAGTTTCAAGTGTACTTCCTGTTGTACCTCCTCCTGATGTTTCTCCACCTGTTTGCTTTATTAATTCTTGCTCTATTTGATTTAATGCTACTGCTTCATTTTGCGCTGCATTCTCTGTTTCTGTTTTAGCTTTTTGTGCTTGAGTTAATATTCCATTTTGTCCTGTTAACATTGCAATACTTACTCCTGCAAGTATTAAAAGAACAATTATTGTAATCACTAACGCAATTAGTGTAATTCCTTTGTTTTTTGTTTGTTTTTCTTTTGAATATTTCATCTTATCAAATCCTTTCTTTTAAAAAACTAGTTTGGCAAATTGAAGTACTTTTAGTATAACATAACAAAAACTTCAATGCAACAAACTAGTTCGACAAATTGAAAATATTTTTTAAATTTTCAATTAACCAAAGTATTAAGGATAAGCATTTATATATAATTTCATTAGAATTTAAAGGTTTTGGAGGAAAAGAATGAGATTATCAGATGCTATTAGAAAAAGAATAAAATATTATTTGAAAGAAAAAAATATGAATGTTTGGAAACTTTGCAAGATGTCAGGAATACCTTGTTCAACAATTTCAACTTTTATGAGTGGGAAAACTGAATTATTAAAAATAGATACATTACTTCACATTTGTGAAGGATTTAATATAACATTAAGAGAATTTTTTTCAGATGAAATGTTTGATACAGCAGAACAAGACTAAAAAGATATATAAGAATTGGTTTGAAATTTTTTATATTGAATTTGATATTCAACATATTTACGATATAAAAGAGAAAAAATCACTCAACATAATAATATTTTTTAAAAATATACATACAATATAATTGACAAGAGTGAAAAAATCACATATAATATATTTAGATATCTGGAAGGAGGATTTTATATGTTAATTAGATATAAAGTTTCAAATTTTTTATCTTTTAATAAAGAGCAACAAATATCTATGATAGCAGGAGCAATGAAGAAAAAAGAGGAACAACTTATAGATGATGGAAATTTAAAATTATTAAAATTTTCAGCATTATATGGGGCAAATGCTTCAGGAAAATCTAATTTATTAAAAGCTATCGATTTTAGTAAAAGTATAATATTACATGGAGTAACTTTTAATACTGCAAATTTATATTGTAGAATTCATAATAAAAATAAAGATAAAATATCAACATTTGAATTTGAAGTAAAGATAAATAATAAATATTATGCTTATGGTTTGGATATGTTTTTATCTGAGAATAGTATAAAAGCCGAATGGCTATATGAATTAGATAAGACAAAAAATAAAGAAGTTCTTATATATGTCAGAAAACTAAATGAAGATATTGAATTAAATGAAAAATATTTTGATAATAATAAAGATATAATTAATAGAATTAATGTATATTATTCAGATATGAAAAGCCAAGATAATATATTATTTTTAACTATTATGAATAAAAATAAAGATACTCTATATGAAGAATTTCCAGATAATAATGTAACAATTTTTAGAAATTTATTTAATTGGTTTAGAAATTCATTAGTTATAATTTCTCCAAATTCTAGATTAGATAGTAGTATTTATTTTTCATCAGAAGAAAATATAAATAAAATAAATGAAATAATTTCAACATTTGGAACAGGAATTAGTGAGTGTAAACTTGTGGATTCAGATATGCAAGAACTTAAAAATAATATACCACCAGATATTTTAAAAGATATGATTAATACAATAGAAAAAGTATATGTTGAGAATTTGAAAAAAAATAGTAAAAAGACACTCCAACAAGGTTCCATTAGAATTAATAGTGAAATGTATATATTAAAAAAATCATCACCAGATAATTTAACTGTTCAAAAGGTGGCATTAAAACATAAAAATAATGATGGTATATATACATTCTCAGAGGAATCAGATGGAACACAAAGATTATTTGATTTAATAGAAGTATTAATGCATAAAGATAAAGAAAAAGTTTATTTTATAGATGAGCTAGATAGATGTTTACATCCAAAATTAACTTATGAATTTGTAAAAAGATTTCTAGCAAATACTAAAGACAAAAATACACAATTAATAGTTACTACACACGAGTCAAGACTTTTAAATTTTGATTTATTAAGAAGAGATGAAATATGGTTTGCAAATAGAGAAAAAAATGGACCAACAGAGTTATACTCTTTAGAAGATTATAATGAGAGGTTTGATAAAAAAATAGATAAAGCTTATATAGAAGGACGTTACGGAGGAGTTCCAATTTTTGAAACAATATTTCCAGTAGGTGATGAAGAGAATGAGGATAGTAAATAATAATGGATTAGATTTAGAAAGGAAAAGAGGGAATAGAGAGCCTAAATCCAAATATTTTATAATTTCAGAAGGAGATAAAACAGAATTACAATATTTTCAAGGAGTAAAGAAAAATAAAGACGAGATAGGAATCAAAGACTTAATTGAAATTGTGCCAATTGAAAATGAAGAACAGGAGCGAGGCCAAAGTCATCCTTTAAAGAAAATTGAAAATTTTAATAAATCTTTAGAAAATGATAAATTCACATATTCTAAGGATATAGATAAAGTATGTTTTGTAGTAGATAGGGATAAGCAAAATTTTAAACCGAAGCAATATGATGAATTCATAGAAAAATGTAATAGTTATGGATATTATGCTTATGTTACAAATCCTACATTTGAATTGTTTCTTCTTATGCATAGTAATAAAATCTTTGAGTACGAAGAAGAAGAATTATTGGAAAATAAAAAAATAAATAAGAATAAAAGGTTTTTGGAAATTCAATTATCAAATATATTTTATTGTAACAAGAAAAATATAAACTTCGACAAATTTAAAAATAGAATAAAAACGGCTATAGAAAATGAAAAAGAATTTAGTGAAAATATATATGAATTAAAAAACAAATTAGGTTCTAATGTTGGAATTTTATTAAATGAAATGATAAAAAAGTAAAAAATGAATTAGTTGTTTTTAGGACGAGGCAAACAATAATTTATTAAAAGATGTATATATGAAGGAATATATACATCTTTATTCGTACTAGAGTAAAAAAATATGCTGTTTTTTGACCCCGTCCCAAAAAACAGCAATTAAACAGCTATTAATTTATTCCTAAAATTTCTTTTGCTCTTTTAACATCCTTATCATCTGCTTGTCTAACACCTTCTAGAGGATATTCTAGGCCAAGATTTTTCCATTTAGAAGCTCCAATATTATGATATGGTAAAATTTCTACTCTTTCTACAGTTTTTAGGGAATTAATAAAATCTCTTAATTTTAATAAATCTTCTTCATCATCTGTGTATCCTGGAACTAATACTTGTCTAATCCACATAGGAATATTATTATCACTTAAGTATCTTGCAAAAGCAAGTTCAAGTTTATTAGAACGACCAACTAAGTCCTTGCACTTTTCATCATTAATATGTTTAATATCTAATAAAAATAAATCAGTTACATTTATTAATTTCTTTATATCATCTGTTAAGGCGACCATACCAGAAGTATCAATACATGTGTGAATATTTTCTTTTTTTAACTTAGTAAATAACTCAAAAAGAAACTTATGTTGTAAAAGTGGTTCACCACCACTAATAGTAACGCCACCTCTTGGATATATATAATTTTTATATCTCATAATCTTATCAAATATATCATCTAAAGATTGATAATGTCCATCATTTATATCCCAAGTATCTCTGTTATGACAGTATTTACACTCTAAATGGCATCCTTGTAAAAATAATACAAAACGAATACCTGGACCATCTACTGTTCCAAGTGATTCAATTGAATGAACTTTTGCATAATATCTTAAATCTTTTTCTTCTTTTTTCATAATAACTCCTTACATTATTAAAGGGGAACTTAATTCCCCTTTTACTTTTTATTTTTTCTGTCTCTTTTTTTGTTTATTTAATTATATTCTTTCATGAATTGTTCTATGGATTACATCTAATTGTTGTTCTCTTGTTAATTTTGTAAAGTGAACTGCATATCCAGAAACACGAATTGTAAGTTGTGGATATTTTTCAGGATGATCCATAGCATCTAAAAGTAGACTTCTATCAAATACATTTACATTAATATGATGACCAGTTTGTGTAAAGTAACCATCAAGCATATTAACTAAGTTATCTATTTTTTCTTCATCTGTTTTTCCTAATGTTCCAGGTGTAATTGAGAAAGTATAAGAAATACCATCTTCTGCACTATCAAATGGAAGTTTTGCAATAGAGTTCATAACTGCTAATGCTCCGCTTGTATCTCTTCCGTGAAGTGGGTTAGCACCAGGTCCGAATGGTTCTCCAGCTCTACGACCATCTGGAGTATTTCCTGTAGCTTTTCCATATACTACGTTTGAAGTAATTGTTAAAATAGATAATGTATGTTTTGAATGTCTATAAGTTTGATGTTTTCTTAATTTGTTCATAAAGTTTTTAGTAATGTCTACTGCTATTTGATCAACTCTATCATCGTCATTTCCGAATTTAGGGAAGTCACCTTCAACTTTGTAATCAACAGCAAGTCCTGTTTCATCTCTAATTACTTTTACTTTAGCATATTTGATAGCTGATAATGAATCTGCTACAACTGATAAACCTGCAATACCACAAGCCATTGTACGAATAATTTCTCTATCATGTAATGCCATTTCCTCAGCTTCATAACAATATTTATCATGCATATAGTGAATTGCATTTAAAGCTTTTATATAAATTTTTGCAACATAATCCATCATTTGATTGAATTTTTCCATAACTTCGTCATAGTCTAAGTATTCAGAAGTAATTGGTGCATATTTAGGTGTAACTTGTTTTCCTGTCATTTCGTCTCTACCACCATTAATTGCATAAAGTAGAGTTTTAGCAAGGTTAGCTCTTGCACCAAAGAATTGCATTTGTTTACCAATTTTCATAGGAGAAACACAACATGCTATTCCATAATCATCACCTAAAGTAATTCTCATTAAGTCATCATTTTCATATTGAATAGATGATGTTTTGATTGATAAATTAGTTGTAAATCTCTTAAATCCTTCAGGTAATCTTGTAGACCATAGAACTGTCATGTTTGGTTCTGGTGCAGGTCCTAAGTTTTGAAGTGTATGAAGTAATCTGAAAGAGTTTTTAGTAACTAAAGTTCTACCATCGATTCCCATACCACCAATACTTTCTGTTACCCATACAGGGTCACCACTAAATAATTCATTATATTCTGGTGTTCTTAAGAAACGAACTAATCTTAATTTCATAACAAAGTGGTCCATGATTTCTTGAGCTTCTTCTTCTGTTAAAGTACCATTTTGTAAGTCTCTTTCAAAATAGATATCTAAGAATGTAGAAGTTCTACCTAGGCTCATTGCAGCACCATCTTGTGATTTTATTGCTCCTAAATATCCAAAATATAGCCATTGAACAGCTTCTTTAGCATTTGATGCTGGTTTTGAAATATCAAATCCATATTTAGCAGCCATTTCTTTTAATTCATTTAATGCTTTAATTTGTTCACTAATTTCTTCTCTTGATCTTATAACTTCTTCAGTTAATTCATCTGTATTTAAAACATCTAATTCATCTTGCTTTTCTTTTATTAAAACATCTATACCATATAGAGCAACTCTTCTGTAATCTCCTATAATTCTTCCACGACCATATCCATCTGGAAGACCTGTAATTAAATGTGAGCTTCTAGCAGCTCTAATATCTGGTGTATATACACTATATACTCCATCGTTGTGTGTTTTTCTATATTTATGGAATATAGTTTCAACTTCATCATCTACTTTTCTATCATATGCTGCGCAAGCTTTTTCAACTATACGAATTCCTCCAAATGGCATAATTGCTCTTTTTAGAGGTGCGTCTGTTTGAAGACCAACTATATCTTCTAAATCTTTATCAATATAACCTGCATCATGAGCAGTTATAGTAGATATTGTTTTTGTATCTATATCTAATACTCCGCCTTTTGAATTAGACTCTTTTTTATAAAGTTCCAAAACTTCATTCCAAAGTTTTTTAGTTTTTTCAGTAGGACCAGCTAAAAAACTGTCATCTCCTTCATAAGGTGTGTAATTGTGTTGTATAAAATCTCTAACGTTTATTTCTGTTTGCCAATCACCTTTCTTAAAATTTTTCCATTGTTCAAATTCCATTTTTTACCTCCTTAAAATTATTTATATTACTATTAGTAGTGTTAACAAATTTGCCATATAATATAATACCATATTATAAAAATATTAGCAATTGTTTTTTTACAAATTTCTATAATAATATATAGATAATTTTAAAATAAAACTGTTGCAAAAACAACAAAAAGCCAATATTTAAAATATTGGCTTTAATGTTTATTTTTTAAATTAAAACTAACTATTAAGTGGCTCATATGGGTCATCTTCAGCAATTACTTTTGCTACGTTGTAAATAAGTCTTTGTGTTTCTGGTGAGCAACTTTTTAATAGTTCTGAAAATTCTTTTGTTAAATAGTTTTCAGAATTACTAGAAGCACCATTTAGAATATATCCTTCTGATACGTCTAATAAACGACAAATTTGATTTAATCTTTTTAAATTGATGTGTGAATTTCCTCTTTCTACTCTACTTAAGAAAGCAACAGAAATATCAATTTGTTCTGCTAAATCTTCTTGGGTCAAGTTTTTTGCAAGTCTTGCTTGTTTAATTCTTTGACCTATAACATTATAGTCTAATGCCATTTTAATCACCTTCCTATTTTTCTTATAGGCACATAATAGCATTTTGCAGTTTAAATTTACAGAAACTAAAATGTCTAAACAAAACTCATAAGTAAATATATTGTTTATTTATTGGTAAAAAAAATAGCAATTTTCGTTGATATAACTCATGTTTACAAGACAATAAAATTGACTTAATAATTTAAAATTAGCACAAAGAGAATAAAAATCAAAATATTAAGCTATATTATATTTTTTAGAGTAATTTAGAAACAAAAACAGGAGAAAAATAAAGAAAATAAGAGAAAAAAAGAGGAAAAATCAGAAAAAGAAGGGAAAAAGAGGAAAAATTTTTACTAAAAATGACAAATTATGATAAAAAAAGTATACATAATTTGATTTTGGTTAGAATATATAGTATAATAAAGATTAGTCGCGTTAAAAAAACTTAAAACAAAAAGGAGAGTGAAGTTATATTTTAAACAAAAAATTAAAATACTGTACTAAAGAAATTCTTAAGTATTTTAACATAGCTATTATAGGATTTGGTTTTATTATCGCGATTATACTAATAAAATACAAACCAATCTATACAGTTAGCTTATCAGGAGAAGAAGTAGGATATGTAGCAAATAAAGAAGCTTTTATAGAAAATATGAAACAAGAAGTTGAAAGTGAAGAAAAGGTAGATACAGTAGACTTAAAAGAGACTCCTGAATATGAGTTGAAATTTGTAGATAGAGCTTTGGAGACTAACGAAGAAGAAGTGGCGAGTAAAATAGAAGAAAATTTGGTTATTACTTATAAATATTATGAAATAGCACTTAATGATGAAGAAATTGAAAAAGTAGATACTGTTGAAGAAGCAGAAGAACTTGTAAATAGTATAAAAGAAGAAAATAATGAAGAAGATTTAGATTTAACGATTTTAGAGAAATATACTCAAAATCAAGAAGAAGCAAATACACAAGATGTAGAGCTTGCTAAAACTGAAATTCAAGCGAAGGTTACAGAAGTAATTGAGCAAAAAGAAGAACAAGAAAAAATAGATGCTATGCCAGATGTGAATGGTATTAAACTTGCAACGTTACCAATTTCAGGAACAATTACATCAAGATATGGTGCAAGTAGTAGTATTAGAAAATCAACACATACAGGACTTGATATTGCAGCAACTAAAGGAACACCAATAAAGGTTGTAGCTGGTGGTACAGTAACATTTGCAAGTTATAATGGTTCATATGGAAATTTAGTAAAAGTAGACCATGGAAATGGCGTAGAAACTTGGTATGCACATACAAGTAAAATGTATGTAAAAGTAGGGCAAGAAGTAAAGGCAGGAGATGTAATTGCAGCAGTGGGGTCTACTGGAAATTCAACAGGACCACATTTACATTTTGAAATTAGAATAAATGGAGAACATGTAAATCCACAATTATATTTATATAATTAGAAAATAAATGCATTCTAAAATTAGATTTTAAATTTAATTTTAGGATGTATTTTTATTTCTAAAATTATGTAATATATTCTATAATAGGCAATAAAAATGAGCTATGAATAAATGCTACTTGAAAAAAATGTAAA
The DNA here is from genome assembly GCA_944387555.1 of uncultured Clostridia bacterium. GTDB lineage: Bacteria > Bacillota > Clostridia > TANB77 > CAG-508 > CAG-269. The sequence continues at coordinate 13,976 of CALXFH010000012.1, read as the reverse complement.
TTTATAGTATAATATAATTATGACCAATGGTCTATGGCAGAATGGCTTTGTCTATCTTAAGGAGGATATTATGACAGAGCAAGAAGAATTGGTTGATGTTAAAGAGACTTTTGAAGAAGGCGTAGTAATCAGCCAAAACAGTTTGAGAGATCTTTCTTGGTATGCTGGAGAGCAGATTGACTATTGTGTTAATTTTATGATTAACTATGATAATAGTGATAAAAAGAAAGCTCAAATGCATTTTTGGATGAAAGTTTTGAAATTTAAATCTAAATGTTTGTCCAAAGAGTTTACTGGGAATGATTTCCGAACTAAAACTTTAGGTGTAATTAAATATAAGGGTAGATATTTAACTTATTGGGATGATGGTAAGTGTAGGCTATCAAACATTTCAGAAATTGGTATTTACTTTGCACTTAAAGTTAAAGAAAAGCAGCTTGATGTAGAAGAAGCAATTGATGCTTTTAATAGCTTATTAAAGCCATGTCCTGCTTTTCTTTGAAAAAATGAGGGAGAAACTTGTTAAAGTTCCTCCCTCACTTAAACAAAAGAATGAGTTTTAAATGAAAAGCTTTTGCTGTAAAAGGTATTACACTTTACGACAAAAATAGCCTATCACACAATGACATATTACTACATAATAAGTTATTTGTAAATACTTTATTGAAAAATTTTTTATATTTTTTTTAAAATTCACAATTTTTTGGTGTTCTAGGGAATGGAATAACATCACGAATGTTTTGCATACCTGTTAGGTACATAATTGCTCTTTCAAAACCTAAACCAAATCCTGAATGAACACAACTTCCATATTTTCTTAAATCTAAGTACCAATCATAATTTTCAATTGGCATATCTAATTCTTTCATTCTTGTTAATAGTTTGTTATAATCTTCTTCTCTTTGACTACCACCAATAATTTCACCAATACCTGGAACTAAAAGGTCAGCAGCAGCTACAGTTTTTCCGTCTGGATTTTGTTTCATATAAAAAGCTTTTATATCTTTTGGATAGTCTTTAACAAATACAGGCTTTTTATAAATTTTTTCACATAAATATCTTTCATGCTCTGTTTGTAAATCAACACCCCAAGAAACCTTATATTCAAATTCATCATTATGTTTTTCTAATTCTTTGATAGCATCTGTATAACTTACTCTTGCAAAATCAGAATTAATTACATGATTTAACCTATCTAAAAGACCTTTATCTATGAATTTGTTGAAGAATTCCATTTCTTCAGGACAATTATCTAAAACATATTTAAAAGTATATTTAACCATGTTTTCAGCTAAATCCATATCATCTTCAAGGTCAGCAAAACATATCTCTGGCTCTATCATCCAAAATTCAGCAGCATGTTTTACCGTGTTAGAATTTTCGGCTCTAAATGTAGGACCAAATGTGTATATATTACAAAAACTTTCTGCAAATGTTTCACCGTTTAATTGACCACTAACTGTTAAGTGTGCTGCTCTTCCAAAAAAGTCTTTTGAAAAATCAATTTTTCCATCTTCTGTTTTTGGAACATTAGATAAATCAAATGAATTAACATTAAACATTTCTCCAGCACCTTCAGCATCACTTCCTGTTAAAATTGGAGTATTAACATATACAAAATTTTGCTCTTGGAAAAATTTGTGTATTGCGTATGCTAAAACACTTCTTACTCTAAAAACTGCATTGAATGTATTAGTTCTTGGTCTAAGATGTGCAATAGTTCTTAAATATTCAAAAGAATGCTTCTTTTTTTGTAATGGATAAGTATTATCTGCTAAACTCTCTATTTCAATTTTAGTTGCTTGAATTTCAAAGGCTTGCTTTGCATTTGGGGTGGCTACAAAATTCCCTGTTACCTTTATAGAAGAACTAAGTGTTAGTTTTCTTACTTTTTCGAAATTGTTTAAGGTATCATTAAAAACAACTTGTACATTTTTAAAAAATGTTCCATCATTTAATTCAATAAAACCGAATGTTTTTGAGTCTCTTAATGTTTTAACCCAACCTTCAATTGTAATTTCTTTGTTCTCGAATTTGTTTGTTTCTTTAAATAGATTTCTTACTGTAATATCTTTCATAAGTTCCCTCCATCATAATATTAAACTTTACATATTATATGATATTATTGGCAAAAATTCAAGATATTATCATTTTTTTGGGAAAAACATGCACAAAATGTTCAAAAATAGACAAAAAGATAAAAGGTGAGCTTGAAATTGTAGAATAAAGGTGTTATAATTTTACTACGCCTTTTTTAAGGCTTGGTATAAACCGTTCTATAGTTACTAAGGAGGAAAAATGACAGAACGGGAAATTTCAGTTGAACATGCATATCAAGAATTTCAGGAAAAAGGTAGTATTTATCTTGGACCAAAAGAATGGGATAAAATTATCTTCGGAATGGAGAACTTATTAAAAGCATATTGGGCAAAAAATCCTATGCCTGAAGATGATTGGCAAAGAAAACATGAAAAAATGTTATTAAAAGAAGTTTATAATGCAGGTTGGCGTAAAACAGCATACAGCATAGATGAAGATGGAAAGTATCATTTTTATTTCTTAGATACGTATATTAGAAGAGATGAAAATGGTCAATATATAACTTTAACCAACAACGATGGTGAATGGCAAGAAAAACCAGCTGAAACATCAGAGGTAGTTGGATATCTTTGCTGGGAGTTGTTATATTCTAGAAAATTTACGCTTGAAAGAGTTTGCAAAGAACTTTTCCCAGATGAAGCATAATGACTGAAAGTAAGGAGGCTCTTTATAGAGCCTCCTTTATAAAAACAAAAATATCAATTATAAAAAATACTTGCAACAATTTTTAAGTGGTGTTATAATAGCGTCACAGCCGAAAGGCTATTGTATTATCCGTTCTTATTCTTAAGGAGGAAAAATGACAGAACGGAACAATTCAGTTGTACAAGCACGAGAAAAGTTCATGAATGCTGGAGGAGTTTTCCTTGGGGAGAAAGAATGGAATGAAATCCTTGAGAAAATTCCAGAAATGTATGATGAATACCGAGCAAAAGATCCTTTCATTGATTATTGTGGTTATAACTTTGCAGATGAAGTTTTTAAGGCGGGATATAGTAAAACTGGCCACAAAACAGTAAATGGTAAGTGGGAGCCGTTTTTCTTTGAAGTTCGTGTTCGGAAAGATGGAAAATATTATAACACGTTAGTTGAAAAAAGGGACGAAGCTATCGAAAAAGCATCAGATAACTCTGAAATTTTAGGGTATTTGGCTTGGAAAATCATTCAAGGTGACATGGATTTCAAAGAAGCATGTATGGAATTTATACGCGCTAGGGTGTAAACAATTGAATAATAGAGGCTTGGGATTTCCCAAGCCTCTTTCTTGAAATAAAATTAAAATAGTGTTAAAATAATATTGTTTGACAAAAAAGTCGAATAGAAGCTGAAAACTAGGCGAGAAAAGGAGAAGTCTATGAGTAAGCAAAAGAAACAAGCTATTAGTAAGAAAGAAGAGAAAAAGTGGAATTTTGGCAGGGAAGAAGAAAATCCCAAGACAAGTCCATTAGTTATTGTAGCAGTAATAGGTAATGTGATATTAGGTGCAGGTGCTTTAATAGCATTAGCCTATTTTACTAACAAGAACTAGTAGCTAACAAAGAGGGACTAGAATTCTAGCCCTTTTTGTTTTGACTAAATTTTTAAAATAATTTAAAAAATCACTTTTTACGTAAATAAAACATAATATATAACAAAATAAAGTGAAAGGTGGTAGAAGAATGTCAGAATACATAATAAAAGGAGGAAAAAAGTTAGAAGGGGAAGTTAACATATCAGGATCAAAAAATGCATCACTACCAATAATTGCAGCGTGTCTATTAAATGGAGGAAAAAGTACATTATATAATGTGCCAAAAATACATGATACAGAGATGATGTTTGAAATATTAAAAAAATTAGGAGGAACTGTAGAAAAAAAGAAGAATAAAGTTATAATAGATACAAGTAAAATAAATAAATTTGAAATACCAGAAAATCTAATGAGACAAATGCGTTCATCTGTTATTTTAGTTGGTGGATTACTCGGAAGACATAGAAAAGCAACGTTTTCATATCCTGGAGGATGTGATATTGGAACAAGACCAATTGAGTTACATTTAAAAGCTTTTGAAAAATTAGGAATAAATATTAACAAAAACTATGGAAATATTGAGTGCTTTTGTGATAAAATAATGGGGGAAAAAATCGACTTAGATTTTCCAAGTGTACGGAGCTACTGAAAATGCTATACTTACGAGCTGTTTAGCAGAAGGAACAACTATTATTAATAATGCAGCAAGAGAACCTGAAATAATAGATCTGCAAAATTTCTTAAACAAAATGGGAGCAAAAGTAAAAGGTGCAGGTTCTAGTCATATAGAAATAGAAGGTGTAAAGCAACTAAAAGATGTAAGTTATAATGTTATGCCAGATAGAATAGAAACAGGAACATTTTTATGCTTAGCTGCAATTAATCGTTCTAACATGATAATAAAAAATGCAGATGCAAATCATATAACACCCGTAATTGATAAACTAGAAGAAATGGGTTGTAAACTAAAAGTAGAAAAAAATGAAATAGAAATAAAAGTACCAAAAAAGTTAAAAGCAGTAGATATAAAAACAATGCCATATCCAGGATTCCCAACAGACATGCAATCAATTTTTGTTAGCATGCTTACAACTGTTAAAGGAACATCAGTCGTAGTTGAAAACATATTTGAAAATCGTTATAGATATGTGCAAGAATTAGTAAGAATGGGAGCTAAAATAACAATAGAAGGAAAAACAGCAGTAGTAAAAGGAGTAAAAAAACTATATGGAGCAAATGTAAATGCAACAGATTTAAGAGGAGGAGCAGCATTAGTAATAGCAGGAAGTGTAGCAAAAGGAACAACAAAGATAGAAAATATAGAATATATACTAAGGGGATATGAGAATTTTATAACAAAACTTCAAAGCTTAGGATTAGATATAGAAATGATTAAGGGTTAAAAGCCCTTAATTAAAAAAATACTTGTCCAAAAAGGAGGGCTGAAATTGCCAAGAAAGACCAAAGAAATAAATCCATATTATATGGAGCAAGAAGAAAATAAAGAAACAATTGAAGAAATGATGAAGAGAAAAAAACAAAAGGAAAGAGAAAAAAGAATTAATCAAAAAAAGAAAGCAGAAAAGCAGGAAGATTTTGATTTAGATACAGAAACAGTAATTAATATGACTAATAAAAACAAACTAAAGAAAGATGAAGAAAGAAGAAGAAAGATAACAAAACAGGAAAAGAAGAGAAGAAAGAGGATAAAAAGAATAAAATTTTTCGTAAAATTGTTTTTGTTAGTAGGAATAATAGCTGGAGGAATTACTTTTGCATTAACTTCACCAATTTTTAACATAAAGGACATAAATGTAATAAATAATAATACGATACCTAGTGATACGATTGTTAGTTTATCAGAATTAAAACCTGATGAAAATATATTTAAATTTTATAAAGGAGATGCTATAAACAAAATAAAAGAGAACCCTTATGTGGAAAGTGTGGAGATACATAGAAAATTACCAAGTACAATAGAAATTGATGTTACTGAAAGAGTAGCTACATATAATATAGATTACATGGGTAAATATGCTTATATAAATACGCAAGGCTATATCTTAGAAATATCAGATGATAGTAAAGGCATGCCAGTAATACAAGGGGCTACGACAAGTGAAGAAGATATAGTACCAGGAAATAGACTAAATGAGAATGATTTAAGAAGATTAGAGCAAGTAATAAAAATAATGAATACAGCAAAAGATAGTCGGTTTAGACGGGAAGGTCACAAGTATTGACATCAGCGATGAAAGCAATTATATTATATATTTAAATGAGGAGAAAAAAAGAGTATACTTAGGCGATGGAAGTAATTTGAGTAATAAAATGTTATATGTACAAGCTATAATAGAACAAGAAAAAGGAAAAGAAGGGGAGATATTTTTAAACGGAGATTTAAATAATGGATTTAGACCATATTTTAGAGAAAAAGTGTAAGAGGTGAGATTATGCAAAATAAAAAAGTTGTTGCAATAGTATTAGGAGTTATGTGCTTTGCATTAACTGCTGGAATATGTATACAAGTAAGAACTGTAAGCGGAACAAATTCAGCAGTTAGTAATAATTATGAAGAAAATAATTTAAGAGCAGAGGTATTAAGGTATAAAGAAAGATATGACAATAAGGTAGATGATTTAGCAGATGCAGAAGCAGAGCTAGAAAAAGAAAGAGAAAGTGCAACTCAAAATGATACAGCCTTAAAGGAGAAAGAGCAAGAGATAACAGAAGGAAATAAAATAATAGGACTATCAGAAGTAACTGGATCAGGTGTAATTGTAACATTAGGTGACAGTAAAAAAGATGCAAGTAGTAGTTTAGACCCAAGTCTGTTATTAGTCCATGATACTGATGTTTTAAGTGTAATAAATGAACTAAAAAATGCAGGAGCAGAAGCAATATCAATAAATGACCAGAGAATAATACCAACAACAGGAATTATATGTGGAGGAAATATAATAGATATAAATGGTGAAAAAGTAGGAGCACCATTTGAAATAAAAGCAATAGGGCTTCCAGAGCAATTAGCAGCATTAGATAGACCTGGTGGATATTTGGATATATTGAGGGATTATAGTATTGAGGTTAAACTAGAAAAATCAAATAATATAACAATACCAAAATACACAGGAACAATTACTTATCAATATGCTAAGTCAGTAGAAGACTAGAAGGAGGAACTAAATGAAAAGAAAAATGAAAAAAGGTAAAATAACAATGATTATTACAGCAGGAATTGCATGCTTTGCTTTAGTTCTGGTAATGACAATGCAGTTTAAAATAGTAAATGAAGCAGATGTTACTTCAATTGAAAATATGAGAGAGTCAGAGTTAAGTACAGAACTTGCAAACTGGAAAAACAGATATGATGAAGTAAATCAGCAATATGAAGAAACTTTAAGTATGATAGAAGAATATAAAAACAATAAAGAATCAAATGAAGAAACAAGTAATTTGATGGACTCAGAGTTAGAACAAATAAATATGTCTTTAGGGAAAACAGATGTAGAAGGAGAAGGCATTGTAATCATGGTAAATGAAACTGACAATGAAGAGATAGAAGACATAACGGCAGATGATTTATTAGTATTAGTGAATGCATTGAAGCTTGCAGGAGCAGAAGCAATATCAATAAATGATCAAAGAATAATAAATATGAGTGATATAGTGTATATTGATGCTGCAAGTGTTATAAGAGTTAATGGAGAAAGGATACTTGCTCCTTATACAATAAAAGCAATAGGAGATTCATCATATTTGGAAAGCTCTTTAGTAGGTAATGGTGGAGCTGTTGATGATATGAAGAAAAAAGGACAAGATGTTACAATACAAAAAGAAAATAATGTAAAAATATCTAAATATAACGGAGACATAGAAACAAAATATATGGAATAAAAAAATAAAAAATAGGAGGAAAAACGATGATTTTTATAGCTATTTTAATAGGGTGCATATTAGGAGCTTTAATTGGTATGAATGCACCAATGATTTCATACACATATTCAAGTTATTTAGCAATTGCGGTAGTTGCAGCTTTAGACTCTGTATTTGGAGGAATTACATCAGTAATAAATAAAAACTTTGACTTGAAAATTTTTGCGACTGGATTTTTTGGAAATGCAATTTTAGCAATATTACTTACAATATTAGGACAAAGATTAAATGTTGATATTTATTTAGCAGCAATTGTTGTATTTGTAGGAAGAATGTTTGTAAATTTAGCAATTATAAGAAGATATTTTGTAGATAAATGGTCAAAGAAATTTGAAGAGATGAAGAATAAAAAAGGTAAAAAAGAAGAGAAAATTGAAACAAAAGAAGAAGTAAAAGCAGAAGAAAACTAGTGTATAAGTATTGTTACAAACATGTTACAAAAATATTACAAAAATATAACAAATTCTATTGACAATTTAAAAAAAATGTAATATATATACACTTAAGAAATTTATACTAAAAAATGGAGGAATTAACTTGGCAATAGGAGATATCATAGTGGGCGTTGACATTGGGACAAGTAAGGTTTGCACCGTTGTGGGAGAAGTAAACAACTTTGGCCAAATAGAAATTATATGCAACACCTCATATAAATGTAATGGACTAAAGAAAGGAAAAATAATAAATGAAGATGAAATAATCTTAAGCCTTGCAAAAACTATTAAAGATGCTGAAGATGAGACTAACCTAAAAATAAATTCTGCCTATGTAACAATTCCAGGAAAGTATGCAACAATAGTTCAAAATAGTGTCACAAAAGAGGCTAAAGATAAATATGCGGGAATATCTGTAAGAGATGTTCAAAATGCTATAATGCAAGTAAAAGATATAGAGATTCCAGATGGTAAAACATTAATAGATGTTGTACCAGACAAAATAACATTAGAAAATGGAACTGTTGTGGCTGATCCGGTAGGAAGCTTGAGTGCTAGCTTTACAATCAGTGCACAAGTAATACTTGCAGATAAGGATTATATAAGACAATTACATACAATATTTAAAAAAGCAGGACTTGAAATAGATGGAATTGTTCCAATAACATTAGCTGAAAGAAACTTAATACTAGATACAAATGAATTACATGACAATATCATGCTATTAGATATTGGAGCAGGAAATACTGATATTGGTGTGTTCGAAGGTTCAACCTTTTTATATACCAATTCTATTCCACTAGGAGGAGATAATATTACAAATGATATAGCACTTGTACTTAATATCTCTGAAGAAGAAGCTGATAAATTAAAAAGACAATATGGACTAGCTTTAAAATCTTTTATTGATAATGATAATGATATTATTTTAAATACCTGCAAAGATAATACAAAAAATAAAATAATAAAGAGTTCAGAATTAATTGAAATTATAGAAGCAAGAATTGAAGAGATATTTTCAATTATAAATAAAGATATAACATCTCATGGATTAAAACAAAAAATAAACAATGTAATATTAACAGGACAAGGGATAGTAAACATTAATAAAAGTGATGTGGCTGGAAAAATAAATTTAAATATACCTGTTAAGATATCAACAGGAAGAGCAATAAGTACAGTAAAGCCAGCATATAGAACAAGCTATGCTTTAGTACGCTATATTGCAGCAAGACCTTTTACAAAAACTGTTTCAAGCAGTATTGATACACAAAATAATGAAAGCTTTATAAAAAATATATTAGAAAGAATAAAAGAATTTTTCTATTCATAATTAGGTATTAATTTTTATAAAAAATATATAACTCATTTAGCAATCATGTTATAAAAGGGGAATAACTTGTAAAAGAGGTTGAAATAAGAAAGGGAGGAAAAACTAAATGATGGAATACAATAATGACGAGAACAATAATGTTACAATGATGGATGGAACTGCTACTATTAAAGTTATAGGAGTAGGAGGAGCTGGAAACAATGCAGTAAACAGAATGATTGAAGCAGATATAAAAGGAGTAGACTTTATTGCTGTTAATACAGATAGACAAGCATTGCAAGTTTCTAAAGCTAAAACAAAAATTCAAATAGGAGAAAAAATTACTCGTGGATTAGGAGCAGGAGCAAACCCAGATGTTGGAGCTCAAGCAGCTGAAGAAAGTAAATCAGAAGTTGCAGAAGTATTAAGAGGAGCAGATATGGTTTTTGTAACAGCCGGAATGGGTGGTGGAACAGGAACAGGAGCTGCACCAATAGTAGCACAAGCAGCTAAAGAAATGGGAATATTGACAATAGGAGTTGTAACTAAACCATTTACATTTGAAGGAAAGAAAAGATTATCACAAGCAGAACGTGGAATTGAAAGTTTAAAAGGAAAAGTAGATACATTAGTAGTAATTCCAAATGATAAACTATTACAAATAGTAGATCGTAAAACATCAATAATAGAAGCATTCAAGATGGCTGATGATGTATTAAGACAAGGTGTACAAGGTATCTCAGATTTAATTGCTATTCCAGGTTTAGTAAACCTAGACTTTGCAGATGTTAAAACAATAATGTTAAATCAAGGTATGGCACATATGGGTGTTGGTAGAGCATCAGGAGAAAATAGAGCAGAAGATGCTGCAAAAGAAGCTATCCAAAGTCCACTACTAGAAACTTCAATAGAAGGAGCAAAAGGTGTAATTATTAACATTACTGGTGGAGATAATTTAGGATTACATGAAGTAAATACAGCAGCAGAACTTGTTCAAAGAAGTGTAGACCCAGAAGCAAATATCATATTTGGTACAGTAACGGATGAATCTATGGGCGATGAAATCCAAATAACAGTAATTGCAACAGGATTTGAAAAAGATGAACCAATTTCAAGCATTGGAGTAGACAATATGGTATCTAAAACATGGGAGAAAAAAATAAATTCAATACCAGCAAGCCATGATACAAGTTCATCACAAAATGATTTAGATATACCTGCTTTCTTAAGAAAAAATAGAAACAAAAACTAGAATTTAATAAAATAAAAATAGTAATTAGAAGAAATAATCGAAAATGTTCGATTATTTCTTTTTTTCGCACATAAGAAAAGACAGATTTTTTAAAATAAAAGGAGTAGAATATTATTTACAGGTGATGATATGACCATTTATGTTGATGTTGTATTAATAGAAAATTTAATAATGAACTACATAATTTTGCTTGCAACTGGATTGATTTTAAAAATTAAAATAAAGCATATAAGGTTAATCCTAGGAAGTTTGCTTGGAGCAATATATACAATTGTAGCTTATACTGGCTTTTTAAAAATATACTCAAGCTTTATATTGAAAATAATATTATCAGTAATTATTGTGTATATTGCATATTATCCACAATCTGTTAAAAAACTGTGCAAAGAATTATTATTTTTCTATTTAACTTCATTTGTATTTGGAGGAGCAGCTTTTGCTTTAATTTATATAGTAAAGCCACAAGATATTTTAATGAAAAATGGGTTGTTCTTAGGAACATATCCGCTAAAAACAGTAATCTTAGCAGCAATAGTAGCTTTTGTGGTAATAATAACAGCATTTACTATTATAAAAAGTAAAATGACTAAAAAGGATTTAATTTACAAAATTGAAGTAAAGCTAAATGGTAAAGAAATAAAAACTGAAGCTTTAGTAGATACAGGCAATATGTTAAAAGAACCGATAACAAATACACCTGTAGTGGTCATAGAACGTTCGATATTATATGATGTAATACCTAAAGAAATATTAAATCATCTGGAAGATATTATAGGAGGTGATTTTGAAAAAATACCGGAAGAAATCAAAAATGAATATATTTCAAAGCTAAAGTTAATTCCATTTTCATCACTTGGAAAACAAAATGGAATGTTAATAGGAATAAAACCAGAATATTTAAAAATAATAAAAGAAGAAGAAATAGATGTAAAAGAAAATATTATACTTGGAATATATGATAAATCTTTAACTAAAAAAGGAGAATATAGAGCTCTTATGGGGATGGAATTTGTTTAAGGAATATTTGGACTAAAAGGAGCTGATAAAATGAAAATACTAGAATTTTTAAAACATAAAATAAATACAGTTTGTGCAAGATACTTAAATGAAGATAACGAAATAGAATATTTGCCGATATTTTACATAGCAGGAAGTCAAACACTTCCACCACCATTACCACCAGAGGAAGAAGAAGAATACATAAGAAAATTATCAGAAGAAGATAATTTAGAAGCAAGACAAGTATTAGTAGAAAGAAATTTAAGATTAGTAGTTTATATTGCAAAAAAATTTGAAAACACAGGAATAGGAATAGAAGATTTAATATCAATAGGAACAATAGGACTAATGAAAGGAGTAAACACATTTAATTCAGATAAAAAAATAAAACTCGCAACATATGCATCAAGATGTATAGAAAATGAGATATTAATGTTTTTAAGAAAAAATAATAGAACAAAAGGAGAAGTTTCAATAGATGAACCGTTAAATAAGGATAGAGATGGTAATGAACTTTTACTATCAGATATATTAGGAACAGAACCTGATGTAACTTCAAGAAATTTAGAAGATGAGGTAGATAAGACCTTACTTAAGGACTCTATTTCTAAATTAAATGATAGAGAAAAGAATATAATGGAAATGAGATTTGGATTTAAAACAGGAGAAGAAAAAACACAAAAAGAAGTTGCAGACGAACTTCGGAATATCACAAAGTTACATATCAAGATTAGAAAAAAAGATTATTAATAAAATGAAAAAAGAAATATCAAGTAAAATAGGATAGAGCAATGATGTTTTTTATGACGAGGGCAAAAAACAGCGCATAAAAAAACCAAATTTGGAAATACTTAAATTAAGTAGTTTCAAAGGAGGTTTTTCTTTTGTTAAATAATAAGGTAGAAATATGTGGTGTGAACACATCCAAATTACCATTACTAAGCAAGGAAGAAAAAGAAGAACTATTCGTAAAAATAAAAGCAGGAGATGAAGAAGCAAGAACAAAGTTTATAAATGGAAATTTAAGGTTAGTACTAAGTGTAATTCAAAGGTTTTATGGAAGAGGAGAAGCGGCAGATGATTTGTTTCAAGTTGGTTGTGTTGGACTAATAAAAGCAATTGATAATTTTGATTTAAGTCAAAATGTACAATTTAGTACTTATGCAGTACCAATGATTATAGGAGAAGTAAAAAGATATTTAAGAGATAACAATAGTATAAGAGTAAGTCGTTCTGTAAGAGACTTGGCTTACAAAGTAATTCAGTTTAAAGAAAGGTACACAAAAGAACATGGAAAAGAACCAAGAGTAGAAGAAATTGCAAAAGAGCTAGGAGTTGAAAGAGAAGAAATAGGATTTTGTATGGATGCAATTCAAGATCCGGTATCACTTCAAGAACCAATATATAATGATGGAGCAGAAAATATCTATATAATAGATCAAATAAAAGACAATAAAAATACAGATGAATTATGGGCAGAAAAAATGACAATAGAAGGAGCTTTGAATAAACTTAATGAAAAGGAAAGAGTTATAGTTACAAAAAGGTTCTTTGATGGTAGAACTCAAATGGAAGTGGCAAATGAAATAGGTATTTCCCAAGCACAAGTATCAAGACTTGAAAAAAGTGCTATAGAACATATAAAAAGATTTTATAAATAGTCGAAGAAATTTCTTTGACTATTTTATTTTTTCTTTCATATATATAATATGTAAAGAATAAAATCTAATAGGAGGATAAAAATGGGTGATAAAGGATTAGATTTTAAACATAAAGAAGTAATTAATATAACAGATGGAAAAAGACTTGGATATGTTCAAGATGTATGCGCGGATTTAGAAACAGGAACTATAACACATATTATTGTTCCAGGAAGTAATAAAATAATAAATCTTTTTACACAAAATAATAATATAGTAATACCATGGCAAAAGGTTAAATGTATTGGAGATGATATTATATTAGTAGAAATATAAAATAAGTAAAAAAATTTAAAAAAATTGTCGAAAATATATTGACATAAAAAGTTAAAAATGTTATTATAAATATACGTTAAGTGACACCTAAGAAAATAACAAGAAAAAGGAAGAAAATTCCTCAAAAAATTTCAAAAAATCTATTGACTTTTATCTTCAAAGGTGTTATTATAAAAAAGTACCTAGCAACAGACAAAAAAATAAGAAGAAAAAACGTAAGAATTAGTAATAAAAAATGAACTTAAAGAATAGAATAAAAACAGCAATTACTAGTTTTTTATTTTGCCCAAAAACAGGGTAAAAAAAGTTTTTAAAAAAATTGTCGAAAAGTGTTGACAAAATGAAAAAGGTATAGTATAATGCAAAACGTTCCAAGCAGAAAGGGAACATAAAAGTACATTGAAAAATAAACAAAAATCCTTTAGAGAAAAACCTAAGCGGTACGAAAAGTACCAAA
>CALXFH010000011.1 GCA_944387555.1 uncultured Clostridia bacterium | reverse complement strand
ATTTTACTCACATCAGAAACTGGTCGCTTATATCCCACCACCTAAAGGTAGTGGGTTTTACGCTCCCTTCTTATAAATCAAACTCTTCAGTTGCTTTTGATACTTCGCACTCTAATGTATATGTCGTTCCCATAGCATAACTTAAATTAAATAGTATTCCTGAAATTATTAATAAAAATACTCCAATTATAGCAACTAATTTTTTCATTTGTTCCATCTCCTATTTTTTCTCATTCTTTTTTTATTTATTAAAACTTATTTTATTTTCTGTACCATTTAATAATCTTTTTATATTACTTCTATGATTAAATAGAACTATTATTGCTAATATTACACTATATATAAAATATACATTACCAGATTTTCCTTCTGTTAGAACTGTATAATGGTCATTTATAAATAAAGTAAGGATTGGAAATAAAACTGCTGCTGCACAAGATCCTACTGATACCATTCTTGTTAAAGCTATTAATACTACCCCAAATATCAAACAAATTAATCCAATCTGCCAGTTACTTAAAAGTAATACTCCAAGAGATGTTGCAACACCTTTTCCACCTTTAAATCCGAAAAATACAGGAAAAGTATGTCCAAGTATTACTGCTACACCTGCTATTTGTACTAATAATTCTTTATTCATATTTGGTATATTACCAAGAAGTATTGCTATTCCTATTGCAACAACCCCTTTTAATATATCACAAACAAGTGTTATAGCTGCTGCTTTTTTCCCTACAGAACGAAGCATGTTAGTTGTTCCAGCATTTCCACTTCCCTTTTCTCTTACGTCAAACCCTGCAAATTTTTTACTAAATATTACTGAAAAGTTTACACTTCCAATGCAATATGCAACTATTGCCATAATTATATATACTACCATTAAAATCCCTCCTTCTTAGCTTCTTTATCTGATTTTTCTCTTGCAATTATTCTTATTGGTGTTCCTACTAATCCAAATTCTTTTCTTATTTGATTTACTAAATATCTTTCATAAGAAAAATGAAATAACTTTTTATCATTTACAAATATAACAAAAGTTGGTGGCTTTGTTGCAACTTGTGTTCCATAATATATTCTAAGCCTTCTTCCTTTATCTGAAGGTGGCTGTACTATTGCAATTGCTTCATTTATTACTTGATTTAATACAGATGTTTTTACTCTTAAAGCATTTTGCTCAGCTACACTATTTATTAAATCAAACAATTTATTTACTCTTTGGCCTGTTAGAGCTGATATAAATATTATTGGTGCATAAGATAAATATTTTAATTTTTGATATATATCTTTTTTATAGCTTTCCAATGTTCCTGTTTCTTTTTCCACAGCATCCCATTTATTAACTACAATTATTACACCTTTTCCTGCTTCATGTGCTTCTCCTGCAATTTTTGCATCTTGGTCTGTTACACCTTCTACTGCATCTATCATCATTAAGCAGACATCTGCTCTTTCTATAGCTAAAAGAGTTCTCATAATACTATATTTTTCTATATTTTCTTTTATTTTACTTTTCTTTCTTACTCCTGCAGTATCTATTAAAACATATTTTCCTTTTTCATTTTCAAATTCAGAGTCTATTGCATCTCTTGTAGTTCCTGCAATATCACTTACAATTGCTCTATTTTCTCCTAATATTTTATTTATTAAAGATGATTTACCTACATTTGGTTTTCCAATTACTGCAACTTTTATTTTATCATCGTCATTTTCTTCTTCATCGTTTTTAGGAAATTTATCATAAATTGCATCTAAAACATCTCCTATTCCAATTGCGTTTGTTGCTGAAATTGGATAAGGTTCACCTATTCCTAAATTATAAAATTCATATATTTCATCTTTATCTTTTTCAATATTATCTGCTTTATTACATACTAGTACAATTGGTTTTCCTGATTTTTTAAGCATTAAAGCTATTTCTTTATCTGCCGCTGTTACTCCTTGTCTTATATCTGTTAAAAATATTATTACATCTGCCATTGCAATTGCCAAATTTGCTTGTTCTCTCATTTGAGAAAGTATTATATCATCTGAGTCTGGCTCTATTCCACCTGTATCTATTAATGTAAAATCTCTTCCTCTCCAATTTGTTTCTGCATATATTCTATCTCTTGTTACTCCTGGAGTATCTTCTACAATTGATATCCTTGAGCCTGCTAAGTAATTAAAAAATGTTGATTTTCCTACATTTGGCTTTCCTATTAACGCTACTATTGGTTTTGACATTATTCTTTTCCTTTCTATACTGTTTGCTTTTTTATATGTATATAGTATATCATAACTTTTGTTTAAATAACAAGAAAAAAGTAAAATTTTGAAATTAAAAACATTATTCAAAATTTTACTTTTAATATCTATCTACTATATAAGCTAAACCCTATATGTTTCTTATATTTTAATGCATCCACCAATAACTTTTCCTTTATTTTGTTTTGGTAATGCTGATGCTCCTCCAGATAATACTATCATATCTCCTGCTTCTAATATTCCTTCTGCTTTTAATTTTTCAATTCCTGCATTTATTGTATCATCAATTGAAGCTTCTCCTTCACAAAGAACTGGTATTGTATTAAATATTAATGATAATTGGTTAAATGTTTCTTTACTATCTGTAATTGCAAATATAGGACATAATGGAGCAAGTGCTGCTAATTTTATAATTGAATCTCCTTTATGTGTATAAGCAACTATTGCATCTGCTTGGATTTGTTCTGCAGTTATACATGTTGTATATGCTAAAGCATGTTCTACATCTTTTTTATTATGGTCGAAACTTCTCTTATAAAATCTCTTCCAATATTTTATTGAACTTTCAACTGCTTTTGATATTTTGCACATTGTTTCAACACATTCTACAGGATATTTACCCATAGCACATTCCCCTGAAAGCATTATATCACTTGTTACATCATATACTGCATTTGCAACGTCACTTACTTCTGCTCTTGTTGGTCTTGGATTTTGTGTCATTGTTTCTAACATTTGTGTTGCTGTAACTACTGGTTTTCCTACTCTGTTACATTTTTTTATCATTCTTTTTTGATATACTGGTACCATTTCCATTGGAACTTCTACACCCATGTCTCCACGTGCTACCATAATTCCATCAGATACTTCTAGTATTTCATCAAAATTATCTATACCTTCTTGGCATTCTATTTTAGAAATGATTTTTATTCTTTCTCCACCGTTATCATCAAGAAGTTTTCTCATTTCTCTTATATCATCTGCTCTTCTTACAAATGATGCAGCGATATAATCAAATCCACCTTTTGCACCTTTAACTAAATCATCATGATCTTTTTCTGAAATGAATGGTAATTCAAGGCTTACTCCTGGTACATTTACTGTTTTTCTGCTTCCTAATCTTCCTGTATTTAGAGCTTTACAAATAATATCTTTACCTTTTACTTCTGTTACTTCGAATTCTAATGCTCCATCATCTACTAATATTCTTGAACCTACTTTTACATCTTTATATAATTCTTTATAAGTAAGTGTTGTTTTTTCATTATTTCCTATTACATCTTCATTATAAAATGTAAATGTTTGTCCTTCATTTATTGTAACTTTTTCGTCTCTTGATTCTAATACTCCTGTTCTTACTTCTGGTCCTTTTGTATCTAGCATTAAAGCAACTGGTTTTCCTAATTTTTCTCTTACTCTCTTAATTGTTTCGATTTTCTCGTAATTTTCTTCGTATCCTCCATGAGAAAAATTAATTCTTGTTACGTTTAATCCTGCATTTACTAATTCTGTTAGTTTTTCTTCACTTTCGCTTGCTGGTCCTATTGTTCCAATGATTTTTGTTTTTCTTAATCCTGTTTTCATAACATTTCCTCCCTATAACTTTTTTACACCAAAAGTTATTATATCATAGTTTTAACAAATTTCAAGCATTTTATACTATTTTTTCTATTTTTTTACAACTCTAGTATATTATATTCTAATATTTTTCTTTTGCCATTTAACTTTGTCACTTCATATTCCTTTATAATCAAACCTTTGCTCATAAACAGACCTTAACTTATCGTTAAGGTCTCTTCATTCTATTCTAATTCAATTATCGCATGAAGATTTTTTTCATCTTGGCTCTGTATTACAACAATATTCTTGTTATCTTTTTTAGTATATTTACAAATAACAGTATCACCTAATTTTATTTCTTTTTTATACATAATTCTAACATTATCAAAAGGTCTATTTTCATACACTTCTTCTGGTAAAGCTTCATATGCTAAATCTAAATAATATAAATTATGCATATGTTTATTAATATCAATATCTTTTCTAATTACTGTATACTCTATGCTATTTGTAAAATCTTCTGGTATTTGTAACCTATCTAACTTTTCTCCTGGAAAAACTTCTTTTTCTTCTACATTATAACTATCAATTACTTCATCAGTTATTTTTGACATCTTTCTTTCTTCAATATTTATTAAAGTCCACTTAGAGGTTGCAATAGCGCAAAGATTTTTATTTTCATCATAGATTTCAAAATCTCTGTATGTAAAAAATCTATTTCCTACTCTTGCCCATGTATCTACCTCTAAAGTTTGTCCATACTTTGGTCTGTTTAATACTTTAAGTTTCCAGTCCAATAAAATCCAAGTTAATTTCTTAATAGGAATATCATTTGAGCCATAACCTGCAACATCAGAATGATATGATCCTATATTTTCTAACATTTTTAGTATTGCAATATTTTTTATCTTATTATCTTTTCCTATATCTGTTAATCCCATTTTAAAGTTCTCTTTAAAAATCATTTTGCTACCTCTTTCCTGCCTTTATTAATATCCTGGTTTCTTTAATAATTTAAACATATTCTTTTTATATTCTTCTACTCCTGGTTGGTTAAATGGATTTACTCCTAATATACTTCCAGACATTGCGCATGCTTTTTCAAAGAAATATATTAATTCTCCTAAGTTTTCTTCATCTAGTTTGTTCATTTTTATTTCAATATTAGGAACATCTCCTGATACATGAGCTTTTACTGTTCCTTCCATTGCTTTCTTATTTACATAGTCTAATGTTTTTCCTGCTAAATAGTTTAATCCATCTAAGTTATCATCATCTGGATTTATTGTAATATCTGAATTTGGAGTTTCTATAGACACAACTGTTTCAAACAAATTTCTTCTTCCTTGTTGTATATATTGTCCCATTGAATGTAAATCTGTTGTATTATCTACTCCTGTTGGAAAAATTCCTTTATTATCTTTTCCTTCACTTTCACCAAATAATTGCTTCCACCATTCTGTAAAATAATGCATTTTTGGTTCATAGTTTACTAATATTTCTATATTTTTATCTTTATTATATAAAATATTTCTTGCAACTGCATATTGATAGCATTCATTATATTTTAAATTACTATCATTAAATCTTGCCTGTGCTACTCTTGCACCTTCCATTAATTTATCAATATCTATTCCTGCTACTGCAATTGGAAGTAATCCTACTGCTGTTAATACTGAATATCTTCCTCCTACATTATCTGGTACTACAAATTCTTCATACCCTTCATTATCTGCTAAAGTTTTTAATGCTCCTTTTTGCTTATCTGTTGTTGCATATATTCTACTTCTTGCTTCATCTATTCCATATTTATTTTCCAATATTTCTCTAAACACTCTAAATGCAATTGCAGGTTCTGTTGTTGTTCCTGATTTTGATATTACATTTATAGAAAAGTCTTTATTTGCAACAAATTCAATTAATTCATTCATATAATTAGGGCTTAAATTATTTCCAACATACAATATTTGTGGACGTTTTCTTTGTCTTGCTGGAAGTAAATTATTAAAAGAACTAGTTAAAGCTTCTATTACAGCTCTTGCGCCTAAATATGAGCCACCTATACCTATTACTAATAATACATCTGACTCCTTTTTTATCTTTTTGGCTGCTTTTTTTATTCTTTTAAATTCTTCTTTATCATAGTTTGTTGGAAGTTCAAGCCAACCCACAAAGTCTTTTTCGTCATTTGCTCTTCTATGTAAATCTTTGTGAATATTTTCCACTTGCTCCTTATATTCCATTATATTTTTCATTGTTATTCCACTATTCTTTAAGTTTAAACTAATTTCTGCCATATACTACACCTCAACTTTCTCTAAAATTTTCCAGTTACATTATATACAAGAAGAATTTATAATTCAAGGTTTTAAAAAAAGTTATTTAACTTTTTTGAAACAAATGAGAGACGGGTCTTTTTGTCTCAAATTAACATTTTTTAATGAGACAATTCTCCGTCCTCTACTTTATTACTTCATGCATAACAGCAGCCAAATATTTCATACTTACTAGACATTGGTCTAAAGTGTTACCTGTAGCTCCAACCTCAATAATACTTGCATACTTTCCTGTATGTTGGTTATATCTTGATTTTGTTAGCATCATTGTTTTAAATAGTCCTGGATACATTTCTTCTGCTTTTTGTTGTACTGCAATAGCAAACTTTAAATTTTCTCTCCAATTTGGATGCCATAAACCACCATTATCTGTTCCAATAACAAACATTAATTGTGCAGCTTCCTCATCCCCAATTTTTACAGTTGGTGCATAATCACTTCTAGACCCAATAGCATCTCTATGTACATCTATTATTATATCACTTGGCGTAGTTTGTAATATAGTTTCTACTGTTTTTAATGAACGTGTATATGAGCCGTTATAAGCCGGATAATCATGATAATCTGTATTATGTACCACATTATAATTATAACTTTTTAAATATGTTTCTAATTCTGTTCCTACTCTTGTTACCGTATAGTTTAAATCTGTAGTTCTAAAATTTCCTGTTTGCGTATATGGATATTTTTCACTTGGAGTATAACTCTCACAACTATGAGTATGGAAAAGAACTATATTTTTATTATCAATTGTAAGAGGACTTTCATTAAACATGTCTTCTGTTATTTGATAATCTGTTTGATTTTTTATTTTAACGCTACCAATTTGTGTATTTGCTCCATCACTTATAGGATTTTGTGTTACTACTTCTGTTTGAGTTCCTGCAGCTGCTACTGTTTTATTTTCATCCTCACCGCTATTTGTATTATTTTCATTACCTTCACTATTTTCGCTTTTTTCTTGTTTATTTTCTTCCTCTATTTTTTTTGCTTCTTCTATATTCTTCATTCCATTAATAGAACTTATTTGCATACCTAGCATTGACTTTAAAATATTCTTATTTTCTCCATCTTCATCATCTTCTTTTGCTACATTTCTATATTCTTGATTTATATTGGAAATAACAGGAATTGTTTGGTCTAACGAGCATGTCATACTATTTTTTGATAAAAAGCTCATTTTATTTTCTATTTTTTGAATTATATTATTATTTTCATTTGTAGTATTGGTTTCATTACTTTTCCCTAATCCCTTACTTATAAAAATAACTATTAATCCTGTTAATATAATACCAATTAAGTATTTTAATATATCCTTCATTTTTAATACTGTAACATTAAACATATTTTTCTCCTTATCTTACGTTATTATATCTATATATATTCTGGTAACTTAAAAAATATGTTTAAAATAAAAAAAATTTTAAAAGCAAAAAATTCGGTATCTCTACCGAACTTTTCTTTCTTATACTTTTCTCCAAAACCAATCCAAACTATCATCAAGACTTTTCTTTCCTGTTGCTTTTGTTTCCATGTCATCAACCCATAGATATGAGAAGAATGAAATAAATACAAATATAAAGTCTATAACGATACATCTTGATAATGTTGATATCATATATCTAAATTCTTCAGATAATGTTGCAACTTGTGCTACATGTATTATCAATATTACTAAATAGGCAAATAATAAAACTGCTGCTATCATACTTTTCTTTACTTCTTGAGCTAAAAATACTAATAATATAGTTGCCGCAAGCATTAATAATAATGTTAGTGGGTTTGATATATCAAATATAAACATTTTCTCCCCTCCGTTTTCTTTAGTTTATTTATTTAATAATAACATTAAATATTGTATTAATCAATATTTTTCTATTACGTTTGTGTTACATTTTTATTACAAAATTTAATTTATTACTTTATTTTAATTTCTTTTCTATTAAATTTGCTATTTCTTGAGCTTTTTTTGTTATATATTCTTGGTCTTCACCCTCTATCATAACTCTTACTAGAGGCTCTGTTCCTGATGCTCTAATTAATACTCTTCCATTTCCTGCAAATTCTTTTTCAAGTTTTTCTATTGCTTCTTTTATTTCTGGATCCTTATCATAATCGTATTTTTTATCTGAATTTACTTTTGCGTTTATTAATACTTGTGGATATAGCTTTACAATACTTGCAAGCTCTGAAGCTTTTTTACCTTCTTCTAGGATTGATTTAATTAACATTAAAGATGTTAATATTCCATCTCCGGTTGGATTATAGTCAAGTAATATAATATGACCTGATTGCTCTCCACCCAAATTAAATCCATCTTTTAACATTTCTTCTAGAACATATCTATCTCCAACTTTTGTTTGTAATAGTTCTAGGCCATTATCTCTTGCATATTTATTTAATCCTAAATTACTCATTACTGTTGCAACTATTGTGTCTTTATTTAATTTTCCTTTTTTTCTTAAACTTTGAGATATTATTGCTAAAAGTTTATCTCCATCTATTTCATTTCCTTTTTCATCAACTGCTAAACATCTATCTCCATCACCATCATATGCAACACCTAAAGATAATCCATTATCTACTACATATTTTTTTAATCCATCTAAATGTGTGGAACCACAATTATCATTGATATTTACTCCATTTGGATGATTATTAATTATTTTATATTTTATTCCTAAGGCTTTAAATACTTTTTCTGCAACTTCTGATGTTGCTCCATTTGCAGTATCTAATGCTACTACAAAATCATCTCTATTGTATTTTTCAATATCGTCATCAAAGTTTTTTCTAAAGAAATATACATATTCATCTATTAAGTCTAAAGCATATTCTGATACTCCTATTTTATCATTTACAGCTGTTAAGTTATCTAATTTTCCAGATTCCATTACTTCTTCTATTTCTTCTTCTAGATTATCTGGTATTTTCATTCCTTTATTACTGAAGTATTTTATTCCATTAAATTCATATGTATTATGTGATGCTGAAATTACAACACTTGCATCTGCATTTAATTTTCTTGTTAAATACGCTACTGCTGGTGTTGGAATTACTCCTAATAATTTAACATTTGCACCATAGCTTAAAAATCCTGCTACCATTGCACTTTCTATTAATGTTCCAGAAATACGTGTATCCCTTCCAATTAAAATTACAGGTGTATGGTCTGTATGTTTTGATAGCACATATGCCCCTGCTTTTGCTACCTTATAAACCAATTCTGGTGTTAACTCTGTGTTTGCTATTCTTCTAATACCATCTGTTCCAAAATATTTTCTCATAGCATTACTTCCCTTCTTACAAATATTATTTATTTCTCTTAGGCTTTATCATTTTTTTTATTTTTCCTAAAGCATCATCTTTTGCAATCATAATTTTTTCTTTGAAATCTAATTTCATCATATGTGGTACATCTATATCTATTCTTTTGTTATGTATTACTAAATTTGGATTTGTTGTTGTTAGCTCTTCTAACTTTTCTTCTCCTATTAATTCATTTAGCTCTGATAATATTTGTGGTATTTTAGGATATATTGTATTTTGCCTATGTACATCTGATCCAAGCAAATGTATCATATTTCCTTCAAAGAATTTTCTTACTATCATTTGGGCTTTTTTACCATATTGGCCTATTATACTTCCATAATTTGCTTGCATTAAAACTCCCTTTTCTACTAAGTCATATACAAGCTCTGGCTCTCTTTGTACAAAACTATATCTTTCTGGATGTGCTAAAATTGGTACTAATTTATATTGTTGCATTTCATATATTATATCATATAAATTAAGTGGCTCTGCATTTAATGGTAATTCAAATAATACATAACTTGTGTCGTTTATTGTTGATGCTTTTCTTTCTTCTAGTAATTTTATTATATTTTCTGACATATATATTTCGTTTCCTAAAAATAAATTTATGTCTATATTTTTTGCTTGTAAATTTTCATATATTGCTTTTACCCACACTTCTCTTTCTGGCACATTTGTTTCATAATATCCTTCCATATAGTGCGAGGTTGATACTATTGCATCAAACCCCACATTTTTTGCTTCTCTTATCAAATTAAATGTTTCTTCTATACTTCTTGAACCATCGTCTATATTTGGTAATATATGTGAATGTATGTCTATCATTATTTTCTCCTTCTGTTAAAACTTTAATTTTTATTTCAATTTTTTCTTTTCTTCATCTAAATATTGATTCATTTGGTTTAATATTTCTGTTGTTTTTTCCATAGAAACTTTATCTGCATTTTCTATTTTTATATTTCTTTGTAATGCTTTTGGCTTTTCTAAGTCACTATTTTCTTTTTTAGTATCATCTTTTACTTTTTCTATTTTTTCAAATGTATGGTCCTTTTTTTCTATCATGTTTGAAGCCCTATTATACATTTCTTTGCTTGCACGTTTTGCTGATCTAGATTTTGGCTTTGTTTCTGCAAGTGCAGTAGATCCATAATAATATGATTTCTCATATTTTTTTGCATCTACAGGAACCTTATTTACTACTATTCCTGCTATTTTTCCACCTACATTTTTTATATTTTTTATTACTCTTCTTAAATCCTCTTTCTTCGTTGCCTTGCTAGCTATTACTATTACTGTTGAATCTACTATTCTTGTTAAAATTAAAGAGTCTGTTACTAACTGACTTGGTGTTCCATCAAATATTATGATATCACATAGGTCTTTTAATCTTTCCATTAAATCTGTCATCTGGTCTGATACTAATAATTCTGATGGATTTGGTGGTACATTTCCTGCAGATATTACATATAAATTTTCTACATCTGTTTCTTGTATATAATCTGCTAAGTAATTTGAAGCTTCTCTATCATCCCAATCTACTCCTGATAAATAATTTGAAAGTCCTGGTCTTGGTGAAACTCCAAATATTGAATATACTCTTCCCTTTCTCATATCTGCATCAACTAATATCGCTTTTTTTCCAGCTTGTGCAAATGTTACTGCTAAATTTGATGCTACCCAAGATTTTCCTTCTCCTGGCATAGTTGATGTTACTAATATACTTTTTAATTTTCCTTTTGTTGTCATGAATTGTATATTTGTTCTTAACGTTCTAAAAACTTCTGAAATAGGAGATTTTGGATCTTGTTCTGTGACTAATTCTTTTTTCATTATCTTTTTCCTCCTTTTCTCTTTTGTATTGCATTTTCATATACCGGAATTGATGCAAGTACTGGTAATTTAAAGTCTTTTTCTATATCTTCTGCTGTTTTTATAGTTGTGTCTAACATATTAGCAACTAATACATATATTACAGCCACTACTAAACCAATAAATGCAAATATTATTACATCTCTTTTATGATTTATATTAGATGGCGTATTATTAATTTCTGCTTCATCTACTACATGAACATTATTTATATTATAAATTTCTGCAACTTTATTTGTAAATACTTTTGCTATTTCATTTGCTATATCTGCAGAGTTCTTAGCATTATTTGTTGTTACTGATATTTCTATAACTTCAGTATCTTCAACTGAACTTACTGATACATTATTTCTTAAACTTTCCCATGATATATCCATACCAAGATTTGATATAACTTGGCTTAATACGTCTTTACTTCTAACTAGTACACTATATGTTGAGACTAATTTAGAGTTTAGCGTTATATCTGTTGTTGTAATTGAATTTGTTGTTTCTCCTCCACTGCTTTCTGATCCAGCAAGTAGCAATGTTGTTGATGAAGTATATTTAGGTGTTGTAAATCCTACTGTATATATTACTCCTAATGCTATAAATATTAATACTATTAATATTATATGTACTTTCTTACTCCAAAAAATATTAAATAATTCTTTTAAATCTAATTCTTCCATATTTCCTCCCCATATTTATTTCTTTTGTATTTTCCACTTCTATAGTATACCTTTAACTTTATTTTTTTGCAATATTTTTAACAAAAAAAATCAAGATATTGTAATAATATCCTGATAAAATTTATGTATTTTTATTGTGCACATTTCTTACAAGGAGTTAAGCCCATAGATTTTGCATTACTTAGAGTTGTTGCTTTTGAATTTTTACCTCCACATGTTGGACTTAAATGATACCTTTTCCCAGTTGGCGTTACATATACGGTTTGACTATTTGTTGTACTTGAAGCTCCTGAACTAGAACTTTGCTTACTACTTGATTGTTTACTTGTAGAATTTGAACTACTTTTACTGCTACTTACTGTACTAGTTGTTTGTCCTTTTCCTTCTGTTGTTTTTGTAGTGCTTGTTGTATTTGCTGTATTAGTAGTTGTATTTACACTATTATTAACATTTGTTACATTTTCTTTTGTGGTATTATTAGTATTACTATTATTAATAGTATTAACAGTATTTAATGTATTTTCTACTTCTATAGAATTAGTAATATTTTCTTTTGCTACCTGATTATTATCTTCTACATTTTCAGTTGTAGGCACATTAAATAATATAAGAACAAACATAATTATTTCTAATGCTATTTTTACACCATTTTTTATTTTATTTTCTTTAATTATTTTTTGATTTATCTTTCTATTTACCCAAGGTAATAAGAGTATTCCTAACACACCCATTAAAATGGCTACAAAAGCATTTTGATTAAAAAATACAAACATACTAAGTAATAAGAAAATAGATATTACTAACATAATTATTTCATTTGTTTTTAATTTAGATTTCATCTTAATCCCCTCCAAATATCATTATTATACATCTATTTTTTATATTTTTCGACATTTTTTACAAAACATAGAAAAAGCTATATGAAAATTACTTCATATAGCTTTATAAAATTCTATCTTCCTATAGAATAATATTCTACTCCTGCTTTTATCATATCTTTTAAGTCATATATGTTTCTTCCATCATATACAAGAGGTGTTTTCATTAAATTTTTATATTCTTCTGGTTTTACATCTTTTATTTCATTCCATTCTGTAAATATAAAACATACATTAGCATCTTTTAAAGCTTCTTCAGGAGTTTTTACATAGTTTATTTCTGTTGGATATTTCTTTTTATAATTATCTTCTCCTACTGGGTCATAAGCATAAATGTTAGCTCCTTTTTCTAATAATAATTTTACATTATCAAGTGATGGTGCTTCTCTTAAGTCATCTGTTCCTGGTTTAAATGTTAAACCAAGTACTGCTACTTTTAAGCCGTTAAATGTTATTAATCTATCAGATGCTTTTTTAAATAATTTTGTTTTTTGCTCTGCATTTACATCTACCGCTGCTTCTACTGTTCTTAATGTATATCCATGTTGTTTAGCCAAATATTTTAATGCTTTTGTATCTTTTGGGAAGCATGAACCTCCATAACCTATTCCTGCTTTTAGGAAATTACTTCCTATTCTTGGGTCATAACTCATTCCTTTTGCAACATCTTCTATATTTGCTCCTACTAATTCACAAAGATTTGCTATATCATTCATGTATGATATTTTTAAAGCTAAGAAATCGTTTGATGCATATTTTATCATCTCAGCGCTTCTTCTACTTACAGATACTATTGGCAAATTAAATGGCTCATATATTTCCATTAGCATTTTTTCTGCTTCTTTACTTTCTGTTCCTATTACTATTCTTTTAGCTTGTAAAGTATCTCTTACTGCTGTTCCTTGAGCTAAAAATTCTGGATTACTTGCAACTTCTACTTTTACATTATTTACCAAAAAGTCCTTTATAAATTGTTCTACTTTATCATTTGTTCCAATTGGTACTGTTGATTTTACAACTACTAAGCAATCTTTTTCTATACTTTCTGCTATTTGTCTTGATACTGTTGCTATATATGACAAGTTAGCAGAACCATCTGGTTGTTCTGGTGTTCCTACTCCTATAAATATTGCATCTGCATCTTTATAAGCTGATTTATAATCTGTTGTATAGTCTAATCTACCTTCTTTATAATTTTTTCTCATCAATTCTTCTAAGTCTTGTTCATATATTGGTGATACACCAGACTTCATTAGTTCTACTTTTTTCTCGTCCACATCAACACACATTACTTGATGTCCCTTTTCTGCAAAACACACTCCTGCTACTAATCCTACATATCCTGTTCCTGCTACTGCTATTTTATATTGTTTCATAATAGTCCTCCTTAAATAAATACAATACTTAATTATTTACATATAAATCTTTATTTTCTTTATACCAATCAACAAATTCCTTTATTCCTTCTTCAAAAGAAGTCTTTGGTGAATATCCAATTAATTTTTTAGCTTTCGAGATATCTGCATATGTTCTGTCTACATCTCCTGGTTGCATTGGTAACTGTTTTATTTTTGGCTCTACACCTAATGTTTTTCCAATTACATTTATCATTTCTTTTAATGATGTAGGAGATGAATTTCCTATATTTAATATTTCATAAACATTTTTATTGTTTAATGTATATTCACAAGATTTAATTATTCCATCTACTATATCATCTACATATGTATAATCTCTAGAAGTTGTCCCGTCTCCAAACATTGGAATTTCTTTATCTTCCATCATTAATCTTGTAAATTTATTAATTGCTAAATCTGGTCTTTGTTTTGGACCATATACTGTAAAAAATCTTAGCATTATAATATTCATATCATATAATTTATGATATACATGTGCCATTACTTCATTTGCCTTTTTAGTTGCTGCATAAGGGCTAATTGCAAAGTCTACTATCATATCTTCTCTAAATGGTACTTCTTTACAATTTCCATATACACTACTAGAAGATGCTAGCACTCCATTTTTTACTCCATGTAATTTCATTTCTTCTAATATATTTTGTAATCCTAAACAATTTACTTCTTGATATAAACAAGGATTTTCTATTGATGGTCTTACTCCTGCCATTGCTGCTAAGTTCATTACTACATCTATTTTATTTTCATCAAATATTTTCTTTACCGCTTCTCTATCTCTTATATCTGCTCTATATAATTTAAAATTAGGATTCTTAACTAATTCCTTCACATTATTTTCTTTAATAGCAGGATTATAAAAATCACAAAAATTATCTATTACAACTACTTTATTTCCTAAACTTAATAATTTTTCACTTAATGTAGAACCAATAAAACCAGCTCCACCTGTTACAAAATATGTTGCCATCTAAGCTACCTCTTTTCTTTTAAAAATTCGTTTTATCATATCCAATAAATCTTTTAAATCTTTCCTATATATTATGCCATTTACTATGCCCACTCCTAAAAGTGCTATAATTCCAACTATTACTGCTAAAAATAGCCAACTTACATATGAATTTACTTCTACAAATCTATTTATAAAAAATCCGATAGGGACTAAAACTAACATTTCTGCTATTAAAATTACAATTCTTTTCACATTCTCTATTTGATTTCTTTTTAATATATATTTAGAAGTATGATACATAAATTCAATAGTTCTTATTGTCATAGCAACTAATGTTCCAATTGCTACACCTACCATTCCAAATTTAAATACTAATGCTATTGAAATAATTAAATTTGAAAATACTTCTACCCAGGCACCTTTATTTGTCTGTTTAAAGTGTCCTGCCGCTAATGTTACTGAGCTATATGGAAGTCTTATTGACCACATAAGTTCTGCTATTGTAATTAAAATTGCAAAAGCTGGCCTATAGTAATTAGTATCTGTTATTCCAGAAGTATATACTTTTATAAAAGGTAAAATCATAACTGTTGTTATTATATATACAATAGTAATTAGTGTAAAGTAAAACAATTCATATGTCCTAAAACTTCTATTTAAATTATCTATTTCATTTTTAGCAATCATATCACCAAAGGAAGCGTCAACTCCTCCAGTTAATGCTTGTACTACATTCTTAATACCATTTACTACATATAAATAAACAGTATAAACTGATACTTCTGATGTACTTGTAAATATTGTCAATATAGCCACATCAGTATTATTGTGAACAACACTAGCTATATGCTGAGCTAAGCCATCCCATTTCTGTTTTAATTCATATTTTTCTTTTACTTCTTTAAAGTTAATATTATATTTTTTCTTCACATATATGTTTTGTATAATAGGTCTTAATACAAATACAAAAGCACTACCTAATTTAACAACTTGAATATTTGCTCCAAATTTTATTAATACTACTACCAAAATCGCATTAAGAATTGTTGTTAATATTTGTACTATTGATGTTATATATGTTTTTTGTTCTGCTTGTAAATATAATTTATAAACCATTCCAAAGAAATACTCTGCAAATGTACTAATTGCAATAATTAATATTAGTGAAACAGTATATCCAGTTTCAAACTCTGTTGAAACAATCAATGGATAAATAAAACATAATGCAATTAAATATATAATAAATATCCCTGAAATTACCCTAAAAAATCTTTGACTTGCTTTTAATATTTTTTCTATTTGTGTTTTATCTTTTCTAGCAATTGGTTTATATAAAGCTGATTTTATAACTGGGCCAATTCCTGCTTCCATAAGCGTTATATACCCTAGAAACTGTGTAATTGATGATACTAGTCCATTTACACTTGAGCCAAAAGTCCCTATAATTGCTCTTGGTACTATTAATCCACAAATTACTGTTACAACTTGTTGTAGTAATGAAGTTATTATATTTTTTACTGCCTTTTTACTTCTCATTTTTCTTCTCTCTTTTCTTTTGGCAATTCTAACATATCACCTAAAATTTCATCATATTTTTCTGGTTCAAATGGTACATATCCTGCACAAGGGTAAAAAGTTAATTCACTAAAAAACACTTTATTTTCTATCTCATAAAAATCTACCCTAACAAAAGGTATGTTTTTGCTTAATTTTTTTGCTAATTCTTTCATTTTTTCAAAATTTTTAGGTTTAGAAGGAAGTTTATCAAATGCCCTATAATCTTTTCTATAGAATTCTGTTTTTTTGTAATCCATATCTGCAAAACTTATTTTTGCAGTTTTATGATTACTTAACCCCTCAGAAACATATATAAATTTGGGCTCACCATTAAAACAAAAGAATTTATAATCTATTAATTCTGGTTGTTTTTCTGTTGCCATATATTTTTCAATTATAATTCTAGGTTTTACATTTTTATATGGCCATTCTCTCCCCAAATTATAATAATTTTGTTTTAAACATTTCTCTATCTTTTTCTTTGCTACTTTCATATTCAATTTTTCTTTATCTTTACATATTATATTTCCACCTGAATCATGTGTGCATTTTATAACAAATTGATTTGGCAGTTTTTCAAAATTTATTTCATCAAAATTATTATATAGTCCTAATGTAGGTATAATATACTCTTCTCCAATTATTTTAGATACATATTTTTTAGCTTCATTCTTATCTACCATCTTTGTATACTCTGGATTTCTATCGTATAGTTTTAGCCATTGTAATTTTTCATTAAAAGTTTGAGGGTTTTCTAAATTTAGCTTTTTTTTCATTTTTAAATAATATTTTATTTTCAAATATTTTTTATCATCTAAAAAAAACATAAAATTTTTATCCATCAAATATAAAATTATTTTACTTGGTTGTTTTATATAACTTAATATTTTAATTAGACTTTTTTGCATAATATTTCCTTTCAAATTTAGTTGTTTCTTTTATATATTTTTTCAACATTTTCCTCTTTTCTCTGGAAGTTTCAGCTCTTTTCCTAAAATTAAGTCATACTCTTCTGGATCAAATTTTTCCAAACCACTAAAGTGATATAAAGTCAGTTCACCAAAATATATATGGCCATTAACATCATAAAGATCCACTCTTATATGAGGCAAATTTTCACTTAATTTTTTTGCTATCCTTATCATTGTGTCAAAATTTTTAGGTTTATCTATCTCTTTGTTTGAATTTTTATAATGTTGCTGTAAGTTCATTTTTTTAAAATTCATATCATAAAAGTTAAATCTTGTATCAACACCTCTATCTGTTGCAACAAACATTAATTTAGGTTCACCATCAAAGCAAAAAAATTTATAATCTTTTAATTCTGTTCCGGATTCATCTACCATATATTTTTCAATTATAATTCTTGGCTTAACATTCTTATATGGCCATTCTCTATGCATATAATAATAATTTTTTCTTAAATGATGCTCAATTTTCTTTCGTGCTTCTTGTTGATTAAATTCACTCTTGTCTTTACATATAACAATCCCTCCACAATCATGAGTTGTTTTTATCACAAATTGATTTGGTAAACTTTCAAAATTTATTTGATTAAATTTTTCATATACCCCCAACAAAGGGATTAAGTATTCTTCACCTATTTTTTTCTTTATTATTTCTCGTACTTCATATTTATCTACTAATTTAGAATAAATTGGATTTCTATCGTACAGTTTTAGCCATTGTAATTTTTCGTTGTATGTTTGTGGATTATCTAAATTTAATTTCTTATTCATTTTTAATCTATATTTTATTTGTAAATATTGTTTATCTGGTATCCAATTTAATAGTCCTATTTGATTAATCTTCGATAGTACACTCATTTTCTATTTTTCCTCCCCTATTTTTATTACTCATTATTACTAGTATATAAGAAATAATAATATAAAAACATCCAAATAATATGTTAGATAAATCATAATACGCAACTAATCTTAATGGAAGATATATTGAAACCAATATAAAAAACATTTGGTTAAATGAATCTGTATTTTTTTGGAAGTATTCATCTAATATACGTATTAATATTCCAACTAATACAGGAATTATGAATATACCTATATAGCCAAATTTATATAAAGATGCTGTTATAAGATCAGTTGGTAAAGTACCTGATGCATTATCATAATAACTTGTATTTCTTTCAAATAATGTTACAACATTGTCAGGGGTAAATCTTTCTGGTATCCATGAAAAAATAATATTGTATAAATCATTAAGTTCTGTAAATCCTTGTATTATACCTTTTTCTTTCATATATAAAAAATTCACACTATTCGAATAAGTATAGCTAAATTCATCAACAATAATTGAACTGATAGAATCATTAGTTTCCCTAGTTGATTTTTCATGATTTCTAATTAAATAAGTAAACTTATCAATATTTCCGACAATTAATAACATTAAAATACTTATTATAGCCAATTTTACTATTGGAATCTTTCTTTTTCTTTTTAATAAAAAATATATTAGTGGAACTAACACATAAATTAACATTAACATTCTTCCATCGTTTGCAATTAAAAAAATTATACTAGAAAAAATAGAAATTGCCAAACAAAGACTAACTGAAAAATTTAATTTCCACTTTTTACTCTCCCATATAATAATAAAATTATATGTTGCTATAACAGAAAAATAGCAAAAAGGCTTTACAAAAGTAAAAGGATTATAGATCTCTACCACTCCACTTCTAATTTGAGATGCATATGGGAAAATATCCCAAGGCATTCCATATGCTTTAGTCCATAAGAGTAATGCTCCTGTTCCAATACACATTAATAACACAGAAACCATAAAAAATTTTTTATTTTTTACATCTATGTTTTTAATACCTTTGCCAATTATTTTTATCCTATAACCTAAATGTATAAATATATATCCAATTATTGCTAACAACAAAACAATTAAAAAATATCTAGCATCAGTTGTCATAAACAAATTTCTTTGATATGTAGACATTGTACCATTTCTTATTTGGATTAAACATAAGATTGGTGTAATAAAGAAAATTAATATATAATAAAAATCCAAGAAATCTATCATTTTAATTTTTCTTTTACTCTTTCTTATATCAATTATTTTTGTTAAAACTATTATACATAAAATTAATATATATATTATGATAATTGAAATATAATCAAAATCATTCATCCTTTGTTCTCCTCTAATATTTTATAAATATATTTTTCCCATTTTTCATTAATAATATCTGGACTTAACATTTTCATTGCTTCATTTGCGTTTTTCCCTAATTGATTCGCAAATTTTTTATCTTCTATAAAGATTGTCATTGCTTTTGCTAATTCATTTACATCCTTTATTGGAACTAGCAATCCTGTTTTCCCTGTTTGTATTAAAAATTTAGGTCCTCCACAAGGGCAATCTGTTGAAATGCAAGGAATTCCCATTGTAAGAGCTTCCATTAAAGCATTTGGCATTCCTTCAAAGTTAGATGAAAGTACAAACATTCCTGCTTTATATATTTCATCTTTAATATTATTAACTACCCCTTTAAAAAAGATTTTATTATCTAATTTAAGGCTTTCTACATACTGTAATAATTCCTCTTTTTTTCCACCATCTCCATAAATTAACAATTGATACTTATCATATTTCTCTGTAATTTTTGCAAAAGCATCTATCAATAATTTTTGATTTTTTTCTTCTGATAATCTTCCAACTGTAACTATCGTGCTATCTCTTTTCCCTGACCAAGGTTCACATACAAATTCAGGATTAATTGGGTTAGGAATAATTATTGATTTTTTTTGAATACTTTCTATAAAATATTCTTTTGCTTCATTTGTTTGAAATATATAACCATCTGCTTCATCATACAAAAATTTTACAGCTAATTTATTTATTGCATTATTAAAAATACTATTTGGATCATTTCGTACCGAAATAATCAAAGGAATTCTACGAATTTTAGCAAAAAATTTTTTTAAAAATAAAACTCTAGCTGTAGGTTCTTTCAAAAAAGCAATAATTATATCAGGACTTTCTTCCAATATTATTTTATACATATTAACAAGTCTCTTAATATTAGAAATAAAAAAGTTTTTACTTCTATTTTTGCTAACTATTGATCTAATTTTAACTTTTTTATCTATATCATATTCAATTTTTGTTATATCTCCAATAATTACAATTTCATGTTTCGCACATAATTTATTACTAAGATTAACTACTACTCTTTCTGCTCCACCTTTTGTTAAACCACCTAAGCAAAATATAATTTTCATTTAATTCTCCCTTATTTCATTAATAAATTTTTTCCACTTATCTGCAATTTTTGAAATTAAGAATTCTTCTTTCATATTATTTGAATTTACACTTAAAGTTTTATTTAATTTTTCATTTTCGATAACATTATAAATAGCTTTAACCATTTCTTCGCAATTATTGTTTTCCACCAATATTCCATTTACATTATTTTGTATTAGTTCTCTTGGTCCACCACAAGGGCAATCAGTTGAAATACATGGTACTCCCAGAGCCAAAGCCTCCATAAGTGCATTTGGCATTCCTTCATAATTTGAAGACAATACAAACGCCTTTGCTTTATATATTTTTTCTTTAATACTGTCTGTTTTTCCTTTTAAAAACACACAATTAGATAAATTCATTTCTTTAATATAGTTCATTAATTCATATTTTAATTTTCCTTCACCATATATTTCCAATATATAATCAGGATATTTTTTGTGAATTTCTCCAAATGCTTTTATGAGCAATTTTTGATTTTTCTGTTTTTCTAACCTTCCTACTGTTACTATTTTCTTTTCTCTCTCACCAGAATATCTTTCTGTTATAAACTCTTGAGAAATAGGATTTGCAATAACTATAGTTTTACAATTTAAAATTTTCTTAAAATAGTTTTTAGCCTCCTGAGTTTGAAAAACAAAACCTTCTGCTATTGGATATAATTTTTGCATAATAAAATGTATAATTTTATTGTGATATTCGATTTTTGGATCATTTCGCACAGAGATAATTATTGGAATACTTTTTATCTTTTTTACAAACTTCTTTAATACAAGTAATCGGAAAGATGGCTCTGGTAAAAATCCTAAAATGACATCAGGTTTTATTGCATTTATGATTTTTTTCATTTTATTTAAATTGTTCAATGATATCTTTGACATTAATCTGGATAGCTTATTTTTCTTTTTAGTTTTGTTATACAGACTATATACCTGAATATTTTTATCTAAATTATATTCCACATTTTCTTTTAATGTTGTTACTAATATTATATCATCAGTTTGTGCAAAATAATTAGATAAGTTAGCAACGACTCTTTCTGCTCCACCCTTTTGCATAGACATTATATGAATCAAAATCTTCATTTTACTCTCCCATCTTCATAATTTTGTTTTATATTAATTAGTTTATTTTTTCATTATATATTACTTCCATCTTTTTTAATATATTTTTTATTTTGTATTTATCTATATCCTCACATATATAATCTTTTTTATTTTCCACACATCTTTTTATATTTTCGCAAAGTCCATTTGTATCATCAATATCTATTACTCTTTTGGCTATCTCTCTGTTCCCTCTACAATTAGTAGCAATAATAGGTATTCCACTCATAGCTGCTTCTATTAAATTTACTGGTAACCCCTCTCTTTTACTAGTAGATATTAAACAATCAGAAATTTTTAATAGTTTAGGAATATCCTTTCTATATCCTAACAAAAACACATTATTTTCTAAATGATATTCTTTTACCTTTTCCTCATAATATTCCTTTAAATTTCCTTTTCCTACTAACAACAATTTTACATTTTTGTTTGTTTCTATTATTTTTTTCATTGCTTCTATTGTCATAATTTGATTCTTATTTTTATTTAATTCTCCAACTTGTATTAAAACAAAATCATCTTTTTTTAAATTTAATGTTTGTC
Source organism: uncultured Clostridia bacterium (assembly GCA_944387555.1). GTDB lineage: Bacteria > Bacillota > Clostridia > TANB77 > CAG-508 > CAG-269. Next base: position 22,609 of record CALXFH010000011.1, on the reverse strand, counting down.
TAATTTTTTCTTTTTCAGAATCTAACATTATAAAATTAAATTTATTTTCATCTACTCCGACACCATTAATAAGTTCTACTTCTTTTGCCTTAAATTTAGTTTTAGCTAAATTATAATCTTCTTCGTTTATAGTTATTAAACAGTCTGTCCATCTTGCACATATCTTTTCAACAGGATAATAAATTAACCAATTAAGTAGAGGTGCTCCTTTATAGAAATGGAATCCATGAGCAGTATAGATAACTCTTGTTCCTTTTTTTCTTATTTTTCTTGCTGCCAATCTAGTTAATACACCGCCGACTGGTGTATGGCAATGAATAATTTTATAATTATTGTTATTAATAATTTTTTTTAATTCTTTATACGCTTTAAAATTACCTGACTTTAAAGGAAATCTTTCAAAAGGTAAATTAAAATGTTTATCACAATATTCTATTTTTTCATTTCCATTGCTTGCAACATGCACTTCATATCCTTGTTCTTTAAACCATTTTAAATATGGTATATGAAAGGTTTTAATATGATTTGTTACAGTTGCCACAAATAAAACCTTTTTTGTTTGATTGTCTTTCAATTCAAAACTTTCAAAAGTAGTTTTTTTATTTTCTAAATATTTTTCACATTCTTTTAAATCAAATTCACTATTTTCTGTTAAAGATTTTACCTTTCTACCAATTTTCTTTAATATTGAAAATTTACAAATTTTAATTATTAGTTTCGTAAAAAATTCTGGTATTTTTATTCTTATTACTTTTTTACTTTGTTTATTTATTAATATATTATAAATTTCCTTAACAGATAACGTTTCAGTTCCACAAATTATACTTCTACCAATGGTTATACTATCTTTTGCAATTTCTATAACCATATTAATTAAATCTTTATAATAAATTATTGTTTTTTTATTTTCTTGTTTTCCAAAGAAAATTACTATACCTTTTTTTACCATTCTTTCTAACTTTGCAAAATTTCCAATATCCCCTTCTCCATAGACAGTAACTGGCTCTATTATTGTAATTGGTAAATTGTATTTTTTATAATATTCTTTTCCAAGCTTTTCAGCCTTTAACTTACTTTTACCATATATCGTTTCTGGATCTTTTTTAGAATTTTCAAAAATCATTTTATTACTGTTTTTGAAAACAGAAACACTACTAAAAAACATTACCCTTTTCACATTATATTTCAAACAATATTTAAATATATTTTGAGTAGCATCTGTATTTATTTTATAAAACTCTTCTTCCTCTTTTTTATTAGTTGGAATATAGTGGACTTTGGCTGCTAGATGATATACTTCATTTATCCCTTTAAATGCTTTTTCTAAATTTTGACTATCTAATATATCTCCAATTACAATCTCTAATAAATCTCCATAATCATTTTTTAATTGTTCTAATGATTTCGTTAGATTTCTATTAAAAGCTCTTACTTTTCTTCCTTGTTTTAATAATTGAAGAGTTAGTTCACTTCCTAGCCATCCACCTGCTCCAGTAATAAGAATTATTTCTTCTTCCATAAAATCCTCTCTATTCTTTTTTACCTTCAACTATTCCTTCATGTTTAAATACATTTATAATAGTCTTAAAAAATATTTTTATATCAAACCATAAAGACATCTTTTCTACGTATTCACCATCATATTTCGCTTTAACAGGTATTTCTAACTCATCTCTACCATTTACTTGTGCCCAACCTGTTAGCCCTGGTCTAATATCATTTGCATGATATTTATCCCTTTCCTTTATTAAATCATCTTGATTCCATAAAGCTGGTCTTGGTCCAATAATTGACATATCTCCCTTTAGAATATTAAATAATTGTGGAAGCTCATCAATGCTAGTTTTTCTCATTATATTGCCAAACTTAGTAATATAATTTTCAGCATTTTTTAACATGTGTGTGGGCATATCTTTAGGTGTATCTGTCCTCATTGTTCTAAATTTATAAATGGTAAATAATTTTTTGTTTTTACCCACTCTTTTTTGTTTAAAAAGAACTGGTCCCTTTGATTCTATTTTTATTATAATAGAAAATATTACTAGAAATGGACATAGTATAATTAATACAATTATTGATAAAATAATATCTAATATTCTCTTAATAGCAAAATATATCCTTTTCTTTTTCAATTTAATTCCCCTATTCTTCTTTTTTTAGTTCTCTATAAGTTGGCACAACTTCATGTATTACTTTCTTTATTTCATCTTTATTCTCATTGTCGTTTGTGTCTACTAGTTTTCTTAAAACAGTTAATTTTTCTTTAATCTTTGTCATATTGATATCACATGGCTTAGCAACATGGATCTTATCATGTTTAGTTTCAGTTAAGCCTTCTTCTGACATTAAAAGCTCTTCATATAGTTTTTCACCTGGTCTTAAACCTGTAATTTTAATTTGAATATCAACACCTGGCTCTAAGCCAGAAAGTTTTATTAATTTAACAGCCATATCATAGATTTTAACAGGTTCACCCATATCTAAAACAAATATTTCTCCACCTTCGGCATAGCTCATTGCTTGAAGTACAAGTGATACCGCTTCTGGTATAGTCATAAAAAATCTAGTAATATCTTTATGAGTTACAGTTACTGGTCCACCATTTGCAATTTGTTTTTTAAATAATGGAACAACAGAACCATTACTTCCTAAAACATTACCAAAACGAACTGCTGCATACTGAGTTTCACTTACTTTATTCTTAGCTTGTATAATAAGCTCACATAAACGTTTTGTAGCTCCCATAATATTTGTTGGATTAACTGCTTTATCTGTTGAAATTAAAATAAATCTTTTTACTTTATATTCATCTGCGCAATTTACTACATTGTAAGTTCCAAAAACATTATTTTTAATAGCTTCCAATGGACTAGTTTCCATTAGCGGAACATGCTTATGAGCTGCTGCATGAAATACTAAATAAGGTCTAAACTCTTCAAATATTTCATTTAGTCTATTTTTGTCTCTTACACTTGCAACAATTGCATCTATCTCTATTTTAGGATAATTAAATTTTAATTCTTGTTCTATATCATAAAGATTATTTTCATAAATATCAACAATTACAAGCTTTGAAGGTTTAAACTTTATAATTTGCCTGCATAGCTCTGAACCAATAGATCCCCCTCCACCTGTAACTAAGACAACTTTATTTTCAATAAGTTTCTTTATATTCTTATTATCAAGTTTTATAGGATCTCTTCCAAGTAAATCTTCAATTTGGACATTTCTAAAGCTTTGCATAATTGGTTTGTTTTTAATAAGCTCTTTAGTACCTGGAAGTATTCTTACTCTACAACCTGTTTCTTGGCAAATCTCTAAAATAGCTTTTCTGTCTTCATTAGATATATTAGAAATTGTAAAAAATATTATTTCAACATTTTTTTCTTTACAAATTCTTGGAATATCATATCTTGTTCCTAAAATTTTATTTCCAGATATAGCATAGTTAACTTTATTTGTATTATCATCAATTAAACCTACTATATTATAAGCATCATTCATACTATTTTTTATAGTATGAATTAATATTTTAGTAGCTTCACCTGCTCCAATTATTAACACATTTCTTTTATTACTATTATCTTCTCTTCCTCTATGTGCATCTGTTAATATCATTCTTAAAAATACTCTGTATCCAATAATTGTAGTTACAATAATTAGAGAAGCTATTAAATTTGTTCTTTCATCTACTGTATCTATAATATTTAAGATATTAAAAAATACCATAATGGTACAAGAAATTAAGCAGGCTAAGACATAAATTAGATAATCATTTCCATTTTCGTACCTTGTGATATTTTTATATGTTTTAAATATATGAAGTATCGCCTCATAAACTATAACCGCTAAAATAATAGAATTTATAACTTTTCTATTCATTTCTGGTGTTAATAATAGTCTATCTCCTATTATAACCTCTGCTAAATAATAGCTAGCAACAATAATTATAACATCAAAAATTCTTAAATACACATTTCTATGTTTTTGTACAAATTTTATCATTTTTTCTCCCTCTTTTAATTCTCAATAATTATATTATTAAGTAAAAAACTTTTCAACCTTTTTTTACAAAATTATTCACATTTTAAAAAATTTGACTTTTTGGGTCGAAAAGTTCCTTTAAATACATAATTTCAAAAATACTATTTTTTAGCAATAGAATTCATTTCACCATTAAATTTTTCATTCTTAACTTTTCTCATTATCAAAAATCGCTATTTTGACCACAAAAATACTCCCCTCATGTGCCTTATTTTCTTTTTATTCTAACACAATTAGGAAGTATTATTATTTTTATTTTTTACATTTTAGTCATTAATTGTTACATTTTGTAATATTTTGTTGCTTTTTGTCTTTTGATACTATCTTTTTATATATTTTTATAACTAATATAACAAGAAGTATTCCAAGTAAAACACCCATAGTATCTATTATTACATCTGTAATTTGTGGTCCTCTTCCTGGAGTAAAACATTGGTGTATTTCATCAGATGATGCATAAATGACTCCTATTATTAAACTATAAGAAAATCTATTCATCTCTTCTAATTTATAAGTACTAAATAATGCCATAAGCAAAAATCCAACTACTGTATAAATAGAAAAATGTGCTATTTTTCTTACAACACTTTCAATTCTAGAAAGAATTTGCTCTTTTTCCTGTTGTGGTTTCTCTTGTATAGATTTTATAGGATTTGTTATAATTTCAGTTACTTTTCTACTAATCCCACTTGACTTTTCAGAGTCTTGGCTAGAAAAACCAAATATAATACTAAATGTCCCAATTAATAAAATTATAAGTATTACTCTTAATATATTTATCTTAATATTATTATTCATCTCTATTCACTATATCCTGTCTTATCTATAATATCTTGGCTTATTTGTTTTACTGTATCTGATGGTACATAATCATTTTCTCCAAATACCTCTTGATGTAATCTTGTTACATTACTTTCTAATGTTACAGGAACACCATACCATCTATCTAATGTTATTCCTCTTGTTTCATATGGCCAACCAATACTATCTGTTACTTTTATACTAGCTAAACTTGGTATCATACTAAACACATCTCCAGCTGTTATATTAGTATATACTTTTGGTAGTACTTCATCAATAAATTTATTTAGTTCACTTATACTAAATGTTTTTACTTTATTTAACACAGCTGTTAATACATCTCTCATTCTTTCTGTTCTTTTATAATCTCCACCTTCTGCATGTCTAATTCTTGCATATGCTAAAGCTTGTTCTCCTGTTAAATTATAAGTTCCAGCTTTTGTTAATCCAGGTATTTGAGATACTTCTTCTGAAGTAATATTCATACTAATTCCACCAATATCATCTACAATTTCTTTTACAGCATCAAAGTTAACTGTTACAAATTCTGTTATATTTAAATCAAAATTAGTATTTAAAGTTTTAATAGCAAGTGGAGCTTCTCCATAAGAATAAGCATGTGTTATTTTATCTAAGCCATGACCCTCTATTTGTACATAAGTATCACGATATACAGATACTAATTTTACTTCTTTTGTATCATTATTCATACTTGCAATTATTATACAGTCACTTCTATTACCTTTAGAATAAGTATCTTCTCTTGAGTCAATTCCAAATATTGCAATATTTCTAAAATTAGATAAACTCTCAGCAGCTTGTGCTGATACATTTAAATCATTTTCATCTAAATCAACTTGTTGCATTTTTCCAAGTTTACTACTTACAAACCAAAATGTTCCTCCTACTATAATCGCAAGTAGAATTAATAAAACTAAAACTGCAATCCCAAATGCTTTTAATTTTCTTCCTTTTTTCTTTGCCATTTTATTTACCTCTCTTTACTTTTGTTTCTAATTTTGTACTTTCTTTTATCCTTTTATCTTTATGAAAATCATCACAATTATACTATTACTGATTTTTTTTTACAAGTTAATTTAAGAAATTTTAAGAATTTAAGTTGTTTTTGTAATTAATTAAATTTTTTTCTTAATTTTGCAACGAAAAATCCTTCATACTCTTCATTTGGCATAACGCATAAAGTTCCTTTAACCTTAGTTGGAAGTTTTGGTAATTCTTCAATTCCTGTAAAATCTATATCTACTAGCTCTACTTTACCTGTTTTTAATATATTTTCTATTATATTTTCATTTTCTTCTTGCAAGATTGAACAAGTAGAATAAACCATCTCACTTCCTTTTTTTAATATATTAACTGCTTTTCTTAATAAAGCTGTTTGTGATTTAACTGATTTTTTTATAAGTTCTTTTGTAAATATCTTTTCTAATTTTTTATCATTTACATTTATTGTTCCGCTTCCAGAACATGGAGCATCTAACAAGATTTCATCAAAAGAAAAAAAGTCATCTATTCTTCTTGCATCTTGTTCCATAACATATACTGAGTTCGCTCCTTGTTTTTCTAGATTGTATTTTAATTTTTCTGCTCTTATTTTGTTCATCTCTACTGCTGTTATCCTTGCTTTATTTTCTACTAATGCTGCAATTTCAGTTGTCTTTCCCCCAGGTGCTGCTGCCATATCTAATATATCCATATTTTCTTTTGGATTTAATATAATTGGAGGAAGCATCGAAGATAAACTTTGCATATAAATTTCTCCATTTTTATAAATATCAAGTTCACGTATTACCTCTTCTCTTACATTCTCTATTATAAAAGCATCTTTATAAAAAGGAACTTTTTTATATTCAATTCCATTTTCATTAAGTATTTTTTCTACATCACAAGCATTAGCCTTTAAGGTATTTACTCTAAATGTTACTTTTCTTTCTACACTATATCCTTCTATTATCTTTTTACTTAATTCTTTTCCATATTGTTTTTCTAACATTTCTATTAAAAATTCTGGTATCATATTTCCTCCTATTTTTTAGCTAATTCTTTCATCTTGTTATATACCTCATAAGTTATCTCAACATCAGTTAAACCTCTATGAGCATTTCTGTAATCCACATCAAAGTAATCTGCTAAAGTTCCTAATTTATAGTTTCTAACATTAGGAAGTATATGTTTTGCAATCCTCATAGTATCTACAAAATCATTGGATAAATAATAATCTAAATAAGACTGACATTTATCATAGATAAAGTTAATATCAAAATTAACATTGTGACCCATTATTATTTCTTTTCCTGCAAAATTTACAAATTCTTCTAATGCTTCTTCTTGCTCTTCTCCTTCTTCTAACATCTCATTTGTTATTCCTGTCAGGTTTGTAATGAAATAGCTTAGTTTTCTATCTATTTTAAGAAGAGTATCAAATGTATCAACTATCTTATTTTCTTTTACTTTAATTGCTCCTATTTCTATTATTTCATCTGTTCTTGGTGATAATCCAGTTGTTTCTATATCTACTAAAACATAATTATCTACCCACTTTAACAAGCTTTTTCCTTTATGTTCTCTATTGGCATACGTTTTTCCATATATAAAACTATTTCCGCATAATTTACCTCTTTTCTTAATTTTAGTATCCACATTATACAACATAATACAAAAATCTACAATTATTTTATTTTTTCTTTTTTACTTTTCATTACTTTCCTATATTTTTTATTTTTCTCATTTTATTTTTCGTTTTTCTTACTTGCACATTTTACTATTTTTATATATAATACTAAATAAATTAAACAAAAGGAGAAAATCATGGAACACTGGACTATTGAAGATTATAAAAATTTTACTAATAGTAAACAAACAAAGAAAAGTAAATACAGAGCAAATAAGGTTTCTATAGATGGTCATACATTTGATAGCCAAAAAGAAGCTGATTTTTATTGTGAATTAAAATTAAAATTAAAAGCCGGAGAAATAAATGGTTTTTGTTTACAACCAATTTTTATATTAGCACCTGGTTTAAAATATAAACCTGATTTTATTATCTTTAACAAAGACGGCTCTACTGAAGTTATTGACGTTAAAGGTTTTAAAACTAAAGAATATATTGCTAAAAAGAAAGTTTTTGAAGATAAATTTAATTTAAAAATTATAGAAATTTAATGCTGTTTTTTGACCCCGTCCCAAAAAACAGTAAAAAGGATTAGTTAAAACCCAAGCAATATGCTTGGGTTTTAACTTTGTGCCTAAAGCAATCTTAAGTTTAGAACAATTACTCTTGTTCCATTGACAAAATCTTGCTTTTGTCAATTACTAGTACAATGACGGATTTTTTCTTGTTTAGCTTGTCAAACCAAACCTCTCGGACTTCGCTATGGACTGGTCTTTCATCTTCTTGACTTTCAACAACAATAATCAAAGGAATTTCAGTTGCACGATCTTCGTGCTTCATTAGTTCCTTTGTAATTTCTTCATATTCTCCATCTTCATAGAACTCTTTTAAAAGTTTCCATAAATTATTTATTGTAGAATATGAATCAATTATTGATATAAAGTCTACCAAAGATTTACCATCATAAAGCCTTTGTGGTCTGTCAGCAAGCCAACATAGAAAGCTATCTCTTTCAGTTAATTTGACCTTTTCTTCTGTTTCAAGTGATGCCGTAAGCTTACCACCATCATACAGTCTTTCGGTGTCATTTAATTGCCAAGGATACCTTTCATTAATAAGCCTTCCTACTTCATCAGGCTCAACTTTTGGAGTAGAAGAACCTACATCCTCAAATCCTTCCATCAATTCACTAGTAATTTCATTCTGCTCCATTTAGACCTCCAAATGTCTCGTTTTGCAGAATAGCACCTTTTGCGAGGCTTTCAAAAAAGGATACATCCTCTTTATCCTAGCCTCATTCTACAATAAGTGCGTAATTAATTATATCACTTCTATAATAATAAAGTCAAAGGTTTTACCTGTTATTTCTCCCATTTTTTGTAAATTTTTTGTGAACAAAAATAGAAGAACCTAAAAATTAATCTAGATTCTTCTATTTTTTTGAGATTTAAATCTCATTAATAACTAGAACAATGCAATTATAGTGATTGTCTATACTACAAATCAGTGGATAAACTTTGTTTTTCTCAAGAGCTTTGTTATGCACAACTAGCCAAATTGGTATATCTGTTTCATAACTTGTTTTTATAAGCTCTTCTCTAAGTTTGGAATACCCGCCATTCTTATAGAAATCAATAATTTGATTTCTAACAGAAGCTTTTGTTAAAAGTCCTCTAACGATTCTATCTACAGCTTCTTTGCCCCAAATATAATTAGGGAAATCTCTAACACTTACTAGAGCTTGATATTCCTCCTTTGTTCTTACTTGTCCCAAAAACAGTTGTAAAATCCACATTACATTCCGTACTCGTGACTTTTTATCATTCTTAAGAATATCTTCTGCACATTTTCTAGCAATTTCGTTCTGCAACATTTTAGCCTCCATTCAACTACTTTTACAGAACTTCTTTCAAGGAGATACATTAAATGATATTAATCTTTTTCATAATTCTCCTCTTTCCAAAAATAATATGTATTTATATATTATCACTAAAATGCTCTACTGTCAATTTATCATAGCTTATTCGTTACAACTTATTTATTATTTATTATTTATTAATTTATTTTTTATTATTTTTACATCTTTATAATTTTTTCCCATGGTAAGTCTTTTTTACCAAAATGTCCATAATTTGTTGTTTTTTCATATATTGGTCTTTTTAAGTCTAAATATTTTATAATTCCATCTGGTGTTAAGTCAAATTTTTCTTTTACTAACTCTACTAATTCTTCTTCTTTCTTTATTCCTGTTCCAAATGTATTAATATAAATAGATAATGGTTCTTTCATTCCTATTGCATATGATATTTGTATTTCACATTTTTTACAATAACCATTTGCAACAAGATTTTTTGCAATATGACGAAGCATATATGCAGCGCTTCTATCTACTTTGCTTGGATCTTTTCCTGAAAAACATCCTCCTCCATGACGAGCGTATCCTCCATATGTATCTACTATTATCTTTCTTCCAGTTAATCCAGTATCTCCTAAAGGTCCTCCTATTACAAATCTTCCTGTTGGATTTACATATATTTTTGTATTTTCATCTATCATATTTTTTGGAACAACATTATCTACTACTTCTCTTATTATATCTTCTCTTAATTTTTCTTGCGTTACTTCTTCTAAATGCTGAGTAGATATTAATATTGTTTCTATTCTTTTTGGTGTATCTTCTTCATATTCTACTGTTACTTGTGTCTTCCCATCTGGTCTTAAATAATCTAAAATTCCTTCTTTTCTTACATCTGTTAATCTTTTAGCTAATTTATGTGCCATAGATATTGCATATGGCATGTATTCTTCTGTATCTGAGCATGCATAACCAAACATTATTCCTTGGTCTCCTGCTCCTCCTACATCTACTCCTAATGCTATATCAGGACTTTGTTTTGTTATATTTATATCTATTTTGCAAGTTCTATAATCAATATCGGTTTTTTCATTATCATAACCAATTTCTTTAATTTTTTCTCTTACTAATTTTTCTATATCTACTTCTCCATTTGCTGTTACTTGCCCTGCTATTGTTATTTTATTTTCTGATGCAAATGTTTCTACTGCTACTCTTGCATTTTTATCTAATTCTAAATAACTATCTAATATACTATCAGAAATATAATCACATAATTTATCTGGATGTCCTTCTGTTACACTTTCTGATGTAAAATAATATTTATTCATAAAATACCCTTCTTTCTACATTTCTAACGTTATCTATTATGCCATCATTTAGCTATTTTGTCAAATTCTTCATCCACGAAATTCTTTCTTCTCTTAGTTTTTTTCCTAAAGCTATTCCTGGTTTTAAATTATATTTTTTAGAAACCATAGATGCTGTTACAGACTCTAAACATTTTTTGCCTATAGATAAGAAATCTATATCGCCTTCTGCTCTTCCACCTTTATCACAATTTACTACTATTTGAAGACCTTCTAAACCTAAATATGATTTATCTACTCTTTCTATAAAATCTACTTTTTTAGAAGGTTTCATTCTATTAAATATTCCACCTCTCATATGTTCTTGGCAAGCAACCATTCCACATTTTCTCCAAGCATTAGGCACACCCAAATCATTAGAAAATTTCTTAACTATTTCTACTCCTCTTTCTTCATGTCCATAATGATGTGGGTATTCTTCTTTTGGTGTTTCTCCTTTTCCTAAATCATGTACTAATACACTAAAACGTATCTTTAAATCAGATGTATACTCACATGATTTATCTAAACAAATCATTGTATGATTATATGCATCACCTTCTGGATGATACTCCTTAGGTTGCAATGCTCCTATTAGCTTATATATTGGTTTAAAATGTACATCTAAAACATCAGCCTCTCTTAGCACATTAAAAAATATTGATGGTTCATTACTTGACAAAGCTTTTTTTAATTCTTCAAATACTCTTTCTTTAGATAAATATATAAGTTCTGGTTTTAAACTATTCATCATTTTAATTGTTTCTTTATCTACACTAAATCCTAAAACAGAACTAAATCTTGCAACTCTATATACTCTTAAAGGATCTTCAGAAAAATGCGAACTTATAGCTCTAATTACCCCTGTTTCTAAATCTTCTTTTCCGCCAAAGTAATCAAATATTTCTCCACTTAAAACATCTTCTGCCATTGCATTTATTGTTATATCTCTTCTTTCCAAATCTTCTTTTAAAGTAATAGAAGAATTAGATAAAACTTCAAATTCTTTATGACCTACTCCTACTTTTTTCTCTTTTCTAGCTAGTGCAAATTCACATCCATTCATTCTATACACTGGAAATGATTTTCCATCTAATTTAGCTTCAGGAAAAAGACCTTTAAATTCAGAACTATCTAGACCTACTACACAATAATCTTCATCATAATTTTTTCTTCCAAGCATTTTATCTCGTACTGCTCCACCTACTAAATAAAGTCTTCCACCACTATCATATATTTTTTCAGCTATTTCTTTTATTTCCATATTATTCTCCTAAACTTTTTTATAATTATATTAAATCCAATTAATTTTTTCAATAAAAAAATCCAAATACTTGGATTACAATTTTATATATTTAATAATATTTTATATTCTATTTAGCCAAAGACTTTCTTTTTTAATTTTCTATTTTTTATTTTTCTATATTTATTCTTAATCTTATTTTAGTCTTATTTTTTCGTAAATATTGCTTAGAAAGGAGATAATTTTAATACTACTCTTTTGTATAATCTCATTTACTAATAATTGTACTGTTCCGTTCGATTTTATTTTTAATTTATTTCTTACTATTTTAATATTTTAATCTAAAATTTTTCCGATTCATTTTATTCATATTTATTTTTATTCTGTGTGAAAATTTAAATCTCGAATTTTTCCAAAATTTCCAAAAAAAGTTAAAGAATTTAAAAATTAGAAAGCCTTTTGGATTAAATAGAATACCTTTTTATTATACTGCAAATTTTAAAATATGTAAACCTTTTTTACACATTTTTCCAAACTTTTCATCGCAATTTTCGACATTTTTCGCGGAAAGAAAATTAAAAATAATAAAAAGTAAAGCAAAAGTATCTAAGGGTTCTAGAGCAAAAATAAGTATAAAAGTATTTGAAGAAGAAAATTATCAAAAATAATTTTTTCCCTCTACTTGGTTACATTTTATTTACTAATCACCTGCTAATTACATTTTACCAAATAATTTATTTTTATATTGACATCAATCTTATTTTCTTATATAATACATTTATCGGTTTTGGAAACACTCACCTAGACAACATAGTTGTATTAAGAAGTAAAGAATTATATTCTTTATTTCTACAATGCAACTACATAGTTGCAAATACTTCGAAGGAGGTGAGTGATGTGGGCATCTTTTTATTCTTCTTAGGTATTAGCATTTTTGTTCTTTGCCTTCGGACTTTTAGTTCGGACTTTGCCAAATGTTTAATTACATAATAATTATTAGCAAAGAAAAAATTGCGGTCATCCCTGTAAAAAGTGACTGCAATTTTCCAAAAACCACTGGTAAGGCTTAGTCCTTACCTTTTTATTTTATTTTTCTTAATCATAATTATTCCTTATGACTAATCAAATTATACCATTTTCTTTTCCTTATGTCAAATTTTTATTACAAAAAAGAAGCATGCTTGCCTCTTTAATTTTATTTTCTTTCTATTTCTTTTTATTTTTCTTTTTTCCTTATTTAGTAAATCTTTTGGAATAATTTATTTGTATTGTTCTTTATATAGTTTCTAGTTGCTATTGTTAAAAGTGCATATACAATTGCAATAAGAGCTATAAAAATATAACTATTAATAAGATTTCCTATAACTACTGTAAGAACTATTAGTACTGTAATATTTAATAGTCCAAGTAATACTGGCCAAATTAAGTTCATATTTTGTTTAACAACTGCATATTCAGAACTCCACTCTAATTTTGGTTTTCTTAAATCAACAATAATAGAAATATAACTTTGAAGTATTCCCATTATAATTGATGCAATAGTTATTAATAATAAATATATAATAGGTAATCTAAATAAATACTCTACTATCACAATTGTAATAATACTCATAAAAGTAGTCATAACGATATTTGGAAAAACTTTATAATCTATTTGCTTCATAAGTGGTACTGGTATGTATTTCATAAACACTGCATTTTGTCCATCTCTAGATACTGCAGTTGCTGAAATATATATAAACATTAAGAAAAACTGTATTGCGCATAGTACTCCTATACCTAAATAAATAGAAGTTTTATTAGTTATCATAGATGCAATATCCATCTCTACTCCATTTTGTTCACCCTTCATTCCCATAATTGTTAGTCCAATTATTAATATTGGGAAAATAATTGCAGGAAGTACACATTGCACAAAAAATATTGGGTTTCTAAGTAAAGTTTTAAATTCTTTTCCTATATAAGTTTTAGAAAGTGAGCTTTTTCTAAAAGCTTTTTCTTCATTTAATTTCTTTTTAGTTTTCTTTCCACTAGCTAAATTTCCAACTGCACCTTTTAAATAAAGCTTTTGTCCAATTAATATATAAACAAAATAAATAACTGCTGTAGTAATAACTAATAAAGCTAGGTTTAATATTTGGTTTCCTAAACTTACATTTGTTAAACTATCTATTGCCATACCTAATGTAGGGAAAGCATTTCTTAGCATTTCAACCATTCCATTTGCTTTAATAACCATTTGTGCCATTTGTTCTGGTGTTGTTGTACTATCATTCATAGTAAAAGATAAAGCAAACACAACAATTAATATAAATAATGTTGCAATTAATTGAAATCTATTTCTATTTTTAGTAAACTTAGCAAAACTCATAACAATTAATACAAGTAAACTTGATATTAATACTGGTATAATTGGAAATGTTACTAATACTATTAACATAGAAATATAATATAAAATACTTGCAGAAGTAAGTATTCCATATATTGTTAAAGGTATTAGACCTATTATTGCTACTATAAAATACTCTGTAATTAGTAATACATTAGTTTTGGCAGCTACAATTTGGCTAGGTTTAATTGGTAATGGTAAAATATATTCATTGTCTTTAGAATAATACAGAACATTTATTGCTGAGAAAATACTTTGTATTAGCACAAAACCTGCTATTACAAGTAAGATTAATCCTAAAAACATCTGCTCTTGATTTATTACCATTAATTCTTTTATTAAACCATTACTAAATACACCAATAATTCCTGCTAAATATAAAAATACAAAAACATATAAAATAATCATACCTATTGATTTCTTATTTTTATTTTCGTTTGTACTTTTAGCAGTTTCCATATTTTGAAAAGAATTTTTTAAAATTACTTTTGTTAAACTAAATACTTTACTCTTCATTTTCTGTTATCTCCAAGAATAAATCTTCTAAAGATTTATTTTCTTTAAATTTATTTTTCATTTCTTCAAAAGTACCTACAAATACTAGTTTTCCTTTATTTATAATACCTACTCTATCACAAAGTTTTTCTGCTACTTCTAATACATGTGTTGAGAAAAATACTGTATTTCCATTTTTGCTATGCTCTCTCATCATTTCTTTTAAATCATGAGATGATTTTGGGTCTAATCCTGTCATTGGCTCATCTAATATCCAATTCTTAGGGTTATTTAATAAAGCACCACAAATAACTACTTTTTGTCTCATACCATGTGAATAACTTTGTATTTCACTATTTAAGTTATCATATATTTCAAATTTCTTTGTTAAATATTCTATTCTTTCTTTTCTTTTTTCATTTGGTAACTCATATACATCTGCTAAAAAGTTTAAATATTCAATTCCTTTTAGTTTTAAAAACATGTCTGGGCTGTCTGGAACAAAACCAAATTCTTTCTTTGCTTTTAGAGGCTGTTTTGTTATACTTTTTCCATCTATTAAGATATCTCCTTCATCTGGATTTAATATTCCTGTAATCATCTTTATAGTTGTTGTTTTTCCAGCACCATTTGGACCTAAAAATCCAAATATCTCTCCATCTCTTATTTCCAAGTTCAAACCATCAATTGACTTTTTGCCCTTTACATATGACTTTGATACATTTTCTATTTTTATCATATAAAAAATCCTCCCTTATTTTTTAAATAGTTTTCCAAATAATCCTTTTTCCTGTTTTCCTTCTTTATTTTTTCTTCCTTTTCTACTATTTCTTATAAGTTGATCTATTTTTTCTTCTGTAATTTCTTCCTCATCTTCTACATCTTCATCATCAAATTCTTCGTCATCATAGTATTCTTCATCATCATAATAATCGTAATCATCGTCTTCATAGTAGTCATCTTCACTATCATTTTCATTATTATAATTAGCCTCTGCTTCTTCCTCTTCTTCATCAAATACTACATCTTCATATCCATCATCTTCATCATCGTAGTAGTCATCATCATCGTAATAATCATCTTCATTATCATAATCGTCTTCGTCATTATAATAATCTTCATCACTATTGTATTCTTCTTTGTTTTTATCATTTTCTTCTACATTTAATTCTTTATCATCCATATTTTTACTGTTTTCTTCTTTCTTTTCTTCTACATTGTCTATCTCTTCTACTTCTTCTATGCGGTATTCTGATAAATCTTTATTAAATTTTTCACTTACTTCTTCTTGGAATGTATTATAAACATTTTTTATACCTTCAATTCTCCAATAATTAGAATTAATAAGTGTTCCCATATTTATTTTTATATTTGTTGCTTCTTCTTCAAAGTCTTTTTCTTTTTCTTCTATATCTCTTAAATAATTTTTATTATACAATTCTTTATATGCTTTCTTAGTTGCTCTTCCCAACGTTTCTTTTTTTATTAAATCATATAATTTATTAATTTGTTCTATATCTAATAAAAAGTTCTTGCAAGCTTCTTCCATTAATCTTGCGTGTGCTTTTCTTCCATTCATCGCTGTCATTCTTTCATTATCTAAAAACACTACAATATACTCTTTTTTTGCCTTTAGGAACGCTAGTTTTACACTTACATCTCTTAGTAATTTTTCTGATTTAGCTAATTTTACAGTTCCATTATTTACTTCTGTAAGTAATTTTCTCATTCTCTCATATATACTAATATATAATTCTGCTTCTTCTCTTGCAATTTTACTTCTTTCTTCTACTGCACTTCTTATTACTTGTTCATCAAATGGTACTCTTTCATTTTTACCATTTTTTAACATTATTTCTATCAATTCTTCATTTTTTGCTTTATAATTATCTATAAAAGCTTTTAAATTTTGAATTTCCTTATAATTAAATCTTTCAAAATCCGCATTTATTTGCTTTAATACACTTAAATAATTACTTTCTGTTGTTCTATGAATTCTAGCATACTTATTTCTTTCTTTTTGTCTTTCTGTAAATATTATT
Source organism: uncultured Clostridia bacterium (assembly GCA_944387555.1). GTDB lineage: Bacteria > Bacillota > Clostridia > TANB77 > CAG-508 > CAG-269. The sequence continues at coordinate 5,762 of CALXFH010000011.1, read as the reverse complement.
AATGCTTTTACATACTTTTCTCTTAAATCTTTTAAATCTTCATTATTTTTATCAAAGGTTTCTTCTATTTTTTGAAGTCTTTGGTCTAAAGTACTTGTATTTTCGCTTAAATCATTAAATAATACATTTCTTTCTTCTTCTAATTTTATATTTATCTCATGAATCCTATTTTGTTTTTTCTGTATTTCTTCTATCTCGGAAGCTGACTCATCAAATTTTTTTATAACTCTATCTTCTTCTTCAATAACTCTTTGGTATTCTTTTATTTGCTCTATAATTCGACTATAATTTTCATATGTATCTCTTATATTATTTTCCTTTTTTAAGCCTAATATTTTATCAAAGTAATTCTCTAAAACAATTGCACTTCTTTCATACATTTTGAAAACCTCCGAAATTCCTTTTTCTCCATTATTATACATAAAAACTAAATAAAAGTCTAGAGTTTACTAGACTTTTATTTAACATTTTATTCTATTGCATATTTTGCAATTACCGCTCCAGAATTTCCTGTTATTGTTATTCCATCTTCATCTGTTGGCTTTCTAATATATAGTATCAATATATTTAGAAAAAATTTATAACTGTTTTATTAATTCTTCATATTCTTTATAATTTGGCTCATATTTTGCAAGTAAATCATAAAAAGATTTACAATGTGTTTTATATTTTAAGTGGCAATATTGATGTAAAACAACATAATCTATAATCTTTCTTCCATATTTTACAACTTCAGGATTTATTGTTATTTTACCCTCTTCACATATTCCCATACCTTGTATTTTTTCCACTTTATAATCTTCTGGCGCAAATCCTAACATTATTCTTGTTTTTTCCATTGCTCTTTCAATTTCTACATTTGCAATTTGTTCGTACATTTTATCAATAGCCAAATCTAAAATTGCTACATTTGACATTTTTTTATACTTGTTAGGTAGTGATATTTTTATAGTTTTTCCCTCTACATCTAACTCAGTAATTTTAATATTTTTATAAACAATTTTAACTCTGTAATCTACACCTAATACTGGTACTGGATGTCTTTCTATGCTACTATTTACAACTAATCTAACGTTTGTTCTTCTTTTTACTATATTCATTTTATATCACTCCTTGTCAAAATCTTGTTCTGCGAATTGCTGTTCGCTTTTGTTGTTCTTATTCTATATCTTGTTTTTTATTTTGTCAATAGTTTTTTATAAAAAAATTGAAATATTTGTTCGGTATTTTTTGTATTGCTTTTATATCAATATTTTGATAAGAAAAAAATTTTTTCAAAAAAAATATGATAAGCATAACTTACCATATTTTCTATTTTTTATATTTAATTATTCAGCTTTTTTATCTTCTTTAGTTGGTTCTTCAGTTTTAGCTTCTTCTTTAACTTCTTCAGCTTTTTCTTCTTTTACAGGTTCTTCTTTAACTGTTTCAACTGGTTCTTCTTTTACAGTATCTACAGTTTCTTGAACTGTTGGTTCAGCAGTTTCTACTGCAGGTGCTTCTTCTGGAGCGCTTTCTACTGGAGCTTCTTCAGCTACAGGTGTTTCTTCTACAGCTGGTTCATCTACTAAATCTTCTTTAATAGTGATTTCTCTGTTTTCAATTCTTGCTCCAACTTGTTCTTTAGTCTTAGCAGCTTTACCTAATCTATCTCTTAAGTAGAATAATCTAGCTCTTCTTGCTTTACCTACTCTTACTAATTCTACTTTTTCAACTAATGGTGAATGTACTAAGAATGTTTTTTCAACACCTACACCATAAGAGATTTTTCTTACTGTGAAAGACATATTAACTCCTCCACCTTGTACTTTAATAATAATTCCTTCAAACACTTGGATTCTTTCTTTATTTCCTTCTTTTATTCTTACGTGTACTCTAACTGTATTACCAACTTTTAATTCTGGTATTTTATTTTTCAATTGTTCATGTTCAATTGATTTAATAATATCCATTTTAGAATATCCTCCTTTTCTTCCTAATTTTATTTTTTAGAGCGGTGCATTTGGGATTTTGCACTTCTTTTCTTTTTTACTTTCTTTTTTTGTTTTCTTTTTATTTTTATTATTATTCATTTAATAATAAATCAGGTCTTTTCTTTTTTGTTATCTCTAAAGATTGTTCTTTTCTCCATTCATCTATTTTTTGATGGTTTCCTGAAAGTAGAATTTCTGGAACTTTCATCCCTTCAAAAACCTCTGGTCTTGTATACTGTGGATATTCAAGCAGCCCTTTAGAAAAGCTTTCTTCTTTTATAGAATCTTTACTTAAAACTCCTTCTACATATCTACTTACACTATCGATTAGTACCATTGCTGGAAGTTCTCCACCTGTTAATACATAATCACCTATAGATATTTCTTCATCTACTATTTTATCAAGAACTCTTTGGTCTATACCTTCATAATGACCACAAAGAATTATTAAATGGTTCTCTTTGGATAACTCTACAACCTTTTTTTGGTTTAATGTTTTACCTTGTGGAGACATATATATTACTTTTGCATTATCTTTATTATTTAAAGACTCATATGCTCTATATACTACATCTGGCATCATTACCATACCAGCTCCACCACCATATGGAGTATCATCTACTTTATTGTGTTTATTTTCCGAAAAATCTCTAACATTAACTAAATTAATATTAATTTGTTTATTTTTCTTAGCTCTTCCAATTATGCTCTCATTTAAACTAGAAAACATTTCTGGGAAAAGTGTTAAAACATCAAATTGCATTTTCTCCTCCATACTACATTAATCCTGGAATTAGGTGTACTACCATTTTTCTTTGTTCCATATCAATGTTTTTTATTACATCTTCTATTGCTGGTAAAAGAATTTGTTTTCCTAATTCATTTTTTACAACATATATATCCGAACTTCCAGAATTGAATACATCATCTAGAATTCCTAATTTTTCACCTTCATCTGTATAGACTTCTAGTCCTATCATATCTACAATATAATAAGTTCCTTCTTCTAGAGGTTCTTCCTCATCACGGTCTACTACTAAATAGCAATTACGCAATAAATTTGCATCCTCCGGATTTTCTATACCTTTGAACTTTATTAATACCATTTCTTTATGATATTTAACTTCTTCTATTTCATATTCTTTTCTTTCATTCTTATTTTGGATATATACTTTTTTTAAGTTGTCAAATCTTTTTTTAGTATCATCTGTAAATGGTTTTACTTTAACCATTCCTTTAATACCAAATGTATTTACGATTTGACCAATTTCAAGATATTTTGTCATATTAAATACTCCAATTATCCTATAAACTCTACTAACACTTTTTTGTGTTCTTTTGCTGCTACAGATTTCATGACTGTACGTATAGATTTAGCAAGTCTACCTTGTCTACCTATAACTTTACCCATGTCCTCTTTTGCAACTTTTACTTCAAATGTTGTAGTTTTTTCGCCGTCTTTTTTAGTTATTTCTACAGCCTCTTTATTTTCTACTAAATTTGAAATAATAATTTTCAATAGTTCTTCCATTTTTACCTCCAATAATCTAATTGGCTTTAAAAACTTTAAAGATTAAGTTAATTATTTAACTTTTTCCATTAAGTCTTTTACTGTTGGTGTTGGTTTTGCACCATTTTTAATCCATTGTTCGAGTTTTTCTTTATCTACAACTATTGTAGATGGTTCTGTCATTGGATCATATGTTCCTATTTGCTCTATTATTTTACCATCTCTTGGGCTTCTAGAGTCTGCAACTACAATATGATAAAATGGAGCTTTTTTCTTTCCTTGTCTTTGTAATCTGATTTTTACCATTTATTTCACCTCCAAATTTAAAAGTATCTATATAAAGTTAAAAAGTTAATAACAATATTTATTTCATGAAGTTCTTTAAACTATTTTCATCTATACCTTTCATCATTTTCTTAAGTCCACCCTTGTTGCTCTTCATTTTTTTCATCATTTTTTGTGTCATTTCAAATGATTTTATGAATTTGTTTATTTCTTGTACTGATGTTCCACTTCCTTTTGCTATACGTTGTCTACGGCTACCATTTAGAAGTCTTATATCTCTTTTTTCTTCTTTTGTCATTGAGCATATAATTGCTTCTATTCTAACAAATTCTTTATCATCTATCTTTACATCTTTTAGTTGATTAAATCCTGGTATTAGTTTTAGTAAAGATGAAAATGAACCCATTTTCTTTATTTGTCTTAATTGTGTTAAATAATCATCTAAGTCAAATTCTCTTTTTCTTAGTTGTTTTTCTAATTTTTCTGCTTGTTCTTGGTCAAATGATTCTTCTGCTTTTTCTATTACAGATAGGATATCTCCCATTCCTAAAATTCTCTGTGCCATTCTATCTGGATGGAATACTTCAATGTCACTTAGTTTTTCACCTGTTGCTGCAAACTTTATTGGTTTTCCTGTAACTTTTTTAACTGATAATGCAGCACCACCTCTAGTATCACCATCTAATTTTGTAAGTACTACTCCATCTATTCCAACTGTATCATTAAACTTTTCTGCAACATTTACAGCATCTTGACCTGTCATACTATCTACTACAAGTAATATTTCATGTGGTTTTATATTAGTTTTTAATCTTTTTAATTCATCCATTAATTCTTCATCAATATGAAGACGTCCTGCTGTATCTAATATTACAACATCATTTAATTTTGATATTGCAACTGACATTGCCTGTCTTGCAATATGAACTACATCTTTTGATGTTTCATTTGCAAATACTGGTATATTTAACTGTTTTCCAACTACTTGTAATTGTTTTATAGCTGCTGGTCTATATACGTCACATGCAACAAGAAGTGGTTTTTTACCTTGTTTTCTGAATAAATTTGCAAGTTTACCTGCTGTTGTTGTTTTACCAGATCCTTGAAGACCTACTAGCATAACTATAGTTGGTGGATTTGGACTAAAATTAACTTTACTTTCAGTTCCACCTAGTAATTCTACTAATTCATCTTTAACAATTTTAACTACTTGTTGTCCTGGTGTTAATGATTTTAATACATCTTGACCAAGTGCTTTTTCTCTAATTGACTCTGTAAATTCTTTAACAATCTTATAGTTGACATCAGCTTCCAAAAGTGCAAGTTTTACCTCTCTTAGCATTTCTTTTAAATCGCTATCTGTTATTCTTGCTTTTCCTCTAATTTTTCTTGTTATTTCTTGTAATCTAGAAGATAATCCTTCAAAAGCCATAATCCCAACTCCTATCTATTTTTATTTTTCTGTTGTTTTAAACTAAACAATTTAATTCTTTTTTAACATTTTCTAACACATTTGCTATTTCTTTATCTGAATAATCTTTTTGTATTTTTGTTAATTCAGATAAAGCTTTTTGAATTCTTTTTTCTTGAGTTAACATCCTTTTCATAAATTGTAGCTTTTCTTCGTATTCGAAAAGTTTTTTCTCCCCTTTCTTTATTATGTCTCTTACTGCTTGTCTTGTTATATCATTATTTTCTGCTATTTCTGATAATGACAAGTCATTATTATAGTAATTATCTATGAAGTCATATTGTTTTTCAGTTAATAGCTTTCCATACAACTCACAAAGCATACTAATTTTAACATTTTTCTCCATAGTTTTCCTCTTTTCTTTTTTGTAATGCTAATATACTTTACACCATTTTTCTTGATTTGTCAATAGTTTTAGCAAAAAAATATAGGAAAATCACAAAAAATTGGTTACTGTTCAGACTAGATGAAAAGTAAAAATAGTTATCCACAGAATATTACAAGGTCTGTAATAATAATGAAA
>CALXFH010000010.1 GCA_944387555.1 uncultured Clostridia bacterium | reverse complement strand
TGTACAATACAGAGTTCACTCCCTAGCTGCTTAGTAGTTAATTAAAAACTGTCCAATTTTTTGGGTTCAGTACAAAACTGCTATCTTTTTTGTAACGAAATTAAAACTTGTACGTCATATATACAAGAAAGGGGAAAAGGGTTATGCAGGATATGAAAAAAATATATGAAGAATATTTCGAAACTGTAAATAAATATCTATTCTGTTTAACTAAGAATTCTGACATTGCAGAGGAATTAACACAAGAAACCTTTTATAGAGCAGTAAAGAAAATAGGTACCTATAAAGGAAATTGTAAAATATCTGTATGGTTATGTCAGATAGCTAAGAACTTATGGTATGATGAGTGTAGAAAAAACAAAAAGCTAGCAAACAAAGATTATGATTTACTTAATTTAGAAGCAGAAGAAAAAGTAGAAGACGAAGTTATTTCTAATGATGAAAAAATTACATTATATAAGAAAATGCAAAAGTTAGATGAGAAAACAAGAGAAGTAATATATCTTAGAATTACAGGAGAATTAAGTTTTAAAGAAATTGGAGATATATTAAATAAATCAGAAAACTGGGCAAGAGTAACCTTTTATAGAGGAAAATTAAAATTGAAGGAGGGTGATTAAAATGAAAGAAAGAGATTGTAAAATTATTCAAGACTTATTACCTAACTACATAGAAAAATTAACAAATGAAGAAACAAATAAATTTATAGAAGAACATTTAAAGACCTGTGAGGAATGTAAAAAAATCTATAACAATATGAAGAAAGATTTAAATGTGGATAATAAGATTAAAGAAAAGAAGAAAGTTAAATTCTTAAAAAAATATAGGAATAAATTAAGAATACTAGAAATAATAATATTAATTATTGTTGTTGCATTTGTTGTAAATACAGGTAGAAAAATGTATATAATAACAGACCTAAATAATAAAGCCCAAGAATATGTAAATTCTACAAATTATCATAGGACATCATATTCTTTAGATAATGGAAATTATAATAAATTAGAAGTCTTTAGTTTAGGCGATAAAAAGAAACTAATATTAACAACGATGACAGAAGATGGTGAAAAAGAAGTAGTTACAACATACGGAACAAAAATAGGAACTGTACCAGATACACCATATGCTAAAACATATCCACCTCTTGAAAAATATAAACAAAATATCTACAAAGTAACTGATACAGAAAAAACAGCAATGTTAGATGTAGAGGTAGGAATGTCTGTAGATAACCAAGAAGCATTTTGGGGTATAGAAAATACAAAAGATTTAATAATGACAGCTATTACAAGTTCAATAAATAAAACAACGTTTAATGGAAATGAATGTTACTATGTATCAGGAACACCAGCAATACTTCCAAATGCAAGTATGTATGTAAATAAAGATACAGGACTTCTAATTAGTACAATGGCATCCGAATATGAAAACCCAGATGGAGAAAGAGGAAGAATTGCAGGTACAGAATATGAGTATGAATTTGGAACAGTTACTGAAGAGGATTTCATAGAGCCAGATATTAGTGAATATACAATTGTAGAACAATAGCAAAAATAGGAAAGAATAGAAATATTCTTTCCTTGTATTTTGGCTAAAAGCTGGAAAAAAACTTGAAAATGTGATATATTAGTATATGTAAATTTAAAGTAAAGGAAGTATAAAAATGAAATTATTATTACATACTTGTTGTGCACCTTGTAGTGTGTATTGTATAGATGAATTAAGAGCTGAAAATATAGAGCCAACTGTATATTGGTTTAATCCAAATATACATCCATATATGGAATATAAAGCAAGAAGAGATTGTTTAAAAGAATATACTAAAAGTATAAATGTAGAAGCTATTTTTGAAGAAAATTATGGATTAGATGATTTTTGTAAAAATGTTGTTAAATCTTTAGATACAAGATGTCAAGATTATTGTTATCCAGTTCGTTTAGAGCAAACTGCAAAATATGCAAAGGAAAATGGATTTGATACAATCTCAACAACTCTTTTAGTTAGTCCTTATCAAAAACATGATATTATAAAAGATTTAGGAGAAAAAATAGCTAATAAATATGGAATAGAATTTTTATATAGAGATTTTAGAGTAGGATTTAGAGAAGGACAAACAAAAGCTAGAGAAATAGGTCTTTATATGCAAAAGTATTGTGGTTGTATTTTCTCAGAAGAAGATAGGTATAAAAAGAAGATAGAGAAAGATAAGCAAAGAATGCTTAAAAATTAATTATATTAAAGGAAAATGATTATAATGAAAAGAAAATTTGCAAACGAAATTAAAGAAGGTAAAAATGAATATTACCAAAAAAGAATAGATAAAGATTATTTTAAAGGATATATAGGATTAGTAAAATTAAAAAATATCGAGGAGCCCTGGATAATAGAAGATGAAGATTATACAGGTTGTATTCTAGATGAAAATTATGAGTGGCTTGAAATATATCCAGATAATGAAAAATATGCAATTACAGTTATGTATGATGATAAGAAAAATATAATTGAATGGTATTTTGATATGATAAAAAGAAGCGGAATAATAAATGGAATACCTTATATTGATGATTTATATTTAGATTTAGTAATAAGAGCAAATGGAAACCAAAGAGTTTTAGATGAAGATGAATTAGAAGAGGCTCTTAAAGAAGGAGATATCACAAAAGAAGATTTTGATATGGCACATAAAACAATGAGAAAAATCCAAGAAGAATATGGAAATAATTTAGATGAATTACTAAAATTAACAAATAAACTATATGATGAAATAACTAAAAAATAATGAATAAAATAATATTATTAAAAGGAGTTTAAATGCTAGGAGCAATAATAGGAGATTTAGCAGGAACTAAATATGAATATCGAGAATTTTTAAATTCAAGAAAAGGTATTATTAATGTAGAAAGAAGAAAAGAAATCTTAAATCCAGAAGTTAAATTATTAACAGATAAAAGTTTCATAAGTGATGACTCTCTTTTAACAATAGCAATTGCAGAAGCAATAATATATGGTAGAGATTATAAAGAGGCATTAAAAAAATATGGTCAAAAATATGGAAATAAACCTGTAGAAAGAGAAGGTTTTTTCAAAAATGCTTTTTCTCCTAGCTTTATAAAGTGGGCAAATTCTGAAAGTAATGAAAATGGAACAAGTAAAGGAAATGGAGCTGCTATGAGAATTTCTCCAGTAGCATTTTTATTTGATGATTTAGAAACAGTTGAAAGAGAAGCAAAAAAGGCAACTATACCATCACATGATAGTAGTGAGGCAATAAGAGGAGCTAAGTGTCTTGCAGGGACAATATTTTTAGCAAGGAAGAAAGAAAATAAAGATAAAATTGTAGAATATGTTACTAAAAAATATGGATATGATTTAAATTATAATTTAGAAGAATTGCAAGAAAACAATACTTTTAATGGAACTTGTGAAGTTACTGTACCACAAGCTATATTTGTATTTTTACAATCAAATGGTTTGGAAGACTCAATAAGAAAAGCAATATCAATTGGAGGAGACACAGATACAATTGCTTGTATGGTAGGTGGAATTTCCGAAGCATATTATGGAATACCAAGAGATTTAAGAAATAAAGCACTAGAGTTAATACCAGAAGATTTAAGAGAAATTGTAATAAAAGAATATAAAATGAAAAAATTAAATGCTTTGAAAACTACTGAAGAACAAATACATGATTAGTAAAATAAATTTAATGAAAATGATTGAATTTAAAAAAATATATAGTATAATATTATTAGTTGGTTAATGTTATAAAATATTTAATTTTAGTTATTGACTAGAATAAATAATTATGATATTAATAAAATATAAAAAGGAGAGAAAAATTCTCTCCAAAAATAGTTGTTTATTTAGTTGAATTGGAGTTCGTGGCTTGAACTTCAATTTTTTCTTTAGAAAAAGAAAGATATGTATTATAGCCAATTCTTTATTGTCTTTTGTTTCAAATTCTTTTTACTTCCTCTCCGGCAAAATTAAAGAAAAAGTCCATATAAAACACATAAGTTAAAAATTGACGTAAAAATATATAAATGATATAATGCAAGTGAAAATAATGTTTTAGGAGTGGATAGTTATGGAAAAATATCTTGAAATGTTAAAAAAAGAGAATTTAACAAGAGAAGAATTTATGCCAGTATGGGAAGAATTTAAAAGTGACTTAAATAAAGGAAATGTGAGAGTAGCTTCAAAAGTTGATGGAGAATGGCAAGTAAATAAATGGGTAAAACAATTTATATTATTAGGTTTTAAATATGGAGAAGTAATAAAATTTGAAGATGGAACAATTGATAAAGATACAATGGGAGAAAGAAAAGTAACATTAGAAGAAAAAGTAAGAGTAGTTTCTCCTACAGTATCAGTAAGAGATGGTGTTTATATTGGAAAAGGAGTTACATTTATGCCACCTTGTTATACAAATATAGGAGCATATATTGATGAAGGTTCAATGGTAGACTCTTTAGCTTTAGTTGGTTCTTGTGCTCAAATAGGAAAAAATGTACACTTAGGTGCAGGAGTAATAATAGGTGGAGTATTAGAGCCAGTAGGTGCATATCCTGTAATTATTGAAGATAATGTATTTGTAGGTGCTGGTTCACAAATAACAGAAGGAACAATAGTAAAAGAGGGGGCTGTAATTGGAGCAGGTGTAACAATTACAGGAAGTACACCAGTTTATGATAATGTAAATGGAAATATAATTACTCCAAATGAAAATGGTCAAATAGTAATACCAAAAGATGCAGTGGTAATACCAGGAACAAGAGATGTTAAGTCTAATGTAGAAGGAGTAACATTATCTAAATCAGTTCCAATAATTATAAAATATGGAAGTAAAGTAGTTTTAGAAGATTTATTAAGACCATAATATTTTATCGCATAAGGCTTCTTATGCGATATTTTAAAAAGGAGATGTAAAAATGGCAAATGTAAATGAAAATTTTTTGAATTTAAAAAATGATTATTTGTTTTCTACTATAACTGAAAAAAGAAATGAATTTGAGAAAAATAATCCAGATAAAAAAGTTATAAGTTTAGGAATAGGAGATGTATCACTTCCACTTGCACCAGTTGTAATAGAAGCAATGCATAAAGCAGTAGAAGAAATGGCTAAAAAAGAAACATTTAGAGGTTATGGAATAGTTCAAGGATATGACTTTTTAATAAATAGAATTTTAGATGTTGAATATAAGAAAAGAGGAGTAACTTTAGATAATGATGAAGTATTTATTGCAGCAGGAAGTAAAGGAGACTTAGCAGGAATAGCAGAGTTATTTTCTAAAGATAATATTGTAGCTTTAATGGACCCAGTATATCCAGCATATAGAGATGCAAATATAATGCTTGGAAGAAATAATATTGTTTATTTAAAAGCTACAGAAGAAAATAATTTTACACCTGAAATTCCAAAAGAACACGTGGATATTATTTATCTATGTTCTCCAAATAATCCAACAGGAACAGTTTTAACTAGAAAACAGTTAGAAGAATGGATTAAATATGCAAAAGAAAATAAAGCTATAATATTTTATGACTCTGTTTATGAAATATTTATTGAAGATGAAAAAATTCCACATAGTATTTATGAAATAGAAGGTGCAAAAGATGTAGCAGTTGAATTCAGGAGCTATTCAAAACTTGCAGGGTTTACTGGTGTTAGATGTTCTTTTACAGTTGTACCAAAAGAATTAAAAGCATACACAAAAAGTGGAAAAGAAGTGGATTTAAATAGCTTATGGAGAAGAAGACAAAGTACTAAATTTGGAGCAGCAGCGTATATTACTCAAAGAGCAGCAGAAGCGGTGTATACAGAGAAAGGACAAATGCAAATTAGAGAAAATATTAAATATTATAAAGAAAATGCAAAATACATAAAAGAAGAATTAGAAAAAGTAGGATTTACTGTATATGGAGGAGAAAGTTCACCATATATTTGGCTTAAAACTCCAAATGGAATGAAATCTTGGGACTTTTTTGATAAACTATTAAATGAAGCAGCAGTAGTCGGAACTCCAGGTGTTGGTTTTGGAGATTGCGGAGAAGGATTTTTTAGATTAACAGCATTTTCTAGTAAAGAAGATACAAAAGAAGCTGTAGATAGAATAATTAAATTATTTAAATAAGGAGATATAAATTCTATGGAAATTAATATAAATTCAGAAGTTATAAGTGACATATATGGAGACGATGTCTTAGATGTGATATTAAATAATACTGATATTATAGAAAAAAATGCAGATATTTTAAAAAAGTATAACTTCAAAGATATAGAAGGTATTTTTGAAATGTACCCAACACTATTTATGAATTTCCCAAAACAATTTAAAGAAAAGATAGAGAAACTTCACAAGAAATATGGAGAGAATTTTTCAGAAATAATAGAAAATGATTTAAGTATTTTAGAAGAAATAGATGAATAGAGAGGAAATTTAAATGATAACAGAAACTAGATTAAAAGAAATATGTGAAAATTATGGAATTGATTACAAAAAACTAGTAAAAAACAATAGTAACATTTTATATTATGGAGAATATGGAAAAATTTGTGCAACACTTGATTTTTTAAGAAATGAAGTACATATAGAAGTAAAAAATATAGAAAAATGCCCAAGTATTCTTTACTTTTCAACTGAAAATATACGAGATAATTGGAAGTTTTTAAATGAGAGTAATATAATGATGTCAGATGTTGAAACAAGTTTACATATATTAAGTACAGAAAACAAACAGTTACAAGAGACATACAATTATATAATGGACAACTATGGACCAAGATATTTGAAAGCAATAACATCTATATTAAGAGTACCAGTATCAAGAATTAAAGAGATAGAAAATAAATTTGGTAATTATTTAAAACAAAAAAATATTTTAAGAGCAGCATATTCAAGACATACAGTAGAAGAGATAGAAAAAATAGTAAATGTATGCAGAGAAAATAAAATCCCAATAACAGGAACTGTATTTCATAGGACAGCAGAAGAAATAGAAAAAATAGTGGAAGTGTGTGAAGAAAATGAAATACCAGTAACAGGAAGGGTATTTAATAGGACAGCAGAAGAAATAGAAAAAATAGTAAAAGTGTGTGAAGAAAATGAAATACCAGTAACAGGAAGTGTTTTTAATAGGACAGCAGAAGAAATAGAAAAAATAGTAGAAGTATGCAAAAAAAATGAAATCCCGATAACAGGAAATGTATTTTTAAGGACAGCAGAAGAAATAGAAGAAATAGTAGAAGTATGTAAAGAAAATGAAATACCAATAACAGGAAGTGTATTTAGAAAGATAGTAGAAGAGATAGAAAAAATAGTAAATGTATGCAGAGAAAATAAAATCCCGATAGCAGGAAATGTATTTTCAAAGACAGCAGAAGAAATAGAAAAAATAGTAGAAGTATGTAAAGAAAATGAAATACCAATAACAGGAAGTGTATTTTATAGGAAAGCAGAAGAAATAGAAAAAATAGTAGAAGTATGTAAAGAAAATGAAATACCAATAACAGGAAATGTATTTTTAAAGACAGCAGAAGAAATAGAAGAAATAGTAGAAGTATGTAAAGAAAATAAAATCCCAATAACAGGAAGTGTATTTAGAAAGACAGCAGAAGAAATAGAAAAAATAGTAGAAGTATGTAAAGAAAATAAAATCCTAATAACAGGAAGTGTATTTTTAAAGACAGCAGAAGAAATAGAAAAAATAGTAGAAGTATGTAAAGAAAATAAAATCCCAATAACAGGAAATGTATTTTTAAAGACAGCAGAAGAAATAGAAGAAATAGTAGAAGTATGTAAAGAAAATAAAATCCCAATAACAGGAAGTGTATTTTCTAGGACAGCAGAAGAAATAGAAAAAATAGTAGAAGTATGTAAAGAAAATAAAATTCCAATAACAGGGAGTGTATTTTTTAAAACAGCAAAAGAAATAGAAAAAATAGTAGAAGTATGTAAAGAAAATAAAATCCAAATAATAGGGAGTATATTTTTAAAGTCAGCAAAACAATTAGAAGAAAATATAGAATATATTAGAGATAATTTTGGAGAAGAATATTTAACACCAGGAGTTTTATCAAAATCTAATGAAAATTTGAAACAAACATTGCCATATTTAAAGGAATTAGGTGTATTGGGAATGGTAAAGATAAGTCCAACAATTTTAACACTTAAATTAAGTGAAATACAAGAAAGAATAGGATTTATACAAAAAATAGGAGAACCAATTGTAAAGTCAGATGGAAGTGGATTTAATTCAATACTTACGTGGACAAGAAAAAAATATGCAAAAAGAGTAAAAGAATATGATAAAATTAGTTCACAAGATATAGGAAAAGCAACATATATGGTAGCAGTAGAACAATGTGATGAAGCAGATGGAGTAATACAAGGACTTGTAGCAGAGCAAGTAAAGCAAGACATTATTCAAAACAGAAGTAATGAATAAGGAGTAAATAAAAATGGAATTAACACAAAATTATAAGAATGCTTTTACAGAAGTATATGAAATTCTAAATTTATTAGATGAAGAAGAATATAAAAAAATACCTCAAAATATAGTTTCTGTAATAGAAAATAATAGAAATTTAGAGTATAAATATGAAATAGATAGAAAAATAAGCTTATCAAATTTACCAATGCTTGTAGAGACAAAAGCAATATTATTCAATTTGTTTAGAGATTATTTATCAACACCAACTCAGAAACAAAAAATAATAGAAATGCAAAGAGAAGAAAGAGTAATTGAAGACAAAAAGAAAAGGAAAATATACAATCCAGATGATATATTTAAAATTAAGCAAGATAAAGTAGAAAATATATTAGAAGAAAAAGATTTAGTAAAAATAAAAAAAGAGAGATTTTTTAATAAAATAATTAATAAGTTAAAAAAAGTTTTTGGAAAAAATAAAAGTAAATAAGAGGTAATTTATTATGAATATTGAAAATGAAGTTATGAATTTAAAAGAGCAAATGAGAAAGGATAAAGAGTTTTTTTGGAACCATCCAGAAAAAGGGTTATGTGAGTTTGAAACAGCAAGTTATATAAAGAAAAGATTAGAAGAAATGGGATATAACGATATAAATACAAATATATATGCAACAGGAATTGTTGCAACTTTGAAGGGAAAAGAAGATGGTCCTTGTATATTATTTAGAAGTGATATGGATGCAGTTGTAATGGATGAAACAGGAAGAACAAAACATACTTGTGGACACGATGCCCATATGACAATTTTACTTTCACTTGCTAAAATTCTAATGGATAATAAAGATAAAATAAAAGGAACTGTAAAACTTCTTTTCCAACCAGATGAAGAAGGAGATGCAGGTGCTAAGTTCATGGTAGAAAATGGAGTATTAGAAAATCCAAAAGTAGATAAAGCATTTGCAATTCACGTTTGGAGCGAATTTAAAGAAGATGAAATTGCAATAAAAGAAGGAACTGTAATGGCATCATCAGACCCATATGATATTATAGTTTATGGCAAGGGTGGTCACGCAGCAATGCCTGAAAAATGTATTGATACAATTTATATTGCAAATAAAATAGGAATAGCACTAAAAGAAATGGCAAGAATAGATGTAGAACCTGAAGAAAAAGCAATTATTGGAGCAACTGCAATTAGTGGTGGAAAAACGAACAATGTAATTCCAGATGTTGTACATATGAAAGGTATTTGTAGAACTAATAATAACAAAGTAAGAAAAGAAATGAAAAAAAAGTTAGTAAGTACTGTAGAAAATATTGCAAGTAAAATGGGAGGAAAGGCAGAAGTAAAATTTTTAGTAGAATACCCAGTAACAGTAAATTCTAAAGAAGAAGCTAAAGTTGTTCAAGAAATAGCAAGAAAAGTTGTAAGTAATGTTGTAACAGATTATCAAACAACGACATCAGAGGATTTTTCATATTATTTGGAGAAAGTACCAGGTTGTATGATATTTGTAGGATGCACAAGAGATAAATTCTATCCACAACATAATGAAAACTTTACAGTTGGAGAAAATCCAATATTGATAGGAACAGAGGTGTTTTATGAGATAGCAAAGAAATATTTGATGTGATTTTGTAAAATATAAGGAGGAGAGCGTTAACTCTCCTCCTTTTGACTAGGAAAAATTATTTCCTAGAAAGAAATTTCTTGAACTAGGCAAACTCCACTTTCAGAAGCTGGTGTAAACTTAATAGTTACGTTAGTACCAACTTGCAAAAGGACTTGTCTATTACTGTTTTCAATAGAGGACATATACAAATTATCATCACTTGCAAGAGTGAAATAGAAATATGTATAGCCATCAATTTCAGCAGTATAGAGATTAGTTATTTGTCCTGTTGTGGAAGAAACCTCATCTGTGTCAGCTTCTGTTACTCCACCATTTTGCATTTCCCTTCTGTAAGCATCCAACGCTTCTTCTAATGTAGAAGCTTGAACTACTATTGAGTAATTTTCTACATTAGAGAATGCATACCTTTGGATTAAGCCAGACTGATCCTTTAATGTCATAAAATAGGTGGGGCTACCATCTATGTTGACGATAATAGGAAATGTGGCTGTATACCTAAGGTCTTGTACTAAACCTTGTGCTGCAGTTTGTGCAGAAGACTCATTAGCACCAGTTGCAGGATAGAATTTTACTTTACCAGTTCGTGGGTTAGCAAAAACAAATCCTGTAATGGAGTTTGAGGCATTTGCAGGAGTAACGCCTGAATAGAATACAATTCCATCAGATGAGATGGTAGTATTATAACCATCAAAATCTTCGCTACGGCTTTCGTAGGAAGTTTGATTTACATCTGTCTTGGAAAAATTAAAGAAACCATGAATATACGCATAATTGTAATTCACCATCTCCATTAAATAAGCTAAGTCAAATGCATGATCAATCCAAGATGGAAGATCTTCTATAGAGACTTCTGTGCTTTCTCCTGTTGTTGCATCAGTAATGATAAATGAGTCTTCGGTAAGACCACCACAGATACCAATCTTAGCATTCTTAACAGAAGTTACCCAATATGGTTTACCATTCTCGTCAATTTCGAAGAAAGACTTACCAAAAACATAGAATGGATATTGAATTCTCAAATGCCGTTTTAAATTGTTAAAGAAACTAGCACTTGGAGAATAGTAAATAGGTTCTTCTGTTTGTACTAAAGTAGCTTCTTGGGTTATTGCATCAACAAGCACATAACCAGGAATACCAGAACTACTTGCACTTAAGTATTTGAAAAATCCACCATAGGTTAGAGGAGAAATACGATATTGCTTCCCTTTATACAAAATAAGGTTATACTCGTTATCCACATCATACCATGATGAGTTTTCCAAAGATGCAATTGTGCGGTCACCAAGCCGTTCTGCTGTTGCTACATCAACTACAGCAATCTCGTCAATGTTGTTACTTGCAACCTCACTTGTAAAATCTCCTTCCTCAATTTCTATAAGTGATTGATAGGCTGGTGCTTGGATTAGAGGACTTGAAAAAACTGCGAGTAATATAATTAAGACAAATCCACACAAAAAGACACCAACCCTTATCTTTACAGAATGGTTAGTAGGGGCACTTGGAAAAGTACTTACTAAAATCATTAGTATTATAAACCAAATAAAGTAAAGACCTTCCAAAGACCGTAGGTTTAGTGCAGGTAAAAAGAAGTAGTATATGACTACTCCAAGTAAGATGGATATAACTAAAGTTAATATCCGTCTTTTTGTGAAGATACCTGACATAAGAAACTCCCTTCTTGGAGGTACACCTCCAATTTATAATGTATACATAAGATTATTATAGCATGGAAAACGCTTAAAAACAAGAAATTTTAAATTAAATAGTACAAAATAAACATAAGTTATGCTATAATGTTAAAAATTATTTAGAAGAAATGAGGTAAAAATGAAATATAGAATAAGAGGAATAGAAAAAAGAGATAATAAACAAGTAGAAAATGTAATTAGAACATGTTTAATAGAATTTGGTGGAAACCATGAAGGTTTAGCTTGGAGTGACCCAGACCTTGGAAGATTTTCTGAAGTGTATAACAAAGAAGGCTACAAATATTGGGTAGTAGAAGATGAAAAAGGAAAAGTTGTAGGTGGCTGTGGAATAGGAAAGTTAGGAGGAACAGATGATGTTTGTGAGCTTCAAAGAATGTATTGTTTAAAAGATGCAAGAGGAACAGGAGTATCACATAAATTAATGGATTTAGCTCTTTCTTATGCTAAAAAATATTATAAAAGATGTTATATAGAAACATTAAGTAATATGATAGCAGCAAATAAGTTCTATAAAAAATATGGTTTTAAAAGTTTAGATAAGCCTTTAGTAAAAACAGAACATTATGCTTGTGATGTTTGGTATGTAAAAGATTTATAAAGGAGAGAGGCGATTGAAAAGATTAGTGGTATTTGGGAAAAATAAAAAAGCTACAGCAACAGTGTATTTTGTATTAAGATTTTTAGTAATAGTTGTAATGATTTTACAATTTATAGAGGGTAATTATGAAAATGTTTTTTTGTGTGCATTAACATTAGTATTGTTTTTAATACCTATTATCATAGAAAGAAAATTAAATATAAAATTACCAAATACATTGGAAATAATAATATTTTTATTTATTTTTTCAGCAGAAATATTAGGTGAAGTTCAAAACTTTTATGGAATATTTAAGTATTGGGACTCAATTTTGCATACTATAAACGGATTTTTATGTGCAGCAATAGGTTTTTCTATGATAGATATCTTAAATAGAAGTACTAAATTTCACAAGATGCTAACACCAGCATTTGTTGCTTTAGTTGCATTTTGCTTTTCAATGACTGTAGGTGTTCTTTGGGAATTCATAGAATATGGTATGGATAAAACTTTTAATACAGATATGCAAAAAGATAGAATAGTAACTACTGTTTCATCTACTTTATTAAATAAAGAAGGAAAAAATCAAGAAGAAGTTATAAAAGATATTGAAAAAACAATAATCTATGGAACTTTAAATGGAGAAAAATCTGCTATTACAATTGATGGAGGATATTTAGATATTGGAATAAATGATACTATGAAAGACCTAATTGTAAACTTTATAGGGGCTGTAGTTTTTTCAATAATAGGATTATTGTATATTAAAAACAGAGATGAATATAGATTTGCAGAAGAGTTTATGCCGACCGTTAAAACAGAAGAGGAAATTGAAGAAACTAAAAAAGAATTAGAAAGATTGGAAAAGGTTTTGGAGGAAAAGAAAAAGAAGAGAAATAAACAATAGATAACAAATTAATAAGAAATAGAAAATAAAAAAACAAAAAATATAGTTTTATCTATAGTTGAAAAATATTTATATTTTTGCTATAATATAAAAGTTGTAGAGAAATACTCTATGTAAAAGAAAGGACTAGGATGTCAAAAAACTATCTTGAGAGTTATTTGGAAAAAGATGACTTAGCGATGTATATTTATCAAAAAGAGATTGGAGATGTTATGCTTCTTAAGAAATTAGCAAGTATGACAGACGAAGAACTTGTAAAGTGGTTTGCTGACCAAGAGCGGTCAAAGGATGATTTAACAGAGGCTGTCACTTTTGTTAGTGAAAAAAGGCTGGCTTCAGCTCTAAGTTTTGCTAATGAAGAACAATTAGCAGACATTCTAAATAATGCTTCACTTGACCTTCTAATTGATTATGATGAGGTTGATAATGGTAGTTTTGACTATATGTCACAAGAGTTCGAAGAGTTAAATTACTTTGTTCTCGCAATGAGATTAAAGAAATTGTATTCTAGACAAGAATATGATATTGTGGCAACTACAATTGTAGTCCTTTATAGAAGAGGTATACTTCTTGAGCTTCTCGAGGAGGAACTTCTTACTTATGAAGATGTCGCAAAATTAGTTGTAGGTTTCTATACTGATACTAATATTTTTGGCGACTAACAAAAAAGCCTCTAAGGAGAAATCTTTAGAGGCTTTTTTGAAGTTTTTCACTTATTATTCGATTAATAACTAGTCTTAGTGGTTAGTTATTTTTTTTAATTATTTTTAAAGTTAGTAGTAAATGGAAAAAATCTGTGATATAATAAGAAAGATTTTTAAGGAGGAAAACGTTTTGGATAAATTTGTATTAGTAGATGGAAATAGTATAATGAATAGAGCATTTTATGGAATAATGGGAAGTAGGATGTTAACAACAAAAGATGGAAAATATACTAATGCAGTATATGGATTTTTAGCAATAATGTTTAAATTGTTAGAAGATGTAAAACCTAAGTATATGGCAGTAGCATTTGACTTAAAAGCACCTACAGCAAGACATAAAATGTATGAAGGATATAAGGCAAATAGAAAAGGAATGCCAGAAGAACTTGCAGAACAAATGCCAATGATAAAAGAAATATTACGTGCAATGAATATAGATATAGTAGAAATGGAAGGGTATGAAGCAGATGATGTGTTAGGAACTTTATCTTGTTATGGAGAAAAACAAGGGTTAGATGTAATTATTCTTTCTGGAGATAGAGATACATTTCAGCTTGCAACAAATAAAGTAACAATAAGAATACCACATACAAAAGGTGGAAAGTCAGAAACAGATGAATATGATGCAAAAAAAATAAAAGAAAAATACGGATTAAAACCAAAACAATTAATAGAAGTAAAAGGCTTACAAGGAGATACATCAGACAATATACCAGGAGTACCAGGAGTAGGAGAAAAAACAGCACTAAAACTAATACAAGAATATGGTTCAATAGATAATTTATATAAAAAAATAGAAGAGGGAAAAGATGACTTAAAAGGAAAGCAAAGAGAAAAAATAGTAGAAAATAAAGATTTAGCGATACTTTCAAGGACACTTGGAACAATAAATACAGAAGTACCAATAAAAGACGATTTAAGTGACTTTAAAGTAGAAGAATGGGATAAAGAAAAGGTATTAGAAATCTTTAAAGAATTAAACTTTAATCGTTATATAGAAAGATTTAATTTAAGAGGAGAAAGTGTAGAAACTAGTGAAAATAAAGAAGAAAAAGAATTATATAAAAGAGTAGAAAAAAGTTTAGACGAAATAATAAACTTTATAAAAGAAAAAAATGAAATGATATTTTATTTCTTAACAGAAAACGTAGAAGATGAAGAAAAAATAATAAAAGAAAAAATAAAAGGAATAGCTGTTTATAATAAAGAGAAAAATGAAGTTTATTGTGTAGATTGTAAAGTTTCTGATTTGAAAGAAATATTAGAAGATGAAAATATAAGAAAAGTAGGAATAGATTTAAGTAAAGTATATATATTATTAAAACAAGAGGGGATAGATTTAAAAGGAATAGATTATGATATAGCAATAGCATCATATATATTAAATTCAACAGATAATAAGCTAAAAATAGAAGACTTAATGGCAAAATACTTAGAATTATATGTAGAAGAAATATTAGGAATAGAGGAAAATGGAGAGAAGAAAAATAAACAAATAAATCTATTTGAAAGTGAAAATAGTGATAGTGAAGAAAAGAAAAAATTAGAAGAAAGAAAAAAAGAAGAAGCATGTTTATATGTATATAGCATAGGAAGAATAAAAGAAATAACTATAAAGAAATTAGAAGAAATAGATTGCTTAGACTTGTTTAATAAAATAGATATGCCAACAGTAGAAGTATTATCAAATATGCAATGGAATGGAATGTATGTAGATAAAGAAGAATTAGAAGCATTTGGAAAAGAATTAACAGAAAAACTAGATACAATAACAAAAATAATCTATGAAATGGCAGGAGAAGAATTTAATATAAATTCACCAAAACAATTAGGAGAAATCCTATTTGAAAAAATGAAATTACCAGTAATTAAGAAAACAAAAAGTGGATATTCAACAGATGTAGATGTACTAGAAAAACTAAAAAAAGAAGATCCAATAATAGAACAAATATTAGAATATAGACAACTAATGAAATTAAACTCAACATATGTAGAAGGACTAAAACCATATATAAATCCAAAAACAAATAGAATACACTCATTTTTCCATCAAACAATAACAGCAACAGGAAGAATAAGCTCAACAGAGCCAAACCTTCAAAATATACCAACAAGATTTGAACTAGGAAAAAGAGTAAGAAGAGTATTTAAACCAGAAAATGGCTATGTCTATGTAGATGCAGACTATTCACAAATAGAACTAAGAGTATTGGCCTCAATATCAGAAGATAAACATATGATAGAAGCATTTAAAGAAGGGCAAGATATTCATAAACAAGCAGCATCAAAAGTATTTAAAACACCAATAGAAGAAGTAACAAAAGAACAAAGAAGTAATGCAAAAGCAGTAAACTTTGGAATAGTATATGGAATAAGTGACTATGGTTTAGGAGAACAATTAGGAATAGGAAGAAAACAAGCAAAGAAATATATAGATGAATACTTAAGTGAATATTCTGGAATAAAGAAATTTATGGATGATATAACAGAAGAAGCAAAAGAAAAAGGATATGTAGAAACATTATTCCATAGAAGAAGATATATACCAGAATTAAAATCAAATAATTATATGGTAAGGCAATTTGGTTCAAGAGCAGCAATGAATACACCAATACAAGGAACAGCAGCAGACATTATGAAAATTGCTATGATAAAAGTATTAAAAGAAATTGAAAAAAGGGGATTAAAATCAAAAATAGTATTACAAGTACATGATGAAATGATAATAGAAGCGCCAATAGAAGAACAAGAAGAAATACAAGAAATAGTAAAAAACAGCATGGAAACAGCAACAACATTAAAAGTACCATTAGTTGCAGAACTATCAGAAGCAGAAAATTGGTATGATTGTAAATAAAAAATGGGGACGTTTCCTTTTGCACAAAAATGTGCAATCTGGGACACATCCCTTCAAAGGTCTGTCCAAAATTGTTCAAAAATGAGCAAAAGGAAACGTCCCCATTTTCAAAGGAGAGAAAATAAAAGTGAAAAATAT
The DNA here is from genome assembly GCA_944387555.1 of uncultured Clostridia bacterium. Classification (GTDB taxonomy): domain Bacteria; phylum Bacillota; class Clostridia; order TANB77; family CAG-508; genus CAG-269. Next base: position 36,060 of record CALXFH010000010.1, on the reverse strand, counting down.
AAAGCTAATTATTGTTATTGCAATAATTTTACTTGTTATTGTATTTGTTTTTATTTTTAAAGATAAAATACTTAAAATAATGTACCCTAAAACTTATCAAGAAATAGTTTCAAATTATGCTAGAGAATATAATGTAGATGAAAACTTAATTTTTGCAGTAATAAAGGCAGAAAGTAATTTTGATGAAAGTGCTGTATCTCATAAAAATGCAATTGGTTTAATGCAAATTATGGGAGACACAGCAGATGATATTGCAACAAGGTATGGAATTGATATAGACCATAAAAATATAGAACAATCTGTGGCAAATGTAGAAAATAATATAAACATAGGGACAAAGTATTTATCTACTTTGCTTGAAAAATATGGGAATAAAGAGGTAGCAATTGCAGCTTATAATGCAGGTATTGGAACTGTTGATAATTGGATAGAAAAGGATATAATTAAAGCAGATGGAAGTGATATTGAAAATATACCTTATAAAGAAACTAACAATTATGTAAGGAAAACATTAAGAAATTATGAAATTTATCAAAGTATATATGAATAGCTAGACAAATGATGAAAAATGAAATAAAATAGAAATGCAAAAAGTAAAAGGAGAAGTTAATATGCTATTAGAACAATTACTATTTATATTTGTTTCGCTTGCAGTATTTGTATATATGTTTTTTAGAATGATAAGAAGAAATGATACTAGTTATGTAGTTATTTTAGTACTAGAAGCAATGGGAATAGCTCTTAATTTTTTAGAGGTTTTATTTGATATAAAATTAAATGTGTTTTTCATGATTCTAAAATATGTATTAGCAGTATTAGTACCAATAATAATTATTGTTTTAGAAAAACAAGAAATATACTTATATGAAGTAATTAATTTAGCTAAAGCTAAAATTTATCTTATGTTTAATAATAATAAAAAAGCAAAAGAGGCATTGCTTAGCATACTTGATAAAAATAAGAATAGCTATAAGGCACATAAGATGCTAGCTGAGATTTATGAAAAAGAAGGCGGAATGAGAAAGGCAATTGATGAATATGTACAAGCAATTGATATAGATAAACAAGACTATGATTCTTATTTTAAAGTTGCTGAATTATTAAATGGATTAGATAAAAAAGATGAAGCTGCAGAAATGTTATTTAATTTATTAAGTAAAAAGCCAGATACATATGAGGCATCAATACTTTTAGGTGATATCTTAATAGATACTGAAATGTATAAAGAAGCTGTAAATGTATATCAAGATGCATTAAAATATAATCCATATAGTTATGATTTAAATTATAATCTTGGAATTGTTTATACAATGCTTAATGATTTTCAAAGTGCAAAAACTTGCTATGAAAAGGCAGCTGAAATTAATAGCGTAGCATATGCATTAAAATATGATTTAGCTGAAATTGCACTTATTTATAAAGATATAGAAGATGCTCAAAAGAAATTCTTAGAAGCGGTAAACGAAGAAGAACTTTCTGCAGATAGCTATTATGAATTATCAAAAATAGCTTTAATTAAAAATGATAAAGATACAGCTATAAAATATATAAATACAGCAATTGATATAGATAGTAAAAAAATTGTAGATAAAGTAAAAAAAGATCCAATTTTTATACCTATTATGGCAAGAATTTCAATACCATTTAATTTAGAGAATAAAGAACAAGTAGATGAAAAAGAGCCAAAGGAAACTTTAAGTAAAAAAGAAATAAAAGCTAAAGAACATTTAGAAGAGATGTCAGAAATAACAAGACATTTAAGCTATAATGATATTAATTTATTAAAGAAAAATAGAAACGAAAAAGAAAAAGAAGAAAACAAGAAAATAGAAAGGCAAGAAGAAATAGAACAAAAAGAAAGACATGATTAAAAAAAAGACTCATAAAATTCCAAAAATTCAATATAATAAGCATAAGGAGGGATTTTATGAGTACAAATTTTGCAATAATAGGTGGAGACTTAAGAATAATTAAGCTTGCTAAGATGCTTGCAGATGAAGGCAATATGGTATATACTTTTGGGTTAGAAAAAGCAGAAGAATTAAAAGGACATAAAAATATTGTATTTACTGAAAAACTAAGTAAAGCTATTCCAGAAGATGTAGAAGTAGTAATTGGACCAATACCTTTTTCAAGTAATGGCATAAATATTAATGCACCATTTAGCAAAGAGGAGATATCTGTAAGAGAACTTGTTCATTATTTAAATGCTAAAATATTAATTGCAGGAAGTATTATGCCAGAAGTTTATAGTATGGCAAATGATGAATATGTTGAAATAATAGATATTATGAAAAGGGAAGAATTAGCAGTCTTAAATACAATTTCGACAGCAGAAGGTGCAATTGAAATTGCAATAGCAAATACTAATAAAATAATACATGGAAGTAAAGTGTTGATATTAGGGTTTGGAAGAATAGGAAAAGTACTAGCAAGAAAACTAGCAGGGTTATCAGCGAAAGTTACTTGTGCTGCAAGAAAAGATGAGGACTTAGCTTGGATTAAAGCTTATGGACATAATGAAACTAATATAAATACTTTAGGTGAAAACTTAGAAGAATTTGATATTATAATAAATACAGTACCACATTTAATTTTAACCAAAGAGAGATTACAATTTGTAAGAGATGATTGTTTATTAATAGATTTAGCATCTAATCCAGGTGGAATTGATAAAAAAGCTGTAAAAGAAAGAAATTTAAAATTAATATGGGCATTAGCACTTCCTCGGAAAGGTAGCACCAGTTACAACTGCAGAATTTATAAAAGATACAATATATAATATATTAAAAGAAGTATATAAAAAATAAACAAAGGAAGGAAGAATTTTTATGGTATTAGAACTTTTAAAAGCAGGTATATTTGGAATAATAGAAGGAATTACAGAATGGTTACCAATTAGTAGTACAGGACATTTGATTTTAGCAGAACAATTTATAAAATTTAATGAAGTATCTCCAGAGTTTTGGAGTATGTTTCAAGTTGTAATACAATTTGGTGCCATTCTAGCAGTTGTACTTTTATATTTCAAAAAAATTTGGCCATTTACTAAAAATAAAGAGAAAGCAATTAAGAAAACAGGAATATTATCTTATTTTAATAAAGATATAATGAATTTATGGGGAAAGATATTAGTAGGTTGTATCCCAGCAGCAATTATAGGCTTACTTTTTGATGAAGTTTTTGAAGCTTTATTTTATAACCCAGTATGTATAGCAATTGCTTTAATTGTTTTTGGTATTGCATTTATTGTAATAGAAAACTGGAATAAAAGTAGAAGAGCAAAATTAAAAGAAACGAGCAATGATATTACATATAAGGATGCGTTTTTAATTGGAATATTCCAATTAATTGCAGCAATCTTTCCTGGTACATCACGTTCAGGAGCAACTATTATTGGTGGATTATTAATAGGTCTTTCTAGACCAAATGCAGCTGAATTTACATTTTATTTAGCAATACCAACAATGCTTGGTGCAAGTTTATTAAAATTAGTTAAATTTGGTTTTGGATTTACTGGAATAGAAATAGCAGTATTGTTAGTTGGAATGTTAGTTTCATTCTTAGTTTCAGTTGCAATTATTAAATTCTTAATGAATTATATTAAAAAACATAACTTTAAAGTATTTGGATATTATAGAATAATACTTGGAATTATAGTTTTAGCATATTTCTTTTTAAGATAGAAAATAAAATTATAAAAAAACGAGCTCGCAAATTATTGCGGGCTCGTTTGAATTCATAATGTTTTTTGAATTTGGGATTTTTTCTCATCAAACAAATCAATAAGAATTTGTGAAAGCTCTAAAATAGTAGAGATGCGACTATTAGAGTTTATGATCAAACTATATTCCTCTAGAAATTTGTCTAAATCATCAATATCATCAAGAGGTTTGGTTGATATATCGGCAAAACGCGATAATTCTTTATCTCTTTGCTTTAAAAGAATAGAGCTATAATCACGGAAAAATGATGAGTAACCTAAGTAGGTACCTACATCACAACCATTAAGCCAATTTTCGATAGAAATTATACTTACAAAGAGTAAGCAAATTACTAGTGAAAATATACTAGTAGCAAAAGATGGCAACTCTAATTTCCATATTACTTGTAAAATGATGAGAAAAATAATTCCAAGAAGTACAGAAAACATAACAGAATTCTTACAAGTTTTTGACATATTGTCAATCCTCCTAAATCTTAGGATTTATAGTAACATAATATGTTATACAATATTTTACATAAGAAATCAAATATTCTATAATTTTTCTATTGAAAAATTATGTAAATAGTATTATAATAATGCTAAATAATCTTTATAATCTCGTTTTCAGCGAGTGTATATAACATCTTGTAAAACAACTATTTTCGAGAGAGAGGGATTAAGATGGCTAAGAATTCGCAAGAAGAACTTGGTAAACTTTTAGATAAACGCTCAAAGCTTCTAGGTGAAGAAAAAGAGCTTCGAGAATGTCTAAATGATTTTGCTTCAAGTTCAACTCAAGATTATGATTGCTTGCAAGAGATTGCTGCTGACTTGTCAGGAGTATATGCAAGGCTTGGAAGCATTAATTTTGAGCTACAGGAGTTAAAATCTAATTAGTCATCGTAAAAAAACAGATTTACTGTTTTCTTGCATAAGCAAGTTTTTTAAAGAAAAGGCACCTCGAATTTCGGGGTGCCTTTGTATATGAAAAGTAAAATTATTCTGGTCTTCTGTTTGTTCTACTATCTTGGCTTGTATTGTTGTTACACATTTTCTCATATTCTTTGCACTTAATTTTATAATCCATTTGCATGCATAGGTAGCGATAATAGTAAAAAGCTTGCTCATATTGCATAATTGGATTAAACATAGGGTCTCTATACAAATCATTCATGTCTGAATTCATATTTTGGTTGTAGTCCATAAAATTAGGATTAAAATTATTATTAAAATCTCTTTCCAAAATAAATCATCTCCTAAATATCAAAATTAAAAAATGGTATAACATTAATAAAAATATATGTATAAACTGCAGCAAGTATTCCTTGGAGTAATTTTCCATAAATGTATGGTTTAATTGATAAGTCAGTTTTAGAAGTAATACTTAGCACTTGTAAAAGTACTGAAATACCGCCAAAACCTAGTAAAAATGCTGTAAATATAATGTTTATTGAAAGTTTCTTGCAGGCAACTAGTGAAATACTATTTATTCCATTTGTAATTTCTAAAATGCCACAAAGAAGAGGACTTATAAAAGAAGTATCAATATGTAGAATGTTAAATAGTGGAGAGATACAAGTAGAAAGAATATTTATTATTCCACTGGATTTTAAAATAGAAATTACACTAGAAAATATAACAACAAATCCGCCTATTAATAAAATAGTAGAAATACTACTTGTAATACTTTCAGCTAATACTTCACCTAAGTTAGAAAAAGAAACAGTTTTATTTTCTAGATTAAAATTAGAACTAGAACTTTCTAAATTTTTATTCTTTTTCCAAAATCTAAATATAATACCAACACTTATTCCTGCTAAGATATGAGTTATAAAAAGTAAAATACCAATAGTTGTGCTGCCAAACATCAAAATACCAACAGTACCAATTATAAATAAGGGACCAGAGTTATTGGTAAAACTAAGAAGTCTTTCACATTCTTCTTTAGAACAAATATTATTTTTTCTAAAGTTAGATGCAATTTTTGCTCCAACTGGATATCCACTAATTATACCCATAATAAAAGCAAAAGCACCTTCACCACGAATGTTAAACAAGGGTTTCATATATTTGTTTAGTAAACGTCCTAAAACACTTACAATTCTTGTGTGCATTAAAAGTTCAGTAGAAACAAAAAAAGGAAAAAGTGAAGGAACAACGGAGGTTGCCCACAAAGTTAGTCCAGATTTTACCGCAGGGAGGTTTGATTTAGAGAAGATTAGTAAACACAGAGTAAAACTTAGAAAAATAAGTGGCAAAATATTTCTTTTTAACTTAACAACATAAAAACTTGGTTTCATATTTCCTCCTTAAATTCTTTTCAATTATATTCATGCAATATAAAAAATATGAAAAAGTTATATGTTGTAGAAAAAAATAAATAAACTTTAAAATAAATCTTGACAATATAATAAAACAACATTATAATATAAATGTAAAATATATAAATTAATGTTTATATAAAAAACAGGTGCGACTGTTCAATAACCTAAAGCAAAAGTGAAAAATAACTCACAAGTTGATTAGGCAACTAAAAACCTAAAATTCGAGGTAAGATTTAGTCTTACAATGTTGGTTAGGCAACGGAAAAATCGCACATTAGAGGAGAGGGATTATGACACTACGGTGTGAAAATACTCTCCTTTATAAGTTTATAAGGATGTGAAATAAATGAAACAAGAAGTTAAAAAGCAAGAAATAATAGATATAATATCTAAAAGTCAAAAAGAATTTGATAAAAATTTAAAAAATAAAAATGTAATGTTTATTTTTGAAGATAATCAAGGAAATATTAATAAAGTAGAGGTGATGTTTCCTATTGGGTGTTTTTATCATCTAACAGGAACAAATGTATATGATAAAAACAATAAACTAGTTAATAGTTATAAATTCTATAATTTATTAAAACTAAATAGAATTAGTTCAATGAATATAAAGCCAAAGAATAAAACAACATATTATAAATTAGATGTTTTACCTCAATTAATGAGGATTGATAGAAATGCAAATATGATAGGTGAATTTATTGGGAATAATTTATTTTTAAAAACGGAAAAAGTTGCAGGTAATGTTAATGCTTGCATGGGATTTGTTAAAAAAAATGAATTAGAAAGTATATATGTTCCCAATACTATACTTAAAGAAGATATAAGAAAGATTACAAATGAAAAAAATAAGATTATAGGAATAATGAAAAAGGGAATAAATGATGAATTATATGAAGAAATTACATATTTGAAAACGAATTATGAAGTTATACAAATTTTAAAAGGAGGAGAATTTGCGGAAGTTGTTAATTATATAAAATTAACGTCTAATGATAAATTAATTTCTAAAAAAATATGTAAATTTAAGGCGGTATTAATAGAAAAATTACAAAAAGTTAAATTTATAGGCTCAGAAAAATTTGAAATTACTATAGTGCCAACCAATTAACAAGCATTAAATTTATTTTAGGTAGTATTATTACTGCCTTTTTATTTATATTGACTTTATATATTTTTCTATTTTAAATTGAAAGAATAAAAAAAGAGCCTCAAATTAATGAGACTCCTTTTTGTCCAAAGAAAATGAAAAAAATTATTAATTTTTATAAATTTTTTTGATTTCTTCAATTTCCTCAGCAAATTCGTCACTGGCTACTTGTATTCCAATTTGAACTCCTACTAGCATGCCACAGAGTAGAATTAGTCCAACTGAAATGCAAAATACAACTGGCTCAATTGTTGTAGCTCCTTTACCTGATAAAGTGAGTACAAGAAAAGTAATAAGGGCAACTCCAATAGAAATTCCAAACGGATAAACAAATGCACGTGACATAGTGCTACCTCCTAAAAATAGGAACTTATAAAGTAAATATAGTATATCATACTTGACATAAAAATGCAAATAAATTTTGGGTTTGGCTTGTAATTTAGCTAAAAAAATGATATAGTAAAATAGAATTTTTGAGAACTAAAGGAAGTGGAGTTTTGGAATTAAAAGAAATAATTAAAAAAGCTAATTTGGAAATTCCGGAAGATAAAATATTATTTAATGAGCCAATGAAAAAATATACAAGTTTTAAAATTGGCGGACCAGCAGAATGTTTAATAAAAATAGAAAATACAGAAGAATTAAAAAAAGTATTAAAATTAGCAAATGAAAAAGATATACCTGTAACAGTTATAGGAAATGGAAGTAATGTATTGGTATTAGATGAAGGAATACCAGGAATTACTTTAATGATAAAAATAGAAGGAATAAGTTTTGAGACTTTAGATGATAAAAAGTTTATTGTTAGAGTTGGAGCAGGAGAAAAGATAGCAAAAGTAGGAAGAATGTTTTTAAATAATTCTCTTACAGGTTTTGAAGAAATATCAGGAATACCAGGAACATTTGGCGGAGCAGTAAGAATGAATGCAGGTGCACACGGAAAAGAAATGAAAGACATAGTAAAAAGTGTTACTTGTATGGACTATTCTGGTAATGAAAAAATATTAAATAATGCTGATATGAAATTTGAATATAGAAGAAGTATTTTAAAAGAAGAAAAATATATAGTAACAGAAGTAGAAATAGAATTAGAAAAAGGAAATGCAGAAGAAATAAAAGCAAAAATGGATGAATATGCTAAATTTAGAAAAGAAAAACAACCACTAGAATATCCAAGTGCAGGAAGTACTTTTAAAAGAGGAGAAGATTATATAACAGCAAAGTTAATAGATGAAGCAGGATTAAAAGGATATTCTATAGGAGATGCAGAAGTATCAACAAAACATGCAGGATTTATAATAAACAAAGGAAATGCAACTGCAAAAGATGTTTTAGAATTAGTAAACAAAGTAAAAGAAGAAGTTTACAAAAAATTTCAAAAGAAGATTGAATTAGAAGTAGAAGTAATAGGCGAATAGGAATGTTTTCTTTAAACACAAATGTCCCAAAAGGAAACGTCCCCAATTGGACACAGGTAAGGAGTAGGATGATGAAAGGTTTTTTTCAATGGTTTAAATCAAGTAGTAAAATGAAAAGATGGATGTTTTTGATTTTAGTAGGAATTATACTTGCTTGTTATGGTTTGGCAAGAATATTGGTTATGAAAGAAATATCTTTCACAGATGTAGCACAAGTTGTTGCTATATTTGTTGTAGGTTTTCTTGCAATTGTAATAGGGCTTGTATTCTTAAATAAAAGAACTTTAGAGGTTTTAATTGAAGCAAGTGATGAAAGAATGGAGAACAATAAAAATGTTAACATGAAATCACTTATTTTTAATAAAACTGTTTATGATAAAGGCCCTAACATTGTAGTAATTGGTGGTGGAACGGGACTTGATACAGTCCTTTCTGGATTAAAAAATTATACAAATAATTTAACAGCAATAGTAACAGTATCTGATTATGGAGAAGCAGTAACTAATTCTAGAAGAGAATTACAAACATTACCACTTGATGATATTAAAGATAGTATAGTTTCTCTAGCTTCAAAAGAAGGAGAAATAGATAAATTATTTAATTATGAATTTAAAGAGGGTAAACTAAGAGGATTAAATTTCTCAGATATATATTTCTTGGCAATGAAAGGTGTTAATGGTAATTTCGAGGATTCTATTATAAAAAGTAATGAAGTCTTAAATATGATAGGGAAAGTTATTCCAGTAACACTTGATGAGATGAAAATTGTTGCAGAACTTGCAAATGGATATATTGTAGAGGAAAAATCTAGAATACCAGAAGTTGTTGCAGATAAAATAACAAAAATAAATAGAATAACAATTAGTCCATCAAATTGCAAGCCAGCACCAGGTGTTGTAGAAGCTATAAAAGAGGCTGATTGTATTGTAATAGGGCCAGGAAGTTTATATACAAATGTTATACCACCACTTTTAATAAATGGAGTTGCTAAAGCTATAAAAGAAAGTACAGCAATTAAAGTATATGTTTGTAATATAATGACAGAGCCAGGTCAAACAGATAATTATAGTGTGGCAGACCATATTAATGCAATTATCGAACATTGTGGAACAGGTGTAATTGATTACTGTATTTATGATACAGGAGAGATTATACCAGAATTTATTAAAAGATATAACTTTGAAGGTCAAGATTTAGTAGAACAAGATGTGGATAAAGTAAAAGGTATTAAATTTTTACAAAGAAACTTGTCTATGATTAAGGATGATTTAATAAGACACGATCCAAGTCTAGTTGCATCTTCTATAATTGAGCTTATTTGTGATGACTTAAGATACCAAGATAAACAAAATGACCCTCAATATTTGATGCTTAGTAATAAACTAAGAGAAGAGAAAAGAATTAATAAAGTTAAAAAGAAAACAGCTAAAAAAGAATTAAAAGCTGCTAAAGAAGGAAAGGGCAGACATGAAGCTCCTTTAAAATCAAAGAGTAAGTTTAGTAGCAAGTATAGTGATAGAATTGCATCAATTAGAGAAGCTGATAAGAAAGCAGAAGTAAGAGCAAAACAAAGAGAGCAAAAAGAAAAAACAAAAAATAGAAAAAATAAAACATCAAGAAAGAAAAATGACACTACAAAGGCTAGTAGTGTTACTAGAAAAAAATCTCCACAAGAAATTAGAGAAGAGATGCTAGAACAATTAAAAAATAGTAAATTAAATGATAGAAAATAGGAGGAAATTATGGAATTTACAAAAGAAAGTTTAAATTTGGAAAACGGACTAGATAAGGAATGGATAATTACAAATGGAATAGGTGGATATAGTTCATCTACTATAATTGGTGCAAATACAAGAAAATATCATGGATTATTGGTAGCAAGTCTAACACCACCTGCAAGAAGGTTTTTAATACTTTCAAAATTAGATGAAAGTATTGAAGTTAGAGGAAAGAAATATGACCTTTATACTAATATTGGAAAAGAATATATTTCAAAAGGATTTGAATACCAAGTAAGTTTTGAGAAAAATATTGTTCCTACTTTTAAATACAAGATAGGAAAAATAGAAATAGAAAAAACTATTTGTATGGATTATGGTAAAAATACAGTTGGAATATATTATAAAATAAAAAATGGCGCTTGTAAGGCTAAATTAACATTGGCACCAGTAATTAATTTTAGAGATTTCCATACAGTAAACACTGACCACGTATTTAATATAAAACAATTAAATACTAGAGGAAACAAAGTGCGTATTTCAGTTGACGGAAATTCATATACTCCTATTTATATAAATCTATCAGATGGAGAATATATACCTCATGAAAATGATAGTTTTAATAATATGTTTTATTTAGAAGAAGAAAAAAGAGGTTTTTGCGGAGAAGAAAACCATGCAGTACCTGGAAGATATGAGGTAAATATAAAAGCTAAAGAAGAAAAAGAAATTTCTTTTGTATGTTCTTTAGAAGAAAATATAGAAGAAATTAATGTAAAAGATTTAATAGAAAAAGAAGAAAAAAGAGTAAATAAGATATATGAAAATTCAGAACTTATAAATGAAAAGGCTAAAACTCAAAAAGAAAAGAAAGATAATGAGTTAATAAAAACATTTTTGTTAGCGGCAGATAATTTTGTGGTAAACAGATATAGCTTTGGATTACATACATTAATTGCAGGATACCATTGGTTTTTAGATTGGGGAAGAGATGCTTTAATTTCTTTTGAAGGTGTGTTATTAGTACCTAAAAGATATGATATAGCAAGAGAAGTTTTAAAAACAATGACAAGAGATGTTAAATATGGTTTAGTTCCAAATGGATATTCTGGTTTTGATAACAGACCACTTTATAACAGTGTAGATGCATCATTATTATTATTTGAAGCTGTACAAAAATATATAGATTATACAAAAGACTATAAGTTTGTAAAAGAAGAAATGTATAATATAATGAAAAAGATAATTGAAAATTATTGTAGCGGTATCGATGTAGATGAAAATAATATCTACTTAGATACGGATGGTTTAATTGTTTCAGGGACAGAAAACACACAAAATACTTGGATGGATGTAAAATTTAATGGAAAAGCGGTAACACCTAGAAATGGAAAAGCAGTAGAAGTAAATAGTTTATGGTATAATGCAAACAAAATTATGACAGATTTAAGTATAAGATTTGGGCATTTTATAGCTGCTAAAAAATATAAATATTTAGCAGAAAATTGTAAATTGGCATTCCAAGAAAAATTTTATAACAAAGAAACAAAATGCTTATATGATGTTTTAGGAGATGGAAAAATTAGACCAAACCAATTATTTGCTTTAAGTTTGACTTATCCAGTAATGGATATAGACTCTGAAGAAACTAAAAATGTAGTAAAAACAGTAGAAAAGAAATTATTAAATGCATATGGATTAAAAACTCTAGCAAAAGGTGAAGAAAACTATGTAGAAGTTTATGAAGGAGACGAAAAACATAGAGATACGAGTTACCATCAAGGAATAACTTGGCCATGGCTACTTGGTTTATATTATAATGCTTTAAAGAATATGAGAGATAAAACAGAAGATGAAGAACAAAAAGAAGAGATGGAACAAAAAATAAATAAGCTAATTGAAAAAACTAAGAAGACATTTTCTAAAGAAATATATGAAAATGGTTGTATAGGTTCTATTTCAGAACTTTATGACTCAAGCAAGCCACAATTACCAAAAGGTGCGGTTGCGCAATGTTGGAGTATAGCAGAAATATTTAGAATTATTCTTGGAAAATAAAGGAGTAAATAAATGACATCTATTGATAATTTAGAAAAAGAATTAAAACAAGGAAAATTAAATAGTTTATATCTTTTATATGGGGAAGAATTGTTTTTATTAGAAAATAATTTAAAAAAGATAAGAAAATTATTTGGTGAAACTGTAAAAGGTATAAACTATGTATTAATAGATGATACAAATGTAAAAGAATTAATCCAAGATATAGAAACACCTGCATTTGGCTATGAGAAAAAGCTAATTGTTGCAAGAAACACAGGACTATTTAAAAGTGAAGGTAAAAGAAAAAATAAGGAACTTAGCGATTTAAAAGACAAAATAAATGACTACTTAAATGAAAATATAGATATAATAAACCAAGGTGTTATATTAGTATTTGTTGAAGAAGATGCAGATAGTAGATTAAAATTATTTAAAACATTAGATAAATTAGGAATTGTTTGTAAATTCGATTTCCAAAAGCCTGTACAAATAGAAAAAAGAGTAAAAGCTATTTGTAATGCATATGAAGTAAAAATAGATGATAGTACTTTAAGATATTTTATAGAAATATGTGGTACCAATATGCAAGATGTGATAAATGAAATAAGAAAACTTATAGAGTATGCAGGTAAAGGCGGAACAATAAAAAAAGAAGATGTAGATAGTTTAACAATAAAAAAGCTAGAAGCGGTTATATTTGATTTAACAGATAATTTAGGACAAAAACAAACAAGAAAAGCTTTAGATGTATTAAAGAATTTGATTTATAATAAAGAGCCTATACAAAGAATTTTAGTTATGCTTTATAATCATTTTAAGAAATTATATTTCTTAAAATTAGCAACAAAATATAATAAAGATATAGTAACATCTTTAAGTTTAAAACAAAACCAAACATTTCTTGTTAACAAATATAAAACTCAAAGCAAATATTTTACAGAGAAAGAATTAAAAGATGTTTTACAAGCTTTAAGAGATTTAGATGTTAATTATAAAAATGGTTTAATAGATTTGGAAGTAGGGTTAGAAGCAATTCTTTGTAATTATTGTTCATAAAGTGCTGTTTTTTTGGACGGCAAAAAAATAGCAAAAAGTAAAATAGAAAAATAACCATAAAATGTATAATAAATCACTTAAATGATAAAAATAGTAAAAAGAAATTTTATCATTTGGGTGATTTTTATGTTTAAAAGAAATAATGAAAAGGCAGAAATTAAAAAGCTAAAGAATAAGAAACAAGAGAAAACAAACAAAATAAGAGCAAAGACTTTAAGTAAAAAAAGTATAAAAGTAAGCCTGGTAATTACATTTATAATTTTATTATTTTCTACAGTTATTTTTATGTATTTTACAAATAACAGTGAGGTAGAAGCTTTATCTAAATATGGGTCTAGAGGCAATGAAGTAAGGCAAATACAAGAAAAACTTAAAAGATGGGGATATTATAATGGTAATGTAGATGGTATATTTGGAAGTCAGACTTTAGAAGCGGTTAAGTATTTCCAAAGAAAAAATGGTTTAACTGTTGATGGTATTGCAGGTCCAGCAACTCTTAAAGCTATGGGGATTTATAGTTCTAGTTCATCATCATCTTCATCTAGTAATTCTAGTGATTTAAATTTGCTTTCTAGAATTATTTATGGAGAAGCAAGAGGAGAGCCCTATACAGGACAAGTCGCAGTAGGAGCAGTTGTTCTAAATAGAGTAAAAAGTAGTTCTTTTCCAAATACAATATCTGGTGTAATATACCAATCAGGTGCTTTTGATGCTGTAAGGGATGGACAAATAAATTTATCACCAGATTCAACAGCAAAAAAGGCAGCACAAGATGCACTAAATGGCTGGGATCCAACTTATGGTGCTATATATTATTTTAATCCTTCAACTGCAACTAATAAATGGATTTGGTCAAGACCAATGACTGTAACAATAGGTAGACACAGATTTTGTAAATAAAAAAATTTGACATAAGGAAGAATAAATGGCATAATTTGATTAGTCATAAGGAATAATTATGATTAAGAAAATAAAAAAGGCAAGGCTTAAAGCCTTACCTAACCGATTTTGATTGTGGTCACTTTTAACTGGGATGACTGCAATTTTTTCTTTGCTTATAATTATTATGTAATTAAACAAGCTGAATGCTTAAATTAAGAAAAAGCTAAAACTAAAATAAAAAATTCTAATTGTATTTGTTATTTTAGTTTTTGTGTTTTTTGTTTTATTTCTTGTTTTGTCTTTTGTTTTTTTCTTACATTTTTTGCTGTTTTCTTGCTTTAAATTCCTTATTTTTCTTGACAATTAGAGTTGCAATTGATAATATATATTTGATATATTGTCGTTGGAGGAAAAAATGATTTATCCAAATGATTATTTTGATAAAATAGAAAAAATAACAATAGAATATTTACAAAAAAATAAAATAAAAGCTTTGATATTAGATATGGATAATACATTAATAAACTATAACTTAGAAATGCCAAAAAGAGTAGAAAATTGGGCAAGAGAACTAAAAGGTCAGGGAGTAAAATTAATTATTGTATCAAATAGTAATAAAAAAGAAAAAGTAGAAAAAATATCAAATATGCTTGGCATTAAATATATCTTATTTGCAAAAAAACCATTAAAAAGTGGTTTAAAGAAAGCCGCTAAAATGCTAGAAGAAGATGTTTCTAATATAGCAGTTGTAGGAGATCAAATATTCACAGATGTAATTGGTGGAAATAGATGTAAAATGCACACTATATTAGTAGATTCTTTAGAAGAAAAAGACTTTTGGTATACAGCTTGGAAAAGGCCAATAGAAAATAAAATAAAAGAAAAAATAAAGAAAAATAACAAAGGAGAAAAATGAAATGTATATAAATGATGTTCATATAGCATACTACTTTGTAGCAGCACTTGTAGGATTGTTTGTAGGAGAATTAGTTAACTGGGCAAATAAAAGGCTACCAGAATATAAAAAATTTTTATCAAGAGAATTTTTTACAGAACACAGATTAAATTTTAAACCAAATTATATATTAATGCTATTAACAGCAGCAATTTATGTAACATTAATATATGTATATGGAATAAAAGAAACTTTAATTGCAAACTTAGATTTAATAAAATATCTAATATTAACACCAATGCTATTATCTGTATTTGTAATAGACTATAAACAACAAATAATACCAAATAGACTTAATTTAACAATATTTGAAGTAGGAATTATATTTGCATTTCTTTATGGATTATCAGATGTAGCAATAACAATAAATATGTTACTTGGAATGCTAGCAGGTGGAGGAATATTCTTACTAATAACATTAGTAGGTGGATTGTTTTATGGAAAAGAAGCAATGGGCTTTGGTGATGTAAAATTAATGGGAGCACTTGGATTGTTCTTTGGATTATCAAATATAATAGTAATTACTCTAATGTCATTTTTAATAGGAGCTGTACTTAGTATAATTCTTTTAGTAAGTAAGATAAAAAAATCAAGCGAATATATACCATTTGGACCATTTATAGTAATCGGGACATTTATAAGTATGTATATACCATTTGAACAAATAAAAAATGTATTATTACAAATATTTACTTTAGGAATGTATAATTTGAAATAAGATAAATAGAAAAATAGGGAGATGTGGATTGTTATGAATTCTAAATTACAATGGTTAAGAAATACAATGTCAAGCTTAGATATGCAAGGTTTAATAATATCAAATCCAACTAATATAAAATATTTAACAGGAATAGATGCAGAAGGAACTTTACTTCTTACAAGAAAAGATAATATATTTATAACAGATGGAAGATATATAGAACATGTACATAGTATTTTAACATTATATGATGAAATAATAGTATATGATATACATGATGTGTCAGCTGATGACTATGAAAATTTCTTTATGTTTTGTGAAAATGTAGGTTTTGAAGAATTTTATGTTACATATGCAGACTATAAAGAATTAATTAGAAAATATAAAATTAATAATTTGGTAGAAACAGAGCATATAATAGAAAGACAGAGAATGATAAAAGATAAAGATGAAATATCAAATATAGAAAAAGCTTGTGAAATAACAGACAACTGTTTTAGCTATTTATTAACATATATAAAACCAGGAATGACGGAAAAACAAATAGCAGAAGAAATAGAAGAATACTATAAAGAAAGAACAGATGGCTTAGCATTTGAAACAATAGTAGCATCTGGAGAAAATACTTCAATGCCACATGCTGTACCAACTGATAGAAAAATTCAAGAACAAGATATAATAACAATAGATATGGGATGCAAAGTAAATGGTTATTGTTCAGACATGACAAGAACATTCTTTGTTGGAAGCGTACCAGACTATGTAAAACCAGTTTATGATTTAGTATTAAAAAATGAAGTACAAACATTAGAAGAAATGAAAGATGGAGAAAGTACAAGACTACTTACAAAAATGGTAGAAAATGATTTTAAATTAAATGGATACGATTTAATACATGCATTAGGTCATGGAGTAGGAATGGAAATACACGAAGCACCATATATTAATTATAGAACAGATACACAATTAAAAGAAAATATGGTAGTAACAGATGAACCGGGAATTTATATAGCAGGAAAATTTGGAGTAAGAATAGAAGACACAGTACAAATAACAAAATTTGGTTGTATAAGTTTAACCAAATCTGAGAAAAATTATATTATAATATAAAATATATTAATAAAATAATAATATAAAATAATATTAATATGTAAAGAAGTTGAAATTTAAAGATAATGTTGATTTTTATTAAGATTTGTAGTAAAATAAAGAAAGTTAATTAAAGAAATGAAAGGAGAAATAATTATGGCATCAGTATATTCAGCAGGAGATTTTAGAAATGGAACAACATTCGAAATGGATGGGAATGTTTATAGAGTTGTAGAATTCCAACACGTAAAACCAGGAAAGGGGTCAGCATTTGTTAGAACAAAAATAAAAAATGTAATAACAGGAGCAACATTAGAAAAAACATTTAACCCTTCAGATAAATTCCCAGCAGCAGAAATAGAGAAAAAAGCAATGCAATATTTATATAATGATGGAGGTCTATATTATTTCATGGATAATGAAACATATGACCAAATGCCATTAAACGAAGACCAATTAGGAGATTGTTTAAAATACTTAAAAGAAAATATGGAAGTAACAATGCTTTCTTATAAAGGAAATGTATTTGCAGTAGAACCACCAACATTTGTTGAGTTAGAGGTTACATATACAGAACCAGGATTTAGTGGAAATACTACAACAACATCAGGAAAACCAGCAAAACTAGAAACTGGTTTAGAAATACAAGTACCATTATTCGTAAATATAGGAGATGTTATCAAAATAGATACAAGAACAGGCGAATATATGGAAAGAGTTTAGGAAAGGTGATTATATTTATGGGAACAATCAAAACCGAATATAAGAGTTTTTTAGACGATATAGAAAAAAACATAAAAGATAAAGAAGACTTGGAATATATAAAGAAAAGATTTGCAAGTTTCTTAGATGTTATGTTAGACCAAATAGATTATATTATGGACTATAAAAAAGATGAAATAGAACAGTTAGAAAAAACTCAAAAACAGATAGAAGATAAAATGTCTAAAATGCAACAAGTAATAGACAATATAGAAAAAGATATATATGACGAAGGATTTGATTTTGAAATTACTTGTCCTTATTGTAATTATGAATTCTTTATAGATGTAGACGAAAATAAAACAGAAGTAGAATGTCCAGAATGTAAAAACATGATAGAGCTAGACTGGTCTGGAGATGTTGATGACGACCCAGATGAGAATAATTGCAACGGCGATTGCCATGGATGTTCTGGATGTGGAGACGAAGATGACGATATGTAGATGTCCAATTTTGGGATATATCTATATGTATAAATAAAAAAATAGTAATATTAAAGAGTCACCCAGAGGGTGACTCTTTTTTACAAGGCTAGTTAGCCTGTGGTGTGAGCCAAAGCTAGATGTTCCTCAGCATGATAATATAATTTTCATAATTTTCATCCCAGTTGTTATAAATCTTGTCGGCATCATGGTCAAATGAACTGACCATAACAGGAACACCACAAATATCGATACAGATAGCAGTCACCCGCTTGTTCGGTCCAAGAATGTTCTCCAAACCATCGTTGAGATTACTACCATCTTCAAAACAACCACACAGGAATTCAATAACATCCTTGGTAGAAAAGTCATCGTTAGCGAAGCTGTTCAACACCAAAAAACCATTAGAATACTTGTCACAGTCAATTTCAAGATGGTAAGTGCCATCGGACAAGACAATGACGCGGTACGGACCATGGCCGTCCTTAACTTCAGAAGTATCCCAATAAGAATTGACCTGAGTAATCATGTGTTCCTCCTTAAGAACGTTTGCCTTTGCTTTGACTAAAGCATTTAATACACTTCTATTATAACATAATTTTACATAAAATGCAAAATTAAAAGAAATCTAAGGGGTTTTGGTATTTACCATCAATACGAATACCTAAGTGAAGGTGACATCCAGTAGTAGCACCATTTGTAGGTTTGCCAGTTGAGTCAGAATATTGGTTACCAGGAACGCCATATACATATTTAGGACCAACTTGTCCTATTATTTGGCCTTGTTTTACCTTGTCTCCAACTTCAACAATAAAGTTGGGATCACAATGACAATAGGTAACTCTAAAGTTTGAAAAAGAAAGGGTAATAGTATAGCCACCTGCTCCTAAAAACTGCCTAAAAGTAATTTCACCATCAGCAACTGCAATAAAATTAGTACCTTGAGGTGCCGGAATATCAATTCCAGAATGGGAAGAAGAAGCTCCAGAGGTAGGAGAAACTCTTTTTCCAAAATAAGAACTAATACGAGTGTAACCAGGAAGAGGCCATACAAAACCATTTGGATTAAAATCAATTATTTCAGAAGAAATAGAATTAGAAGTATTAGAGTTTCCGAAAGTAGGAATAAAAAAGATACAAATAAATAAAGTAAAAAACAAAATAAAAATTATAATACCATTTAAAATTTTATTAATAAGAATCACCTCCTAAAAATAAAAAAATAGGAAACAAAACATTTAGTTTTATTCCCTATAATTTTTATAAAAATTTTTCATTATTTTTTCTTTATTACTAATTCATCATAACCAGTGTTTTCATCAAATTCACGAGTGAATTTATAATCTTCTAAATCTAAAATACAAATTTCAGCAGTAGTATTTACAATGCATCCATTTTTTAAATGTCCACCGATTGTTTTTCCTTCTTCATCAGAAACTGAGATGTGAAGATGTACACCATCTTCTGATAAAGTACCCATTAAACTTACAATTTCAAATTGACCATCTTTTGTTAGAGTACTTTCACCATCAGCTAAACGAATTTCTAATTTACTTAAACAACCAACACTACTTAAGATAACACCTGAGATATGATTAGTTTTAGTAAAAGATTCAAGTTCTCCTTTTAAATCCATACCTCTTGTTAATCTAAAACAATGATACATAAAGTCACATCCTTTTAATTTGGCAGGGGCAGAAGGATTCGAACCCTCACAAGCGGTTTTGGAGACCGATGTGCTACCATTGACACTATACCCCTATATTTGCAACACAGTTATAATATTAACACAAAAAAAATAAATTATCAATATTTTTTAGTAAATTTATTGACTTTTTTCTAATATCATAATAAAATATATGAAATTAAATAAATATTTGTTACGTTGAAGAAGAAAAAGTGCTGTAAAATTTATTTGTTAGAGAGCAAGTGATGGTGGAATACTTGTAATAAATAAGCATGGGGAGCTTTGGAGTAACTTTTAAATTGAGGTGCTTAAATTAGAATTTTTCTAATTTAGGAAATAGGGTGGAAACGCGGAGAAACTTTCGTCCCTAGCTAAGTTATTTTAAATTTAGCTAAGGAGGAAAGTTTTTTCTTTAGCTAAGAAAAGGAGGAATTTTTATGTTAGATTCAATGGAAACATTAGTAGCACTTTGTAAAAACAGGGGATTTATTTACCCAGGTTCAGAAATTTATGGAGGATTAGCAAATACTTGGGATTATGGACCACTAGGAAACGAACTAAAGAACAATGTTAAAAATGCTTGGAGAAAGAAATTTATCCAAGAACAAAAAAATGTAGTAGGATTAGATGCAGCAATCTTAATGAACCCAGAAACTTGGGTAGCATCAGGACACGTTGGAGGATTTTCAGACCCATTAATAGACTGCAAGGAATGTAAAACAAGACATAGAGCAGATAAATTAATAGAAGAATGGGCACATAAACAAGGAAAAGATATGATAGCAGATGGAATGAGTGAACAAGAATTAATAGACTTTATAAATGAACACAAAATCCCTTGTCCTAATTGTGGAAAAACAAATTTTACAAACATAAGAAAGTTTAATCTAATGTTTAAAACATCACAAGGAGTAACAGAAGATAAGAAATCAGAAATATATCTAAGACCAGAAACAGCACAAGGAATATTTGTTGATTTTAAAAGTGTTTTAAGAACATCAAGAAAAAAATTGCCAATGGGAATTGCACAAATTGGTAAAGCATTTAGAAATGAAATAACACCAGGAAACTTTACATTTAGAACACGTGAATTTGAACAAATGGAAATGGAATTCTTCTGTAAGCCAGGAACAGATTTAGAATGGTTTAAATATTGGAAAGATTATTCTGAAAACTGGTTATTAAGCTTAGGAATGAAAAAGGAAAATATTAGATTAAGAGACCATAGTAAAGAAGAATTAGTATTCTATAGTAAAGCAACAACAGATATAGAATTTAACTTCCCATTTGGATGGGGAGAACTTTGGGGAATTGCTGATAGAACTGATTATGATTTATCAAGACATATGGAACATTCAAAACAAGACTTAAGCTATCAAGATCCAGAAACAAACGAAAAATATGTACCATATGTAATAGAGCCATCATTAGGAGCAGATAGAGTAGTATTAGCATTCTTATGTAATGCATATGATGAAGAAGAAATTGCAGAAGGAGATGTAAGAACAGTTTTACATTTACATCCAGCTTTAGCACCTTATAAAGTAGCAGTACTTCCACTATCTAAGAAGTTATCAGAAAAAGCAAATGAAGTATATGAGAAATTAGCTAAAAAATTTATGTGTGATTATGATGAAACAGGAAGCATAGGAAAACGTTATAGAAGACAAGATGAAATAGGAACGCCTTATTGTGTAACAATAGATTTTGATACACTAGAAGACGAAACAGTAACAATACGTGATAGAGACACAATGGAACAAATAAGAGTAAAAATAGAAGATTTACCAAACTGGATAGAAGAAAAAATAGAATTTTAATTAAAATGTTTTGCTGTTTTTTAGGACGGGGTCAAAAAACAGCAAAAAGAAAATAAAGAGATTTAAGGTTTATATAACTTTAAATCTTTTTTTTGTATAAAAAAAGATAATTTTCATAAAATAAAAGTTTAGTTTTGTAAAAAAATAAACCCCTGAGGGTTAAAAAATGATATATTATTTATAAATAAATTTGAAGGGAGAAAGTATGGAAACAAAAGAAAGTTTAGAAAAATATTTAAGTGAGGATGTAATAGGAAAATTTTATAATAATGAATTATATTTATCACAAGTATTACCTAATAATAAGGAATACATAAAATTAACTGAAAGTAATATAAAGCTTGCAAAATATATTTTAAAAAATTTAGATGGTAAGCCTAAAAGTAGTTTTGTACAATATATGGAACAAATAAATATTAAAGAAGGAATAGAAGCAGAAGAACAATTTAAGTTAGGGTTTAAAACAGCTATAAAATTAATACTAGAAGGATTAGGCTAATCCTTCTAGTACTAGTTGCTATTTTTCCTTTTGTTCATATAATGTATAAGTTGTCTTATTAAATCTTTATCATCTTCTGACAATTGATAAAAACCAATTAAACCAGAATCTATTTTTACATCTTCGGAATTTAAAAAATCTTGAAGTACATAGGTTGGTGTTATGTGATAAATATTACAAAGCTTTACTAAAGTGTCAATGCTACCTTTTGTTTTATCACGTTCAATATCAGAAATATAACGTGGAGCAAGTCCTAACTTTTCTGCAACTTCTTCTTGTGTTAGACCTAAAGAAGAACGAGTTTCTTTTAAAATTTTACCAATTAAAATTTTGTTTTTATTTAAATTTTCCTTCATAAAAAGCCTCCATATATAGCTTATATAAAATAATATTTTTTATACAAAGTAATTGAATTTTCTCTTTAATAAAATATCAAAGTTAACAAAAAAATAACACGAGTATAAATCCACAAAAATATGGAAAAAAACTTGAAAATAAATTTTCATTATGTTATACTTTTATCAGAAAAAAATATAAAAAATAACAAAAATGCCTAAAAATGGCTATTTTGTAACAAAAAAGGAAGGGAGATTCAAATGACAAAGAAAGAACAAAAGCACAAAACAAAAAGCAAAGGAATAACATTAATCGCTTTAGTAATAACGATTATAGTCCTTTTAATTTTAGCAGGAGTAAGTATTGCAATGCTTACAGGAGATAACGGAATACTTACACAAGCTAGAAGAGCAAAAGAAGCTACAGAAACAGCTGCAGCAGAGGAAGCAGCACAATTAGAACAACTTGAAAATGAAATGACAGGAGAAAGTTACTTAAAATCAAAAGGAGTAAATGCACCTGATTTACTATCTGGTATGACAAAAGTAAGTTTTACATTACCAAATGGAACTACAAAAGGTGAAGTTGTAAAAGCAGGAGACTCTAATTTTGATGAAAATAATTGGTATGATTATAAAACAGGAAAATGGGCAAATGCAGTAACTGAGGATGGAAGTTATTGGGTATGGATACCAAGGTTTGCTTATAAAATAGAAGGACAAACAATACATGTAAAGTTTTTAATAAATGATACAGACCAGTATTATGATGATAGTGGAAATTTGCAAACAGCAAAAAGAGCAACATCAAAAGATGAAACAGTTGACACAACAACAGACTTCTATGTACACCCTGCATTTACTAATGAAAGTAGTATAGATTATGCAAATGGTGGATGGGATAAAGAATTAACAGGAATATGGGTAGCAAAGTTTGAAGCAGGATTTGCAAGTGGAAATAATGATGCAGAAGTAAAAGCAAGTAATGTAAATTATAATCAAACAACAGCTTGGGTACCTACGGTAGAAACAACAAAAGAAGATACAAATGGTGATGGGGGAGAAACAGATACAGCAAGAAACTGGTTAGATGGAATATATGGAACAACTACAACAGCAATAAAATATCCTACATTTCAGCCTGTAACATATTCAATGAACTATATAAATATAAATGATGCATATAATATCTCAAGAGCATTAACAGACAGTGGAAATATATATGGTTTAAATAGCGGAACGACAGATAGTCACTTAATGAAAAATAGCGAATGGGGAGCAGTAGCATATTTAGGATGGAGCCAGTATGGAACAAATGGTGTGGAGCCATATATAAATAATATAAATGCAAATAGTGGCAATAGAAAAAGAACAGAAACAGCGGGAAAAACAGAACTTGATAGCGTATATGCAATAACAGGTTTAACAACAGCAATAAGAAGTGGATCAGCTAAAACAACAACAGAAGCAGATATAAATGAAATAAATAGTAGAAGTGGAAATGAAAAAAGTAGTAGCGGAATATATGCATGGGATCAAACAGAAGGACAAAAAGCAAGCTCAACACTAAATATGTATGGAGTATATGATTTAAGTGGAGGAGTATGGGAAAGAACAGCAGGATATATAAATAATGGAAATTCTAATTTAGGAACTTATGGAGCAATTGTAATTACAGGAGGAGATACAAGTACAAAATATGCAACAGTATATCCACATGTAAGTAGTGAAGGCAGTGATATAGATACTGCAAGTAAAAATAATTATCAGGTAAATACAAAAATATTTGGGGATGCTATTAGAGAAACATCTACGAGCGGAACGCTTAGTAGTTCATGGAATGGCGACTACTCTGGCTTTCCTGCGTTGAACTATCCGTTCACGAGGCGTGGCGGTTACTATTGGAATAGTTCCAGTGCCGGGTTGTTCGCTTTCGACCGCACGGATGGCAATAGCCTTTACAGCAGCGGCTTCCGTCCAGTGCTCGTAGCTACTTAGAATTCCTTGCCCCTAGTTCCCTTTATATCGGCACAAATTTTGAAAAGTAAATAAGGTAAAATACGGGTTAGGCATAAAAAAATAGAAATAAAAAATAGTGCCCGTAAGGGCACTAAAAATAAACAATCCATTATTAGGGATTAAACTGTACTACTCTTACTTTCCTGCGTTGAACAATCCGTTCACGAAACGTGGCGGTAACTATTGGAATAGTTCCAATGCCGGGTTGTTCGCTTTCAACCGCACGAATGGCAATAGCAATTACAACAACGGCTTCCGTCCAGTGCTCGTAGCTACTTCGATACACAAAGATTTGTAAGGAAATCTATCTCAGATGGGCAATATTTAAGGATATTGCCGAGTGGAAGGCTAAATCTTGTTCTATGACTGTAAAATGAGAAAAGTTGTAGAAAGGAAAATGAAACAAAACAACTAGATTTGTATCAAAGAAGTTTAATTCCTTTGACATAGACTAAGATTTTATGTCATAAACACATAAACAGTATGCGATTGTTTTAGTAGCAAAGTGGCGAAAATCCAAGCGTATGAATAATTTTAAAAGACCTTTGAAGGTCTTTTTTGTTGTTGAAAAAATTGTAAAATCAAAAAGGTAGCTTTTGACTCTGTCTTAAAAAACAGCATCTGACATGTCCTGAAGTAAATTATTTTCTATATGTAAGTCAGTATTATTTGTGTAAATAAAATGACAATTATTAATCATTTTTTGTTGTAATTTATATGAATTACAATGGCTAGAATGACCAAGCCAAGAATTAAGACTTTGCATAGTAAGATATAAATCTAAAGTTCCATTATCGTAACTTTTATTCCATTTTTTTATGTTTTTCTTAATTTTCTTTTTACTAGATAAACGTAATAATCTGTGAGTTGTAAAAATGCGATAACCACAAAAGTTAACTCCCATTTTATAAGGATAGTATCTAGATTTATCATTTAATTCAATTTCTAAATTTTTCTTTAAAAAATCTTCAATAAGTTTTTTTACCTTTATACATTCTTCTTTTGTCTTTAAAAGTAAGATAAAATCGTCCATATAACGAGTGTAAAATTTTATTTTTAGGGTGCGCTTAACAAATTGATCAAGTTCATTTAAATATATATTTGCAAAAAATTGACTAGTATAATTACCAATAGGAATGCCTACTTGAGAAGGCCCTCCTGCAGGATTAATAACAAGTGCTTTAGTTAAGCTTAGCAAAGCTTTATCGCTTATGTATTTTTTCATAATATTTAATAATATATAAGGATTGATATTGTAGAAAAATTTTTTTATATCACACTTTAGAATCCAAAAATCACCATAATTTCTTTTAAAAACTTGCATTTGGTGTTGAACTTCTTCTACTGCATGGTGAGTTCCTTTGTTTTCCAAACAAGCGAAGGTTGTGTTTATAAATCTAGGCACAATATAAGGCTTTATAAATTCTTCTACATACCATTGATGAACAATTCTATCTCTATAAGGTAAAGCTTTAATATCTCTTTCTTTTGGCTCATAAACTTTAAATGTGAAATATTTTCCTATGTGATATGTTCCATTTCTTAGTTCATTCATTAAATTAATTAAATTATTTTCCAAATTCATTTCAAATTTAATTACTTCATTTTTATAAGCTTTATGTTTTCTTGCACGCTTATGAGCTTGAAGTAATTTTTCAAAAGTAAGTTTTTTATAAAATTCTTTTTTTATCTTTTTTGGCACGAAATAATCCAACCTCCTAACATATTACAAACATCAGTAATAAAAAAAGACCAACTTTCATAATTTTTAACTGTTATGTATTTATACTTATAAGATAACCTAACTTGAACTTTTAATAGATTTAAGTTTATATCTAACTCGTTTAAGTATTTTAATTTATCTTTTTTATTATAAGACTTAATAGCATACATTAAATTCCTGAGACCTACATATAAAGAATTCTTAATTTCTTTTACTAAAGCAAAATTTTCACTTTTAGGGTACTTTCTTACAATATCATTTGAATAATAAATAAGTTCTAAATATTTTTGGTAAATTTTTAAACTTGTATTACCAGATTTTTTTGTATTATCAGTAACTTTTTCTTGAGTATTCATATTTCCATCTCCTTTTCAATTTTTTGTGCTTGTGATATTAAATCATCAATTAAAGAATAGGCTTCTTTTATAGATAATTCATTTGGATTTGTTGAAGTTAAAGTATTAATTAAATCTTGCATAGAAGAATTTACTAGATAATTTTTAGTAGGAACAGGTTTATCTATTAAGCTGTCTACAATATTTACATCATAACCTAAATTTTTAATAATATTTATATATTTGTTTAAGTTATTTACAGGAAAACCACATTTTAAAACAGTTTCATTTAAGTTTGTAAGACGTAAATTTAGAACATTTGACATCAATTTCGCATCATTATCTAAAAAAAGATAAAATATGCCACTTTTGAATAAATAAATTTTAGAACTATTTTCTTGTTTTAATTCTAGATATCTTTTGTACATTTTACTCATAATATAATTTCCTTTCTTTTTAAATATTTTCCATATTTTGGAATATTATAAAACAAAAAAAGATAAAAATCAACCCTTTGAGGTTAATAAAATGGAAATAAAAGGTAATTAAAACCTGCAATTGGTTGTTGTATAATTATTGTAATAAATGAGATAGTAGGAGATGAGGGTATGGAGTGGTACAAAAGGTTTTACAAAAAAGAAAAGTGGATAAAAAAGTCTGTGGAAATAGAAGGAAACTTATATGATAGACTAAAAGAGATATCTAGCAATGAATTAGATGCTTCAATAAATAAAATAATAGATGCTTGTATTGATGATTTAGAGATAGGAGAAAAAGTTGTAATATATAGAAAGGAAAAAGATGAAATAAATGTTGCAAGGTCAATAATTATTAGAGAGTCTATTTATAAGAAATTAGAAGATATGAGAGAAAAATATGGAATATCAATTTCTAAGCTTGTTAATATTGCGATAAGAACAGGATTAGAAAAATATAAAAAGGAAGGGTAAAACCTTCCTTAACTTTTTTTCTCATACAAGTCACTTATTGGAACATTTCTTTCTTCAAAATTATCAACAAAACCAACTTTTGCAATGTCACTATTTACTCCTTGTATCCAGACAACTCTTTCATTATAAAACACATCACATTTTTCATCATGAGATAAAATATCATTTATTCTTTCTATATTCATATGTACCTCCTAGAAATAATATTTATTTAAAGTATATCCTAAAAATTATAAATTATTCTAAGTTTTTGCAAAAGATTATGGGAGCAGCTAAAAGCTACTCCCATAAATCTAGGTTTTATTTGTTGTTCAAGTGAAGTGAAGGAGACTTGATTTTAAAAGAGAAGCCATCTCCGAGCTTTACAGAAAAATCCATGTTACCTTTAGCAAGGCAAAACATGACTTCTAAAGGATTAGTAACAGGAAATAGACTCCCTTCAGTACCACCATCGCCAAAAACATCACCTGAAATGTACATTTTAGAGGTACTTTCACAATGAAAATGGTATTCACATTGGTTGCTATGTTCACTATTATCTGTAACAGTGAAATCTTTAGCATCTAGCATCTCTACAATTGTCATTTTTCCTCCTTAAATATTATTCGGAGGACTTTACCCTCCGAAATTACCCGGAAGGTATAAAAATCAACCTTCATGCAACTTAAAGTATATCATATTTACATAAAAAATGCAAGGATATTTTTAAGATTTGACTAATATCAATATTTAAGTTAAAATAAATGGGTATAATACTGTTTAGGAGGAAAATTATGAAAATACAATATAAAGATAAAGAAATGGAAATTGAGAAAGGAACAATAATAGCGGAAAGCTTTAAAGAAGAAATAGAAAAAAGTAAATATACAGTTATTGGAGCAATATATAACAATGAATATGTAGATTTAAATGAAAAAATAAATGAAAATGGAAAAATAGAATTGTTAGACATTTCTATGAAAGAAGGTATAAGAGCATATAGAAGAACATTAATATTTATATTTGCAAAAGCTCTTAGAGAGATGTTCCCAGATAATAAAGCAACAGTAAATTATCAAATGGCAAATGCAATCTATTGTGATATAGGAGATATGGATGTAACAGATGAGATTATAGAAGAATTAAATAAACGAATGAGAGAAATTGTTGAAAAAGATTTACCAATTACAAAAGTTACTATGAATAGGGAAGAAGCAGAAAAATTCTTTAAAGAAAAAAATACAAAAAGAGGAATATTACAAATAGAATTAAAATCAAATAAAAAAATCTATATGAATTTCTGTGAGGATTATTTCAACTATTGTTATGGAATTATGGCTAATAGAACAGGTGTAATAAAAACATTTAATGTTATAAAATATGATAAAGGACTTTTAATAAGATACCCAAGTGTAGAGCAACCAAATAAATTACCAAGTTTAATGCAAAATAAAAAATTAAAATGGGCATTTAATGAATATAATGAAATTCATAAAATACTTGGAATGAATGCTGTTTATATGTTAAATGAAGCAGTAAAACAAAAGACAATAAAAGATGTAATTATGATAGACGAAGCTTTGCATGAAAAGAAAATAGCTAATATAGCAGATAAGATAGCAAAAGATAGAAAAATAAAAATGATATTAATAGCAGGACCATCATCATCAGGAAAAACAACATTTGCACAAAGATTAGGAATACAACTAAGAATTAATAAAATAAAACCAGTAACAATATCTGTTGATAACTATTTTGTAGAGAGAAAAGATACACCAAGAGATGAAAACGGAAAATATAATTTTGAAGCAATAGAAGCAATTGATTTAAAATTATTTAATGAACATTTAACTAAATTATTAGCAGGAGAAGAAGTTGAAATACCACAATTTGATTTTTTAGAAGGAACAAAAAGATATAAAGGAAATAAGTTAAAATTAAAAGAAGATGAGGTATTAGTAATAGAGGGTATACATTGCTTAAATGATAAATTAACAAGTAGTATACCAAAAGACCAAAAATTTAAAATATATATTAGTGCATTAACAGTTTTAAATATGGATAGATATACAAAAGTATCATCATCAGATGTTAGACTAATTAGAAGAATAGTAAGAGATTATCAATTTAGAGGATATAGTGCAAAACATACAATAGATGGATGGGCAAGTGTAACAAGAGGAGAAGTAGAAAATATATTCCCATTCCAAGAAGATGCAGATGTAATCTTTAATACTTCACTTATTTATGAATTAGGAGTATTAAAAGGATTAGCAACACCAATGTTAAAAGAAATAACAAAAGATGAACCAGAATATGCAGAAGCATCAAGGTTACTTGGAATATTAAAATATATAAGGTCAATCCCAGCAAGTGAAGTCCCAACAAACTCTTTATTAAAAGAATTTGTTGGAGGAGGAGACTTTAAATATTAAAGGAGCAATAAAATGAAACAGAAAAATTTTGTGAAAAATGATGATGAATTTATTTGTGATAATTGTGGAAAAAAAGTTCCAAAATTAGGTTATTCTTCTAGAAATCATTGCCCATATTGTTTGCATTCAAAGCACGTAGATATTAATCCAGGAGATAGAATGGAAACTTGCCATGGAGATTTAGAGCCAGTAGGTTTAGAAATTGATAGCAAAAAAGGTTATGTAATAGTATTTAAATGTAAAAAATGTGGTGCAATTAGGAAAAACAAAGCAGCCAAAGATGATAATATGGATTTAATTATAAAGCTTAGTAGTAAACCAATATAGAAAAAGAGGGTTTTTAATGTTTGCCCTCTTTTTATATTTCTCTATTTAAGTTACCTGATGTAAATTCTTTCCCTTGGAATTTTTTACCTTCTCTTACAGTTTTTATAATCTTGTTTATTTCAGCAATAGTTTCGTGTAAAATATCAATTCTTGCATAATCTATTTGAAAATCTTTAGGTGAGATAGATGTTGTTTTGCTATTTAATAAGGTTGTTACAGTTTGAATATTATCTGGCATAATCTCAAATTCCATATTTAATCTGTCTTTTAAATAATATGTTTTATCATTTTGACATCTAACTTTGCAAGTAGGATAACATTTATTTGTTTCTCCAAGTAAGCAATAATTCATATGTATCAAAGGAATTTTACCATATACAATTAATTCTTTTTGTAAATAATTATAATTACAAAGTTCTTGAATTGTTTTTTTATCAAGTTCTGGTGACAATGTAAATTTACTAACTCCTAATTTCTTTAGCTCTAATACAGTTTGAGAGTTAAACACATTAAATGTATAATTAGAAATTATCTTAAAATATTTATCCAAATCTTTAAACAAACTATTTAGTAATTTGAAATTACAAATATTTGAAACAACAAAACCTTGTATA
The DNA here is from genome assembly GCA_944387555.1 of uncultured Clostridia bacterium. GTDB lineage: Bacteria > Bacillota > Clostridia > TANB77 > CAG-508 > CAG-269. Next base: position 5,115 of record CALXFH010000010.1, on the reverse strand, counting down.
TTATATTTGTTAACAGCTGTCTCTGCGTTTGCTAAAAATAGGTTTTTATAATTTCCTTTTACAATAGTTGGCATGTAAATATATGTATCAAATCTTTTACTAATTGCTTTTAAAGAAGGTTCGTATTTTCTATTTGTGAAATATTTTAGTGGTACATATACATCATCTACTTTTTCTAGTTTACTATAATCAAAGTTTTCATCTAATATATTTAGTAATAAAGATATTTTAGGTTTTGTATTTTTAGATAATTTTGCCATTGTTCTCATATTTTTTAAAGTAGTATTTTCTTGTTTAGTAATTTTATCTAGAAAAGTTTTAGGTACATTTCTATGAATTCTTGATTGCGCAATACTTTCAATATTTGCTAAAGCAGTTCTTCTTAATTCGTTTAATATACTTAATTTTGGTAAAAAGACGTCATTATCTATATCTACTTTAATATTTTTAAAGTAATATGGTGAAGATGTTGTTTTTGATATTTGATTTATTACGGTTTGCTTATCTAAAGGTCTTGTTTTTGCTTGCGTAGGTACATAGTCTAAATTACAAGTAATTGATAAATTTTTATAGAGGTTTAAATTACTACAAGATGTAACATAGATAGATACAGGTTGCTTCTTTTTTATTGTTACTGTGCAATTTAGTGCAACTTTTCTGTTCTCTCCTTGGTAACTTTCTTTTGCTTCTTTTGTAAGTTCTTTTGAAGCTAATCTATAAATTTTATATCCATTTTGTATATTTGTTTTAATTCTTCCTATTGTAACAAGTTGACCTACAGTTGTTTCTTTTATATTTTTTCCATTTGCCATAAGTTCTGAAATTTTATAGCTTCCAGTACGATTTTCAATTGCAATTGTATCTCCAATTTGGATTTTATCTTCTAACTCAAGAGTAATATAGCCTTTATTTTTGTTATATTTTTTTACAGTTCCAATATATAAGCCCATATTATTTGGCTTTTCTTTGTATACAAGTTTCTTATTTGCACTATTATCAAGATGACCAGATGATGTCATACCACGATTAAATGCCTGCATTAATGTTTTTTTATCTCTACTTGATACCTTGTATTCTTGTTTTTTGTTTTGTGCTAAATCAAGATATTTCCTATATATTCTAGTAACTGTTGCTACATATTCTGGTGATTTCATTCTTCCTTCTATTTTTAAACATTTAACACCACTTTCTACAAAATCAGGAAGATAATCAAGGCCACATAAATCTCTTGTACTAAGTAAATATCCAGAGTCAATTGTTTTATCATTTTCTAATAACTCATAAGGTAGTCTACAAGGTCCAGCACATTTTCCACGATTACCTGAACGTCCACCTAACATACTAGAAAATAGGCATTGACCAGAATATGAAATACATAAAGCTCCATGAACAAAACATTCAATTTCTACTTTAGTATTACTACAAATATATTTGATTTCATCTAAAGACAATTCTCTTGCTAAAACCACTCTTTTAAATCCTAGGTCTTGTAATTCCAATGCACCATTTAAATTATGTACTGTCATTTGAGTACTTGCATGAATTGGCAAGTCTGGAAATAATTCAATTAATTTTCTTGCTAACCCTAAATCTTGAACTATAATGGCATCAATTCCATATTCATATGTTTTTGCTGCAAGTAATAGAGCATCATTAAATTCGTCATCTTTTATTAGTGTATTTAATGTAAGGTTTGTTTTTACACCACGAATTTTTGCATATTCAATGGCTTCTCTTAGATTTTCACCATTAAAATTATGAGCAAATGCTCTTGCATTAAAAAAGCCAGAACCAAAATATACACTATCTGCACCATTTTGAACAGCGGCTTTTAAACATTCAAAATCTCCTACAGGAGCAAGTAATTCTATCATTTCTAAATCGCCCTCCTATAAGTTTTTTTATTAATTATACCATTAAAAGAAAAAAAGACAAATATTTTTATAAAAATTTATTTTTTTGATGTTTTAGGTAATATTTTAAAATTTATTGACGAAAAAAATCGAAAATGATATAATGCGTTTATAAAAAACAGAAGAAATTAAGGAGGACTTTTAATGGATAGTCAAAAGAAAAATATAAGAAATTTAATTTTATTTATAATTGCTATGTTTTTAATATGTGTAACTTGTTATGCAGGAGTGACTATAACAACTTCTTCTAAAATAGAAAAAGCTGAAAAGATAAAATGTTTAGCAGCAACAGAAAATACTACTAACAGGTCAAATAGTAGTAATTCAAGTAATAGTAGTTCAAATACTAATACTTCAAGTAGCAGTTCACAATCAAATTCTAGTAATGCAAATTTAAAAATGTTAGGAATACGTCCATCACAATATGATTTCTCAGGATTTAAATCAGGAACGACAACTTATGATGTAACAGTACCAGCAGATGTGGAAGAAGTAGAAGTATATGGTACAGCACAAGATAGTAATGCAAAAGTAAGTGGATTAGGAACAAAGAAATTAGAAGAAGGAAAAAATGATTTATCAATTGTCGTAACAGCACAAGACGGAACAGAAAAAATCTATACTATAAATGTAACAAGAGGAGAAAGTGGAAGTACAGATAATACTGATACATCAGGGAATACAGAAGCTCAAGGTGATGGATTAGCTTCTTTAAAGATAGGAGATATAGAATTATCACCAGCATTTAGCACTACTGTTTATGAATATACAGCAAAATATATTGGTGAAGGAACTGAGCTTAATGTAGATGCAACAGCAACAGACCCTAGTTATACAGTAGAAATTACTGGAAATGGCAATTTACAAGAAGGAGAAAATCTTATTACTATTTTAGTAACTGATAGCAAAGGTAGTAATGTTGCAACATACCAAGTAACTGTAAATAAAAGTTTAGTAGATGAAGAGGCCATAGCAAGACAGCAAGAAGAAGCAAGACAAAAAGAAGAACAGAAAAAGATGATAATTATTGGTGCAGCAGCAGGGGTAATTGTTTTAATCATTATAATTGCTTTAATTATTAGACATAGAAGAAATAAAGCTTGGGCAGAGGAATATACAGTGCCATTTTCAGGCTTAAATGATGATGATGACTTTATAGAAGATGATGAAGAAGAAACAAGTCAAGATGATAATCAAGATGAAGTTTGGTCTAAGGAAGATGCAAAAAAAGAGTTTTTAAAAGGATATGATGATAATATGTATCATGACCAAGAAAGAGCTTCAAGAAGAAAGCATAAGGGTAAAAGATTTAAATAAAATAATTAAAAAGGGATTCCAATATAGGAATCCCTTTAATAATTAAGGAAGGATTAGCAACATCCACCTCTATTACCACCACAACAGCAGCAAATTAATAGTATAAGGATTATAATCCAGCAGCAATCATCGCCAAATCCGAATCCACCGCATCCTCTGTTCTCTGGCATAGTCTAAACCCCCTTCCAATTAACAATATGTTTTTCTTTTGTTTGTTGTTTCCTTTGTATGTTATATCTTATGAATTTTATAAAAATGTGTTACAGAAAATAAAATAGATTTTTTGCCATTGACAAAAAATGTAAAAGGTAGTATTATATTAATACTTTAAATCAAGGAGATTTTAATTCTTTTAGAGAAATTCGTTCTCTAATTTTTCCTGATAAAAAGAAAAGATAATAAAGAGGTGGTTAAAATTCTATTGTGACTAACTAAAGTGCTTTTAGTAATTTCAATATTTTAATTTATTAATTTTTATTCTATTTTTTTAAATTGATATCTTTTAAAAATCAAAGAAAAAATAAGAAAAAAGAAGAAAAGACTACAAATTATATTAATAAAAATTAAATTTGCTTATAAATAAATATTGACTTTAATAACAAATTGACTATAATAGGAGGTAGATATATTGGAAGGTTTTACTCATGAAGATTTTTTAAAATGTATGGAAAATAAAAAGTTTAAAAAATTTATACTAAAAGAAGTAAATGACTATCTTGAAGAGATAGAAAAACAAAAAAGTAGGTTAGATAAAAAACATGATAAGATATATAAAATGATTTTATCAAAAAAAGAAGAAAGAGTAAAATATATAAAAAGAGTATATGGAATAACCTTTGGAATAGATGAAATAGAACTTTATGATAAAGAATTTAGAGATGAAACGGGAAAAGTATTAGAAGCAGATATAATTTATAAAATAAAAAATAAAAAAATATTTTTTCTAGTAGAACACCAAACCAAAAAAGATATTTCTATGCCAATAAGGTTACTAAAATATGATATACAAATTATGAAAAGTTGTGCAGCAAAGAATAAAGATGAAAAAGAGGGTTTAGTATTGGCATCTGTAATACATACAGGAAAAGATGAATGGGATGTACCAACAAACATAATGGAAGTACAAGAAAAAATTGGAGATTTAAATAATATAATAGATGACATACGAGTACTTGGAAATTATAGATTACTTGATATAAATGATTTTACAAAAGAAGAACTATTAGAAAGTGATAACTTACTAGATAAAGCAATGTATTTAGAAAAATCAAAAAGTATAATTGATTTTATAAGAGGAGTAAGAAAAGTCTTTAAGGTAATTAAAGAAGATGATGAAAATATTATGAGTGATGTTGTAAGAATTGCTTTAGCTGGGATAGTATCACCAGAAAAAATAGAAAGAATAATAATAAATGCAAAAGGAGGAGTAAAAATGTTAGCAGTAACAGAAAGAATGAAAAACGAAGTTAAAGGATATGAAACTCATGGAATAAGAAAAATATCAAGATTAGCTTTTTCAGAAATTATGCCAAAAGAAAAAATAGAATTTTTAGTAAGAAGAGCAAGAGATGGAGGAAAAGCAAATAATAAACTTGTAAAAGAAGAAATAAGTAAGGCATATAAAGATATTGAGGATAAAGGAAGAATTGAAGGAAAAATAGAAGGAAAGATTGAAGGAGAAATATCAGGGAAAAAAGAAATTGCAAGAAATTTATTAAATATGGGGTATAGTGTAAAAGAAGTAGAAAAAATTACTAATCTTAAAGAAGAAGATTTTAAAGAGTAATTAAATATATAAAAGGGGATGAAAAAATGTTAGCAGTAACAGAAAGAATGAAAAACGAAGTTAAAGGATATGAAACTCATGGAATAAGAAAAATATCAA
>CALXFH010000009.1 GCA_944387555.1 uncultured Clostridia bacterium | reverse complement strand
GAAGAGCAAAATCCAACACCAGGATTTGGAATTGAAATAGAAACGAGCCAATTAAGTGGAGGAATGCATGAGGTAAGAATAGAGTCATGCTATGGAGATGAAGTCTTAGAAACAGCATATATAACATTTAATTATGATACAGAAATAAAAAGTATGTTATATGTAGACACACCAAGTGGAAATACTTATTATAGATCAGAGACAGATAAGATAAGTATTTCAGGATGGAAGATGGTAAATGTATCAAATACATATATAAGAGCATACTTAGATAATAAAGAAATAGATACAGGTTCAATTAATTATGCAGAAAGAGCAGATGTAATAGCATCAATAACAGGATATGGAACTGAAGAGCAAAATCCAACACCAGGATTTGGAATTGAAATAGAAACGAGCCAATTAAGTGGAGGAATGCATGAGGTAAGGATAGAGTCATGCTATAGAGATGAAGTCTTTGAAATAGCATATATAACATTTTATTTTGGAACTTCATCTGATTTTTCACAATTAGATGAATCAAAATATCCAGGATATAAAGAAGCTTTACAGAATTTGCAAGAACAACACCCAAATTGGATTATAAAAATAGATTATACAGGTTTAGATTGGAATGCTGTTCTAGATGGAGAATTTTCTTTAACTAGTACAGGAAGTGCAAGAAGTTTAACACAAGAAACAGGAGCATGGAGAGCTGACCAAACTACACAATATGAACCAGGTTGGTATAGAGCATCAAGAGAAGCAATTGCTTATATGATGGATCCAAGAAATAGTCTTGATGATGGATATGTATTTCAATTTCAAGAACTAGCAACATCTAATGGTACGTATTCAGAAATATCAAATATGATACAAGGCACATATTTGACAAAATATGAAGAAAGAGGAATTACAACAACAGATAGTATAATAAATACAATATTATATAGTGCTAAAGAATATAATATTAGTCCATATCATTTAGCGTCAAGGATGATACATGAACAGGGAACAGCTGGAACACCATTAAGTGAAGGATATAATTATAATGGAATAGTGGTATATAATTTATTTAATATAAGAGCAACAGGTTCTACTAAAGAAGATATATGGAGAAATGGTGCAGAATATGCATATAATAATCATTGGACATCACCGGAATTTTGTATAGAAGGAAGTGCTGAATTTTTAAGTAGAGATTATATATCTATAGGGCAATCAACATTATATTATCAAAAATATGATTTAATAGGGGATTTATATACACATCAATATATGACAAACATTAGAGGGGCAAATGACGAAGGAAAAAGAATAAGCGATGAGTATAAAGCAAATGGGTTAATAGATTTACCATTTGAATTTACAATACCTGTTTTTGAAAATATGCCAGCTGAAAAGAGCCCTAGACCATCAACAACATAGAAGTAGATAATAAAATATTAGTAAAAAATATAAAACTGAGATTTTTGCAAAGCTCAGTTTTATATTTTTAATATTAAGCATAAAAAAAGAATTTTAGGGAAAAGAGCTTTGTATGAAAGAAAAAATTATGTGAAAAAATTACTACTAAAAATAGCTTGTAATTTTTATAGTAAAATGATATTATATGGAATATAAAGGAATAAATAAGGGGGCTAAAATTTGAAACCAAAAGTTAGTGTAATAATACCAGCTTATAATGCAGAAAAGTACATATCAAGAACTATAGATAGCTTATTAGAGCAAACAATGAAAGAGTTTGAAATTATATGTATAAATGATGGCTCAAAAGATAATACTTTAGAACTATTGTACAAATATAGTAAAAAAGATAGTAGAATTATTGTAATAGATAAAAAAAACGAAGGTGTCTGGAAAGCAAGATTTGATGGAATAAGAAAAGCTAAGGGAAAATATATAACATTTATTGATTCAGATGACTATGTAAATAAAAAATTTTTAGAAAGACTATATAAAAATATAACAACAAACAATTCAGATATTTCTATTTGTGGATTTCAAAGAATAGACTTTGAAACTAAAAAGGTTATATCCAAAGAAATGAAATATTCGGAAAATAGAGTTATAGATATGGAAAAGAATCCAGAAGAAGTAATATCTATTAATACTGCATTATGGAATAAGATGTATAGAGCAGAATTGTTGAAAAATTTAGAGGATTTAAAAAAACCACCAAGAATTTTAGAAGATATGATGTTTTTAGCAATGTTATATTTAAATGTAAAAAAAATAACTTTTGTAGATGAAATTTTATATAATTATATGGTTATTCAAGGTTCTGCAATGAATACATTGAAAAAAGAAGAAATATCAGGTATTCAAGAAGCGATGCTAGAAGTTAGAGAAAAATACAACAAAGCCAATGCTTCGAAAGAGAGAAAAGAAATATTAGCAGATATAGCATTTTTACATTTTGGAATTAGTTTAATGTTAAAAGCTTCAGAAAATGATACAATGAACTTTAAAGATATATATATAAGTAATCTAAAATATTTAGATGAAAATTTTAAAGAGTGGAGGCATAGTAAATATTTAAATTTGATTTATTGTGCGAAAAAAGGATTTTCAAACTTGAAAGTAGCTATTGTAAAAAAAATATACATATTACATTGTTTTAGATTATTTATTTCATTATATAAATTTATAATAAAAACATTAAAAGTTGATATAAAATGGTAAAAGGAGAAAAAATGGAAGAAGTAATAAAAAAAAGGAGAAGATTAACAATGCAATATATTTTAGTAGTTGTTTATATAGCACTTTCGATATCAGGATTAGTTTTGATGAAATTAGGTGGAAATACAGGTAGTATATCTATGGCAAATGGCGATATAAATTTTGGAATAAGTCCAATTAGTTTGGTTGGTTTTATTTGTTATATAGGAAGTTTTTTACTATATACAAGAATAGTAGTAATGTTTGATTTAAGTTATATAACTCCTATATGTACAGGAATAGTACAAGTTTTAACACTAATTGCATCTAAGATAATATTTAAAGAAAATTTTACCACACAAGGTATTATTGGAGCAACAATAATAATAATAGGGGTAATTTTAATGAATTGGAAGAAAGTATAAAAATTAAAGAAAGGGGAAAAAATGAAAAAATCTGTTAAAAAACTATTAGCTTATTTATTATTATATTTTGGAATAACAATTTTATTTTCAATTTTTATGATAGGGGCATATATGTTGCCTAACTATAATATTAGAGGGCATGTCGCAGAATCATTGGCACAAATACAAGAAGAAGGAACAGGTACTTATTGCCCATTTTTTGATCAAGCTGGTGCCATGCTAGATATTCATACAGATGCATTAATATTAAATATAGCTCAAGCAAAAGGTATGTATGAAGATCAATCAGTAGTACAGAAAGCATTTGAAAATTCTTTTTATGAAGATGAATCAACAAATGGAGTAAGTTCTTTAACTGAAAGCATAAATATGCCAACTAATAATCATGAATATTCCAGATACTGGCATGGAATACAAGTAATAATAAGACCTTTATTACTATTTTTTAACTATACAGAAATAAGATATATATTTATGATATTAGTATTTATATTATTAGGTATAACTTTTTCAATGATAGGAAAACAATTGGGAACAAAACATGCTATTAGTTTTGCAATAACAATTAGTCTTATGTATATTGTGTTAATACCTATATCATTACAATATAGTAGTATATTTATTGTTACATTACTAGGAATGATAAGTGTCTTAATGTTATATAAAATGAAAAAAGAGAAATTTTTAGGTATGTTATTTTTTATAATAGGAGCATTTGCAACATTTTTTGATTTGCTTACATATCCATTAATAAGTTTAGGATTTCCACTAGTATTAGCTGTTATATTAGAAAATAGAAAAGGAAAAAAGGTATCACAACAGATGGTATTCATAATAAAATTAGGTATTTTATGGGCATTAGGATATGCACTATTATTCTTTACTAAATGGATAATAGCTTCAATTGTTTTAAATAAAGATGCTATAAGTTTAGCTCTTAATGAATTATTATTTAGAGTAAATGGAAATGAAACGCATCCAGTAAATAGACTAGATACATTAAAGAATAATTTTAATTATTTCTTTATACCAACTGCAAAGTATATTTTAATAGGGATATTTATAATTTGGATAATATCATTTATACTATATAGAAAAAAATTAAGAGAATGTAAGTTAATACTGCCATTGATTTGCATAGCAATAGTTCCGTATGTTTGGTATTTAGTATTTTCGGGTCATTCTTCTATACATGCTTGGTTTACTAATAAAATACAAGCAGTAACATTATTTGCAATACTTTGCTTGTTATTTGAGGTTATAGATAATAATAGAATAGGAACTTACATAAATAAAATTAAAAGAATAGAGAAAGAAAAATAATAGTAAAAGTAGAATTTTGTATAAATGCTATAACTAAGAATTAGCAATAGAAAAGTAACTGAAAGTTAAAAAGTACAAGAAACCCTTGTACTTTTTTTAATTAAATGATATTATATAAGCGGATTTTGGTATAAAAAATAAAAAATAAAAACTAAAATCTTGTAAAACATAAAATTTAGGAGGTAATTTTTTATGAAAATATTAATAACAGGGGCAAATGGAATGCTTGCAAAATCTGTTAGAAAAAGATTAGAAGGAAACGAATTAATTTGTACAGATGTAGCAGATTTAGATATTACAGATGAAGAAGCAGTGTTAAAGAAAGTAAGTGAAATAAAACCAGAATATATAATTAACTGTGCGGCATATACAGCAGTAGATAAAGCAGAGACAGCAGGAGAGATTGTAGAAAAAATAAATGCTGATGGACCAAGAAATCTAGCAAAAGCAGCAAAAAAAAATGAATGTGTTTTAGTACATGTAAGTACAGACTATGTATTTGGTGGAGACTTAGATGTAGAAAAAGATTATAAAGAAGATGATCCTAAAAACCCAGTTACAGCATATGGAATAACAAAATTACATGGAGAAGAAGCAATTGAAGAAAATACGGATAAATACTATATCTTTAGAACAGCATGGTTATATGGAGATGGAAATAACTTTGTTAGAACAATGCTTAAATTAGGAGAAACAAAAGATGAATTAAACGTAGTTTCAGACCAACATGGAAGTCCTACTTATGCAGAGGATTTAGCAAACTTTATAGGAGAAGCAATAGAAAAGAAAATACCATATGGAGTTTATAATGCAACAAATGAAGGATATACAACTTGGTATGACTTTACAAAAGCAATATTTGAATATGCAGGAATTATTTGCAAAGTAAATCCAGTTACAACAGAAGAATATATTGATATGATGAAAATTACTCAAGCTAAAAGACCAAAGAATTCACAAATGTCAAAAGATAAATTAAAAAATGCTGGAATAGAAGTTCCAGAATGGGAAGAAGCTTTAAAAAGATATTTAAAAGCAGAAGGAAAAATGTAATAAAAAGTAAAAAGAAAGAAGTTGAAAAGAAAGGATTGATTAAAAATGAAAAACAGAAAAGGAATAGTTTTAGCAGGAGGAAGTGGAACAAGATTATATCCACTAACAATAGCAATATCAAAACAAATCATGCCAGTGTATGATAAACCAATGATATATTATCCAATATCAGTATTAATGGAAGCAGGAGTAAGAGAAGTATTAATTATTTCAACACCAAGAGATGTTGTGACATTTAAAGAATTATTAGGTGATGGATCACAATGGGGAATGAGTTTTGAATATAAAGTTCAAGAAAAACCAAATGGACTAGCAGAAGCATTTATTATAGGTGAAGACTTTATAGGAGATGATAATGTTGTTATGATTTTAGGAGACAACATGTTCTATGGATCTCATTTACCAGAAATATTAAGAAGAGCAAATGAAAGAGAAAATGAATCTACAATATTTGGATATTACGTAAAAGACCCAAGAAGATATGGTGTTGTAGAAATAGATAGTGAAGGAAAAGCAGTATCAATAGTAGAAAAACCAGAAGTACCAAAATCTAACTATGCAGTACCTGGATTATACTTCTATACAAATGATGTTGTTGAAATTGCAAAAACAATTAAACCATCAGCAAGAGGAGAATTAGAAATAACATCTATAAATGAAGAATATATGAAAATGGGAAAATTAACAGTTGAAAAATTAGGAAGAGGAATGACTTGGTTTGATACAGGAACACATGATGCATTAATTGAAACAGCAAGTTTTGTTCAAACAATAGAAAAAAGACAAGGAATGCAAGTGTGTTGCCCTGAAGAAATTGCATATAAAAATAAATGGATAACAAGTGAAGAGTTATTAGAATTATCTAAAAAATATATGAAAACAGATTATGGAGTATATTTAAAAGATTTAGCAGAAAATAAATTTGGAGAAGAATAAAGTTATTTTAAGAATTTAGATTTATTAGAAGGAGAAAAAAGAAAATGGGAAAGTTTAAAAAAATTGATACAAGTATTGAAGGAGTTTGTGTTATAGAACCAACAGTATTTGGCGATAACAGAGGTTACTTTATGGAGACATATAGTAAAGAAGATTTTGAAGAATTAGGATTACATTATGACTTTGTACAAGATAATCAATCAAAATCAAAAAAAGGAGTATTAAGAGGATTACACTTCCAAAAAGTAAACTCACAAGCAAAACTAGTAAGAGTAGTTAAAGGAGAAGTTTTCGATGTTGCAGTAGACTTAAGACCAGGAAGTAAAACATATGGAAAATGGGAAGGTGTTATACTTTCAGAAGAAAATAAAAAAATGTTTATGATACCAAGAGGATTTGCACATGGATTTTTAGTATTATCAGACGAAGCAGAATTTACATATAAATGTGATGATGTATACAATCCTTCAGCAGAAGGTGGTCTTGCTTGGAATGATAAAGATGTAGCAATTGATTGGCCTTTAGGAGATTTAAAAGTAGAAGATTTACTAACTTCTGAAAAAGATGCAAAATGGCCTTCTTTGGAAGAATTAAGAAAAACAGATTTATTTAAAAATTTATAATTATAAAGGAGAAAAAAAAATGAGTAAAAATGTATTAGTAACAGGAGCAGCAGGTTTTATAGGAGCAAACTTTGCAGAATATTTTGTAAACAAACATCCAGATTATAACGTAGTTGTTGTAGACAAATTAACATATGCAGGAAATATGGATAATTTAAGAAATGTAATGGATAAAATAACATTTGTACAAGCAGATATATGTGATTTTGAAAAAATGAAAGAAGTATTTGATGAATATGATATAAATGGAGTAATCCATTTTGCAGCAGAGTCACATGTTGATAATAGTATTAAAACACCATTTGTGTTTACAAAAACAAATGTACTTGGAACACATACATTATTAGAAACAGCTAAACAAAAATGGGGAGAAGGTTCTGAAAATAAATTTGTACATATATCAACAGATGAAGTTTATGGTGCATTAGGAGAAGAAGGATATTTTACAGAAAAATCAGAAATTAAACCAAGTAGTCCATATTCAGCATCAAAAGCAAGTTCAGACTTAATTGCATTTGCATACCATACAACATATAAAATGAATGTAAATGTAACAAACTGTTCAAATAACTATGGACCATATCAACATAATGAAAAATTAATACCACATATGATAAAATTAGCTTTAAATGATGAAAAATTACCTGTATATGGAACAGGAAAAAATATAAGAGACTGGTTATATGTAGAAGACCATTGTGAAGCAATAGATTTAGTTTTCCATAAAGGAGTAGCAGGTGAAAGATATAATATCGGAGGACATAATGAAAAAAGAAATATAGATATTGTAAAATTAATATTAGAAAGACTTGGAAAATCAGAAGATTTAATCGAATATGTGGAAGATAGAAAAGGACATGACTATAGATATGCAATAGATCCAACTAAAATAAAAAATGAACTTGGTTGGTATCCAAAAACAAAATTTGAAGATGGAATTGTTAAAACAATTGACTGGTATATAGCAAATCCAGAATGGTTAAAATAATAGAAAAACCTATGCATATTTTGTGCATAGGTTTTAAAGGAATAAAGATGCAGTGCAGAATGGAGGAACTAGAAAATGAAAAAAATAACTATAATAATACCTGCATACAATGAAGAAGAATCATTGCCATTATTATATGATAGATTAAAAGAATTAATGGAAAAAATGAATAATTATGAGTTTGAAATACTTTTTGTAAATGACGGAAGTAAAGATAAAACAATAGAAATAATAAAAGATTTAAGAAATAAAGATGAGAGAGTTTGCTATGTGGATTTTTCAAGAAACTTTGGAAAAGAAATAGCAATGATAGCAGGTCTAGATTATGCAACAGGAGATTGTGTAGTATTTATGGATGCAGACCTTCAAGATCCTCCAGAATTAATCCCAGAATTGGTAAAATACTGGGAAGAAGGATATGACGATGTATATGCTAAAAGACGTTCAAGAAAAGGAGAAACTTGGCTTAAAAAATTCACATCAAAAATGTATTATAGGGTATTACAACATTTAACAAAAGTAGAAATACAAGAAGATACAGGAGATTTTAGATTACTTGATAGAAGATGTGTAAATGCTTTAAAAAAACTTAGAGAATCACAAAGGAATACAAAATCAATGTTTAGTTGGATAGGGTATAAGAAAAAAGAAGTTTTATATGATAGAGACCCAAGAATAGCTGGAACAACTAAATGGAACTATAAAAAATTGATAGATTTAGCAATAGATGGAATAACATCATTTACAACATCACCATTAAGAATTTCTACATATATATCAATTCCAACATTTATAGTTTTATTTGTATATTTTGTTTATGTTATAGTAAAATGTTTTGTAGTTCATGAAGCAATACAAGCATATCAAGCAATAATATTACTTATATTATTCTTCTCTGGAATACAAATATTGTTATTTGGTATAATAGGAGAATATTTAGGTAGGATATTTAATGAAACTAAGAATAGACCACTATATTTAGTAAATGAATATAACGGAAAAAAAGAAATGAATGATGAAAAATAAGAAAAGTAGGGGAGAGTTATGGATAAAATAGCAGTATTAATACCATGTTATAATGAAAGTAAAACAATAAAAAAGGTAGTAGAAGATTTTAAAAGAGAACTTCCAGAGGCTACAATATATGTATATGATAATAACTCAAAAGATGGAACAGATGAAATAGCAAGAGAGGCTGGCGCAGTAGTTAGATATGAAAGAAAACAAGGAAAAGGAAATGTAATTAGAAGTATGTTCCGTGATATAGATGCAGAATGCTATATCATGACAGATGGAGATGATACATATCCAGCAGAAAATGCAAGAGAAATGTGCAAAGCAGTACTAGAAAGAAATGCAGATATGGTAGTAGGAGATAGATTGTCATCAACATATTTTACAGAAAATAAAAGACCATTTCATAATACAGGAAATATGTTAGTTAGAAAATTAATAAACATGATATATAAAAGTGATATAAGAGATGTAATGACAGGATATAGAGCATTTAGTTATCAGTTTGTGAAAACATTTCCAGTATTATCAAAAGGATTTGAAATAGAAACAGAAATGACAATACATGCATTAGATAAAAATATGGGAATAGAAAATATAATAATAGAATATAGAGATAGACCAGATGGAAGCGAGTCAAAATTAAATACATATTCAGATGGAATGAAAGTAATAAAAACAATAGCAACATTATATAAAGATTATAGACCATTTTCATTTTTTACATGGGTAGCAGTAATCCTTGCATTAATTGGATTAGGATTTTTAATACCAGTATTAATAGATTATGTGCAAACAGGATTAGTACCTAAGATGCCATCATTTGTAGCAAGTGTATTTTTCTTTATATGTTCAATACAATCATTCTTTGGAGGATTAATATTACAAACAGTAATAAAAAGAAGTAAACAAGATTTTGAGATAAAATTAAATAGGTATAAAGACAGATTTAATGATTTAAAAGGAAAAGAGTAGAAAATGGATAAATTAAGTAAATTAAAAGAAGTAGATTGGAAACACTTAAAGTGGAAAGATATTAAAGATTTATATATAGAATTTAAAGAAGTAATAAATTACTTAGTTTTTGGCGTGTTAGCTATGGTTGTTAATTTTGTATCATATTTTATATTTGCAAGACTTTGTCATATAGATGAAGTAATAAGTAGTGGCTTGTCATGGTTTTGCTCAGTACTATTTGCATATATAACAAATAAACTATTTGTATTTGATAGTAAAACAACGAACAAGAAAGAGCTAATAAAAGAAGCTATATCATTTTTCTTAGCGAGAGTAGTGTCTGGAATTTTATGTGATGTTGGAACATTTGCATTAATGGTAAAAGTATTACATATAAATGATATTGTTTCAAAAGTAGTAACACAAGTAATGGTTGTTATAATGAACTATGTATTTAGTAAATTTATAGTATTTAGAAAGAAAAAAGAGAAAACAAGTACAGGCAAATAATTAAGAATATAAAGAAAAACTAAAAATAGAAGGATTTTATTTATTCTTCTATTTTTTCTTCTATTTCCATTGACAATGTATATTAATTGTAGTAGAGTTAAGTTACAACCTTGTATAAGGTATAAATAGTTAAGGTCAAACAGCATAGGAGGAAACAAAATGAGTGAAATTATTCGGGTAATGACATCTCCAAAACAGGAGGTGGAAGTAGGAAAAACGTTTCGGGTAATGCTGGAAATCTCAAATACATTTGGGTGGATTCAAAATGTACAGGTTTTGTTCAACCAGTATGGTGAAGGTCCGTCCATTGTTAAACAAATGATAAGGAAAGAAGAAAATGATGGAATTGGCAAGTACTATGCAGATGTGCAGTTCGATAGGCTTGGTAATTATTTCTTCTTTTTTTCTTTGGAGATTAACGGCGAAACTAAGGCTATCAAGATTAGTCGGAAGACTAATGAGCCTGAACTCATGTATGCATGGGACGAAGCTCCTTATTGGAGGGAGCTAGTAATTGGGCAAGGATTTGAAGTTCCAGAGTGGTCAAAAGATGCAATTGCATACCAGATTTTCGTAGACAGGTTTTGTAACGGAGGAAATAAACAAGGAAAGAGACAAGGACGAAATTATCGTGCTTGGGGAGAGTTCCCTAATTGGCATAGAGATAGTAGTGGACATTTCCACAATAATGACTTCTTCTGTGGAAACATAGAAGGAATTTGTGAGCATTTAGACTATCTTAAGAGCCTATCAGTTGATATTGTTTATATTTCGCCTATTAACGAAAGTTTGTATAGGTATGAAAGGTATGCATCTACTAATCACATGGAGATTGATCCAGATGCAGGTACATTTGAGGATTTGGATAAATTACATAAGAAAGCAAACGAAATGGGAATGCATATTATCCTAGATATTGCTTTCAATCACTGTAGTAGTGATAATCCAATCTTCAAAGAAGCGTGGAGAAATCCTAACTCTAAATATCGGGATTGGTTTTATTTTGAAAACGGTGGTTACCGTTCATGGTATGGATTTCCCGATATGCCAATTTTTAATCCTAACAGCAAGGGCTATCAAGACTATGTCTATGGTGAAAACGGTGTAGTTGCTAAATTTGCACCATATGTTGATGGATTTAGACTGGATCTTGCAAGTGAACTTCAACCATTTGTGCTGGAAGGGATTCGAAATCGTGCAAACCAGTTTGGAAAGCACTTGATTTTGGGTGAATACTGGCATAAAGTCCCAATTGAGGTATTGGGTAAAGGTTTGGATTGCCCAACTAACTATCTTTTTACAGCTGCAATACTTAGGTTTGTAGCATGTGGAAAAGGTGATACTTTTGCTTCCAAGATTTATGAGGTGTTAGAGAGCTATCCTCAAAACACCATTGATACTATGTTCAACTCTCTTGATACGCATGATATGATGAGAGCAATTACAATTCTCTCTAAACGGTTTATAAGAGAGGACCGAGATAGAATCTGGGAAATTGATGAAACAGGTTCCAGATGGCATGTCATAAGAAATGGCAGAGGAGAGTTCTTAACTGATGAATTCAGACAATTTGAGTTTGATAACGACAAACTAACAAGTAGTGAATATGACATAGCAACAAAAAGACTTAGAGTTGCTGTCATGTTGCAGTACTTCCTGCCTGGTATCCCATGTACATTCTATGGGACAGAAGTAGGTATGTGTGGATTTAAAGATCCATTTAACAGAAAGTGCTTTGACTGGAATGAAGAGCACTGGGATAAAGAGTTACTTAAATACTACCAAGAAATTGGTAAGTTCAGAAAACAGTATCAAGGTGCAGGAAGTAGCTTCGAAGTGCTGCAAGCAGACCAGGATGTAGTTATCTTCGAAAGAAGAAACGAAACAAATTCTGTGTTTGTTGCAGTAAATAGAGGAGAACAGAGACGGTATTTCGATGTCCCTCAAGACTTCAAGCAAAAAGCAAAGACGTTCACTTTGAACGCAAACGCGGACCAGAACTATTTGGAGCCGTATGGAGGGATGATTATCCTGAAGTAAGCTTTGTGAAAGAGGAGGAGCGATGCTCTTCCTCTTTCTATTCTCGTATTTAGTTTTTTGTGTGAATTCTTTTTAAATAGAAGTAAAAATAAAGTTTTAGCTAAAATATAGGTTGTAAAAATAAGGAAAATATAGTATAATAGCCAAAGAAAAAGAAAGAGAAGAAAAGAGGAAAAAGTTATGGAGAAAAAAAGAATATTAACAGGAGATAGACCAACAGGAAGATTACATATAGGACATTACTTTGGCTCAATAAAAAAGAGGGTAGAAATGCAAGAAAGTGGATTGTATGACCCATATATTCTAATTGCAGATGTACAGGCATTAACAGATAACTTTAATAATCCAGAAAAAGTAAGAAAAAATGTAAGAGAAGTAGCAATAGATTATTTATCATGTGGAATAGACCCTGAGAAAACAACAATATATATACAGTCAATGATACCAGAAACAGCAGAACTTACAGTATATTATTCAAATTTAGTAACAATAGCAAGACTACAAAGAAATCCAACAGTAAAGACAGAAATAGCACAAAAAAGAGATTTATTTGGAGAAAGTGTAACATATGGATTTTTAGGATATCCAGTAAGTCAAGCAGCAGATATAACAGCATTTGAAGGAGAATTAGTGCCAGTAGGAGAAGACCAATTACCATTAATAGAACAAGCAAGAGAAATAGTAAGGAAATTTAATAGTATATATGGAGAGGTTTTAGTAGAACCACAAGCGGTATTATCTAGTGGAAAGAGAATAAAAGGACTAGACGGAAACGAAAAAATGGGAAAATCACTAGGAAATGCAATATACTTAGCAGATAGCGAAGAAGAAATAACAAAAAAAGTAATGAGTGCTGTAACAGATCCAAATAGAATAAAAAAAGACGATTTAGGAAATCCTGATATATGTATGGTAGCTTATTATCATAAATTATTTAGTAAGCCTGAAGAAGTAGATACAGTATGTAAAGAATGTAGAGCAGGAAAACGTGGTTGTGTACAATGTAAAAAACAATTAGCTAAAAATATAGCAGAAGAATTAAAACCAATAAGAGAAAAAAGAGCATATTATGAACTACACCCAGAAGAAGTAGATAAAATATTATTAGAAGGAACAAAGAAAGCACAAAAAGTAGCAAAAGAAACTATGAAAAAAGTAAGAAAAGCAATGAAATTAGACTATTTCGAAAATTAGGGACGTTTTCTTTTGCTCATTTTTGAGCAATTGGGGACACATCTTTAATTAAATAAAAATAAAGGAGGAAAAAATGGCATTAAAAAATAAATTAGGAATTAGTGATAGTGCAAAATTAGCACAAGAAGAAGAAAAAATAACTAAGAAAAAAGCACTTGAATTATTTGATAAAAAAATAATAGATACATTTGAGGTTGGGACTTTTAAAGGATTGCAAGAAATACATAAATACTTATTTGAGGACATTTATGATTTTGCAGGAAAAATAAGAGATGAAAATATTTCAAAAGGAAATTTCCGTTTTGCCCCTGTAATGTATTTAAAAGAAGCTTTAAAAAATATTGATAAAATGCCACAGAAAACATTTGATGAAATAATAGAAAAATATGTTGAAATGAATGTAGCTCATCCTTTCAGAGAAGGAAATGGTAGAAGTACTAGAATATGGCTTGATAGAATATTAATAAAAGAACTTGGCCAAGTAGTAGATTGGAGCAGAGTAGATAAAGCTGATTATTTACTTGCAATGGAAAGAAGCCCTATAAAGGATACAGAAATAAAAGTATTATTAAAAGAAGCGTTAACAGATAAAATAAATGATAGAACCATATATATGAAAGGAATAGATGCAAGTTACTATTATGAAGGTTATTATACATATACAATAGAAGAAATTGATAAGAATAATAAATAAAAGTTATAGAAGGAGTAAATATGTTTACAGATTATACAAAAATAATAATTAAATCAGGGGACGGTGGAAATGGAGCAATTGCATTCCATAGAGAAAAATATATAGCAGCAGGAGGACCTGATGGTGGAGATGGAGGAAATGGAGGAAGTATCTATTTCCAAGTTGATAAAGATAAAAATACATTAATAGATTTTAGATATAATAAAAAGTTTAAAGCTAAAAACGGAGAAAATGGAAGCGGAAACAATTGTAGTGGAAAATATGGTGAAGATTTATATATAAAAGTACCAATTGGAACAGTTGTAAAAGATGCCGAGTCTGGAAAAGTAATTGCAGATTTATCTAAACCAAACCAAGTAGAACTTGTGTTAAAAGGAGGAAGAGGAGGACGTGGAAATAGACACTTTGCAACCTCAACAAGACAAGTTCCAAGATTTGCAGAAGATGGGGAAAAAGGTGAAGAAAAAGAAGTAATTCTTGAATTAAAATTACTTGCAGATGTAGGATTGCTAGGTTTCCCAAATGTGGGAAAATCAACATTTCTATCAGTAGTAACAGATGCAAAACCTAAGATTGCAAATTATCATTTTACAACATTAGAACCAAATTTAGGAGTTGTAAAAACTAAAGATGGAGATGGTTTTGTAATAGCTGATATTCCTGGAATAATAGAAGGAGCAAGTGAGGGTGTTGGACTTGGAATCCAGTTCTTAAGGCATGTTGAAAGAACAAGGCTATTATTGCACTTTTTAGATGTATCAGGAGGAGAAGGAAGAGACCCAGTAGAAGATTTTTATGCAATAAATAAAGAACTAGAAAAATATAGTGAAAAATTAGCTAAGAGAAAACAAATAATAGTAGCAAATAAAATAGATGCAATGCAAGATGAAAGTTTGTTAAAAGAAGTAGAAGAATTAGCTAAAAAAGAAGGATTAGAACTATTTAAAATATCAGCTGCAACAAAACAAGGAGTACAAGAGTTAATAGACCATGTATCTAAAGTATTAAAGGAACTTCCAAAAGAAGATTTAATAGAAGTAGAAGATAAAAAGGTATATACTCTAGATGATGAAGATAAGGACAAATGGGAGATTAAGAAAGAAAACGGAGTATTTATAGTAACAGGAAAACCAATACAAAGGCTAATTGGAAGAATTAATATAGAAGATAATGAATCATTCTATTATTTACAAAAATCTTTAAGAAATATGGGAGTAGACGCAAAATTAAGAGAAATGGGAGTTTGTGAAGGTGATACTGTTATATTAGAAGACTGGGAGTTTGAATGGGAAAACTAGATTTACTAAACTTTTTGAAAAGAGGAAAGAAATATGAAAGTAGAAAAAAGAAAAGATTATTTATCTTGGGATGAATATTTTATGGCAATTGCAAAATTATCAGCAATGAGAAGCAAAGACCCTTCAACGCAGGTTGGAGCTTGCATTGTAAGTAATGATAATAGAATTTTATCAATAGGATATAATGGAGCACCAAATGGATTTAGTGATGATGATTTTCCATGGGATAGAGATGGAGAAAACTTAGATACAAAATATCCATATGTGTGTCATGCTGAATTAAATGCAATATTAAATTATAGAGGAAGCAAAAAAGATTTAGAAGATGCTAAAATATATGTAGATTTATTTCCTTGTAATGAATGTGCAAAGCTTATCATTCAATCTGGAATAAAAGAAGTAATTTATTTATCAGATAAATACTGGGATTCAGACAACAATATAGCATCTAGAAAGTTATTTGATAAATGTGGTGTAAGATATAATAAAATTAAATTAGAAGAAGAAAAAAATATAGAAATTGATTTAAAATAAAAATAGAGAAGTAGATTTTTCTACTTCTCTAAAATTTTTGACATAAGAATTGCATTTTGGTCTTGATAATAATTTTTCCTTTCACCATCTTTATTAAAACCAAACTTTTCATAAAGATGAATTGCAATAATATTATTCTCATTGACTTCTAAATTTACTTTTTTTATATTTTTATCTTTTGCTTCTAATATAATTCTATTTAAAAGCAAATTTCCAATACCTTGTTTCCTATAATTTTTTTTAGTAACAATATTCATGATTTCAGCTTCATCTAAAATGATTTTTATTCCAGCAAAACCTAAAATTTCGTTGTCTTTATTTTTAACAACAAAGTAAGTAGAATTTTTAGAATTAAGCTCATCTTTTAAAATAGAATAATTCCAAAAATCATCAAAATCAGTTGTTAGAATATCTTTAATTTGTTCTAAATCAGATAAATCCATATAATCTATGTAAAAATTCATGATTAAAATTTAATCGTCCTTTCTTTTTCTTCCAATTGTCTTTGTGCTTGAGGCTTTTTTAAATATAAAGGTAAAATGTCATTTAACTGTCTGTCAGGGGTAGTTGCTTCAATTCCTGATTTATAAAAATCTAAACCACTTAATCCTAAGTAATAAGAATTTAAAAGATTTTGCTTGGAATTAGCAAAATAGCAATAAGGTAACATTTTCTCAATATCAGATTTATAATTTGACGTAGCGTCACCAATAAAATAGATATTACCAGTTTCATTACTATCCTCTAAATAAGTATCAACAATAGATAAAGTAGTTTGAACACTATCGCTATCTGGTGATATTAAAACATCTAATTCATTACCATTTTTTTGATATAAAGCATAATAACAATTATCATTTTTACAATCAATCATAGTACAAATTAAAGAATTATTAGGTATATCATCACATAGTTGTTTTGCTAAACATTCTAAAGAAGTGATACCAACTAAATCTATATTTTTACTGTCTCTAAAAGCTTTAACAGTTGCAACTCCAATTCTAATACCTGTAAAAGAACCAGGACCTATATCACAAACAATTAAATTAATATCATCTATAGATAAATTTGCTTTATCTAAAGCATCACTAATCATAGGCATCAAAGTTTCAGAATGAGAGTTAATAGCTATAGCATCTAATTTACAAATTAATTTAGTGTCTTCTAGGATAGAAACACCACAAACATTACTAGAAGTATCAATACTTAATATTTTCAACTAAAATCCTCCTTTTATTGTCATCATTTTCATCTTTACTTATTGTAATGTGAATATAACTTTTAGGTAGGGCATCTTCAATCAATTCACCCCATTCGATTAAACAAATACCTTTATCAAAATATTCGTCTCCACCAATTTCATAGAATTCTGAAGAATCAGAAAGTCTGTAGACATCAAAGTGATAAATTGTGGTATCATCATTTTTATATTCGTTAACAATAGTAAAAGTAGGGCTAGAGATTTCATTTTCTAGTCCAAAGTAAGATAAAAAGCCCTCAACAAATTTAGTCTTACCAGAACCGAAGTTCACCTGTTAAAACGACAACAGCGTTTTTATCTAATTTAGATGCAAAATCTTTTGCAAATTTTTTTGTATCATTTTCACTATTTGAAGTGTAGACAAAAGTATCACACATAAAAATCTCCTAAAAATTATAAAAATTATCAATAAATGCTTGATTTAAAGACATAAATATTATAATATAAAAAAACAAAAAAATCAATTAAAAGGGTTGATAAAACTGCAAAAATGTAATATAATTGTAACGAAATTGTAACGAAATAGAAATAAAGAGATGGTAAGGATGGTAGAACATGTTTAAATTAGGCTTTGGACAAGATATTGGTATAGATTTAGGAACAGCAACAGTAATTGCTTATGTAAAAGGTAAAGGAATAGTATTAAGAGAACCTTCTGTTGTAGCAGTAGATAGTACAACAGGGGAAGTTTTGGCTGTGGGACAAGAAGCAAGAAGAATGCTTGGAAGAACTCCAGGAAATATAGTAGCAACAAGACCGTTAAGAGATGGAGTAATATCAGATTATACAGTAACTGAAAAAATGCTTAAATACTTCATAAATAAAGTATGTGGAAAATTTATCTTTGCGCCAAGAATAATGATTTGTATTCCATCACAAGTAACAGAAGTAGAGAAAAAAGCAGTAATAGATGCAGCATCACAAGCAGGAGCAAGAAAAGTATATTTAATAGAAGAGCCAATAGCAGCAGCAATAGGTGCAGGAATTGATATATCAAAAGCATGTGGAAATATGGTTGTAGATATAGGTGGAGGAACAACAGATATTGCAGTAATATCATTAGGAGGATCAGTTGTAAGTTCATCTATAAAGGTTGCAGGAGATAAATTTGATGAAGCAATAGTAAAATATATAAAGAAAAAACATAATATCATAATCGGAGAAAGAACAGCAGAAGATTTAAAAATAAACATAGGATGTGTTTATCCAAAAATCCAAGATACAGAAATGCAAATAAGAGGAAGAGACCTAGGAACAGGACTTCCAAATACAGTAACAATAAAATCAAGTGAAATGCTAGAAGCATTAATAGAGCCAGCAATGATGATTGTAGAAGCGGTACATGGGGTATTAGAAAGAACACCACCAGAACTTGCAGCAGATATAAGCGATAAAGGAATTTATATGACAGGTGGAGGATCACTTCTAGATGGACTAGATAAATTATTACAAGAAAAAACAGGGATAAATGTAATGATAGCACAAGATACAGTATCATGTGTAGCATTAGGAACAGGAAAAGCATTAGATAACTTAGATGCTTTAGATGGAAGACCACGTAGATAAAAGCAAAATAAAGATGTCGCATAGGAAATTACTATGCGACATAATGTTTATAGAAGGAGAAGATGATGAAAAAAGTAGCATTCATAACATTAGGTTGTAAAGTAAATCAATATGAAACAAATGCAATGGCACAAGAGTTTCTAGAAAAAGGATATGAAGTAGTAGAACATACAGAATTTGCAGATGTATATGTAATAAATACTTGTACAGTAACAAATATGTCAGATAGAAAATCAAGACAAATGCTAAGAAGAGTAAAAGAACTAAATCCAAACGGAATAGTAGTAGCTTGTGGATGTTATGCACAAGTTGCAAAAAGTGAATTGGAAAAAATAGAAGAAGTAGACTTAATACTTGGAAATAATGAAAAAAAGAATATAGTAGAATTTGTAGAAGAGTTTGAAAGAACTAATAAAAAAGAACTAAAAATAGAAGATGTAATGTACCAAAAAGAATTTGTAGAATTTGGGGATGTAGTCTATACAGAAAAAACAAGAGCAGTAATAAAAGTACAAGATGGATGTGATAGATTTTGCTCATATTGTATAATACCATATGCACGAGGAAGAGTAAGAAGCAGAAAACCTGAAGCAATAATCTCAGAAATAAAGAAAATAGCAGAAGAAGGAATAAAAGAAGTAGTAATAACAGGAATACATATAGCATCATATGGAAAAGATTTCAAAGATGAAAATTATAGATTAATAGATTTGTTAGAAGAAATAAATAAAATAGATGGAATAGAAAGAATAAGATTAGGCTCATTAGAACCACTGTTAATAACAGAAGAATTTGTAGGAAGATTAATAAAATTAGAAAAGATTTGCCATCATTTTCATTTATCACTTCAAAGTGGATGTGATGAAACACTAAAAAGAATGAATAGGAGATATACAACGGAAGAATTTAGACATATAGTTAATTTACTAAGAGAAAACTATCAAGATGTAAACTTAACAACAGATATAATAGTAGGCTTCCCGCAAGAAACAGAAGAAGAATTTAATAAAACATATGAATTCTTAAAAGAAATAAAATTTTATAAAATGCATGTATTTAAATATTCACAAAGAAAAGGAACAAAAGCAGCAGTAATGAAAGGACAAATAGATGGAAACAAAAAAGAAGAAAGAAGCCAAAAATTAATAGAATTATCTAATAAAAATGAAAAAGAATATAATCAAAACTATGTAGGAAAAGAAGTAGAAGTATTGTGGGAAGAAGAAAAAGAAGGTTTTTATAGAGGACATACAAATAATTACATATTAGCATATTGTAAAGTTAATAATAGTGAAGAAGAAAGTAGAAATTTAGAGGATAAAAGAAAAATTGAAAATACTATAATAAAAGCAAGATGTATAGAAGCAAAACAAGACCATATATTGGTAGAAATGTAAGAATGTAAGAATGTAACAATATTGTAATAATTATGTAATAAATATTTAATATGAAAATATCGAAAAACATCTTGATAAAATAAAAAAAGTATAGTATAAATAATGTAAAGAAAGTGTATAAAACCACAAAGGAGGAAGAAAAATGGCAGATTTAGGTGAAGAAAATAAAGTATCAGGAGTATTTGGAGGAGTAGAATTCAATAATAATGAACAAAATGAAAATGTAGTAAATACAAATAGTGATGTTGAAAATATTGAAAATGCTGGAACAATAAGAAATCCAAATTTACCAGTAAAACATGGATTCTGGAACAAATTCAAAGCATTCTGGCTACAAGATATTGATTGGAATAAAGAAATTAAAGTAGAATTGACACCATATCAACAAAAAGTAGAAGATGAAATAAATGACTTCTTACACCAAGAAATCACATGGGAAAAAGTACATGACTTTTTATTCCAAGAAATTTCATTTAGAAGAAAAGATTAATGTCCTGTTGGGGACGTTTCCTTTTGGGACGCATTTTTAGAACTTAATTTAGAAAATTAATGAAAAGTATAGCAAAATATTTTTATTTGTGCTATACTTTTTATGCTTATATAGGGAATATGGGGAATAACTTTATAATAAAAAATGAAAGGAGAATGGTTATGCCCCGTATGGCAAGAAAAGAAAGTAGTACAAAGGTGTATCACGTTATATTACGTGGAAATGACAAACAGGATATCTTTTTTGATGAACAAGATTACAAAAAGTTTATCGAAGAATTAAAAAATACAAAAGAAAAATATGGATATGAATTATATGCATATTGCCTAATGACAAATCATGTACATTTAGTAATATATGATAAAAACAATATGTTATCCAAAATTATGCAAAGCTTGGAGGTTGCATATTCAGCATATTTTTCTAAAAAATATGAAAAAACTGGTCATTTATTTCAAAATAGATTCTTAAGTAAAGTTGTAGAAGCGAGAGAATATTTAATGCAGGTCTGTAGGTATGTCCATCAAAATCCAGTGAAAGCTAAAATTTCAACAGTTGATAAATATAAGTGGAGTAGTTTTAAAGAGTATCTTTATGGAGAAAAAATAGTGAATACAAAAATGTTATTATCATTATTTCGGGAATACAAATAAAGAAGCTCTAGATAATTTTAAGGGCTTTCACAATGTGTTAGAAGATGAAATAAATGCAGACTATGAATATGAAATAAAAGCTAAGTTAACGGATGAAGAATTATATGAAAAAATAAAGAAGATATTAAATATAACAAATTTAAAAGAAATCTATGAATGTGATGTGAAAATAAGAGACGAAAAAATAAAAAAATTAGCTATTATAGAAGGAGCATCAAATATTCAAATATCAAGAGTAATGAGAATAAATAGAAAAATGGTAGATAGAGCGATGAAAAAGTAACGAAAGGAGGTAGGAGACGCTTTTCATAATGGACGTTATAATATAAGTTACTTGTAAAAGAAAAGGCTTTTAGCAGTTTAACTTAAAAATGTCCCAAAAGGAAACGTCCCCAATAGTACATGGCAAAAAGTAAAACAGTTTTTGTTTGTAGTGAGTGTGGTTATGAATCAAGTAAATGGCTAGGAAAATGCCCTGCTTGTAATAGTTGGAATACTTTTTATGAGCAAAAGGTTGTTGAAACTAAGAGTAAAGGGCTTTCTCAATCTGATGGAAAAGTAGCTATGCCACAAACTTTAAATTCTTATGAAGCAAAGGAAACTATAAGAACTCATACAGGTTTTAATGAATTAGATAGAGTTTTAGGTGGAGGGCTAGTTAAAGGCTCTTTAGTGCTACTTGGAGGAGAGCCAGGAATTGGTAAGTCTACACTTATTTTACAAATATGTGATAAGATTAAAGGTGATGGAAAGGTTTTATATGTTTCTGGTGAGGAATCAGCAGAACAAATAAAATTAAGAGCAGATAGATTAGGTATCAACAATGAAGATATTCTATTTTTGGGAGAGACTAATATAGAACTTGTAAACCAAGCTATTTTAAATGTTAATCCTAAACTTGTTATAATAGATTCTATACAAACTATGTATTCAGAAGAAATTACAGCGGCAGCTGGAAGTGTAAGCCAAGTAAGAGAAATTACATCTCAAGTTATGAGAGTGTGTAAGTCTAAAGGTATTACTACTATTATAATTGGACATGTTACTAAAGAAGGAAATATTGCAGGACCAAGAGTTCTAGAACACATGGTAGATACTGTTTTATATTTAGAAGGAGAAAGATATTTTTCTTATAGAATTTTAAGAGGTGTAAAAAATAGATTTGGATCTACTAATGAAATTGGAATGTTTGAAATGCAAGATAAAGGAATGTGTGAAATTACTAATCCATCTGACATATTAATATCAGATAGAGAAGAGAATCCATCAGGGTCTTGTATAGTTGCAACCATGGAAGGGACAAGACCACTTTTAGTTGAACTTCAAGCATTAACCACGCAAACTATATTTGGATACCCAAGAAGAACTGCTAATGGAATTGATTATAATAGACTTACTTTACTAATTGCGGTCTTAGAAAAAAGAGCTGGAATGATGCTTAGCTCACAAGATGTTTATTTAAATGTAGTAGGAGGGATTAAGGTAAACGAACCAGCAGCAGATTTAGGAATTATAATGGTTACAGCATCTAGTTTTAAAAATGTTCCAATTCCAAAAGATATGATAATATTAGGCGAAGTGGGTCTAACAGGTGAAGTTAGAAGAATTAATATGATTGAAAAAAGAGTAAAAGAAGCAGAAAAATTGGGATTTAAAACTTGTTTAATTCCAGAAAGTAACAAAAAAGACTTGAAAGATAATTATAAATTAGATATAATAGGCATCAAGGATGTTAATGAAGCTTTGAAAAAGATTGGCTTAAAATAATTTGATTTTTTAGAAGGGAGAGTTTGAACTTTGAGAAAGGGCAAAGAGGATAATATAACAGAAATTTTAAAATTAATCGCACCAGGAACTCCCATAAGAGATGGACTAGAAAATATATTAAGAGCAAGAACAGGGGCTTTATTATTAATAACAGATAATAATGATGTTTTAAAAGAAGTAGTAGATGGTGGTTTTGTTATTAATGAAGATTATACATCTTCTAAATTATATGAATTAGCGAAAATGGATGGAGCAATTGTTTTAAGTGGTGATTTAAAGAAAATTCTATATGCAAATGCACAACTTATTCCATCACATGAAATTACTACTTTAGAAACAGGAACAAGACATAGAACTGCTGAAAGAACAGCAAAACAAACGGGTGAACTTGTAATTAGTATTTCACAAAGAAGAAGTATTATTACTGTATTTAAAGGAAATGATAGATACATATTAGAAGATACTGACTCAGTACTAAGTAAAGCAAACCAAGCTATACAGACACTTGAAAAATATAAAAAGGTATTTGATAATAAGTTAAATATCTTGAACGAATATGAATTTAATGATATAGTTACTTTGGAAAATGTAATAGTTGCAATACAAAGAGCCGAAATGGTTATGAAAATTGTAGAAGAAATTCAAAGACAAATATATGAATTAGGAAATGACGGAAGACTAGTTAAAATGCAGCTAGATGAATTAATAGGTGGTTTAGAAAAAGAAGAATTATTAATTATTAAAGATTATATTGTACCTGGTAAAGGAAGAAATAAAAGAACACCAGAAAAAGTAATAGAGAGCTTAGAAAATTTGAGTTATGAAGATATAGCTAAGGAGTCTGTTATTGCTAAACTTTTAGGATATGAAACGTTTGACAATTATGATGAGGTTGGAGTTTATACGAAAGGTTATAGGATATTAAATAAAATTCCAAGAATGCCAAGTAACATAGTAGAAAATCTAGTAGACTCTTTTAAATCATTCCAACATATTTTAGCTGCAGATATTGAAAGTCTAGATGAAGTTGACGGAATTGGAGAAGTAAGAGCAAGAACTATAAAACAGTCATTAAAAAGAATGCAAGAACAATTTATTTTTGATAATTTAATTTAAATAGGAGGATTATAGTAATGAAAACATTTAAAAACATATTATGGATAATAGTTTTAATAATAATTTTAGCACTAGTAGGGGTAATAGCATTTGGATATTATAGAAATGCTACTATGGAAGTTAAAAATCCAGTTGCTACAATGGAAGTTGAAAATTTTGGAACAGTAAAGATAGAATTATATCCAGACCAAGCACCTGAAACAGTTGCAAACTTTATAGCTTTAGCAAATAGAGGATTTTATGACGGGTTAACATTCCATAGGGTTGTAAAAGATTTTATGATTCAAGGTGGAGACCCAGAAGGAACAGGTGAAGGTGGAGCTAAAATATCTGATTTAAAAGATGGTGGAGAAGATAAAGATTATTCTATAAAAGGTGAATTTATATCTAATGGAGTTGATAATAAATTGAAATTTGAAGAAGGAACAATAGGAATGGCAAGAAATGATTATACTCAATATTCTTCAAGCTTACAAGAACAATCATATAACTCTGGAAGTTCACAATTTTTTATAATGACAAAAGCAAATAGTTCTTTAAATGGATACTATACAGCATTTGGTAAAGTTATAGAAGGAATGGATGTAGTTCATAATATAGAAAATGTAGAAGTAAAAGCTGCAGATGATAGTGAACAAACAGGAAATACAGAAGTAAGTACACCAGTTAATCCGGTTACTATTACTTCAATAAGAGTAGAAACTAATGGAGTAGATTATGGATTACCAGAAACTTTAACACCATTTGATTATATGAGTTGGATGTATCAACAATATGGAATAGACCCAAGTAGTTTATCAACAGGAGAATAATTGAAAAATTAATAAAAATATAAAAAAACAGTTGACAAATGGGGTAGAAATTGGTTATAATATTATATGTGCTTAAGCAAACAGTATGGTGGATGTAGCGTAGTTGGTTAACGCGCCAGTTTGTGGCACTGGAGACCGTGGGTTCGAGTCCCATCTTCCACCCCATTTGTATAAAGATATATTGGGCTGTAGCCAAGCGGTAAGGCACCAGACTTTGACTCTGGCATGCGCAAGTTCGAATCTTGCCAGCCCAGCCATAAAAATGACTTTCGATATCTTCGGAAGTCTTTATTTTTTTCTTGAGAATATTTTTGTGTTATGATAAAATATGAAAAAATAGAATTTAGGAGGACAAAATGAAAATACTAATTATTTGTAGTAAGGCTTTTTATAAAGATATAGAACCAATAAAAGAAAAATTAGAATCTATGGGACATGTAGTTGAATTACCAAATTCATATTATGATGGAAATGTAGAAGATAAAGCTTGGAAATTAGGAGCTAAAGCTCATTCAGAATTCAAAGCAAAAATGTTTAAAATGAGTGAAGAAAGAATAGAAAAAATGGATGCAGTTTTAACCTTGAATTTTGATAAAAATGGAAAGAAAAATTATATAGGAGGAGCAACATTCTTAGAATTATATGAAGCTTTTAGAAAAAATAAAAAAATTTATTTATATAATGATATCCCAGAGGGAATGTTATATGATGAAATATCGGGATTTTCGCCAATAATAATAAATGGTGATTTAAGCCTTATAAAGTAAAAATATAAATTAAAAATATTTTGATAAGGGGAGGATAATATATGATAGACTTACATATGCATACAAAATATTCAGATGGAAGTGATAGTTGTATTGAAATTCTAAAAAGGGTTCAAGAAAGAAATTTGGATGTAATATCAATTACAGACCATAATACTGCACTTTCATATGAAGAATTAGAAAATATAGAAATACAGGATTTATATAAAGGAAAAATAATACCTGGAATTGAATTAAATACAAAAGTATTAAATATACCTATTGAAATACTTGGGTATGGTATAGATTATAAAAAAATGAATGAGTTAGTAAAAAATGTATATATACCAGCAGAAAAAAGAAATAGAATAGAAGTAGAAAGATTATATAATAAGTGTATAAAAGCTGGAATAATTTTAGAGGAAAACTGCTTAGAAAGATATGATTCAAATGGTTTTGCTTCTAAATTTATACATAGTGAAATAATAAAAAATGAAGAAAATAGAAAATTTATTTCAAATGAAGCATGGAATGATGTGAAAGTATTTTATAGAGCATATATGTCCAATCCAGAAGGCATTTTATATGTAGAGATGGATGACTTCGTCCCAGATTTTAATACAGCTGCAAATTTAGTAAGAGAAGCAGGAGGACTAGTTTTTATACCACATATTTTTGAATATAGAGAAAATTCACAAAAGATATTAAATTTTATATTAGAAAATTATAAAATAGATGGTATAGAATGCTATTATACAACTTTTTCTAAAGAACAAACCGAAAAATTATTGGAAATATGTAAAAAAAGGAATTTATATAAATCTGGTGGAAGTGATTATCATGGAAGGAATAAACCAGGTGTAGATGTTGGTGTAGGTAAAGGTAATTTAAAAATAGAAAACACTATAATAGATGATTGGAAAGAAAAAGTAAAATATTTTAAATAAAACAGAAGTAACAACTTTCTATTGACATAATACCTAAAAATGGTATATAATAAAAAATATCTATTGTATTAATTGTCCTATGTATAGGACAATATTAGACAAGAGAAAGGAAGAAGTATGGCTAAGTGGATTGTTGTTAGTGGATTGGACGGTTCTGGTAAGACTACTCTCGTAGATAATCTGGAAATGTGGATGGAAGAAAATAATAAGCGGGTTATGCGTAGCAGGTTGCCATATGATGAGTATTTGGTAAAAAACTTGCTCAATGTTTCTAATGATCCTTATACAGACAGAATGTTGTTTGCTTTAGACAATCGCATTTTCGCAGAGCACTTTAAGAAATGGCAAGATTCCCAAGATTATGACATAATACTTACACAAAGAGGTTTCTTGGACAGCTTTGTCCATGGAGCAGTGCAAGGGTATAGCTATTCTTGGGTTGCAGACCTTAATCAAATTCAAACTCTTCCAAAATGTGATGTGATTATTCACATGGTGGCAGAAGCTGTAACAGCATATGGTCGTATAAAGGACGATCCTGATGCAGATAAGTTTGAATATTTGACTTATATAAGGCGTCAGGAGGCTGAAACCAGAAGAGCATATCGTGAATTGCAGGAAGGAAATGCAGATTTAGAACATTTTGATAATGCTGTAAACATTTATGTAGATACTACTCAGATGACAACTGAGGAAGTATTTGAATTTATAAAGAAGCGTTTAATAGAACTTGAAGTGTTGTAACCTAACACAATAGGCCATTCTTAAGCTCCCAAACTTTATTAAAGTTTGGGAGCTTACCTATAAAAATAAAAAATAAGAAAGAAAAATAAAAACAAAAAGGAAGGAAGATATGAATTTAGAAAAAATAAAAAATGCAAAAACAAAAAAGATAGGTAAGAAAATAGAATATTTTAAAGAAATAGAATCAACACATTTGTATGCGAAAAAGATTGCAGAAAAAGAAGAAAATGAAGGAATGCTGTTATTAGCAGAAGTACAAACGGGAGGAATAGGGACAAAAGGAAGAAGTTGGTATACAGGTTATGGAAAAAATATAGCAGCTACTATAATATTGCATCCAAAATGTAAGATAAATAAATTGGATAATTTAACAACAGAAATAGCTGAAAAAATACGAGATGCAATTTATGAGTTATATGGATATGAGTTAAAAATAAAGAAGCCAAATGATTTAATGTTTAATGATAAAAAAATATGCGGAATATTGACAGAAGTACATACACAAGGAGAAAAAATAAAATATCTATTAATAAGTTTTGGTTTTAATGTAAATGAAGACAAATTCCCAGATGAAACAAAGAATATAGCAACATCGTTAAAAAAAGAAACTGGAAAAGAATTTAAAAGAGAAGAAATTGTAGTTAGGATAATAGAAAAATTAGAAGAAATAGAATTATAAAAGTTCTATTTCTTTTTTTATTTAATATAAATTAAATAAGAAAAAATAAATATTTTATTTTGGAGGGAAAGATGGAAACATATCAGGAAAGTGGAAAAGGAACAATTAAAAATATATTTATAGGAATAGGAATATCAATGCTGTTTACAGTTATTTGTTTATTTATATTTTCTATAATACTAACATATACAAATATAAGTGAAGCAACAATTGTGCCAGTAATAATAGTTGTTACTGCAATAAGCATATTAATTGGAAGTTCTATTGGAAATATAAAAATAAAAAAGAATGGAATTTTAAATGGTGCATTAGTAGGAGGAGGGTATATTTTAATATTATATCTAATTTCTAGCCTTTTAAATGTCAGATTTAGTCTTAATATTCAAAGTGTCATTATGATAGCAGTAGGTGTTGTGTTTGGGATAATAGGAGGTATAATTGGAGTAAATAAAAAATAAAAGTTATATCAAAAAGTGGAATTTTGTCGAATTTTGCGATGAAAAGTTTGAGAATTTTTCGAAAAAGAATTGACAATTCCATTTTTTGTAATTATAATATATTTACATTTTCAAATTAATTCTATAATTTTTAATTTAATTCTTTATAAAAGAATAGAATTTAATTCATTTTTTAGAGTCATTTAAAATCTAAAAAAATCCAAAAAAGAAAATTTAATAAAAAGGAGGAGTGCTTTTGACAAGAAAGAAAAAAGTGTTAATTGTGCTTGCTATTTTAGCTATTGTTTTATTAGCTTTTATAGGCGGACAAGCATATGCTAAATATGTAAGTCAAGTAAGAGGTGAAGGTGTAGCAGAAGTTGCCACATGGAGCTTTAAAGTAAACGGACAAAGTGAGCAAGTAGAAGAAATAAACCTAGCATCTACGTGTGATAATGAAACACTTGTAGATAATAAAATTGCCCCTGGAACAAGTGGAAGCTTTAATATAATAGTAGATGCAACAGGTTCAGATGTTGGTATTAACTATAATATTGCTTTTACAGAAGAAGAAAATAAACCACAAAATCTAAAATTTGTCTATAATGACACAGAATATAATTCAATTAAAGATTTAGAAAAAGATTTATCAGGAAAAATAAATGCAAATGATGAAGAAAAAACAAGAACATTAAATGTTAAATGGAAATGGGATTATGAAACAGGAAGTAGTCCTGAAGAAATTGAAAGTAATGACTTGGTAGATACACAAGATGGACAAAGTATCCAAAACTATACATTTAATGTAGTTGTTACTGGAACACAAGTAGAACCAAAGGCTTAAAATCTTAGAAATAGAAAATTATAGAAAAAATGAAAATGAAAAATTCACCTTTGTACCAAGTGGGGAAGGTAGAAACAGATATTCCCCACTAGTACAAATATTTAGGAGGGTAAGATGAAAGAAAAAATGAAAAATAGAAAAAAAGAAATAACAACAGTTTTTATAATTGTAATAGTAGTATTATTCTTTTTCTCAGGATTTAGTATGGGAAAAGGATTTAGCAAAAAAGATGTAAACGGAAATACAGAAATTGCAAAACCAATACTTGAGGTAGAAAATGGAAGTAACTTAGAGATTAACAATAACAATAATAAAGGAATTTATGAATTTAAAGTAAAAAATTATAATGAACAAGGAGAAAAAACAGATGTTGATCTGGAATATTACATAGAAATATTAAATTATTTAGAAAATAGTGGGTTAAATCTCAAATTATATAAAGATGATCAAGAAATACTAATAAATGAAAATAAGACAGAAACGTTTTTATTAACGAAAGATGAAGAAGAAGAGGATAACTACAAATTAGAGATTAGATATGATAAATCAAAAAATATAAATATGGATGATATTTTTAGTCAAATACAAATAAAAGTACACTCTGAGCAAAAACAGGAGGTACTATGAAAAATTTAAGAAATAATAAAAAGAAAATATTGATTTTAATTCTACTTTTTATAATCATTTTATGTATATTATTAAAAATAGCACAAGCTAAAGATTTGTATTCACAAGAAGATTTAATTTTCTTTAAATTATTTGGAACCGGAAATTCACAAGTTCAAGAAAACAATAAAGAAATTACAAGTAATAAAATATTGAATAGTAAAAAAGAAAATGAAAGTGATAAAAATAATATTTATAAAGTTAATGTAAAAAAGGGTGAAAATACTTATGAAAAAATAGATTTATTACAAACAATAGATATGAAAACTTTAGTAAATGAAAAAATAGCACCAGGAACTAAAGGAAGTTTTTATGTGTATTTAACATCAAATACTAATATGGATTATGAAATGAAAATAGTTGATAAAAATAAAAGTCCTAAAAACTTTAAATTTGAAATGAATGAGAAGCAAGGGACAATAGAAAAGAATAAAATAAAAAAAGTAGAAGTAAAATGGGAATGGCCTTATGAAATAGACGATGAAGAAAATATACAAGATACAAAAGATGGTGAAAATATAGAAGAATATGATTTTGAAATTTGTACAATAGGAAGGTAAAATTAGGAGGTGAAACTTTGAAAAAATTAATTGTTTTTTTATTTGTGATTTTTATGGTTAGTTTACTATGTGTTAACAGTTATGCAAAATACGTAGTAGATAATACACTTTTAGTTGCTGATATAAATATAGATGGCGAAATACCTAAAATAGAATTTATAAATGTAAGCAATACTAACGAAAAATATAATAAATTTGCAAATAAAACACATACTATAACTATAGAACTTGGAGTGAAGGAAAGAAACATTAAAGAAGAAAATACATTAGATAATATAAAATTTTTATTAGATAATGAAGAATTCAAGCCTAAAAATAAAAACGTAACTAAAAAAAGTATGGGAGAATATGTTTATTATACAATTACGTTAACAGGAATAACTGGAAATGGAAGGTTAAAATTAAAAGTTCCAGAAGGCTCAGTTGTAGATATTGCAAATCAAGTAAATAAAGAAGCAATATTTGATACGGGAATAATAATAGACAATATAGCTCCAGTTGTGAATTTTACTCAAGAAGAATTAGAAGATGGTAGAATAAACGCTAAAATAATTGCAAACGAAAAAATAAGAGAAGTAAATGCTTGGAATTTATCAGAAGATGCTATGATTTTAAATAAAGAATTTGCATGTAATGTATTATATCCATTTTTGGTAACAGATTTAGCAGGAAATAGTACTAATATAGATGTAAAAATAGATAAAGCAACAAATATAGAAATAAGATATTCAGCTGGAAATTATAAAATGTCAGGATTTGAAACAGGAACAGGATTAAATGAAATTGTCGGGAAAAAATTTTTAACAGAAAATCAAAAGTATAAGATAGAAGCTGTAGGACTATGGTGGAAAGGCTTAGATAAAGACTTTATAGGAGAAAATTGTTATATATATACTAATTGGGGAGAAGGAAAAAAAGGAAGATGCAATTATGCAGAAACAAATTATATTCATGGATATAATCCAGGACAAAATAAATTTGCAACATTAGAAAATTCATTTTTTGCATATGTAAATGGTTATCCTGGAATATATTTAGGAGGATTAAATGTGAATTTTGTAGGGTATAAAGGTGAGTCTGGAGGAGAGCCAGTACCAGCAGAAAACGAAGGACAATATCTTTTTGGAATAACTGCTTTAAATTTTAGGTTAAAGGATTATTCTTACTATTCAATTGTGTATCAAATATGGGTAGAAGGAGTTGGTTGGTTAGAACCAGTATCAGATGGGGAGGAAACAACTTTTGCTCATGATAAACCAATAGGAGCATATAGAATGTCTTTAATTCCAAAAACAGAAAAACAATATTTAATTGATTTGTGGCAAGAAGATGTTGGAACTAATAATATGAAATAATAAAATAATTTTATAAAAAATATTGATATTTTTTCCATTTTAATATAAAATCTAAAAAGACTAATTTGAAGGAGGAACAAGATTTGATTACCTTAAATGATGTTAGAAAAAATGAAGAGGTAGAAGCTCTAATTAAAGGAGCACAGAAACAACTAGATGGACTCCGGATATACTGAACATAGTCACAGACATATTTCAATAGTATCTAAAAGAGCAGGGGATATTTTACAAGAATTAGGATATCCAGAAAGAACTATAGAGCTTGCAAGAATTGCTGGGTATTTACATGATATAGGAAATTGTGTGAATAGGACAGACCACGCACATAGTGGAGCAATTATGGCATACAACATTTTAAAAGATATGGGAATGGATGTAAAAGAAAGAACTGAAATAATGATGGCAATAGGAAATCACGACGAAAATACAGGAACAGCAGTAAGTGATATATCAGCAGCATTAATCTTAGCAGATAAATCAGATGTCCATAGAGATAGAGTAACAAATACTAATTTATCAACGTTTGATATACATGATAGAGTAAATTATGCAGTAACAAATGCAGAACTTAAAATAGATAGTAAAGAAAGGAAGATAATTCTTAATTTAACTATTGATACAAAACTATGTCCTGTTTTAGATTATTTTGAAATATTTATGGATAGAACTATGATGAGTAAGTATGCAGCTAAATACTTAAAAATATGGTTTGAATTAGTAATAAATGGAACAAAATTATTATAGCTAGAAATTAAAATGGAGGAAATATCATGAAGAAAATAAAATTATTAACAATTATATTAGGAATTGTACTAGTTACAATGATAGCATTTTTTGGAGTATATGTACCAGTACAAAATAGAATGGAAGACAAAGTAAAAGATTATTCATATGCTATGGATTTAAAAGGTGGAAGAAATATAAGGTTAACAGTTGACACATCTACAGATACTAAAATAAAAGATGCAGATGGAAATGAAGTTACAGATGCAGATAATTTATCTGATGAAGAATTAGCAGAAAAAGGATATACAAAAGAAGAAACAGCGTCTAATTCACAAGATGTATTAAATGAAGATAATTATAAAAAATCTAAAGAAATAATAGAAAAAAGATTAAAAGCTTTAGGTGTAGATAATTATGTTACAAAATTAGATGAAGAGACAGGAGATATTTTAGTAGAAATACCAGAAAATGATAATACAGATAGTGTTGTAAGCAATCTTGGAACAACTGGAAAATTTGAAATAGTAGATAGTAGTACACAAGAAGTACTTATGGATAATACCGATATAAAAAGTGCAAGAGTAATGTATGGCTCTAATTCAAGCACTACTTCAAGAGGTACAGCCGTATATTTAGATATTGAATTTAATAAGGATGGTAAAGATAAATTAAAAAATATAAGTAGCACATATACAAATTCAAGCAATACTACTAATACAACAGACAATACAACAAATACAGAAAATGCAGACAATACAACAAGTGATGATAGTAGTACAGAAACAGCAAAAAAAATTACTATGAAAATAGATGATGAAGAAATCATGTCAACAAGTTTTGATGAGACAATAGAAACAGGAAGATTACAATTGTCAGTAGGAACTGCTACAACAGATACAGATACTTTACAAAATTATATAAATCAAGCATCTAGCATGGCAGTAGTATTAGATAATGGAAACATGCCTATAAAATATACAGTAGATACAAATGAATATATTTTATCAGATGTTACACAAGATGAAGTAAATATAATTGCTTATGTATTTATAGGACTAGCTGCAATTGCATTAATAGTATTAATAATCAGATATAGAACAAATGGATTAGTAAATGCATTTTCTTATATTGGTCTTGCTTCACTATTCTTGTTATTACTTAGATATGCAAATGTAGTAATTTCAATAGAAGGAATATTTGGAATTGCAATAACACTAATTTTAAACTATATTTTTGTAAATAAATTATTATCAAAATTGAAGAAAGAAGAAAAAGTAGATAAAGCAGTAATAAATATAGCTTTTAAAGAAACTTATAAAGAGTTCTTTATAAGAATAATACCAATTTGTATTGCTGTTATTACCTTCTGCTTTATGCCTTGGGAACCACTTAGTAGTTTTGGAATGGTAATGTTCTGGGGAATTGCATTAATTGCAATATACAATATTGCTATAACAAATCTACTAGTAAGAGTAAAAGCCAGTAAAAAAGAAAGCAAAGGAGGTAAAGTAAAAGATGGAAAAAAACAAGCAAAAAATGACTAAAAAATCTAAAGTATTAATTGCAATAATAGCAATCGTAATAATTGCAGGGATAATAGTTACATTAACAGCCGGACTTAACTTTGATTTAAGATATAGAGATAGTAAGAAGATAGAGTTAAATTTAGGGACAGATTTTAATATCTCAGATATAAGACAAATGACTAATGAAGTAATGGAAGGCGAGCAAGTAATTATACAAAAAGTTGAAGTATATGAAGATACAGTAAGTATAACAGCAAAAGACATAACAGACGAACAAAAACAAGGTTTGATAGATAAAGTAAATGAAAAATATGGAACAACTTTATCAGCAGATAGTGTAACAATAGAAAGTATTCCTAATACTAGAGGAAGAGATATTATAAAACCATATATAGCACCTTTTGCTATTGCAACTTTAATAATACTTGTTTATATGGCTGTAAGATATTATAAATTAGGAATAATTAAAACTTTATTAAAAACAGTTATTATATTAGTTGTGGCACAAGCAGTTTTACTTAGTGTAATGGCAATTACAAGAATACCAATTGGTATTGTAACAATTCCATTAGTAATTACTGTATACTTATTAACATTAATAGGTCTTACATCTTATTTTGAAAAACAATTAACAAATAAAAATGAAAAAGAGAAAGCAGGCAAATAAGCCTGCTTTTTAAGGCATTTATTTTGAAAATGGAAAAAGCAGAAAAATTAAAAGGAAAAAGAGTAGAATTTAATATATCTGCTAGGACAATAAAAGACAAAGAAACTATTAGAAAAATGTTTGGATAACAATTTGCAAAATTATGTAAAATATGATAAAATGCTAACATCAGCAAAAGCTGTAGTAGGAAAGGCTTAGAGAAAGGATGGAAGATGATTACTGAGCCTGTATATCTTGAGAATGTTCATTCTGTTATGCGATTGGAAGAAGTACCTCAAAAAATTTTGG
Organism: uncultured Clostridia bacterium; assembly: GCA_944387555.1. Taxonomy (GTDB): domain Bacteria; phylum Bacillota; class Clostridia; order TANB77; family CAG-508; genus CAG-269. The sequence goes on along the minus strand of CALXFH010000009.1, from coordinate 21,789 downwards.
TACCAAATCCAGGAGGAAGGAAGCTTGTAATTAAACCAGAGGAAAGTGGCTATGACAAGGAGCAAGTCTTTACAAGTGATTGTTTGCCACATAGTATTCCATATGAACTTCTTGGTTTGGTTAAGTTCCCAGATGGAAGTGTTTATCCAAAGTATAGGGCAAATGTTGTGACTAGTGAAGAACTGGATCTCAATGGAGAGCCAGGATATCAAAATGGTATAGATACTATTAATAAGGTAGCTTGGTGGCTTACTTGGCAAAAGAAGATGCTTGAAGCCAAAAGCATTAAGAAGTCAGACATAGAGTGTTTTGACTATAAAAGTGAAAATCTTTCTTCATACTGGCTGGCTTCTCCCGGTTCCTTTAACTATGGCAGCGATGCTTACTTTGGTCCTGGAGCTGTCTTTTACGGCCGCGTCTTTTGTGGCAATGGTGGTACGTTCAATTCGAATGGGTACTGGTATGCTTTTAGGGTGGCTGTGCGCCCCGTAATGACTTTGGCATCTAAAGTCCAGATTGACCCGCCCAATATTACATGGGTTTCACTCTAAGTCTAAAACAAGACCTCTTAATGGGGTCTTGTTTGTGTTTGAAATGTGAAAAATAAATAATTTTTATTTAATTGGTGTTTTGGTATAGATTTTTAAAAAACGTTATGATAAAATAAGTCCAAAGGTTTAAAGAAGAAAAACGGAGGATTAAAATGGGAAATATAGTATTACTAGATGAATTAACAATAAATAAAATAGCGGCAGGAGAAGTTATAGAAAGACCAGCATCAGTAGTAAAAGAAATGGTAGAAAACTCAATTGATGCAGGGGCTACTAATATAACAGTAGAAATAAAAAATGGTGGAATATCATTTATAAAAGTAAGTGATAATGGAAAAGGAATAGCTGCGGATGATTTAGAAATAGCATTTGAAAGACATGCAACAAGTAAGATAAGGTCAGCAGAGGATTTAAATACAGTAACATCAATGGGGTTTAGAGGTGAGGCATTAGCAAGTATAGCAGCAGTTGCAAATGTAGAATTAGTATCAAAGACAGCTGAGCAAGATATAGGTTATAGAGTAGTAGTAGAAGCAGGAGATGTATTAGAAAAGGAAGAAGCAGGATGTAGAACAGGAACAACAATAACAGTAAGAAACTTATTTTTTAATACGCCAGTAAGATACAAGTTTTTAAAGAAAGATTACACAGAGTCAGGGTATATTGAAGATGCAATAACAAGAATTGCATTAGTAAATCCACAAGTTGCAATTAAGTTGATAAATACAGGAAAAACAGTAATTCAAACAAACGGAAGCGGAAATCTTAAAGATGTAATATATAGTATATATGGAAAAGATGTAGCAAACGCTATAATAGAAGTAAATTACCAATATGAAGATATAACAGTTTCAGGGGTAATAGGAAAACCAGAAATTGCAAGATCAAACCGTTCACATCAATTGTTCTTTGTAAATAAAAGATATATAAAAGATAAAACACTTACAGCAGCAACAGAACAAGCATATAAAGGTTTGATACCAATAGGAAAATTCGGCTTTGCAGTACTAAATCTTGATATGCTTCCTTCAAAAGTAGATGTAAATGTACATCCTGCAAAACTAGAAGTAAGATTTCAAGAAGAAAACAAAGTATTCCAAGCAGTATATCACGCAATAAAAGAAACTTTGCTTAAGGGAGAGCTAGTTGCAGACCCTGAAAAAAGTTTAAGAGATGAAAATGGAGAAAAGAAAATAGAAAGAACTACAGCAAGTTTTGAAGAAAGATTAAGAAATTTAAGAGAAGCTAAGAAAGAAAACCAAGGAGGGTTATTTGGTTTTAGAAAACAAAATGTAAAACAAATAGAAAAATATACAGATGAAGAAAGTAAAATAAAAACAAACATATTAGAAGATGTTTATAATAGTAAACATGCAGATACAGAGAATAAAGAAGTAGAAAATAAAGAGGAAGAAAATAAAGAAAGTAGTAAAAATGAAGTTGTAGGAGCTCCAATAGACACAACAGATGTGTTAGAACAATTAAAGAAGATGAGAGCAAAATTAGAAAATGAACTAAATGAAAGTAAAGCAAATAAATTATCAGATGTAAATGTAGAATATAAGCCAGATGAAGAAAAAGAAGATAATAAAGAAACAGTAGAAAATAATGAAGAAATAAAAGCAGAACAAAATGAAAGTAAAAATGAAAATGTAGAAGAAAATCTTGATAATGAAATTAAAGAAGAAAAACCAGCAGAAATTACTGAAGAACAAAAAGAAAAGATAAACAAAGTAAATGATGCAATAGAAAACATAGATAATGAAGAAATAAAAGAAGAATTTGGCGAAATAAAACAAAAGATGGAAAAATTAGATAACAATCCTCAAGTTGTATCTGAAGATTTTGATGAAATGTATAGAAAACTATTTGGAAGAAGTCCAATATCAGATACAGAGGAAAAGAAAAAGGAAGAGGATAAAAATAATGCAATTGATATTGTAAAAAATAATTTATCTATGTTTGATACAGATGAAAAATTCCAAAAACCAACATATAAGTTTATAGGAATAATATTTAAAACATACATAATCCTAGAAATAGGAGAAGAAATGTATATATTAGATCAACATGCAGCACATGAAAGAATAATGTATGAAAGAGTAAAGAAAAATTATTATAGTGATAAAACAAAAGATTCACAATTATTGTTATTACCAGATGTAATAACTCTAACACATAAAGAAATGGATATAGCAAAAGAAAATATGGCAATGTTTGAACAAGCAGGATTTACTTTAGAAGAATTTGGAGAAAATACAATAAAATTAACAGGTGTACCTACTGTATGTATTGACTTAGATACAAAAGAATTATTCTTAGAAACTCTAGATGAAATAAATACAGTAGCAAGAACAGCAAAACAAGAAAAAGAAGAAAAGTTTATAGCAACGGTAGCATGTAAAGCAGCAGTAAAAGCAAATATGGCATTAACAAGAGAAGAAGTAGAAAAACTAATGGATGAATTATTAAAACTTCCAAATCCATTTACATGCCCACATGGAAGACCAACAGTTATAAAGATGACAAAATATGATATAGAAAGAAAATTTGCTAGAAAATAGAAGGAGACAAAAGAAAATGACATTTATTATAATAGGAATAATAATAGTATATTTGTTAGTAATTGCTTGGACTTGGAGTAGTTTAGAAGATACTGAAACTCCCAAAAAATTATTAATAATATTTGCAGGGATAGTAGCGGTATTTTTAATAACACAAATAGTGTTTTCTATATCAAAAAGCGGAATAACATATGAAAATGGAAATATAGAAAAAAGTGTAGGACAAGTAATTGTATTATTGTTTACTGGATTAAATTCATTAGTGTTACCATTTATCTGTAAAACTTTTAAAAAGAAAGAAAATGGAGAAATAGAAGAAAGTATCTTTAAAGTAAGAATGATAATAATTCTAGTAATATTTTTAATATGTTTATTCTTAGAATGTGGATATATGAAAGATGTTCAAGAAGGAATATTAAAAGTATATGAAGCAAATATGAAGTAAGACAAGAAAGATGTGATTTAATGGAAAAGGAAAAAGTAATAGTGATTTGTGGACCAACAGCATCAGGAAAGACAGCATTATCAATTGAGCTTGCAAAGAAAATAAATGGTGAAATTGTGTCTTGTGATTCTATGCAAATATATAAAGAAATGGATATAGGAACAGCAAAACCTACAAAAGAAGAAATGCAAGGAATAAAACATTATATGATAGATATAATTTCACCAGATGAAAGATATAGTGTTGCAGATTACAAAAAAGATGCAAAAAATGCGATTAGAGAAATAATAGCCAAAGGAAAGGTACCAATAGTAGTAGGAGGTACTGGACTTTATGTGGACAGTTTAATTTATGAAATAGATTATCCAGAAATAGAATTTGACGAAAACTATAGAGAAGAGCTAGAAAAAAGAGTTCAAAAAGAAGGATTAAATGTTCTATATGAAGAAGCAAAAAAAATAGATAAAGAAGCAATAAAGAAAATAAGCCCAAATGATAAGAAAAGAATATTAAGAATACTTGAGATATATCATGCAACAGGAAAAAATAAAACAGAGCAGGAAAAAGAGTCAAGAAAAAACGAAGTAGAATTTGATTATAAAGTTTTTGCATTAAATATGGAAAGAGAAAAATTATATGAAAGAATAAATAAAAGAGTAGACATTATGATAGAACAAGGTTTAATAGAAGAAGTAGAAAGAATTTACAAAAAATACAAGAAATTTCCAACAGCAATGCAAGGACTTCGGATATAAAGAAGTAGTAGATTATTTAGAAAAAAGATTGACAAAAGAAGAAATGATTGAGAAAATAAAACAAGAAACTAGGAGATATGCAAAAAGACAACTAACATGGTTTAGAAAAAACAAAGATACAATATGGCTTAATGCAGAAGAAAATATACAAAATAATATAAAAATTATTTTGGAGGGTTAATTTTGGAAAAACAAGCGAAAAAGAAGAATAAGAAAATTAATAATAAAAAAGTAATTGTAATTTCTATACTTCTTCTAATTTTAGCAGTATATATAATATATGTAATATATTTATTAATAAAACAGCCAACTAATGTTTTCACTGTCGAGGAAGGAACTTTGTATAAAGAAGAGACTGACATAGGGTATGTGATTAGACATGAGACTGTAGTCAAAGGTCAAAACTATAAAAATGGAATGGAACAGATAATTGCAGAAGGAGAAAGGGCAGCTGCTAATGAAAATATATTTAGATATTATAGTACAAATGAAGATAGCTTAAAAAGTAAAATATCAGAATTAGATACAAAAATACAAGAGGCAATGGCAGAAAATACAGAATTATCTAATGGCTCTGATATGAAATTATTAGAAGACCAAATAGATGATAAAATAGAAAATATCAATAAAGAAACAGATTTGGCTAAATTGGAAGAAGAAAAGAAAGCAATTGATGACTTAGTAACTAGAAAAGCAAAAATAGCAGGTGAGGCAAGTCCACAAGGTTCATATTTAAGACAGCTAATTGATGAAAGAAAAAAATATGAAAGCGAACTAAACTCTGGTGCTGAATATGTAAAAGCACCAATGAGTGGAATTGTATCATATAGAGTGGATGGACTAGAGGACGTTTTAACACCTGATAATCTTAGTAGCTTAAGTAAGGAATATTTAGAAAGTTTAGACTTGAGTACAGGAAAAATCGTTGCAACAAACAACGAATCAGGTAAAGTAATAGATAATTTCTATTGTTATATAGCAACAATTACTTCATCAGATGAAGCAAAACAAGCTGAAGTTGGAAATAAAGTAAAAGTAAGACTTTCAAATAATGCGGAAGTAAACGCAGAAATTACTAATATTATAAAAGAAGATGATGGAGATATAATATTAGTCCTTAAGCTAACAAAACAAATAGAAGAGTTAACTAATTATAGGAAAATTACATTTGACTTAATATGGTGGGATGCAAGTGGACTAAAAGTGCCAAACCAAGCAATTGTAAAAGAAAATGACTTAAATTATGTAGTAAGAAATAGAGCGGGATATTTAAGTAAAATACTAGTAAAAGTTGAAAGACAAGGAGATAGTTATTCAATAATAGACTCATATACTACAGAAGAATTAAAAGAACTTGGATTCTCAGACACAGAAATTGCAAACTACAAGAAAATTTCACTTTATGATGAAATAATGATTAATCCAGATTTAAGTAAAGTAGAATAAAATTTAAGTATCAATAAATATAAATAAAAAAGTAAAAGAAATGTTACAGAAATATTACAGAAATATTAAAATTTAAAAACATTCGTAAAAAATATTGACAATCCGACAAAAAAAGTAGATACTTAAAGACGTAAACAAAAATAACAAAGGAAGTAAATTTAGGAGGTTTTTTTATGTCAGGAGCATTGATGAACAAAGTATGGGATTTATTCGGAATGGATAAAGCTGAACAAGAGGAAGATTACGATAACGAGGATGTATACGAGTACGAAGATGAAGAGGAAGAAGAGCAAGAAGGAAGAGGACTATTTGGAAGAAAAAATAAAGATAATAAAGTTGTAAATATGCCACAGGCTCAAACAAATAGTAATGCAATAAAAATGGTAATATCACAACCAACATCTTTTGAACAATCAGATGAAATTTGTTCTTTCTTAAAAGAGAGAAAATCTGTAATTGTTAATTTAGAATATGTTAACAAAGATGTAGCTAGAAGAATTGTTGACTTTATTAGTGGTGGAGTATATGCATTAGATGGATATATTCAAAAAGTATCTAATTCAATATTCTTAGTTGCACCATCAAACTATGAAATTACAAATGAAATGGCAAGAGAAGAAATGAAAAACAAGCTATCAGTTTCATGGCTTAAAAACAATGGAATAAATTAATAGATATCCATAAGGGAGGAAAACAATGATTACACCATTAGATATAGAAAATAAGAGATTTTCAAAACAAATGATGAATGGATATAGTGTAGAAGAAGTTGATGACTTTTTAGATGATTTAACTGCTGATTATTCTAAAAATTATAAAGAAAACTCAGAATTAAAAGCAAAAGTTGAAGAATTAAATAAGAGTCTAGAACATTATAAAAGTATTGAGTCAACATTGAACAATACTTTAGTAATGGCGCAAAGCACAGCAGAAGATATCAAAAAAGTTGCACAACAACAAGCAGATCAAATAATTAATGAAGCTAAATCAAATGCTCAAAAACAAGTAGATGATTTAAATAATGAAGTAGTTGCAAAAACAAAAGAGGTAGAAGACGTAAAAAAACAGTTCGATATCTATAAAGCAAAAATGGAATCACTTTTAATATCTCAATTAGAATTATTAAAAGATATTAATAAAGAAGATAATGCGTAATGAAACAAATTGGGGACAGGTCTAATCTGTCTCATTTTTGTTTTTTTCAAAATCGCTTTACATTTTCTGGAAAACATGATATATATAATACATAATTTTTAGTCATAAGATTTTGTATGAATTTATAGTACAAAGGTGAATTATTATTTCGTAAAGAAATTCCAAAAGGAAAAACTAAAAAATAAATTAAATAAGTTCGTGGTATTATTGTGTTCAAATGATAAATTTATAAATAAATAAAGATAAAATTTCAAGTATCAAAAATTTTAAGTTTTTTTAATATGTTTATAATTTAAGTTTAAAGATTAAAAGTTTTTTTCTAAAAATTCCAATAAAAACAAGTTAATAAATAAAGATAAAAATTATTTATAAAAGTACAAAGTCTTATTTGACTAGAATTAGAATAAGTATATTAAAATTTATTAATAAGTATTGCAATTAAACAAGAAAGTTGATATAATTTGGAAAGGAGAAAAATTGAAGAATAACTATATTTACACTTTAAAAAATGATATACTTTTTAAAGCCTTATTTGGAAGAGAAGGAAAAGAAAAGTATTTAAGATATTTTCTAGAAGCATTATTAGAAATAACAATATATGAAATAGAAATAATTACAGAATATACATTAGAACAATTAACAAAAGAACAAAAGGGCGGAAGATTAGATATATTAGCAAGAATAAACCATAGTATATATGTTAATATAGAGTTACAAATAAGAGATGAAAAAAATATAGAAGAAAGAACTCTGTATTATGCTTCTAGGTTATTAACAGAAAAATCACAAAAAGGTGAAAAATATGAAGAGTTAGATAATGTAATAATGGTAAATATATTAGATTATGAATTACTAGGTTTTAATGAATTTGTATCAGATACAGTAACTGTAATAAATAAACATAGGGAATATGAGACAATAAAAAATCAAAAATTCTATTACATAGAATTACCAAAGTTTAGAAAGTCTAACATTGATATAAATGACCCATTAAATCAATGGTTAGCATTAATAGATAATAATGAGGAGATGATAAAAATGGCAATGGTAAGAAACAAAACAATAAAAGAAGCTAAAGAAGAACTAGACAAACTAACAGCAGACCCAAAAATGAGAGGGATAATTAAATTAAGAGACAAGTGGGAAAGAGATTACTATAATGATATTGCTTGTGCAAAGGATGAAGGTATAGAGCAAGGTATAGAACGAGGCGGTAATGATGCTAGAGAAGAAATAGCAAAAGCATTATTAAAAACAAATTTATCAATAGATGATATTAGTAAGTCTACAAAATTAAGTAAAGATGCAATAGAGAAAATAAAAAGTAAAATGAAATGTTAAAAAGTAGAAAATAGTAAGTTTAGCTTACTATTTTTTACTTTTTAGGAGGAATATTACAGAACTGTTAAATATATGTTACAATTGTATTAATAGTATTGACCATTGACAGAAAAAAGAATAAAATAGTATCATCATAAGAGGGTTAAAATATGAGAATAATAAGTGGAAAAGCAAGAGGAACAAAATTATATACATTAGAAGGAATGGTTACTCGTCCAACATTAGATAGAGTAAAAGAGTCTTTATTTAATATAATACAAAATGAAATTGTTGGAAGCGTTTTTTTAGATATGTTTTCAGGAAGTGGAGCAATAGGATTAGAAGCAGCTAGTAGAGGAGCAAAGAAAACCATTCTTTGTGAAAAAAATAAAGAAGCCATTTCTGTAATAAAAAAGAACATAGAAAAAACACATTTGGATGTTAAATTATATGAGATACCTTATGAAAAAATGTTAAATTCTTTAGATGAAAAACTAGATATTGTATATATAGACCCACCTTATAAGACAGATTTAGCGTACGAGTCTGTAAAAAAATTACTTGATTTAAATTTATTAAATGATGAAAGTTTAGTAATAATAGAAACAGACGAAGAAGAAAGAGTGCTAAAACAAATAAATGAGTTAGAAATAGAAATTATAAATAAAAGAAAATATGGTCGCGTACATCTTATTTTTCTAAAAAGAAAATAGGATTTAGGAAAGGGGTAAAACCATGGAAATTTTTACATTATTGGAAAATTTAGAGGACTTATTAGAAAATAGCAGAAATCTGCCTTTTACATCAAAAGGAATAGTAGATAAAGAAGAATTGCTAGATATAATAAAAGAAATAAGAATAAAGCTTCCAGATGAATTAAAACAAGCAAAATGGGTAAAAGAAGAAAGACAAAGAATATTAGTAGAAGCCCAAAAAGAAGCTGATGGAATAGTAAAAGAAGCAGAAAATAGAATAATTGCAATGGTAGATGAGCATGAGATAACAAGAAAAGCATATGACCAAAAGACAGAAATAATAGAAACAGCAAATGAAATGTCAAGAGAGATTTCAAAAGGAACTAAAGAATATGCAGATAGTCTTCTTGCAAATACAGAAGATGTGCTAAATGAAACATTAAACAAACTAGGAACTAATATGACAGAAGCTTTAAATCTTATGCAAATATCATTAGAAGATACAATAAAAACAATTCAAAACAGTAGAAAAGAATTAGAGTAATTATACAAAAGTCAGATTTGGAAAGTTAATTTGAAATCTGACTTTTTAAGGACTAAAAACAGAAATTTTGGAAGGATGGTAGAAATGGCTAAAAAAAGAAGATATAAAAAAAGAAAGAAAACGGCGTCTAGATTAGATATAGCAGTGGTTACACTAATAGTACTTAGTATACTTTTAGCTGTTTTAATATATACAAAATCAGGAACAGTAGGTATAAAATTAAATGAAATATTAGGTGGAATAATGGGAATTATGCAATACGTACTTCCAATAGGAGGTATAGCTATTGCTATTAAACTTGCTTCAGACGGAAGAGAAGAAGTGACCTCAAAATTAGTTCAATATGGAGTAGCTTTAGTTGCACTTAGCATAGTATTTAGCGTGTTCCAAATATCAAGTGGAGAACTAGATTCTTCAAAAGAAATGTCAGAAGTAGTAAAAGATGCTTATTATTATGGTTCACAAGGACAAGGTGGAGGAGCAATAGGAGCAGTAGGAGGAGTAATTTTAGCAAAATTACTTGGAAATGTAGGTGCTGTAATTTTCTGTATAGGAATAGCAGTAATATTACTAGTATTTGCATTTGGAATAAATTTATCAGACATGATAAATATGTTTATGGATAGAATAGAAGAAAAACGTGAAGAAAGATTTGAAAGAAAAGAAGAATTAGCAAAAGCAAGAGAAAAAGAAGAAGATGAGGAAACTCCTAGCCAAAGAAGAAAAAGATTAAGAGAAGAAAGAAAAGCTAAAATGGAACTTGCAAAATTAGAAAAGCAAGAAAAACAAGATCCAATGGACAATCAAATAAAAATCAACTTCGGTGGAAGAATTGTGGATACTGCAGATGAAAAACCTGGTTTAAAGAAATATGATCACTCAAATGATGATTTAGAACCATTAACAAAAGAGACTAAAAAAGCAAAGAAAGCACAAGAAGAAATGCAACCAGACGTAATAGATAGTAATTTATTTAAAGAAGTTGAAGAACAAAAAGAAGATAAGAAAAAAGCAGTGTTACAACTAGAACACAGTGTTGTAGTAGAAGATGAACATTATGAATATCCACCAGTAGAACTTTTAAGCAAGCCAAGTAAAAAGACTCTAAAAGGTGGAGCAAAAGCTTTAACAGATACGGCAACAAGATTACAAAAAACACTTTATAGTTTTGGTGTGTCTGCAAAAGTAGAAAATGTATCAGTAGGACCAGCAATTACTCGTTATGAATTAAAACCTGCAGAAGGTGTAAGGGTAAGTAAAATAGCAAACTTAGCAGATGATATAGCATTAAACTTAGCAGCAGAAACAATAAGAATAGAAGCCCCAATTCCAGGAAAACAAGCAGTTGGAATTGAAGTACCAAACAAAGAAAAAGAAGTAGTACATTTTAGAGAAATAATAGAAAGTCCAGAATTTAAAAATAATAAATCAAAATTAACAGTAGGACTTGGAAAAGATGTAGCAGGAAATGTTCAGCTTGCAGATATTGCAAAAATGCCACATGTATTAATTGCAGGGTCAACTGGTTCAGGAAAGAGTGTATGTATTAATACAATAATTGCAAGTATAATTTATAATGCAAAACCTTCAGAAGTAAAATTTGTAATGGTAGACCCTAAAGTAGTAGAACTTTCTGTATATAATGGAATACCACATTTATTAATACCAGTTGTAACAGACCCTAAAAAAGCAGCAGGAGCTTTGGCTTGGGCAGTACAAGAAATGGATGATAGATATAATAAATTTGCAGAAAAAGGAGTCCGTGATTTAAAAGGATATAATAAAGCAATAGAAAAAGAAAACGAATATGCAAAATTACCACAAATAGTAATTATTATAGATGAGTTAGCAGACCTTATGATGGTAGCTAAAAATGATGTTGAAGATGCAATATGTAGATTAGCACAAAAAGCAAGAGCTGCAGGAATGCATTTAGTTATTGCGACACAAAGACCATCTGTAGATGTAATTACAGGATTAATAAAAGCGAATGTACCATCTAGAATAGCATTTGCAGTATCATCACAAGTAGATTCAAGAACAATATTAGACTGCGTAGGAGCAGAAAAGCTACTTGGTAAAGGTGATATGTTATTCTTCCCATCAGGAGCTCCAAAACCATCAAGAATACAAGGTGCGTTTGTATCAGATGATGAAGTAGAAAAAATAGTAAGCTTTATTAAATCAAATGGAACAGCAACTTATAGTGAAGATATTTTAGAAAGTATTGAAAATAATAATAAATCAGATAAAGAAATTGCAGAAACTCCAGATGATGATACAGATCCATTTTTAATGGATGCAATTCAAACTGTTGTAGAAACAGGGCAAGCATCAACATCATTCATACAAAGAAAATTTAAAGTAGGTTATGCTCGTGCTGGAAGAATAATAGACCAAATGGAAGAAAGAGGAGTAATATCAGGATACCAAGGAAGCAAACCAAGAGAAGTACTAATGTCATTAGAAAAATTAAATGAATTAAAAATGGGAACAAAAGAACAAGCAAATTAAAATAAAAGATAAACAAAACTAGAAAAATAAAAACGACATAAGGATGGAAACAATGGATAGGGCAGTTTTAGACAAGATTATATTTTATTTTAAAAGTATGTTGTCATATAAAAACTATATAAATGATGATATAGAATTATTAAATAAAATTTACTTAATTTTAGGTAAAGAAGAACCACAAAATTATGATAGAATAAATAATAATACATATAAATATTTTATAAATGATGTTATCAAAATTACTTTAGAAATATTAGGTATGTTAGAAAAAGAAGAAAGAAAATATTTCTTTGGACAATTACCTAAGTTTGTAAAAATTAGTTTACTAGATGATAATAAAAAAATAAGGTTTCTAAAAGAATTAAAACAAAATGAAAAAACATTAGTTATAAGAAGTTTAAAATATAAAGATGATGAAAAAATAGTTTTATTAGATGAAATTAATGATGAATTTTTCAAAATAGAAATTATAAAAAGTATACAAAGTGATGATAAGAAAATAGAGCTGTTAGAAAATATTACAAGCAAAAAAGATAGGGTATCTATTATTCAAAGTATACAAGATGATGATAAAAAAATTAGAATATTAGAAGATGTTACAAATAAATATTCTAGAATTACTATTATAATAACTATACAAGATGATAATAGAAAGCTTGAATTTTTAAAACAATTTGAAAGTGAAGAAGATAGAACTCAAATCATTATGAGTTTGCAAGATGACAGCAAGAAACTAAAATTATTAGAAGATATTATAGATGAAGAAAATAGAACACAAATAATTAAAAGCTTAAAAGATGATGACAGAAAGATTAAATTATTAGAAGAAATTACAAAAGAAAAAAATAGAGTACAAATAATTAAAAGTATAAAGGATGACGACAAAAAAATTGCTTTATTAGGAAGTATTACTAAAGAAATAGATATAACAGATATAATTAAAACTATACAAGATGATAATAAGAAAATAAAACTATTAGATAGCAAAATGATTGAAATAAACAGAGCACATATAATTCAAAGCCTTCAAGATGATGATAAAAAGATTGGTTTATTAGCTACTATTAGAAATCAAAATACAAGATATCGCATTATTGAAGGCTTGCAAATTGATGATAAAAAGATAGAAGCTTTAAGTTACTTAGAAGATTTAGACCTTAAAATAAAGGCAATTAAAACTTTAAATGATTATACTAAAAAAGATTATGTAATAAATAAAATTGATAAAAACTTAAATGGAGTATATCAATTAATTGCAGAATTTGAAAATGGAAATATATATTCATATAATAAATATAATTCAATAAATCTTCCAGAAGGAATGACATTTGGAATAGAAATAGAATGTGTAGGAAAGTATAGAGAGTTATCACCTAAATATATTGGAAGGTGGGAACGAGAACAAGATGCATCAATAGGAAAAGATGGAATTGAAATTGTTTCACCAATCATGCATGATACTAAAAAATCTATAAGCGAAATTTATAAAATTAATGAAATTTTACAAAGGATGGGAATGGAAGCAACTGAAAGATGTGGTGGACATGTACATATAGGAGCAGATTATACAAAAACAGAAGAAGGGTTTAAACAATTAATAGAACTATGGACAAATGCAGAAGAGGTTTATTTCTTAATTGCGAACAAACCAGGAGAAAGACTTAGAGACTATGCAGTAAAATATGCAATTCCAATATCTAAAAGATTTGAAAAAGCGGATTTAAGTCAAACAGATAGCTTTTTAGAAGATGCTAAAAAAGTACAAGCAGAAAGAGAGACAAGTCTTAACCTATTAAATGTAAACAATAAAAGAAATACAATAGAATTTAGAGTATCAAATGGTACTTTAGATGGTGATACATGGATAGAAAATATACGACTATATGGAAGAACAGTCCAGTTAGCTTCAGAGCTAGGAAAAATAGTGAAGAAGATAGAAGCAGGAATGGAATTAACAGAGGAAGAAAAAGTAAAATATGCTCTAAAAGAAATGCTTAAAAATGATATTTCTTTAGATGCAAAAATGAAAGTATTAATGAATTTATTATTTAGCAAAGAAGAAAGAACAATATACCAAGAACGATATAATACTAATAAAAAATTGAATGAAGAAGAACATATATTAGGGTTACAATTTGGAAAGGTAGACTTAAGTAAAGTACCTGAAAGAATAACTGATAGTAAGCAAAAAGTAGGAGTCCAAGTACTGGACTTAAGATAAAAAGGTGAAGGCATTTAAAGGATAAGAATATATTATCTATAATTAAGAAAAATTCTTCTTGTCACTTACAAAAAATAATGATATAGTTATATATGAAAAATGTTAAACCTTTACAAAAGTAGAAAAGTAAAAATACATATATAGAAAAAATGAGACAATAAAGTTCTGTTTCTCTTTGTCTCAAGAAAGGAGAATATTTTGCAAAAGAAAAATGAAAAGTTATTTGATAAAATTGTAAAAAAAGATTATAACAATGAACTAGAAAGAGTACTAGAGAAAAAGCCATATGCAGAAAATGTAAAAAGTATTCTCCTAAGCATTTTGTATAAATTAGAAACATCTTATAAAGATTATAAACAAGTAAAACAAGATGTAGTAACTAAGGAAGAAATGATAGAAAGTATAATTTATTGCATAGAAAATAATTGTGATGAAATAAAACTTGTAAAACCACATTCTAAAGAAAGTGAGATAATAGGAGATAGAACTTTTTTAGTAGAGAAAAAGAAAAAAAGAATAATTTGCTATAACATAGAAAGAAAAGTATTATACTGTTTAGCAAAAATTGCTAAAAGAAATAGAATAATTAAAGATGATTATGTTGTAATATCAAAAACTCTATCAGATTTAATAAATGTAGGGGCTTGCATAAATGAGGTAGAACCATTAAGAGATTTTAATGGTTATTCGTGGACAACTATACCAAGAGAAATAGAAAGTATTTCGCATAATTTGATTTATCAAAATTTATTATTATTAGTTGGAAATGAATTTATGAATAAATGGCTTCATAATAAAGAATTTATTATGGATTATATGCAAATTTTCAAAGAAAGATTAGAGGAGCTTTATGGAAAAGAAGAAGCAAGAGAATTAATAGAAATATTAAAAGAAATTTCTGTATATTTAGAAATTAAATTTGATAAAAAATCTAAAGAAAAAATGTTAAAACAAAAAGAGGTTGTGGAAAAAGAACTAGAACAGATGCAGGATAATGAAGCTTTTGTTGAAAGAATAACTGAAGAAAAAAGAAAGCTAACATCTGAGATAAAAACAATTGACGAAACAATAAATAATAAACATTTGTTAGAAGAAGAATATGAAAAAAGAAATGAAGCTTTGCCATTAGAAGAAAAGATATTTAGTATGAGAATACTTAGCAAAATGATGACAGATGAAAGAGAGAAAAAATTAGAAAAGATTGAAAAATTAAATGAATTATTAAATCCACAAAAATATGTAGGTTATAAAAAAGAACTAGAAGAAAAAGAAAAATATTTATCTTTAGTAGATGAAAAAAATATTGATAAAAAAATAGATAGCTTAAAATTAAAAATACAGAAAATATTTTTAAAATGTTTCGATAAGAAAATAGAAAAATGTGATTCTAAACAAGATATGTTAAGACTAATATATGAATTTAGATATTATAATATGCTACCATATAATTTTGAAAAAAGTATATTTGAAGAAAAGGATTTACAAAAAGAGTTAGTAGAAGAAACAAAGAGAGTTTTAGAAAAAGCACATAAATTAAAAGTAATTGAGAGATTTTCTAAACAAGAAGATGTAAATTATGAACTATTGAAAGTTATATTCCAGAACAGAAATATAAATATAGAAGATATTGAAATAAAATTAATAAAAGAAAAAGTAAAGGAAAAAACAGAAGAAAAAAATCAGGAAAATTATTATATACAAGTATTTGATGGAAATGGTATTGGAGAAAAGAAAGAGTTGCCAAATGGGGAAAATATGAATAAAAAAGATTTGGCTATTAGATTTAATATAAAAGTAAAAGCTTTTTATTAAAGGAGGATTTTTATGAAAATTACTTTTTTAGGAGCAACTAAAACAGTTACAGGTTCAAATTATTTAGTAGAAGCAGCGGGTAAAAGATTTTTGGTAGACTGTGGAATGTGGCAAGGAAAAGCTGAGTTAGAAGAAAGAAATATGGATGAATTTGAATTTGATCCAAAATCAATAGATTTTATGCTACTAACTCATGCACATATTGACCATTCAGGAAGAATACCAAAACTTTATAAAGAAGGATATAGAAATAAAGTATATGCACATAAAGCAACATGTGATTTATGTGCCTTGATGTTACCAGATAGCGGACATATTCAAGAAATGGAAACATCTTGGAAGAATAAAAAGAGAATAAGAAAAGGATTACCAGAAGTAGAACCAATGTATACAGCAGAGGAAGCAGCAAGATGTTTGGAAATATTTGAGCCAGTTCAATATGACCAAATTATAGAAATTACTCCACAAATTCATGTACGTTTTAATGATGCCGGACACATGCTAGGTTCTAGTATAATAGAGCTTTGGGTTAATGAAGATGGAAAAGAAGAAAAAACTGTATTTACTGGAGATTTAGGAAATAATGATATACCACTTCTAGATTCGCCAACTATGATAGAAGATGCAGATTATTTAGTAATGGAGTCAACTTATGGAAGTAGGTTACATTTAAGAAATGATGAAAAGGCAGAAATATTCTTAAATGTAGTATCAGAAACATTAGATAATGGGGGAACTGTTGTAATTCCATCATTTGCAGTTGGAAGAACACAAGAAATTCTTTATGAAATTAATAAATTAAAAGATGAAAAAGATGATGAAGAATTTAGAAGAAAATATAAAACATTAATGAGGGCAGATGTATATGTAGATAGCCCACTTGCAATATCAGCAACAGAGGTGTTTAGGGAAAATACAAATCTTTTTGAGCCAGAAGTAAGAGCAGAAATTATGAGAGGAGATAATCCACTAGAATTTCCAGGATTACATTTTACAAGAACAGCTGATGAGTCAAAAGCATTAAATGAAAATGATAAACCAAGTATAATAATTTCAGCAAGTGGAATGTGTGATGTAGGAAGAATTAAACATCATTTAAAACATAATATTTGGAATCCAAAATCAACTATACTTTTTGTTGGTTACCAAGCACCAGGAACTCTAGGATACCAAATAGTAAATGGAGCTAAAACTGTAAAAATATTTGGTGAAGAGTTTGCAGTAAATGCAAGAATAGAATATATAGAAGGTTATTCTGGACATGCTGACCAAGAAGGTTTAATGAATTTTATTTATTCATTTATTAAAAAGCCTAAAAACATATTCTTAGTACATGGTGAACCTGAGTCACAAGAAGTATTAAGAGATAAAATAGAACAAGAAACAAATATACCAGTAATTGTGCCAGATTTTGGTGAAACTTATGATGTTAAAGATGAAGTTCAAATGACTCATAAGATAGAAAGAAAAGTTCCAAACTCAATGAAGAGAGAAATCTTAGATAGATTAGAAAAATTAAAATCTGAGATTAAAGACATGGATGAATATGTAAGAAAAGATGTTGATGATGACAACTTAAGAGATGAAGATATCTTTAGAATAAATGAAAAGATAAAAGATTTAGAAAAACAAATACTAAATGTAATAGAAGGATAAAGTAAAAATAAAAAAGAAAACCATAAGAAAAAAGAGGAGAAAAACAAATATGAGCGATAAATATTTAAATGAAGCAATTGTGGGAAATAAAAATATGATTGCAACTTTTACAGGAAAAGGAGAACTTCAAAGACTTTATTTTCCTAGTAAAGATAATAGACAATATATTAATTTTTTCCATACAGGTGTAAAGCTAAATCAATCTGATTTGATTTACTTACATGATGATATTAATAACCAATATAAACAATATTATGATACAGATACTAATGTATTAAATACAGAAGTGACAAATACTTATTTTAATATGACTGTTGTACAGACAGATTTTATGCTTTTAAAAGAAAATGTGTTAGTTAGAAGATATGCATTTTTAAATGAGGGTACTATTGATTTAGATACTAAATTTTATATTCATTCAGAGCTATTATCAGATAAAAATAACCATGTTTCTTGCAAAGTTATTGATAATGGTATGATGCAATATGCTCATGATTTTGTGGTATCTACTTTTGCCAAAGGTGCAAAGATAGCAGGGCACCAAATTAATGGTAGCTATGATACTATTAAAACTGGTGAAATACATGATAAAGATTATATTGGTATGTCAAAAGACAGTAGCATTTGTTATGATTTAGGTATTATAAAACCACAAGAAAAGAAAGTTTTAGAAGTTTGTATTTTAGTTGATGAAAATAAAAATGTATCAGAGATGGAAGATGAAATAGATAGAATTACTAAAATAGATTTAAACAAAGAATATACTTCTACTAAATCTTATTGGAGAAAATATTTAAAAGCTCATAATGGTTTAAATTTAAAAGAACCTAAAAATAGTTATGAAGAAAGAATTTTTGAAATTTATAAAAGAAGTATTTTATTATTCCCTTTACTTACAAATCCAGAAACTGGTGGTATAATTGCTTCTCCTGAAATTGATGAGGACTTTACAAGATGTGGTAGATATGCTTATTGTTGGCCGAGAGATGCAGTTTTTGTAACAAAAGCTATGGATATTGTAAATATGGAAAAAGAAACTGATAAATTTTATAAAGTTTTTTGCAAGAAAACACAAAGTAAGAATGGTATGTGGGAACAAAGATTTTTCACAGATGGAAAGCTTGCTCCTTGTTGGGGTTACCAAGTAGATGAAACAGCAAGCGTGGTTTATGGTGTTTATGAACATTACAAAGTTACAAAATCTGAGAAGTTCTTAAAAGATAATCTTCATATGTGTGAAAGAGCAATTGACTTTTTGAAAAAATATGTTGAAGATTGGCTAGGAATAGATGGAATAGATAAAGAAAAACGTGATGTTGTAAAAGACGAGATAGAAGAAGATACAAAAAGAAGAACTGGTAAAGAGCATAAATACCATGTAAGCTATGATTTATGGGAGATGCATGAGGGTATTCACTTATATTCTTTAGCTAGTATTTATGCAGCATTTGACGCTATTCTTGGTATTTACAGAGCTCTTGGTAAAAATGTTTCTGAGTTTGAGAATAACAGATTAAAAGAAGAAAAAATACAAAAGAACGAAAGAGAGATTGAGAAAATCCAAAGAGGTATTAAAGATTATATTAATACAAATCTTTATGATGACCAAAAGAAATCTTATGTTAGAAACACTGATGACAAGTTAATGGATATTAGTATTTTGGGTAGCGTTTATCCTTTTAATGTATTTAGACCAAAAGAAACTAAGATTAAAAATACTGTTGAGAGTATTAATTTACATCTTCGTACTTATACTGGCGGATACCAAAGGTTTGAAGGTGACCATTATATGAATGGTAATCCTTGGCCTATTGCTAACCTTTGGATGACTCTTTACTATTTAGAGACTGGAGAAAAGAGAAAAGCTAAAGAGACTTTTGATTTTGTTGTAAAAACTGCAGGAAAACATTATTTCTTAGGTGAACAAGTAGATAACTCTACATTAAAACCTAACTGGGTTATTGGACTTGGCTGGTCTCATGCTATGTTTCTTATTGTTTTAGAGAAATTGTACAAATAGGGACGTTTCCTTTTGCGCATAAATGCGCAATCTGGGACACATCTTAAGACCTATTAATTTAGGTCTTTTTTCTTTGCTTCTTTGTTTTTAAGTTTTTTTGTTTTATTTTTCCAATTTTTAATTTTCTATTTTAGGGGTTTGTAGTAATTTTTTAAATTTAAGCTTCGCTTACCAGCATTTTTCTACCCCTAATTCCCCTACGAAAAATGCCTAATTTAAAAAATTACTTTACTTTTCTTTAAAAATAAATACTAAAAAGAAAGGAGAATATAAAATATTGTAACAAAAATATAATATTAAATTTCTGACATTTTGTTGACTAATAAAATAAAAAATATATATAATAAATACGACATAAATATCCGAGAATAATGGTAGTTAAAAAATATAAAAATAATAAAAATACATACCAACATATCTTTGTTTAAAATTATAAAAATAAGGAAATACTATTAAAAATAAGACATTTTTAGTTCAAAAGAAGGAAAAATGAAGACAGAAACAAATAGAAAACAAAAATAAAATAACTAAAGAAGGGGAGAAAGAAAAAATGTAAACAAAATTAGAAAATAATAAAGGCATAACACTTATAGCGCTAGTAATTACAATAATTGTCCTTTTAATTTTAGCAGGTGTTTCTATTGCAATGCATTATACGGCAATAGTAGCAAAGGAATAAAAGCAAGAAGTATTGATATTGATGATATTGAAGGAAAAGTTACTAGAAATAGTAACTTTTTTTGTTAAAAATATAATAAAATAAATAATATGATTAGAAAATAAAATTTACATAATTTGAATTTTTAGCAAATTTGTGGTATTATATAAAGTAGAGACAGCATTAGCCAGGCTGTACGTCCCGTAATAGAAAGGAATAAAAATGTGGCTTATGCTTTTGAATGACAATAATAGTAAAAAAGACTTGGACCATTGGAGGTGGAAATTTGTAGGAGAAAAAGAAGTGTCTAGAACATTTTCTATTAAATTTTCAGAGAGTTCTCCTAAGCATTGGATTATTGAAACTTCGAAGTTAGATAATAATCCACAAATAAAAGCTCTGAAAAGGGCATGTGAAAAAGCATGTAAAGCTGATTTTATTACCATAGAATGTGACTTTGAAGATGAAGAGCACATAGAGAGTAATTGCGGTATATTAATGTATTATATTGTTAATTTTGAAGCAATTACATGCGTAGCAGATGGAAAAGAAATCTTCACTGTGAGAGGTAGGACAAACATCGAAAGAGAATGGGAGGTACGGATAGATAATTAACTGGCAAAACAGATATAAGTATGTCTGTTAGAATATGGCGAGCCTAATATTAGGCTCGCCATAATAAATTATATTACAATATATTTATGGAATTTAATATGTTTGATTTTTTTAGTTAATGTTTTAATATGTTTGTTTTTTGTTTGAAAAAAAGTTATTAACTATGTTATAATGATAATGCTTGTATGTGCAGGTAAGGAGTATAAAATTATATTCCTTAAGAGAAAGGATAAATAATGGGTAGGAAACAGCAAGTTTTGATAGTGGTAGTTAGTTTAGGAGCAATTGCTCTTATGGCTAGGAATGTTATCCTAGCTTCAAAAGAGGTTATTGCAACAATGTCGTATATTAACCAATATGTAACAGATAGGGCTAATATGGGAGGAACTACTATAAAATGAGTATTTATCTATTCTATGTATTTATCCGAGAAAGGACTAAAAATGGAAGGCAAGTTGGAAGAGTATCACGGAAAAGTTCGGAAAGGCCTTAATAGTGTAAAAGTAACTATTATTGACGATAGTGGACTTCTCAAATTCCAGGATGATGTCACAATTGTTATTCATCATAATGGTGAAGCTATTCTTCTTGTAGATTACAAGAAGGCAATTGAAAGACAGAAAAAAGACAGGGATATGAAGCTTAATACACCACTTCCATAATAGTCTAAAAAGGTAAGCATTCTATTAAAGGATGCTTACCTTTTCTACTTTTGACAACTTTATTAAAAAACTTTTAAAATATATAGGTTTACAATAGATATGTCACACAAAGATATAAAAAAATAAATAGGAAGTACCAAAAATATGATAAAATGA
>CALXFH010000008.1 GCA_944387555.1 uncultured Clostridia bacterium | reverse complement strand
TTCATTTGAATATTTAGACATAAAATGAACCCTCCTTATTAAACTAATTTTGTCTAATAATTTGGGTTCACTTCAAATTTCTATCTCAGTTTTTTGCTGTTACATTAAATTTCTCTACGCAAATAAAGGATTAAAAGCTTTTTAACAAAAAAATGTCTAAATTTGTAATAAAAATGTAAAAGGAATTTAATATTTTGACCTGTAATGAAGAGCCCTAAAGGAATAAGGATTTTTTTACCAAATTAGGAAATAATATACGTTGAAATTCATAAAAAAAGCTTGTAATATTAATATAAGAAATCTTACATATGGGGGAAAATATCATGAGAAAGAGAAAAGCAATAAAAATATGTGTATTAATCGCCATGCTAGTTTTTGCAATAGCCATGAGCAAATTGTTTTCAAAAGTAAGTTATGGTGTAGACAATGATGAAAAAGCTATTCTTGAAGGGGCATTAGATAAGTATGTGAATTATGAGCTAAGGGATGGAACTACTGGCACATTAGTACAATATAGCTTTAGAACGGGAATTAAATATGGAGAAGAATTTTTTGCAATTAAAAATTCTGAATTAAATGTTTCTTTAAATCAAATAGATGGTAAGTATCCATATGATGTAAGAGTAATCGGCAAGAGTACCAAGGCGACAAATGGAAAGACAAGCTCTATAGAAGAAGATTATAATTATGATTCTAATACTGGTTTAGTAACAATAAGGACAAGTAATGAAAATGAAAATGGAGAACCTATATATAATACTAGACCAGAAGAAAATGATAGAGATGAATTTGTAGTTATTGCTTATTATGATACATATACAAAGGAAGAACCAGAAAGAGATTTATCTTGTAATGCTACATATAAAGCAATATTATTTACAGAAGATAATAGAGAAGTAATAGGACAAGGTGTCTTAGATCAAAAAGTAACAGAGGATGTTGGAGATTTAACTTCTGTTGATACTACAAGAGATGATATATATAATGGATATATTAAATCTAATATTATAAATGGAACAACATATGATACTGAATATACTGAAAATAATGAAATAATGATAAGTAAAAAAGAAGCACATCAAAAAATTAATATTACAGAAGAAAATACATTTGTAAATCCTAATGATATATATTATAAAAGTACTAAAATTTTAAAAGAGGATTTCTTAAATGTTTTAGGTGAAAATGGTAAGATCGAAATATTTGATGGTGATAATAATCTTATTTCTACTATTGATAATAATACAGGATTTAATGAAAATGGAGAAGCTTTAATTGTTTATCCTGAAAATGTAAATAAGATTACAATAAAAACAAGTGACATTATAAATGAAGGAATATTGCATGTAGAAAATGTAAAGAAAATAAAAAGTGATGTATTAAATATTGATGATAAAGATATTGTTACAAAATTAAGCATAATAGGAATAAATGATAAAGAAGTAGAAAAAGAAGATGAAGATGGAAAAATAACTACAGAAATTGTAGAAGAAGAGAGCTATAGAAATGACAAAGAAAACACAATTGAAGTAAAAGATTCTACGACAAATGTAGGGGTAAATGTAGATAATACAAACTGGACAAATGAAAAACAAAATGATGTAACATTTGATATCTCATTAAATTCTTCATCTATAAGTAATAATCTTTTTAGTAATCCAACAATAAGAATAAAATTACCAAGTGAGGTAGAGAAGGTAATATTAAATAATAGTTCTATTATGTATGCGAATGGTTTAAGTATGCAAGAACCATACTTAGAAACAGCAGAAGATGGAAGTACAAACATAGTAATAAAATTAGATGGAACACAAACAACTTATAGTGAAAACAATTTAGGTTTAATAACTAATATAAAATTATCAGCCTCAATAATTTTAAAGAATGATATTGAGACAAAATTAGGTAAGGTTACTATAGATTATACAAACAACTATACTGTAGATGGAGGTAGTGAGCAAGGAAATATAGAAAAAGCAATTTCTATGGAGAACTTCCAAGAAAACCAAGCAACTACATCTCAAGATACACAAAATTCTAAAGAAAATACAAATGACATAATATCAACAGTAACAGAAGCAGTAGAAGAAAAAGCAAAAGCAGAAGTATTAGCAGCAACACAAGATGAAATAGATGGATTACAAGTAACAGTTACTCCAGTAAAAGGAGATACAGAGCTAAAAGATGGAGATACTGTGTATGAAGGAGAATTTATAAAATATAATATAAAAGTTACAAATACAACAAGTAGTAATATAGATAATGTAAAAGTAGTAGGAACAATACCAGAAGGTACTACATATGGAGAATTAGAAACAAAATTTGATTCTTTGGATGATAGAGTATATAGATATAATTTTGATGACTCATTAAGAGAAAAAGAAATTAATATAGGAACGGTAAGAGTAGGCCAAACTGTAGAACAATATTATGAAGTACGAGTAAATAATTTACAAGATAATGAAGAAGAAAAAACAATATCAACTAATATAAAGGCATATATTGGCGATACGCAAAGCTATAATTATGACTTAAATAATATTATACAACAAGCAGAAGCAAGCGTTTACCTTACTTCGCAAGTAGAGGGTGTAGCAGGAGAATGGTCTTACACAATGAATGTAAATATTCCAGATGGAGTAGAATCAACAATAAGATTAAATTTAGATGAATTTTTCTCTATAAAACAAGAATATGTAGATAATCAAAATGTATATATAAATGCTTCTGATAGTGAAGGAGAAAGCATATCTGATTTTACATGGGAATTTAATGGAACAGAAGTTGTAATAAATACAAATAAAAGTGGAACATATTTTTTAGGAGTACAAGAAGGTGATAAAACACAACTAATTGATAGAGTAGTTGATGGAAAAGTTGAATTAAAAGCGGTTGCAAGCGTTACTGTGAATGATGTTACATATAAATCAAATGAAAATAGATTAGATTATGCTTTAGATGATATATATATAACAATGGCTTCAGATAAC
The DNA here is from genome assembly GCA_944387555.1 of uncultured Clostridia bacterium. Classification (GTDB taxonomy): domain Bacteria; phylum Bacillota; class Clostridia; order TANB77; family CAG-508; genus CAG-269. The sequence continues at coordinate 61,707 of CALXFH010000008.1, read as the reverse complement.
GAAGGTCAAGAGGTTAGATACGGCGAAGAAATAAATTATAACATTTCTATTTCTGCTTTTGGAAGAAAGGTAAATGAACCAGGAGAAGTAAATGGTATATATGTAAACTTGTCAGACTATTTACCAGAAAATGTTATTCCAGAAAGTGTAACTTATGATTACTATGAACCTGTTTTTTCAGAAGTAGTTGGTGAAGATGGACCGGTTGAACAAATTACAGGTCTTTCAGAAAAACAAGAAAAAACTGAGGATATAACTTTAAGAAGTGACGAAAATGGAAATAGATTACCAGAAGTAGATATATATACATATGTTCCGTATAATGAAACGGTAAACGTGACAATAAAAACAACGGCAGGATATGTATACGAAAGAACAGAAATACAAAATAGTGCAATTGTTAAGTATAGTATAGATAGTGATAGACAAACAGTTAGTCTTACAAAAACTTCAAATATTGTAAAACATATAATTTTACCAGGTAACATAGATGAAGGCGGAGGTTCAGATACTCCAGAAGAACCAACAGATCCAGAAAATCCAGATAATCCAAATAATCCAGAAGATCCAAATAATCCAGAAAATCCAGGTGATCCAAACGCAAGATATAATATTTCTGGTTTAGCATGGAATGATGAAAATGGAGATGGAGCAAGACAAGATAGTGAGAGTTTAATAAGTGGAATAGAAGTATTATTAGTAAATTTAAATGATTCAAGTAATGTTGCAGCAGAAACAACAACTAATAATGGAAGATATACATTCTCTAATCTAGCACAAGGAAATTATATTGTAGTATTTACATATAATACATCAATATATAGATTAACAGAATATAGAAAAAGCGGAGTAGCAGAGTCAGTAAACTCAGATGCGGCTTCACAAAAAATAACGTTAGATGGACGAGAAGTAAACGCTGGAGTTACAGATGTGATAAATTTAAATCGAGAACAAACAAATATAGATATTGGTTTAATACAAAATGATGCTTGTGACTTGAAATTAGATAAATATATAACAGACATTTCTGTAACAACCAAAAGTGGTACAAAACAATATTCATATGACAATACTAAGCTTGGTAGAGTAGAGATTAGGGCAAAAGAAATAAATGGAGCTCAAGTTTCTGTAACATATAGAATTGTTGTTACAAATGAAGGAAAAACACCAGCAACTGTTAGAGAAATATATGACTATTTACCAGATGGATTAAGTTTTTCTTCAAATGGTAATGCAAATTGGACAAACCAAAGTGGAGTCTTAATAAATAGAAGCTTAATGAATCAAGAAATAGCAGCAGGAGAAAGCAAAGAAATATACTTAACACTAACAAAAACTATGGGAGAAGAAGATACAGGAACATTTACAAATGCCGCAGAAATAGGAAGTGTAGATAATACATTAGGAATCCAAGATAATGATTCAACACCAGGAAACAGAAATTCATCTGAAGATGATTATTCAGAAGCACAATTAATTATTTCTGTAAGTACAGGTCTTGTAATGTATATATCAATTGTGACCATAGTATTAATACTAGTTGCACTTTTAGCTTTAGCAATTAAATTTAGAGTAAAAATAAGAAAAATCTCAAAAATAGGAATGTTCTTAATAATGTTTGCTGTTATTGGAATAGTTTCTAGCAATGATGTTTTTGGATATAATTTCCATTATATAAGTTATTATCAACATAAATTTCAGGGGGGACCAACGGGAACAGCTTATTGTTCAAACCATGATGGAACAGCCGCAGGATGGCATCATGATGTAGTAGATTATCCTGCAAGGTTAAGCAGTCATTGTTATGATTCGGAAAGTGCATATACTTTTGATTATAATTCTGGAAGTACAACATATGGTTCAACAGAGATAACTTCGCCAGGAATACAACTAAGTAAAACAAATAACGAGATAGGAGTAAGAAAAATAGGGAACAACTATGTGTTAGGACCATTTGGTACAAGTTCTAATAGTTCTGAAAATTATAGTGTAGCAGTATATGATAAAGCGGGGACAGTAATAGATGGATGGGTGGCATGTGATGCAAATGGAAATGCTTGGAGTTCTGTCCCAGGAAATAGCACATTCTATTTAAGCCTATCACCTAGTCTATATGGAAGAGGAGTAAGTCGTGTAACTGTAACTCAAAATAAAACAAAAACATATAGAACATATAGATATACATATGGAAGAAAATATTTTTACTATTCAGGACAAAATCCTTGTTATGACAGTTATAATCAATGGCATTGGGCACAAGGACCAAAGCCTCATCAAGGAGTATATACAACAGAATATAAATTTGATGAAGGATATGATTATGGAAGTGAAGTTACAACAGCTACAATTGAATGGACAAACTTTAATGCTACATTAGATATTATTAAGGTAGATGATGACGATCCAAATGTAAAACTAGATATTCAGGGAACTTTAGCTAAAAATGATGGAACGTTTAGTCAAAACTTTACTACAACAGACGGTACATATCATTTTGATAACTTAACTCCAGGTGCATATACATTAACAGAAACAGTTAATAATAATTATGGATATGAGCATGAAGTAAACAAACAAGTACAAGTTACAGTGACTGGAGGTACTGTACAAGAACTATCAATAACAAATCAAAAACAAACAGGAAACTTAAGAATAGTTAAAAAAGATCAAGATTCAAATACTGTTTTAGAAGATGTAAGCTTCAAGATAATGGATTCGTCAGGAAAATATATAATAGCTATAGATGAAAATGGAGAAAGTTTAACTAGTGCAAAAGGAACTATCTACCTAAGTAACATGCAAACTACTGATGACGAAAGTCAAGCAACAGAATTTATAACAGATAGCAATGGAGAAATTAAGATATATAATATAAGAACTGGAACATATACAGTAAGAGAAATATCTGTAGGAGATAATAATTACGGTTATGAAGTAGATGACAATTATATATCTTGGAATAATGGACAAGCAGATGGAACAGGGGCAAGTGCAACAATGACAGTATCAAGGCAGACATCTGATAATACTTCAAATAGTTCTAATAATGCATATGATATACTTACATTTAATAATAGAAGAAAATGGATTAAATTATCAGGAAAAGTATGGGAAGACATGATAAGTGGTAAAACGTCAGAAAGAGATAGTCTATATAATGCAGCGGAAGATGATGAATCAAATCCTGATAGATTAGTAGCCAATGTAACTGTAAGATTGAAAGATAGAAATGAAAATTATATTCAATTTAGAACAGAAGAAGGCGGAGAATTAGTATCAGAAGTACTAACAAGTTCAAATGAAGAAAACTATGGAACATACCAAATGGTAGATGTTTTAATAGACGAACTACAAAATTACTATATAGAATTCTCATATAATGGAATGAGTTATACATCAGTTCCAATAGTAGATATTTTACTTGGAAACGGAACAAAAGCAATAGAAAATACTGATGTAAGGGCAGAATTTAATAGAAAGTATTCAGAAATAACTCATCAAGGAGTAACAGACCCTATAGGACAATCTAATGATGATACAGGAAGTAAAACATATGATTTGAACTATGATGAGGGAGATCGTACTCAAGGAAATTATAATAGTACATTAAATTATGGACCAAATTCAAAAGATAGTGATGCATATGGTTATGAAGGACAAAACTTCCCAGTAAATCCTAATAAGATAGATGAACAATATGTGATAACATCAACGACAAGAGATGCATTCCTTTCTGTAGCAGATGGTAATAATAATTATTCAGGATATTTGTCAGACATAAAATCAGCTGAGCAAATAAGAGAAGAAAATATTACAGAGATAACTGACATTAATTTAGGATTAAGAGAAAGAGAACAACCAGATTTAGCATTAGTACAAGACATAGACAACGCAAAAGTAACTTTAAATGGATATGAACACACATATTACTATAATCAAAGATTTGCTAATCAAGAAGTACCAGAAGGATTTGATGTTGGAGTAAAATTTGGAAACGAATATGGAAGTGCAAACTATACACAAACTATTTACTCATCAGATGTTGTTTATAATGAACAAACTGGAGGAGAAAATGGAGTTCTTGGAGTATATGTAACATATAAAGTTGCTCTAAGAAATGAAGCAACAAACCTTTATACAAGAGTAAATGAGGTTGTAAACTACTTTGATAACAGATATGATACTAATAATATTATGGTTACAGATGAAGATGGTAATGTTTTAAGTTATGCGGTAGATCCAAATTATGATAATAATGGATTTAGAAAAATGACAATACAAGCAAATCAAAATATAGTACATGAAAATCAAAGAGCAATTTATATTACATATAAGTTACAAAATGATGCAGTAAATGCAGTGCTAAATGGAAACTTAACACTAGATTCTGTATCAGAAATAACATCATATTCAACATATTCAGATGAAAACTTTAGTATACATTATGCCGGAGTAGATAAAGATTCTAGACCAGGTTCAGCAATACCTGAAAATAGAAATAACGAAAATGATGATACTAACAAAGAAACATATGAAGATGATACAGATAAAGCACCATCATTTATATTACAAATAAGTGAAAGTGAAGGTAGAGTAATAAGAGGAACAGTATGGGAAGATAATGCTATTGAGGAATTATTAAATAATACTGGTTATGAAAAAGAAAGAAAAGGTGATGGTATCTACGTAAATGGTGAAAATGTTGTAGAACAAGTAAAAGTAGAATTACTTGCTTGCGATGAAAGTGGAAATCCAACAAATGTTGCATCATTGTATAAGAAAGATCAAGTACAAGCAGGTAATGTTGTAGAAGAACCAGAATCTGCAACTACAAATACAGATCAAAGTGGTAACTATGAGTTTAGCGGAATAATACCAGGAAAATATGTAATAAGATTTACATACGGAAATTCAAGTGTAATAGTAAAACCAGATGGAACAACAGAAAATTTAGAAGCTGAAAAATACAAATCAACTATTTATAGAGGCGGAAATAAAGAACAAGCAGATGCAATGAATGATTACTGGTATAGAGCAGAAACTGGTGAAGGAACTACAAGATTATCAGATGCAAGAGATATATCTGGAATAAGAACAGATGGAACAACAATAGATGATATAGTAGAATACAGAACTAGAGAAGAACAAACATATAATTATGGAACAATACAAAAAGAAAATAGTCCAGCTCTAGAAAGCATTGAAGCAAATACAAGATTATTTGATATCAAGCTAGATTATGATATTAACTTAGATAATATAAGTCAATATGGTGAACAACTTAAATTTGTATTTGACAATATGGATTTAGGAATTATAAGAAGACCAATTCAAAATCTTGATGTTAGAAAAGAAATAGCTTATGTACAAGTAAAACTAGCAAATGGTCAAGTAGTAATTGAAGGAGACCCAAGAGAAGGAAATATTAATCACTTAAGATTCTTGCCAGATGGAAACATTCATATTGAATTGGATAGTGAGTTATTACAAGGTGCTACATTAACTATTAGATATGAAATAATAGTAGATAATAGAAATGCAGAAATAGACTATAATGATAATGATTATTACATATATGGAATAGTTCCACAAAATAATGCAAATTGGAAATTAGCAACTATATCTAGCATATTTGATTACTTGTCAAATGGATTAGTATATAATGAAAATAATGTGGATAATCAGAACAATTGGACGCAAATTACTGACATAACAAAAGAAGAAATGGTTGATCAAGGATTATTGTCAGAAGATGCATTTAATGCAGTTAAACAATATAACCAAATATTACAAACAACAGCATTTAGTAATATGGAACCAAATCAAGAATTAAGGGTACCATTAGAAGTATCAAGAGTATTAAGTAACAACTCAGATGACTTTATATTCGAAAATGATATGGAAGTAAATGAAGTAAAAAACAGAAAAATGGAACATGATGGGGATTATACAACACCAGGTGATTATGTGCCAAGTGAAACAGGAAGAGTACCAGGCGGAGATGATGATTATGTATATTTAACAGTAACAGGACCTACTGGTGAAAATCAAAACTATATACCATATATCATTTTAGGAATAAGTTCATTCATAATCTTAGGAGCAGGAATTATCTTCATTAAAAAGAAAGTATTAGGATAATTATCAAATACTAAAAGATTAAATAAATAGAACAAAAGATAAAAAAATTAAATAAAATATAAAAATCAGGTTTAAGAGAAATCTTAGCCTGATTTTTTTAATGAGATAATTTGGAATAGTTTTTTTGTTTAAAAATTAAAAAAATTATTTTTAATATTTTCCCTAAATATTGCTTTTTTCGATATTCTGTAATAAAATAAAAATCGTATATTAAATTATTATGAAAAAAATAAAAAATATATATAAAAATTTGTAAAAAACTTTTTTAGTTTAGTAGACTAGAAAAGACAAAAACCACGAAGGACAAGTAGTAAAATAAGCTTATCAAATTTAAAGAGGTGGTAAGGATGTTTCAAAATTTAAATGAAGATACAATAGACTTAAATAGTAAAAATACTGTAGGTGAAGAAAAAAGCAAATTTAATATATTACGGGAATGTATTTGCGAAAGAAAATATAGTAATATATATTGTGGCATTTATGTTATCATTTGTAAGTTTGGGTGGAGAATTTTCAATATTTAGTGTGAGTTTACTAGGAGCTTGTTTAGCATTTTCCATTCCAGCCTTAGGGGTAGTGGTAGTTTCGCTACTTGGTAATTTAATAAAATTTGGCGTTGGTGGAGGGCTAGAATATTTATTAACAGCTCTAGTTATGATAGCAACGCTATTTATAGTAAAGCCACGTTATAATGAAGAAGAAAGAAACGAAAAAATAAAAGTTGGAAAAAATGTATTTATTGCTACTTTGCTTATAGGCTTGGTAAAAATATTTATGTCAGTATTTACATTATATGATGTACTAAGTACAATAACACTTTCAATAATAGCATTAGTATTTTACAAAATATTTGTAAATTCTATTCCGGTAGTTCAAGAATTTTATACTAAAAGAGCTTTTTCAATAGAAGAAGTAATAGGAGCAAGCTTGCTCTTTGCAATAGCGGTAGCAGCATTTGGAGACTCAAGTATATATGGCTTTAGTATAAGAAATGTATTTAGCATATTAATTGTAATGATTTTAGGTTGGAAAAATGGAATACTTGTTGGAACAACATCAGGAGTAACAATAGGCGTAACTTTAGGAGTTATTAGTAATAATGAGCCAATAATGATAGCAGCATATGCGATATCAGGAATGATAGCAGGAATATTAAATAGATTTGGAAAAATAGGTGTAGTAGTTGGCTTTACATTAGGAAATATAGTTTTAGCTTATGTATCAAATGGATATACAGTAGAATTAATCCATTTTAAAGAAATATTAGTAGCGTCAATTGGATTATTGTTAGTGCCTAAGAACTTACAAATAGACTTAGAAGAATTTATAGGAAATTCAAAATTTCTACCTTCTACAGGAGGAAGAGCGTTAAATAAGTCTAAAGAAGTTGCAGAAAGTCTAAACAACGTATCAGAAGCAATAAACCAGATGGCAACAACATATAAAGAGGAACCTGTAGATAATGAAGAGGTAAATAAAGAGCAAGATGAAAATAAAAGAATATTTATATCAGAATTGTTAAACAATTTAGAACCTTATAAAGATAATATGTTATATGAAGATATAGCAGACGTAAATGGAGAGATTATAAATAAGATATTTAATTTATTGCTTGATAAACAAGAAATAACAAGAGAAGACTTATTAAAAATATTTGCAGAATGTAATAGCTATATAATAGGCTTTGATGATAAGGATATAAGTAAGCGTCTAGAAGAAAATATAATGCAAATAGTAAGAACAATAAATGTTTCTTATAAAGTAGCTAAATCAGATTTTATCTGGAAAAAGAAAATAGTGCAAAACAAAAAGAATGTAGAAAAACAGCTAAAAGGCGTATCAAAAGCAATAGAAAGTATGGCAAAAGGATTAGAAAATGATATAGAAAATGAAGAAAAATATGTAAGAGAAAAACAAGAGATAATTGAATTATTAGAACAAAAAGGAATAGAAATCCAAGATATAGCTATTAAAAAAGAAAATAGATTTATAATAGAAATTTATTTAAATGAGAATTTAGAAACAGCAAAAATAGAAACCATAGAAAAAATACTAACTAAAATAATGGGAGAAAAAATAGTATTAAATGAAGATGCTGTTGTAGGCAAAAAGTTAAGCTTTTTATCAGATGATAAATTTGTAATGGCTATGGGAACAGCTGCTATGACAAAAACAAAAAGTGAGCTTTCTGGAGATAGTACTTTAACAATTAGACTAAAAGATGGAAAATATTTAGTAGCAATAAGTGATGGAATGGGAAGCGGAAAAGAGGCAAAGGACAGTAGTTCAAATGCTTTGAGACTATTAGAAAACTTGTTATTATCAGGATTTGATAAAGATATATCATTAGACTTGATAAACAATGCCTTAATAAATCAGAATAAAGAAAGCTTTGCAACATTAGACATTGCAATAGTAGATTTGTATTTAGGTAATGTTGAATTTATCAAAAGTGCAGCATGTCCAACATACATAAAACATGGAAAAAATGTTAAAATGGTAAAATCAAATTCATTACCTACAGGAATAATAGAAGGAAGCAAAATACAAACATTCGATAAAGACATAGAATCTGGGGAAATAATGGTACTTTGTTCAGATGGTATATTAGACTCAAATGTAGAATATAAAAATAAAGAATTATGGATTAAATATCTATTAGAAGATATAGAAACAACAAATACTCAAAAAATAGCTAATTTAATATTAGAAGAAGCAGTAGATAATAATTATGGAGTAGCAAAAGATGATATGAGTGTTTTAGTTTGTAAATTTAGAAAAAAAGAAGCTTAAGATTAATTGATAAATTAAGTGATTTATGATATTATAAATGTGCAAAAGGAGGAAGAAACTTTTGAGTAGAGGAAAAAGATATGATGAGCCAAAATTAAATATGAAAAAAGTATTTGCAGTAATAATCTTATTTGTTGTAATAATTATGTGTATTGTTATGTTAGTTGGGATACTAAATGATGATGACTCTCAAGAAAATATAACAAGTATAGATTATTTTGCAGCATATCAAAATAACAAATGGGGAGTAATAGACTCTAATGGAAATGTTGTAATAGACCCATCATATGCAGAAATGATAATAGTTCCAAACAGTAAGAAAGATGTATTCTTATGCACATTTGATGTGAATTATGATGATGGAACATATAGCACAAAAGCATTAAATAGTAAAAATGAGGAAATCTTTACTAATTATGAACAAGTAGAGGCGATTTCAAGTGTAGATGAGAATGAAAAGTTATCATATGATGGAAGTGCAATAAAGGTACAAAATGGTGGAAAATATGGCTTAATAAATATGGAAGGAGCTGAAATTCTTCCTTGTGAATATGACGAAATAACGGCGCTTCAAGGAGTAGAAAATGCTTTACTTGTTTCAAAAGATGGAAATTATGGAATAGTAAATGATGAAGGAAAAACTTTACTTCCAACAGAGTATGCAGAAATACAAGGATTAGGAGACAAAACAACAGATGGCTTTATTGTAAAAAATGCAAATGGAAAATATGGAGTAGTAGATACATCAAATGGACAAGTATTAGAAACTAAATATGATGGAGTATCTAAAATTCATGAAGGAGATTATTACGTAGTAACTGATGGAGGAAAGCAAAAAGTTGTAAAAAAAGATGGAACTGAAAGCTTAAATGGAAGTTATGATGAGATAGTAGCTATTTTAAAAAATTCAGAAAATGGAGTTATATTTAAAAAGAACAATAAATATGGAGTTATGAACTTATCTGGTGAAAGTACAATTAAAGCAACTTATGATGATTTAAAAGAAGCAAAAACAGGAGTATTTATTGCAAAAACAGGAGACAACTATGGAATAATAGATTTAGAAGGAAATACATTAGTAGAATTTAAATATAGAAATATAACATATAATGAAAAAGCAGATTTATATATAACAGAAGATGAAAACTATAATAATGAAGTATTAGATGGCAATTACGAAGTAAAACAAACAGGAATGGTAACAGATTTAGATGATGAAAAGGGTTATATAGAAATAAGACAAGATGGAGAGTATAAGTATTATAACTTTAAATTTGAAGAAGAAAAAGAATCAGATATATTTACATCTAATACATTATTTGTAAGTAAAAAAGATGGAAAATATGGATTTGTGGATAAAGATGGAAAAGTAGTAGTAGATTATATTTATGATGATGTAACTTCGCAAAACGCTTTTGGATATGCAGGAATAAAAAAAGATGGAAAATGGGGCTCTATAGATAGAACTGGAAAAGTTGTACAAGAGCCAACATATGACCTAGAAGATTATTTACAAGTAGACTTTATTGGAAGCTGGTACTTAGGAAAAGACCTTAATATGAACTATTATAGGAAATAGATAAGAGGAGAGATTATATGGAACTAAAGATGAATTATCAATACACATATTTTATTTATCCATTTGTGATAAAAGAAGGAAAATATCAAAAATACATATTAAAAATGTTAAGGGATAAAGATTTTAGGTTAAAAACATTCCAAAAAGAAAAAGACTTTAAAATGTATCAATACTTTTTGCCTAAAACAAGAGATTTCTTGTTTTCAAGTTTTAGTTTTGGAAGTAGTAAGATAAAGAAATTAGAAGAATTGCCAGATGAAACAAGAGCAGCTATTCTTTCTAAATATCCTTGTAATATATTTGAATATAGAATAAATAAGGATATACAAGGAAAGATAGATGATAGAAAAGGAATATTTTTTACAATATCTAAGTTAGAAATTGTATGTTTTGAAAGTGGAATATGTTTTCTAGTCATGAAGACAAATGTGGAGGATGATAATAACTTTTCAAATATATTAAATTTTAATTATAAATTTAGAGATATAAATAGTGATGTAGGGCTAGATGATTATGATAATATACGTCTTCAAACAAATAGCTTTGAGAACGCAGAAACATTTAAGAGTTTTATAAGAAAAATAACAGGGGCTAATTTAGATGCAGTAAAACTTGATATAGATACAGAAAGATTTTTAACATATTCATATATATGTATAGACCAGGAAGCATGGAATAGTAATTCTGATTTTGAAAAAATAATACATCATTATATAAGATTTGCAAATGTATTACCAGCAGATAATAGCAGAAAATTAGAAGAAGAAAAAATAACAACTATATCAACTTGGAAATATGCAAAATTAGCATTAAGTAAATTGGGAGTGATGTTATTTTCATCAAGTGAAGACATGAATAATTATACAATACTTCCAGATGAATTTGAAAATCAATTCTTATATACATATATAATTAATTTATATAAGAAAATATATCTAAAGAAAATAGAATTGCAATTAAAAAATCCAAAGCAAGTAAAAAAAGCAAGGAAAGAATTTATAGAGTTTACTAAAAACTTGTGGATAAGGGAAATAACAGATGATGAAACAGGAACAATGTTAAACCATAGAATTGGGGAAACATTAGAATTAGAAAGTTTATATAACCAAGTAAAAAATAAATATGATATATTATATAAAGATTTAAATATAGAAAAAAATAAAATATCAACGATTGTAATTGGACTAGTACTTGTGGCATCATTAATATTTAATATATTAAATTTTATATTTTTAATGAGACAGTAGGGGACGGGCCTTTTTGTCTCATTTTTTAAGGAGAAAGAAATGAAAGTAACTTGTGGAACTGATATTATTGAAATTAGTAGAATTAAAGAAAGTATAGAAAAAAACGGTAAAGCTTTTTTAGAAAGAGTATTTACTGAAAATGAAATTGAATATTGTGAAAGTAAGAAAAAACAAAAATACCAACACTATGCAGCAAGGTTTGCGGCAAAAGAGGCGGCTTTTAAGGCGCTTTCTTGGAAGATAGGTGATAAGTATTCTGTTTGTTGGAAAGATTTTGAAGTAATAAATACAGAGCAAGGAAGACCTACTTTAAAAATAATTGGCGTTGACTTAAAAGATATAGAAGATATTGATATTAGTATTTCACATTGTAAGGAATATGCAGTAGCAAATGTAACAGTTTTATCAAAATAGGAAAGGATGAAATGATATAAATATGAAGTTTTTTGATAATCATGCACATTTAGATGATGAAAAATTTGATTTAGATAGAGAAGAGGTAATAGAAAAAATCCATAGAGAGAATATAGGTTTTATTTCAGCAGGATATAGTTTAGAAGGTTCAAAAAAAGCAATAGACCTATCTAAAAAATATGATTTTATATATGCAACAGTAGGCATTTCTCCTAATGATATTCCACAAACTGAAGATGAATTGTGGAAAATGCTAGAAGAAATTGAAAGATTAGCTAAAGAAAATTCAAAAGTTTTAGCAATCGGAGAAATCGGATTAGATTATTATTGGGAAAAAGATGAAAAAATGAGAGAAATCCAAAGAAAGGCTTTTATAGAACAAATCAATATGGCAAATAAATTGGATTTACCAATAGTAATACATACAAGAGAAGCTGTAATGGATACTTTAAAGATTTTAAAAGAAAATAAAGTTGAAAATAAAGGAGTATTTCATTGTTGTCCTCTAAATAGAGAACTTGTAAAAGAAGGATTAAAACTTGGATTTTATATATCATTTGCAGGACCTGTAACATTTAAAAATTCTAAAAATGCAAATGAAATAATAGAAATGGTGCCAAATGATAAAATGCTAATTGAAACAGATAGCCCTTATTTATCACCAGAACCTTTAAGAGGAAGAAGAAATGACCCTAGAAATGTTAAATATATAGCAAATAAAATAGCAGAAGTAAAAGGAATGTCAAGCGAAGAAGTTGGAAAAATTACTTACGAAAATGCTAAGAAAATATTTAAAATTAAGTGATTTTGAAAACTTAGCAAATTTTATATAATTAGAATATTAATAAAATTTTGTAAATATAATTAAATAAGGATAAATTAAGTTTTGTCGATTTTTTGTAAAATTTGACGAAACTTAAATTTTGTGATAAAATATGGAAAAAATAAAGGGGGGAATTAACTATGTTCGGAACAAGATCATCATATGCATTATCTAGCGCTGTAGGAAGTACAGTATGGCTTATAGTATCATTAATACTTGCAATAGTAGGTGGAATTTTAGTTTATTGCTTATTTTTAAGTAAGAAAAACGAAGGAAAATTCACAGGATTTCTTGGATGGCTATATGACTTTTTATCATTTAAGAAAATGTTCTTAGAAGTTTTACTAAAAGTAACATATTTAATTCTTGCAATCTATGTAACATTAGGATCATTTGCTTTAATAGGAACAAGTTTCTTAAGCTTCTTATTAATGTTAGTAGTAGGAAATATAGTTGTAAGAGTTATTTATGAATTTTCTCTAATTCTTTTAGTAATCTGTAGAAATACAACAGAAATTGCTAAAAATACAAAGAAAACACAAAAATCAGATGACAATAAATAATTTTTATATGAAAGCTAGTAGTTAGTACTACTAGTTTTTAAATTGGGTAAATTGGGGACGTTTCCAATTGCACATTTTTGAGCATTTGGGGACACATCTATATAAAGTGTTTATTGAGATAAAGGAAGTAAATTATGCAAAAATATATTGATTTTAGAAAGAATGTTGATTTTGAAAAATTAAAAGAAACAGCAAAGATTATTAAAAATGGTGGAATTGTTATTTTCCCAACTGAAACCGTTTATGGAATAGGTACAAATGGTTTTAATGAAGATGGAATTAGAAGAATTTATGAATTAAAGAAAAGAGATTTTAGTAAGCCAATTAGTTTGCTTGTAAGTAATATGGAAATGGTTAAAATGGTAGCTAAAGATGTTTCGGATTTAGAATATGCTTTAATGGAAAAATTCTGGCCAGGACCATTTACAATTATATTAAAAAAGAAAAAAGATGTACCAGATATTCTTACAGCAAATGGTGATACTGTTGGTGTTCGTATGCCAAGTGGTGAAATTGCTAAAAAATTAATTGAATATGCAGGTGTTCCAATTGCTACTCCTAGTGCAAATATTTCAGGAAAACCTAGTGGAACTAATGTAAATGATATAATAAAGGATTTTGATGGAAAAGTAGATTGTATTATAGATAGCGGAGAAAGTAAATTAGGTATTGCATCTACCATTGTTAAAGTAGTTGATAATATTCCACACATTTTAAGAGAAGGTTCTATTACTAAAAAAGAAATAGAAGATGTAGTAAAAAAATATAAGACCAAACAATAAAAATATATATAAAATAAAACTTAAAAACGTTACTTCCCGACCATTTTTTGATATATATATATGCCAAAAGTGGTCGGGAAAAGCTACTTTTTTTATCTTTTTCTTTTATAGGGTTTCTTTTCATCTGTTAATTCAACTAAATAATCTATACTTGTATCATAATAGATTGCAAGTTTTTTTAAGACTTCAACAGGAATTTTATTTGTGTCTGTTTCATATTGAGAGTATCCATTTTGTGACATATGTAAGTATTCAGCAATAGTTTTTTGTGTTAAATCTTTATCTTCTCTTAAATCTTTTATCCTTTTATACATTATAATCACCAATAAAATTTTATAATATCTTGAATTACGATATTGACTTTTATCTTAATTTAAGATATTATTATTTTAAATACATAAGAGGAGGAAGGAAGAAATGAAAGAAAAGACAAGAAAAATAGAAGGTATTACACTTATTGCTTTAGTTATCACTATAATAGTTTTACTAATTTTAGCTGGCGTTTCAATAGCAATGCTAACAGGACAAAATGGGATTCTTACTCAAGCACAAAATGCAAAAGAAGAAACAGAAATAGCATCAGAAAGAGAAGCTATACAGCTAACAATGATAAATAAAGAAATGACAAATGATGAAAAATATAATATAGGAGAAGAATTAAGAGATAGAACTTTAGCTAACGGAGACAATTGGAAAATAGTTTCAGTAAATGATACAGGTATTGTATATGGAGATAATTGTTACTTTGTAGGAAAAGGAACTAATTTAGAAAATTATGGAGAAACAAAATATGAATGGGTAATAGATTATGAAACAGGAGAAGTAATAGAATTACCAGAAGAAGGATTTGTAAAATTAGCTTATGGAGAAAATTTAGCTGTGACAGATGGAATAATTTTAAATGCTGACCCAATAAATATGGGAGATAGCAATTCCTGGGGAGAAGGAGTAACTGTATATGGAGTACAAGAAGGAGATGGATACGGTTGGAATGAAACAGAGTTTAAATTAGATGGTGTAGATGATTATATAGAAGTATATCCTCAAGCTAATGTAAATATAGAAAATGGTTTAACATTTGAGTTTTATGCGAAAGGTGATAATAATGATAAATCTTTATTAAGTAAGACAATAAAGGGGGATACAGAAAGTTCTACATATACAAATAAATTTAGAACATATTTTGTATATCAAAGTTTTTATTGTTGTATGTCTAATTTACCAAGTGAATCAGTCTGGAGCCCAGGAGAAAGTATGAGACATTGGGTAAGAAAAGAAAATGTAGGAACATTCAATTTAGAAAATGGTGGGTATTTAACAATGGTAGTAGATATAGAAAATAGTGAAATATCCCTATACTGGAATGGAGAGTTTATAGATCGAACTACTTGTGGCAAGGAATGGATGCTAGGAGGAAGTCTTGCTGATAATCAGGTGCCTTTTACAATAGGATTTCGTGTAGGAGGAGCTTCTTATACAGAGTATTATTCAAATGTAGATATTTATGCTTGTAGATTATATAATAAAGTATTAACAGCAGATGAGGTAAAAGCAAACTATGATAAAACAGTTGCATATCATAATGTATTAGTTCAAAGCAAAAATTAAGATGAGGAAAATAATTTCTTCATCTTTTACTTTGACTTTATTTAATTAAGATGTGTCCCCAATTGCGCATTTTTGTGCAAAAGGAAACGTCCCTATTTTAAACTTCTTAATGCTGCTATACGATCTTCTGTACTTGGGTGTGTAGACCAAATACTTGTTGTTCTTCTTTTTCCTTCTTTAGTATCTTTCTTAAATGGATTTACTATATACATGTTGGCAGTAGCACTGTTTGCTGTTTCTAGTTGGTTAGGATCATTTTCTAATTTTTCTAATGCAGAAATCAACCCATCAGGGTTTCTGGTAAATTCTACTGCGGTTGCGTCTGCTAAAAATTCTCTTTTCCTAGATAATGCAAGTTGCATTAAAGAACCGAATATTGGAGATAATATTAAAAAGATTAAACCAATAATCATTAAAATACCATTTGCATTACTTTCGCTATCATTGTCTCTACCTCTTAATCCGCCCCAGAATAATGTTCTAGAGAATAAATCAGCAAGCATTACAATAAAACCTACCATAACAGAAACAACACAAGATAAACGAATGTCATAGTTTTTAATATGGCTCATTTCATGTGCGATTACTCCTTCTAACTCATAGTAATCTAATTTTTCTAGAAGACCTGTTGTTACACATATAACTGCATTTTCTGGGTTTCTACCTGTTGCAAAAGCATTTGGCTGTGCGTCATCTACAATATATAATCTAGGTTTACAAGGTAAGCCTGATGCTACCATTAAACTATCTAAAATATTTACTAATTTCTGGTCTTCTTCTTTAGTTGCTGGTCTTGCTCTATTTACAGATAAGACTATTTTATCACTATAATAGTAAGAACCCCATGCAGATGCAATTGAGAAAATTAATGCTATTACAATAGAAATACTGCCTAAATTTAATGCATTACAAATAAAATAAACAATTAATGTAATTACTACAATAAATATACCAATTATTACACCTGACTCTATTTTATTTTTCTTTATACTTTGAAACATTTCTTATTTACACCTTTCCTTTTGAAAAAAGGATTGGAGAATATCTCCAATCCCCATTTGATTTTTTATTTGTTACTTCCAAAATCTACTTTAACATTTTTTCTTGCTTCATCGCTTTCTGTATTAAATAAGTCACGAGCTTTAAAATTGAATATACTTGCGATAATGTTAGAAGGGAATACTTCTAATTTTGTGTTGTAGATAGTTACAGAATCATTATAAAATTGTCTAGCAAAAGAAATTTTATTTTCTGTATTTCTTAATTCTTCTGATAATTCTGAGAAGTTTTGGTTTGCTTTTAAATCAGGATAATTTTCAGAAATAGCCATAATTGTTTTTAATGTATCTGATAATTCATTATCAAGTTTTGCTTTTTCAGAAACTGTTCCTGCATTTGCCCAAGAACTTCTAAGGTCAGCAATTTTTTCAAAAGTTTGACTTTCATGAGTCATATAACCTTTTACAGTTTCAACGAAGTTTGGGATTAAGTCAAATCTTCTTTGAAGTTGTACATCTATTTGACTCCAAGCGTTATCAACTTTAATTCTTGCTTTTACTAATCCATTATATATAGCGATAACGGCAATAATAAGAATTACTACGATAGCTAGAATGATTAAACCTACCATTTATAAATTCCTCCTATTCTATATAATATACAAATATGATAACATATTATACATTTTTATACAATAATAATGTGGTAAAATTGTGAAATTAATATGGAAAATTTAGGAATAATTTTAAAAAAATTACATATAATATATTATGCATATTATAAAAGCTTAATTTTAAAGAAAAAGGACAAATTGTATAAATTTCTAATTTTAGAAAGCTCTTCTGCGAGTAAGAATTAGGCAAAATTTGACAAATATTAAAAAATAGAGTATAATTAAGTTGTTGCCAAAAGGAGGAATTAAATTGATGAAAAAAGAAGAAAACGCTTCGATTTCTATCATGAAAATTATCTGTGTAACAATTATTCTTATTCTAATATCAGGAATAGGAGTAATGGCAGTAAATACTGACTTAAAAGACGTAAAAATTGTTCTTCAAAATGGATATGAAATGACAGCTTTAACAAGTAAAGCTACAGTTTCAGAAGTTTTAGAAGAAAATAACATTGTATTAGAAGATAATCAAAAGACAATACCAGACCTAAATGAAGAAATAGCTTCAGGTCAAAGTATTCAAATAACTGATAAATCATATAATGAAGTTCAAATAGCTAAGATTTCAGAAGAAGGTGCTAAAACATCTCTAGACCAATTATTAGAGAACTATGCACCAATTACTGAAAAAATAGTTGTAGAACAAGTTACAACACCTAATAAAACCGTAACTAAAAATAGTTAAACTACTGGAAAAAAAAAAAAAAAAGTTTTACAACAAGGAAAAGATGGTTTAAAAGAGGTAACGTATAAAGTAAAATATCAAAACGATGTTGAAATAGAAAAAACAGTTATTTCTGAAAAAGTAATTACAGAACCAGTTGATAAAATTGTTCAAGTTCAAAAGAAAGCAACATCAAGAAGTGCAACAACAAGAGCAGCTTTACCAACAGGAACAGCATCAACTAGTGGCGGAACTACTTATAAAGTTACAGCATATTGCCCATGTAGCAAATGTTGTGGTAAAGCATCAGGAATGACTGCATCAGGAACAAAAGCAACAGCAGGAAGAACAGTGGCAGCATCTTCAAAATTTGCTTTTGGTACTAAATTAAACATTGGTGGACATATTTATACAGTAGAAGATAGAGGCGGAGCAGTAAATGGTAACAAAATAGATATATTTGTTAACACACACGCAGAAGCATTACAATGGGGAGTTAGATATTTAACTGTTTCAGTAGTGCAATAATAATTGAATATGGAATTTGTAAGGCAGTCAAATTTAGACTGCCTTTTATCATAAATTATAATTGATATTTTAAGTAATCTATAGTACAATATAGAAAATCAAGGAGGAAATATGAGTATTAAAAAAGCAGGGACGATATTAATTAATTTGGAAAACAAAAAAATAGGATTAGTTTATAGAGAAAAGCAAAAAGATTATACATTTCCAAAAGGACATTTAGAAGAAGGAGAAACACTTTTAGAATGTGCTGTAAGAGAAACTGAAGAAGAGACATTGAGGAAAAATCATTTAATAGATAATAAAGAAATAGGAATTATAAAATATAATTCACCAGAAGAAAAAGATGTAGAGGTTTATTATTATTTAGCAGCAGATGATGGAGAGACTTCTAAAGATATACCATTAAAAGATAGAGAAGTACTTGTTTGGAAAAATACAGATGAAGTAAATGATTTACTTACCTATGATAATTTAAAAGAAATATGGACTAATGTAAAAGATAGAGTGAATAATATTATATAAACAAGGGATAGGAGTTGCTTATATGGAGTTAGTTGATAAATTTAACAAAAGAAGAGAGTCTTTAAATAAAACTACAGAAAGATATGAAAGAATAAATGGAGAATTTTGCCAGTATGTACATGTTTGGATTATGAATGATAAAAAAGAGTTTCTAATTCAAAAAAGAAGTCCAAGTAAAAAAATATATCCTAATAAATGGTCTATAACTGGTGGAGCCGTAGATGCAGGAGAGACTTCTTTAGAGGGAGCTTTAAGAGAAGTAAAAGAAGAAATAGGAATAGATATTGATAAAGAAAAAATGGAGTTTATGCTTTCTTTTAAAAGAACACACGGTTTTGTTGATATATGGCTTGTAAAACAAAATGTTGATTTAAAAGATGTTGTATTACAAAAAGAAGAAGTTGCAGATGTAAAATGGGTAACTAAAGAAGAATTAGAAAAAATGATAAAAAATGATGAAGTTGCAGGAACTGTAAATATATATTTTAAAATGCTTATGTATATGTTAGAAAACTTTAGTAAATAAAAATAGGAGGATAATATGAAACTAGTATCATGGAATGTAAATGGAATAAGAGCTTGTTTAAATAAAGGTTTTGATGATTTTTTTAAAAGTGTAAATGCAGATATATTTTGTTTACAAGAAACAAAATGCCAAGAAGGACAAGTTGATTTAGAATACGATGGTTATGAAAGCTATTGGAATAGTGCAGAGAAAAAAGGATATTCAGGAACAGCAGTTTTTACAAAAATAAAACCATTATCTGTTAGCTATGGAATAGGAATAGAAGAACATGACAAAGAAGGAAGAGTAATAACATTAGAGTTTGATAAGTTTTATTTAGTAGATATATATACACCTAATTCTAAAAGAGAATTGGAAAGACTTGATTATAGACAAATATGGGAAGATGAAATTAGAAAATACTTATTAAAGTTAAATGAAACAAAACCAGTTATAATGTGTGGAGACTTAAATGTGGCACATAAAGAAATAGACTTGAAAAATCCCAAAACAAATACACATAATGCGGGTTTTACAATTGAAGAAAGAAATAAGATGACAGAATTATTAAATGCAGGATTTGTAGATTCTTTTAGATATTTATATCCAGATAAAGAGAATGCATACAGTTGGTGGTCTTATATGAGAAAAGCAAGAGAGAAAAATGTAGGATGGAGAATAGATTATTTTATAGTTTCTGAAAGTATAAAAGATAAAATAAAAGAAGCAAGCATATATTCAGAAGTAATGGGAAGCGACCATTGTCCAGTTGGATTAGAAATAGATTTATAAATAAAATATAATAAATGACAAATTTAAGTTAAAGGAGAAAGGAATGGAAAATAAAAAAGAAAAAATAAGAAAATGTAGTTATTGGTTTTTACTTGGATTAGCACTTATTATTATTTATAAATGCTTAGATAATTTTACAGCTGTAACAGGTGTTATTGGTAACTTTTTAAGTGTTATTGCACCATTTTTTGTTGGTATTTTTATTGCATACATATTGTATATGCCTTGTAGAAAGTTTGAAACTTTCTACAGAAAAAGTAAGATAAAATTTATTAAAAGAAAAGCAAGAACTTTTAGTATTATTACAGTTTATTTAATAATTGTAGCAATTATAGTTATTTTGGTTAGTTTTATTTTCCCTGTAGTGTGGGATAGTGTAACAGATTTTGTAAGTAACATACAAAGTTATTATGAAATGGCAATAGATAGGTATAATAGTTTGCCACAAGATTCTATTTTAAAAAGTGAACAAGTAAATGATTTTATAGATAGTATTCAGCATGTTGATTTAAGAGAATATTTTAACTTTGATAGGGTAATGGAATACATATCAAGTGCAATAAGCGCTGTTACTGGAATTGTAGATGTCTTTGTTGCTGTAATCGTTTCTGTTTATGTTTTAGCAGAAAGAGGAAAGATTTTAACTTTTGTAAAGAGGTTAGCAGAAGCTATATTTAAAGAAAGAACATATAAAAATATTGATAAATATTATAAACATTCTAATGAAATATTCTTTAAATTTATTGCAAGTCAGTTTTTAGATGCAGTAGTTGTGGGAATTTTAGTTACAATTGCAATGAGCATTATGGGAATCAAATATGCGCCACTTCTTGGTTTCTTTATTGGATTATTTAATATGATACCATTTGTCGGAGCTATTATTGCCGTAGGTATTTCAGCTATTATTACTTTAATTACAGGTGGACTTTCACAAGCTATTTGGATGCTTATTGTAGTAATTATTTTACAACAAATCGATGCAAATATCATTAATCCAAAAATTGTTGGAAAATCATTAAAGATAAGTCCAATATTAGTAATTTTAGCAGTAACAATAGGCGGAGCTTATTTTGGAATTCTTGGTATGTTTTTAGCTGTTCCTGTTATTGCTATTATAAAAATACTTATAGAAGATTTTGTGGATTATAGATTAGCAGTTAAAAAAATGAAAAAAGCAAGTGAAGAGAAAAAGACAATTCAAGAATAATAAATAAAATTATAAAATAATAGAATTTAAAGATAATCAGTACCTAAAAATAAAAAATATTCAATTTTGGGTACTGGTTTTGCGTTTTTATTACCCAAAAATGAAAAAATATTGATTTTGGGTAATAAATGTGATATAATTTAAATACTATAAATAACTAGAGGTGATAAAAATGAAACTTATAGAAAGAGAGTATTTACAGAAGTTAATAAATGTAATGGGAACACCTGATATAAAAGTAATAACTGGAGTTAGACGTTGTGGTAAATCCAAACTTTTGGAAGCATTCAAAGATTATGTCAGAGAAAATATAGAAAATTCTAATATAATAAGTGTAAATTTTAATTTGTTAGAGTTTGAAAATTTAAGAAACTATAAAGCTTTAAATAATTACGTGGAAGACCATTATATTAAAGGAAAAAACAATTTTGTTTGTATAGATGAAATACAATTATGTGAAGATTTTGAAAAAACAATAAATAATTTACACGCGTTAGAAAAATATGATATTTATATAACTGGCTCAAATGCTTTCTTATTAAGTAGTGATTTAGCAACATTGTTTACAGGTAGAACCTTTGAAGTAAAAATATATCCATTTTCTTTTAAGGAATTCTTAAAATATTATGAGTATACTGATATAGATGAAGCATTTGATAAATATGTATTAGAAGGAGGAATGGCAGGTTCATATTTATATAAGGAAAATGAAGATAAATATAATTACATATCAGAAGTATATAATACTTTGATAGTTAGAGATATTGTGAGTAGATATAAAATAAAAAATAGAGATTTACTAGAAAATTTAAATGATTTTCTAATGGATAATATATCGAATATTACTACTACAAGGAATATAGAAAAAGAATTTAGAGCAAATGGTAACATCATAAGTCATAAAACAATTGCTAGTTATATTAAATATTTGTGTAATGCTTTTCTATATTATAATGTCAGAAGATATGATATACAAGGAAAAAGGTATTTATCTTCACAAGATAAATATTATTTAGTTGACCAAGGATTTAAATATGCAAAATTGGGAACTAAAAATATAAATTATGGCAGAGTTTACGAAAATATAATTGCAATGGAATTATTAAGAAGAGGATATGAAGTATATGTAGGTGTATTATATAAAAAAGAAATAGATTTTGTTGCAATAAAACAAAATGAAAAAATATATATTCAAGTATCAGATGATATTAGTAATGAAGAAACTTTCAAAAGGGAAGTGGATGCTTTATTAAAAATAAGGGATGCATATCCTAAAATTCTAATTGCCAGAACAAAACATGACACATATCAATATGAAGGAGTAAAAATAATAGATATTGCTAATTGGTTAATTAGTTAAAAATTTTAATTTAAATTACATGTAAAAACTACTAAAAATATTTTTAAATTTTAGTAGTTTTTTATATATAAATTTTTCAGAACTATTTTTATGTTACTGTTCAGACTATATAAAATTTATTAATTTAGTCAGCGTGGTTAATCTCTAAAATTTTATTAAAGAACCTTAAATTAGATTTTCATAAGAAAAATACTTCAAGTCTGAACAGAAACATTTTTATGCTCAAAAACTAAAAAAACTTACGGAAACAGTTGACTTGTGCTTTTATTTGTGGTAAACTATTTAGGAGAATTTACTAAAAATGGATTTTTATACCCAAAATTATTAGATAGGGTGGTTAAAATAGAAAGAGAAAGTATTAGTTAAAACCTAATAAAATAAGGCAAAAGGAGTTGAAAAAACAAGATTTTTTCGATTGCTTTTTTGTTGCTATTTTTAAAGGAAACATAACTTCAAAAATCCATTCAAAATTTTTATTCTAAAGTTTAAAATTAAAGGAAGAGGAATCAAATTCAAAGAGCCCTAAGCTTTTAAGACTGAAAGAGCAGGCAGGCTTAAAACTTAGACAAGCAATTTGAATTCTGAGAAGGACTTCTTTTAATCAAATATATTTTTTCTGCTTAAAATTATTTTATGAGGTGATTTTTTTGAAAATAAGAGAAATTAAGCACGAGAAATCTTCTCGTAAGGATTTCGCAAAAGTTGGTGATTTCATTGAAATGCCTAATCTTATCAAAGTCCAAAAAGATTCATATGATCATTTTATAAAAGAAGGACTTGGAGAAGTATTAAGAGATATTTCACCAATTGAAGACTATTCTGGAAATTTAGTTCTTGAATTTTTCGATTACTACATGGAAGACAAAACAAAATATTCAGTAGAAGAAGCAAAAGAAAGAGATGCAACATATTCTGCAAGATTACATGTAAAAGTAAGACTAATTAACCGTGAAACAGGTGAAATTAAAGAGCAAGAAATTTATTTAGGTGATTTCCCACTTATGACAGATAGTGGAACATTTATAATAAATGGGGCAGAAAGAGTTGTAGTAAGTCAGTTAGTACGTTCACCAGGATGTTACTATGGAGAAGAATTTGATACAAAAACAGGAAAGAAAACATATACATCTACAGTTATGCCTTTAAGAGGTGCATGGCTTGAATATGAAACAGATGGAAATGATATTTTCTGGGTACGTGTTGATAGAACAAGAAAAGTTCCTATTACTACATTATTAAGAGCAATAGGATTAGCAACAGATAGCCAAATGCTAGATTTCTTTGGTGACGAAGAAATGTTAAAAACAACACTTAGTAAAGACACAATAAAAGACCAAGATGAAGCATTAATAGAAATCTATAAGAAATTAAGACCAGGAGAACTTCCAACTGTTGATGCTGCAAGAAACTTGTTTAATGGATTATTCTTTGATAATAAGAGATATGATCTAGCAAAAGTTGGTAGATATAAATTTAATCAAAAATTATCTTTAGCAACAAGAATAAAAGGAAAAGTAGCGGGGGCAGATGTAGTAGACAGCGAAACAGGAGAAGTTTTTGTTCAAGCTGGAGAAACAATAAGCGATGAAGTTGCAGAAAACATCCAAAACTCTGGTATAAATACAGTAGATATAATGTTTATGGATAAGAAAATAAGAATTATAGGAAATGGTACAGTAGATATCCATAAAGTATTACCAACAGTAGATTTAAGTAAATTACATATTAAGGAAAATGTTAATTATAATGTTTTACAAAATATTATAGAGAATACAGATGAGAAAGATTTAGTTAAAACAATAGAAGAAAGAATGGATGAATTAGTACCAAAACATATTACAACAGAAGATATGTTATCATCTGTAAACTTCTTATTTAACCTTTCTCATGGATTAGGAACAGCTGATGATATAGACCATTTAGCAAACCGTAGAATTCGTTGTGTTGGAGAATTATTACAAAATCAATTTAGAATTGGTTTAGCAAGATTAGAAAGAGTTGTTCGTGAAAGAATGACAATACAAGATTTAGATGTAGTGACACCACAAACATTAATTAATACAAAACCTATTACATCAGCAATAAGAGAATTCTTTGGAAGTTCACAATTGTCACAATTCATGGATCAAACAAACCCATTATCAGAATTAACACATAAAAGAAGAATTTCAGCATTAGGACCAGGAGGATTAACAAGGGAAAGAGCAGGATTCGAAGTACGTGATGTTCACTATACACACTATGGAAGATTATGTCCAATTGAGTCTCCAGAAGGACCAAACATCGGACTTATATCAGCACTTTCATGTTTTGCACAAATTAATGAATATGGATTTATTGAAACACCTTATAGAAAAGTAGATCCTGAAACTCATAAATTAACAGATGAAGTAGAATATATGAGTGCAGATGTAGAAGATAATTATATAATAGCTCAAGCATCAGAGCCAGTTGACAAAGATGGACATTTTGTAAATAAGAGAGTAAGAGTAAGAAGAAGAAATGAAATAATAGAAGTTGATAGTGATAAAGTACAATATGTAGATGTATCACCAAAACAATTAGTATCAGTTGCAGCTGCTATGATTCCATTCTTAGAGCATGATGATGCAAAAAGAGCTCTTATGGGGGCTAACATGCAACGTCAAGCAGTGCCTCTTATGACAACAGAAAGTCCAATAGTTGGAACAGGAATTGAATATAGAGCAGCAAAAGATTCAGGAATATTAGTATTAGCAGAAGATGATGGAGTTGTTGAAAAAGTAACAGGAAGTAGTATTACTGTAAAATATAAAAATGGAAAAACTGTAGTTCATAAATTGCGTAAGTTCAAAAGAACTAACGGTGGAACTTGTATTAATCAAAAACCAATTGTTAAAAAAGGTGAAAAAGTTAAAAAAGGAGATAGCATAGCAGATGGATCAGCAACATCTAATGGAGAAATGTCACTTGGTAAAAACGTATTAGTAGCATTTTCTACTTGGGAAGGTTATAACTACGAGGATGCTATTCTTATAAATGAGAGATTAGTTAAAGATGATGTATTTACATCAATTCATATAGAAGAATATGATTGTGAATGCCGTGATACTAAACTTGGAGCAGAAGAAATTACACGTGATATTCCAAACATTGGTGATGATTCATTAAAAGACTTAGATGAAAACGGAATTATAAGAATTGGTGCAGAAGTAAGACCAGGAGATATATTAGTTGGAAAAGTTACTCCAAAAGGAGAAACAGAACTAACAGCAGAAGAGAGATTACTTCGTGCTATTTTTGGTGAAAAAGCAAGAGAAGTAAGAGATACTTCTTTAAGAGTACCACATGGAGAACAAGGAACAGTTGTAGATGTTAAAATATTTACAAGAGATAATTCAGATGAATTAGGACCTGGAGTAAATCAAATAATTAGATGTTATATAGCAACAAAAAGAAAAATATCAGTTGGAGATAAAATGGCAGGACGTCATGGTAACAAAGGTGTTATTTCAAGAGTACTACCAGAGGAAGATATGCCATTTATGCCAGATGGTACACCAATAGATATTTTACTAAACCCACTAGGTGTTCCTTCTCGTATGAACTTGGGTCAAGTTCTAGAAGTACACTTGGGAGGAGCTGCAAAAGCTTTAGGATGGAAAGTTTCAACACCAGTATTTGATGGGGCAAATGAAGACGATGTAAAAGAATTACTAAAAAAAGCCGGAATGAGTGAAGATGGAAAAACAATTCTTTATGATGGAAGAACAGGAGAACCATTTGATAAGCCAATTACAGTTGGTGTTATGTATATGCTAAAACTACATCACTTAGTAGATGATAAAATACATGCTCGTTCAACTGGACCATACTCATTAGTAACTCAACAACCTCTTGGAGGAAAAGCACAATTTGGTGGACAACGTTTTGGAGAAATGGAAGTTTGGGCATTAGAGGCATATGGTGCAGCATACACATTACAAGAAATGTTAACAGTAAAATCAGATGATGTTGTAGGACGTGTTAATACATATGAAGCTATTGTTAAAGGTGAAAATATTCCTGAACCAGGAGTTCCAGAAAGCTTCAAAGTTTTAGTAAAAGAGCTTCAATCTTTAGGATTAGATGTTCGTCTATATTCTGAAGATAATAAAGAATTAGAATTAAAAGAAGATGTAGATGATGGTATAGAATATGATCCAAGTAGAGATGGAAAAATACTTTCAGAAGATGAAGTTGTTACTGAGGGAGATTTAAAAGACGGATATTCTGAAGAAACAGATGATGATGATTTACCAAATGATGAAGAAGAAAATATGGATGAAGACGATGATAGGGATGAACTATTTGAAGATTTAGGCGACGATGGTGAAGAGTTACTATACGGAAATGACTTAGCAAATGATAATCTAGATAATGATGATGATAATATCGAATAATAGCAATATAAGGTATACAAATTTAAGATAAACTTAAATTTGTATACTGAGGCTGTAATAGCTAAAGCTTAACAGCCACAATAACTGAATAAATTCTAAAAAGGAAAGAAGCGACATTTTAGTTTGCAAGAGCGGGGGATAGTCTTCTTTACCTGTTTTAGAATTACCCAAATAAAAATAAAGTCTTTAAAGACAAAGAAGGGGGAAAAAGAGAAGAGTGGACGAATTAAATACTTTTAATAAGTTAAAAATTGGAATAGCATCAGATGAAAAAATAAGAGAATGGTCAAAAGGTGAAGTAAAAAAACCAGAGACTATTAACTATAGAACATTAAAACCAGAAAAAGATGGTCTATTTTGTGAGAGAATATTTGGACCAGTTAAAGACTGGGAATGTCATTGTGGTAAATATAAAAGGGTAAGATATAAAGGTATTGTTTGTGACAGATGTGGTGTAGAAGTTACAAAATCAAAAGTTAGACGTGAAAGAATGGGACATATTGAGCTTGCAGCACCTGTTGCACATATTTGGTATTTTAAAGGAATTCCAAGTAGAATTTCTTTAGTTCTAGATATTTCACCAAGAAATCTAGAAAGAGTTATATATTTTGCTTCATATGTAGTTATTGATAAAGGTTCAACAAATTTAGAAAAATGCCAAATATTAAATGAAAAAGAATACCATGAAGCAGAGGAGAAATATGGTAAAGGTTCTTTTAAAGCTAAAATGGGAGCAGAAGCAATAAGAGAATTATTAGAACAAGTTGATGTTGAAAAATTATCAGAAGAAATTAAAAAAGAATTAGAGACAGCAAGTGAACAAAGAAGAGGAAAATTAGTAAAAAGATTAGACACAGTAGAATCATTTAGAATCTCAGGAAATAAGCCTGAATGGATGGTAATGAATGTTGTACCAGTAATTCCACCAGAATTAAGACCAATGGTGCAATTAGATGGTGGTAGATTTGCAACATCAGACTTAAATGATTTATATAGAAGAGTTATAAACAGAAATAACCGTTTAAAAAGATTATTAGAATTAGGAGCACCTGAAATAATTGTACGTAATGAAAAAAGAATGCTTCAAGAGTCAGTAGATGCCCTAATTGATAATGGAAGACGTGGAAGACCAGTTACAGGAGCTGGAAATAGACCTTTAAAATCTTTATCAGATTTATTAAAAGGAAAACAAGGACGTTTCCGTCAAAACTTACTTGGAAAACGTGTTGACTATTCTGGACGTTCTGTTATAGTTGTAGGACCAGAACTTAAGATTTATCAATGTGGACTTCCAAAAGAAATGGCAGTTGAATTATTTAAGCCTTTCGTAATGAAAGAATTAGTAGGTCGTGGAATTGCTCAAAATATTAAAAATGCAAAAAGAATGGTAGAAAGATTAAGACCAGAAGTATGGGGAATATTAGAAGAAGTTATTAAAGACCATCCTGTAATGTTAAACCGTGCTCCTACACTACATAGACTTGGTATTCAAAGTTTTGAGCCAGTATTGGTAGAAGGAAGAGCAATAAAACTTCACCCATTAGTTTGTGAAGCGTTCAATGCTGACTTCGACGGTGACCAAATGGCAGTTCATTTACCATTATCACCAGAAGCACAAGCAGAGTCAAGATATTTAATGCTTTCAACAAACAACTTACTAAAACCACAAGATGGTAAACCAGTTGCTGTACCTAGACTAGATATGATTTTAGGATCTTATTATTTAACAATGGTACTAGATGGTGAAAAAGGTGAAGGAAAATACTTTAAAGATCCAGAAGAAGCTATTATGGCCTATGAAAACCATGAAGTTGGGATTCATGCTAAAATAAATGTTAGAATAACAAAGGAAATAGATGGAGAAGTAAAATCTAAGAGAGTAGAAACAAGTGTTGGAAGAATTATCTTTAACCAAGGAATACCTCAAGATTTAGGATTTATTGATAGAAAAGAAGATCCATTCCAATATGAAATTAGTTTCCCTGTTATGAAAAAATCAATGGGAACAATTATAGAAAAAGTTATTAGAGTACATGGACTAATTGAATCAGCAGAAGTAATAGATTATATTAAAGCTTTAGGATTTAAATATTCAACTTTAGCAGGTATTACATTCTCAATGGATGATGTTAAGGTACCAGAAGCTAAAGAAGCTCTATTAAAAGAAGCTGATGAAAAAGTTGAGAATATAAGAAAACAATATGTACGTGGTTTAATAACAGATGATGAAAGATATAATGCTGTTATTAATATTTGGGAAGATACAACTAATAAAGTAAGTAATGCAATGGAAGAAAACTTTGATGAGTTAAACCCAATATATATGATGGTTAAATCTGGAGCCCGTGGTAATATGAACCAATTACGTCAAATTGCAGGTATGCGTGGACTTATGGCAAGTACTACAGGTAAAGCGGTTGAAATTCCAATTAAATCATCATTTGCAGAAGGTCTAGACGCATTAGAGTACTTCATTTCAGCCCATGGTGCTCGTAAAGGACTTTCAGATACAGCTTTAAGAACAGCTGACTCTGGATACTTAACAAGAAGATTAGTTGATGTTTCACAAGATATTATAGTTAGAGAACATGATTGTGGAACTACTGAAGGAATTACAGTTTATGATATTAAAGATGGAAATCAAATAATCGAGAAAATGGAAGAAAGATTAATAGGAAGATATCCATTAGAAAATGTTTATAATCCAGAAACTAAGGAATTAATAGTAGATACAGATACTATGATTACTGAGAAAATTGCTGAAGATATAGTAGCTGCTGGAATAGATAAATTAAAAGTACGTTCAGTTCTTGGATGTCATTCTAAACGTGGTGTATGTCAAAAATGTTATGGAATGGGATTAGCTAGAAGAGATTTAGTATCAATTGGTGAATCTGTTGGTATTATCGCAGCTCAATCAATTGGCGAGCCTGGTACACAGCTTACAATGAGAACTATCCACTCAGGAGGTGTTGCAGGTGTTGCAGATATTACTCAAGGTCTTCCTAGAGTTGAAGAATTATTTGAAGCAAGAAAACCAAAAGGAGTTGCAATAATTTCTGAAATAGATGGTAAAGTTAAGATTAAAGAAACTAAGAAGAAAAAAGAAGTTATTGTTACTTCAAAAGATGATTCAAGAACTTATACAATACCATTTGGTTCTAAGATGAAAGTAAAAGATGGAGATATGGTTGAAGCTGGAGATGCATTTATTGAAGGTTCAAAGAATCCATCAGATATACTAGAAATAAAAGGACCAGAAGGAGTATATGAATACTTAATCTCAGAAGTACAAAAAGTTTATAGAAACCAAGGTGTTGATATAAATGATAAACATATCGAAGTTATCGGAAGACAAATGCTTAAGAAAGTTAGAGTTGAAGATAACGCAGATACAGACATGTTCCCTGGTGAATTAATTGATATGTATGAATTTGAAGATAAGAACAAAGAAATAATTGCTCAAGGAAAACGTCCTGCTACAGGTAAGAGAGTATTACTTGGTATTACTAAAGCTTCTCTTGCAACAGACAGCTTCTTATCAGCAGCATCATTCCAAGAGACAACAAGAGTATTAACAGATGCAGCTGTAAAAGGTAAAGTAGATGACTTAGTAGGATTAAAAGAAAATGTTATCATTGGTAAATTAATCCCAGCAGGAACTGGTATGAAGAAATATCAAAATATTCATATTAATACAGAAAAAGAATTAGAAAAAGTTGCAGATGTAGAGCAATAATATAAAGATGTCATATAGGAATTTCCTATATGACATCTTTTCTTTTGATATGAAGGAGTAAACTACCTTGACAAAATTACTATTTGCTAGTAAAATAAAATAGAATTAATGTAAGGAGATGCGTATGCAAAATAATAATAGAAAAGTCTTTGACTCGCTTGTATCTAGAACAAAGATATATTTAGCGATAATATTAATTTTATTAGTAGTAATTAGTATAGAAAACATTAATATGATAATACCTTCAATTCTATTATACGGAGTTATAGTAGGATATACTTATTATGCAAATAAAAAAAGAAAAAGTGAAATATCAGAAACTTTGCAAGATTTAACTTTAACAGTAGATACAGCAGCTAAAACAAGTTTAATAAATTCACCTTTTCCATTAATTATTTTAGAAACAGATGGAAATATAATATGGAGAAGTACTAAGTTTAATACTGAGTTTGCAAATATAGATATTAATACATATTTAAATGATTTAATAGTTGATATTAAAGATGAAATAGCAAGTGGTGGAACTGGAAATAGTGATATTTTAACAGAAATGAAAATTGGAAACAATATGTATAAAGTAATGGGAAAGTATGTTAACTTTAGAAATAGAGACAAAAGAAACAAAAAGGAATATATGGTTATTTTATACTTTATTGATGATACAGAAAATAAAAAATTACAAAAGGAATATAGAGATTCTAAATCTTGTATTGGAATTATAATGGTAGATAATTATGAAGAAACAATGCAAAGACTAGATGCAGGAGAAAAACCACTAATTACAGCTGAAATTGATAAGCAAATGTATGACTGGGCTAATAAAACAAATGGCGTTTTAATAAAATCAGATAGAGATAGATATGTATATTTATTTGAACAAAGATATTTAGATGATGTTAAAGAAGATAAATTTAGTATCTTAGATAAAATAAAAGAAATAGATACTAAGGAAAAAGTACAGTTTACTTTAAGTATTGCAATATCTAATGAAGGAAATACTGATAAAGAAAAATATAAATCAGCTCAAAGTGCAATGGATGTTGTTTTAGGACGTGGTGGAGACCAAGCAGTAATTCGTGAAAATGAAATATATAAATTCTTTGGTGGTAGAGTAGAAGAAGTAGAAAAAAGAACTAAAGTAAAAGCAAGAGTAGTAGCTCATGCATTAGAGAATTTAATGAAAGATGCAAGTAAAGTAATGGTAATGGGACATACAAATCCTGATATGGATAGTATAGGTTCTTGTATGGGAATTTATCGTTTGGCTAAAACTTTAAATACAAATGCATATATAATTTGCAGTGATAATACTCCAGCTTTAGAAAACTTTATGGAAGAAGTTAAAAAGGATCCAGAATATGAAGATGTTATCATTAATAAAGAAGTGGCATTAGAAAATATAGATGAAGATACTTTATTAGTTGTAGTAGATACTCATAAAGTAAATTATGTAGATAGTCCAGAATTATTGGATAAAGCTAAAAAGATAGTTGTAGTTGACCATCACAGAAGAAGTACAGATTTTATTGAAGATGCAACTTTAATGTTCCAAGAAGTTTATGCATCATCAGCTGCAGAACTAGTTACAGAACTTCTACAATATGCAGAAGCGAAAATAAATTTAAAAACAATAGAAGCAGAAAGTTTATACGCGGGAATTATGATGGATACTAAAAACTTTACATTTAAAACAGGTGTAAGAACATTTGAGGCAGCGGCATATTTACGTAGATGTGGTATTGATATAATAAGAGTTAAAAAATGGTTCCAAAGTGATTTAAAGAGTTTTAACCTAATAGCAGACATAGTAAAGAAAGCAGAAATATTAGAAGATGAAATTGCAATATCGACATATGATGAAGTATCACCTGAAGCAAACCTTATTTGTGCTAAAGCAGCAGACGAGTTACTTACAATAAGTGATATTACAGCGTCATTTGTACTTGGAAATACTGGTGATAAAATTTGTATTAGCGGACGTTCTATTGGAGATATTAATGTACAAGTAATATTAGAAAAGTTAGGTGGAGGAGGTCATATTACTTTGGCTGGTGCTCAAGTTGATAATATGACTATGGAAGAAGCAAAACAAGAATTAATAAACAGAATACATGAATATTTTACAGAAATAGAAAGTTAACAAAGGAGAAAACAACAAATATGAAAAAAGAAAAAAGAGAAAAAAAGGAAATTTTAAAAAATTTTAAAAAGAGTGAAAAAGGTTCTATAACAGTATTTGTACTTTCAACAATGTTAGTAGTTGTAGGAGTTATCTTTATTGCTTATTTTTCTATGATGAACAAGAGTAGTTCACAGCAAGCACAACTAAATAAAATACAAGAAGAATATAACCAGACTGATAGTATGATGGAACAGGCTTATAATGAAAATAACGAAAATTTAACATTTGGGCCAGGAATGATAGCAGATAAAAATGAAGAATACGAAGATGATGATGGAGATAAAGCGTGGATACCATCTGGCTTTGAAATAGTACCAGGTCTAAATGATGTGTCAGAGGGGTTAGTAATAAGAGATGAAAATAGAAATGAATTTGTATGGGTACCAGTAGAAACAGCAGTAGCAGAAAAAGAAGCAGATGGAACAAATAATAAAGCAATGGCAATAAAGAGTGGAAATAATTATAGAGGACTTCTTTATAACTTTACAAGTAGTGGTTCAAATGTACAAAGCGGATGTACGACAACTACAACTAGTTATAGAGAGCCAGCTTATTTAACAGATTCGACTCATGCAGATAATTCTTCATATAATCAAGATGAAGATGGAAATAAAATAGTAACAGAAGATAGTTTACAACAAGAATATAATAAGATGATAGAAAGTGTAAGTGAATATCATGGTTTTTATGTAGGAAGATATGAATTAGGTTTAGAAGGAACACTACCTGTAGTAAAAAATGCTAGTACAAATACATCAGTAACAACAGCAGATGCAAGTAATTCAAATACTTATAGATGGTATGGCTTATATAGTAAATGTAAAGAATTTGCACCAGAAGATAGTAATAAATCAGTAGTAAGCACAATGATATGGGGAAGTCAATATGATGCAATGCTTAATTGGATGCAGGCAAACGGATTAAATGTGTCAGCATTAGCTGATGGCACTGAAACAATAAGAAATAGTTCTACAACAACAGGAAAGCAAGAAAAAGATTTTATGAAAAATGTATATGACCTTTATGGTTGTCATAGAGAGTGGACATTAGAGGCCTACGACATAGAACTTCGTGTTAGTCGTGGAGGTCACTCTAGCAGTGGCTACGCTCCTAGCGATCGTGACAACTACTATCCGTACAATACCCCTAACTACTATTCAGCGCGTCTTACTTTATATATAAAGTAGCACTGACTCCTGAGTTGTGAATATTAGAAATAGTAGAAAATTGAGAGATTGTCAAGTTAACTGTGTAAATGTTATTAAAACCTTGTGAATTCTTCTTTATTTTGTAAAAAAGAGTGATGTAAATCAGGGAACGAGTTCAAGTGAAACTTGGATAGGCTACCTGATTTTTCTTTTTAATTAAAATAACCTTGAAAAAAATGTAAAAATAGAGTAAAATATTGTCTTAGAAAGGCGTGATAGTATGAAAGTAATATTAAAAGCAGATATAAAAGGTGTAGGTAAAAAAGATGAAGTAATAAATGCAGCTGATGGATATGCAAGAAACTTCTTATTACCAAAAGGATTAGCAGTAGAAGCAAATAGTGAAAATATGAGTAAATTAAAAGCTAAAAATGACTCTAAAGCATATAAGAAAGAACAGGAAAGAGAAGAAGCTAAAAAGGTTGCTGAGAAGCTTGCTGGTATTCAATTAAAAGTACCAGTACAAGCAGGAGAAAATGGAAAAATCTTTGGTGGAGTATCAGCAAAAGAAATAGCAGACTTATTAAAGAAAAATTATAATATAGAAGTAGATAAAAAGAAAATAGATTTAAAAGAAACAATAAAAACATTAGGACTAAGAACAGTAACAATAAAACTATATGATGGAGTTATTGGAAACTTAAAAGTAGATGTAATAAGTAAATAGGAGTTGAGACAATGGAACTAGGTAAAGTACCACCAAATGATATAGAAGCAGAACAAGCAATTATTGGTAGTATGTTAACAGATAGAGATGCTGTAATTTCTGCAATTGAGGTATTAAAACCAGATGATTTTTATAGAGAAGATAATAAAACAATATATGAAGCAATACTAAACTTATATAATCGTTCTGAGCCAATTGATATTATAACAGTAAGAGCAGAATTAGAGTCAATGGGAAGACTTGATAATGTAGGTGGCTTAGAATATTTAGCAGAATTACCAGAAAAAGTACCAACAACTGCAAATGCTATGAAATATATAAAAATAGTAGAAGAAAAAGCAACACTTAGAAATTTAATAAAAACAGCTAATGAAATAATAGAACTTGGATATAATCCAACTGAAGATGTTGATGACATAATGGAAGGTGCAGAAAAGAAAATCTTTAATATTATGCAAGATAAGGACCAAAAAGGTTATAGTCCATTAAAAGATGTATTAGTAGAAAGTTTTACAAAGTTAGAAGAATTATATAACAGAAAACAACATATAACAGGTGTACCTTCAGGTTTTACAGATTTAGACTATAGAACAGCAGGTTTTCATGGTTCTGAATTAATATTAATTGCTGCAAGACCTGCTATGGGAAAAACAGCATTTGCATTAAATATTGCAACAAATGCAGCATTAAGGGCAAATGTACCAGTAGCAGTATTTAGTTTGGAAATGTCAAAAGAACAATTAGTAAACAGAATTTTATGTTCAGAGTCTATGGTAGATAGTAATAAAGTAAGAACAGGTAAACTAGATGAAGAAGACTGGACTAAGCTTGCAGAAACAATTGGTCCTTTATCAGAAGCAGAAATGTATATAGATGATACACCAGGTATAAATATAATGGAAATAAGAGCTAAATGTAGAAAGTTAAAAATTGAAAAAAATATAGGTCTAGTTGTAATAGATTATTTACAGTTAATACAAGGAACTAATAAAAGAAATGGAAGCCGTGAGCAAGAAATATCAGAAATAAGTCGTTCTTTAAAGATTTTAGCAAAAGAATTAGATGTTCCAGTAATTGCATTATCACAGTTATCAAGAGCGGCAGAACAAAGACCAGACCATAGACCAATGTTATCTGACTTAAGAGAGTCTGGAGCTATAGAACAGGATGCTGATATTGTAATGTTCTTATATAGAGATGATTATTATAATGAAGATAGTGAAAAGAAAAATATAGCAGAAGTAATAATTGCAAAACATAGAGGAGGATCAACTGGTACAGTAGAACTTCTATGGCTTGGAAATTATACAAAATTTGTTAATATTGCAAAAGGATTTGATAACTAATAAGAGGAGATTTTATTCTCCTCTTAAAATTTATATGTAGTTTTTTGTCGAATTTTGCGATGAAAATTTTAAGTTTCTTTAAAAATTGCTTGTAAAAATGATATAAATATGTTATAGTCTTATTAAAATTTAGTTAACTAATATTTTTTCTCATATTTAAGATTTTTACATTAAATATGGAATTTATTCAAAATTTTTAAATCGGGAAAATTCAAAGGAAAAATTAGAAAAACAAAGAAAAAATGAGTATTAATACTTAAACTCTTACTTTTACCACAAAATTAAATTTGATTTATAAATAATAGGATATTATAATAAGGAGGAAGATATTTGAGAAAACAGAAAACAAAAAATACTACTAAAAATAAAATTAGAAATAAACAAGATAAAGTATTTAAAAACTTATTCTATAATGTAAAAGAGGCTGTGCATATTATCAATTGGGTTTTAGGAATAAGTTTAATGTTCTGGGAAATAGAAAGAGTAACTAATAGCTTTATAACTAGTAATTACAAATATAAAGAAGCAGATTGCGTATATAAGATAAAAGGGGAAAATATATATTTTGTTTTAGAACATCAAAGTGTAATTGATTATAGAATGCCATATAGGATGTCAAATTACCAAATAGAAGTTATGAGAAGCTGGGAAAGTTATAAAAATACAAAGGATAATAAAGAAGCTTTAGTTATTGGAATTGTATTTATACAGGAAGAAAAGAATGGGATGCTGAATTGTATATTAGAAATATACAATATAAATTAGAAGATGGAGCAAGAGTAGTTATTGGAGATAATAAAACTTTAGGAAATTACTCAATATTAGATGTAAATAAATGTACAGAAGAAGAATTGTTAAAAGATAATAGTCTAATTACTAAAGTAATGTTAATAGAAAAGGTAAAGAAAACAGAAAAATTAGGTGAAATATTAAAAAAGATGATAAAACATTTAGACGAAAATGGCTTAAAATATATAGAAAACCTAATAAAGAACATTATGGTGAATGACTTAAGTGAAGAAACAAGAGAAGAAATTTTAGAATTATATAGAAGAATAATAAATGGGAAAGGAAGTGGAGAAGATATGGAATTAGCAATAACAAGAGAACAATAAGAAACGAAATAGAAGGCGAAAGAAGGAGAGGTAGAAGAGAAGGTAGAAGGGAAGGCATAAAAGAAGGCAGAAAAGAGGGAAAAATAAGTGTAGCTAAAAATTTGTTAACTATGGGATATAGTGTAAGTCAAGTAGAAGAAATAACAGAACTTAGTGAAAAAGAAGTAGAAAAATTAAAAACAAAGATGGAAATTAAATGAAAGATATATAAAATTAAGGCACTTGAAAAATAGATGAAAATATAGTAAAATAAGTAATATTTAAGATGTTACTTATTTTATTTTTTGCAAAGAAGGAAGATAGAAATGGAAGAAAAAGTATTAGAAACAATAAAAAAATATAATTTAATAGAAAATGGAGATAAATTGGTATTAGCAGTGTCTGGAGGACCAGACTCTATATCAATGTTAAATATCTTAAATGAAATAAAAAAAGATGGTATTATTAGTTTTGAATTTGTAGTTGCACATGTAAATCATATGATAAGAAAAGAAGCAAAAGAAGACGAAGAATATGTAAAAAAATATTGTAATGAAAATAAAATAGAATTTTATTCAAAAAGTATAGATGTTAAAAAACTTGCCAATAATAATAAAGTAGGAACTGAAGAAGCAGGAAGAATGGTAAGATATAAATTTTTTGATGAAGTTTTAGAAAAAACAGGCTCTAATAAAATAGGTGTTGCACATAATAAAAACGATAAAGCAGAAACAATAATAATGAATATGATAAGAGGTAGCGGAATAACAGGTTTGAAAGGAATAGAAGCAAAAAGAGGAAAATATATAAGACCATTAATAGAGTGTGAAAGAGCTGAAATTGAAGATTATTGCGAAAAAGAAAAATTAAATCCAAGAATAGATAAAACTAATTTTGAAAACACATATACAAGGAATAAAATTAGGAACATCCTTATTCCGTATATAAAGAAGGAATTTAATCCTAATATAATAGAAACATTAAATAGATTATCTAGCTTAGTAACAGATGAAGAGGATTATATAGAAGAACAAGTAGAAAAAATATATAAGGAAATAGTGATTGATGAAGATGAAAAAGAAATAGTTGTTGATTTAAAAGCTTTCAATAAGCAAGAAAAAGTAATAAAATCAAGGATTATTTTATATACTATAACAAGACTGTTTGGAACAAGTAAGGAAATTGCTAAAGTACATATAGAAGATATAATAAAACTTTGTAGCAATAATGTAGGTAATAAATATCTAACACCAAATAAAAATATAAAAGTATTGGTAAAAAATCATAAAATTTATTTCATAAAGGAAAATTAAGTAGCCGTAATAAATCTTGGAAAACTAGCTTGTTTGTAACAAAAAAGTCATAAAAAAATTGTTTACAAAGAAAAAAATATATGGTATAAGAAAGTATGAAAAATGCAAAAGTAAAACAAGAGGAGGAATTATTTTGAAAAACGGAATTAAAACATTAGCAATGTGGTTAATAATAGGGGTAATTTTTATTGTTGTACTATCATCAATAGTAGAAAATAGCGACTCAAAGCTTCAATATTCAGAGTTAATCACTAATATTAACAATGGAAATGTTGAGGACATAGAGATAGAAGCAGATGGAACATCAGCAACAGTAACTTTAAAAGATGAT
Organism: uncultured Clostridia bacterium; assembly: GCA_944387555.1. Classification (GTDB taxonomy): domain Bacteria; phylum Bacillota; class Clostridia; order TANB77; family CAG-508; genus CAG-269. The sequence continues at coordinate 22,206 of CALXFH010000008.1, read as the reverse complement.
AGAGCAAGAAAAGAAGTAAATATTCCAAGCATGGATAATTTCATGAATTATGCTGAAGAGTATTTAAAAGAAGGAGCATTTACACTAGAAGAAAAATCACAATCAATATTTGTAACAGTACTTAGCTTACTTACACCATTTGGATTATTAATAATATTCTTTATATTCTGGTTCTTGATGATGGGTGGAGCAGGACAAGGAAACCCAGGTGGAAAAACAATGACATTTGGTAAAAGTAAAGCTAGAATGATGACACCAGCAGATAAAAATAGAATAACATTTGATGATGTAGCAGGTGTAGATGAAGAAAAAGAAGAATTAGAAGAAATAGTAGAATTTTTGAAAAATCCTAAAAAATATACAGATATGGGCGCAAGAATACCAAAAGGAGTATTGCTTGTTGGACAACCAGGAACTGGTAAAACATTACTTGCTAAAGCAGTAGCCGGAGAAGCAGGAGTACCATTCTTTATAATAAGTGGTTCAGACTTTGTTGAAATGTTTGTTGGTGTTGGTGCATCACGTGTTAGAGACTTATTTGACCAAGCGAAGAAAAACGCACCATGTATTATATTTATAGATGAAATAGATGCAGTAGGACGTCAAAGAGGTGCAGGACTTGGCGGTGGACATGATGAAAGAGAACAAACATTAAACCAATTATTAGTAGAAATGGATGGATTTGCTGAAAACGAAGGTGTAATAGTTTTAGCTGCAACAAACAGACCAGACGTATTAGATAAAGCGCTATTAAGAGCAGGAAGATTTGATAGACAAATAGTAGTAGGAATGCCAGATGTAAAAGCAAGAGAACAAATATTAGAAGTTCATAGTAGAAAGAAAAGACTTGCAGATGATGTTGACTTAAAGGTAATTGCTAAAAACACATCAGGATTTGCAGGAGCAGATTTGGAAAATGTATTAAATGAAGCAGCATTACTTGCAGCAAGAAGAAACTTAAATGAAATAGGAATGCAAGAAATAGAAGATGCAATGGTTAAGGTAACAATGGGACCAGAAAAGAAGACAAAAGTAAGAAGCGAAAAAGAAAATAAATTGGTTGCATATCATGAAGCAGGTCATGCAGTAGTAAGTCATTTCTTACCAACACAAGATCCTGTACATCAAATATCAATAGTACCAAGAGGAATGGCTGGTGGATATACAATGTATAGACCAACAGAAGACAAGTCATTCATGTCAAAAACAGAAATGGAAGAAAATATAGTATCATTACTTGGTGGTAGAGTAGCAGAGGCTTTGATACTAAATGATATATCAACAGGAGCAAGTAATGATATAGAAAGAGCAACTAAAATTGCAAGAAGTATGGTTACAAAATATGGTATGAGTGAAAGAATAGGAACATTGACATTAGGACAAGGGCAAGAAGAAGTATTTTTAGGTAGAGATTTTGGTCATACAAAAGAATATTCAGAAAAAACAGCAGCTATAATTGACGAAGAAACAAAGAAAATAGTAGACAAAGGATATGAAAGAGCAAAGAAAATTTTATCTGAAAATGTAGACAAATTACACAAAGTTGCTGGAGTATTACTAGAAAAAGAAAAAATTGAAGCAGATGAATTTGAAGCAATATTTAATGAGCAATAATTTGGGAACGTTTCCGACAATCGGGGACGTTTCTTTTTGCACATTTTTGCGCATTTTGGGACAGACCTTTGAATGTGATGTGTCCCAAATTGTGTGTTTTTGTGCAAAAGGAAACGTCCTTAATTGTTAATTTACTATTGATATTTTATTGTATTTATTATAAAATAATTTTATAATAAATTAGGAAGGAAAAGAAGTTTAAAATGAAAAATTATTATGATTTATTAGAAGTAACACCAAAAGCTTCGAAAGAAATAATAGAAAAAGCATATAGAGTATTAATAAAAAAATATCATCCAGATTTATATAATGGAGAAGAAAGAATATATGCAGAAAATAAGACAAGAGAATTAAATGAGGCATATCGTATACTTTCAAGTGATTTTTTAAGAGAACAATATGATTTGGAATTAGAAAAGGAAAAACAATTTAATAGTGAAAACACTGTAAATGATGACTATAGTGAGCAAAACAATAATCATATTAATCAAAAAGAACCAAGAAGAGGTAAGAATAAAAATCAAGAAAAAGAAGAAAAGCCACATAAAGTTGGGACTATTATGTCAATGGTTGATTTAATAAAAGAAATTTTTAGAAAGAGAGATAGAAATGGGGCTCCAAGAAAGTTACAAAAGGAAGATAAATTGGCAGCTTTGTTAACTTTTATAATAGTTATTGTAATTGGAGTTGCTTTATGGTTTATCCCATTTACACATAGTTTTATAAGAGATTTAATACCATTCTAAAAGAAAAGAGGAGAAATAAATGTATTATGCAGATATAAAAAAAGCAGATGTAGCAAATGGATTGGGGGTTAGAATATCTTTATTTGTAAGTGGTTGTACACATCATTGTAAAAACTGTTTTAATGAAGAAGCTTGGGATTTTCACTATGGAAATGAATTTACTAATAAAGAAATAGATAAAATAATAGATTTAATGGATCATCCATATATATCAGGATTAACATTACTTGGTGGTGAGCCATTAGAACATGTAAATCAACAAGGAATATTACCTCTCCTTAGAAAAGTTAAAGAAAAATTCCCTGATAAAAATATTTGGTGCTATTCTGGATATACATTTGAAAAAGATATTTTAGAAAAAATGTGTAAAGAATGGGAAGAAACACCAGAAATTTTATCTTATATAGATGTTTTAGTAGATGGAAAGTTTGAGGAAGATAAAAAGGATATTAAATTAAGGTTTAGAGGCTCAAGCAATCAAAGGATTATAGACGTAAAAAAATCACTAAAAGAAAATAAGACTGTTCTTTTTGACCTATAACTATTGACAAAATATGCTAATTTAAGGTATAATAGATAACGTTATAAGGGTTATCCCACATACTTTTTTGTATGGACCGGAAGGAGGGGAAATATAAATGTCAGAGATAAAAGTTAATAATGGTAATATAGAAGATGCTTTAAAAAGGTTTAAAAGACAATGTGCTAGAAATGGAGTACTTCAAGAAGTACGTAAAAGAGAACATTATGAAAAACCTAGTGTAAGAAGAAAGAAAAAATCAGAAGCAGCTAGAAAAAGAAGATTTAATTAGTATATAATAATACATAGATTGGAAGTAAGGAAAAGTTGAGCTTTACTTCTAATTTTTTTCGAAAAAATTGATAAAAATAATTAAAAAGTAAGTATTTTGTATATAATAAATACGAAAAGGAGGAATTTTAATGGAACATGAAATAAAAGAAATAAAAAAGGGGATAAAATTCCATACTCTAAATACTGATAAATTTAAAACAAATTTATTTGCTATATTTTTGACAACAAAATTGAATAGAGAGAATGTAACTAAAAACGCATTAATATCAATGCTTCTAAGAAGAGGAAGCAAAACTATGAAAACTCAAGAAGAAATAAGTAAGAAAATGGAAGAATTATATGGTGCAAGTTTTGATTGTGGTCTTGATAAAACAGGAGATAATCAAGTGTTAAAATTTTATATAGAAGGAATAAATGATAAATATATACCTGAACATAATGAGAATATATTAAAAACAGTAATAGAAAGTTTATTAGACATAGTATTTAATCCTTATGTAGAGAATGAAGGTTTTAAAAAGGAGTATTTAGAACAAGAAAAAAATAATATAAAACAACGTATTGAAGGAAAAATAGATAATAAAGCAAGATATTCATTAGAAAGAGCTATTGAGGAAATGTTTAAAAATGAGCCTTATGGATTATATAAATTTGGGTATGAGGAAGATTTAGAAAGTATAAATGAAAAAGATTTATATAAATACTATAATGAATTAATAAATTCTTGTAAAATAGATATTTTCTTATCAGGCAATTTAAGTGACGATGTAGAAAAAATTATAGAAGAAAATGAGAATATAAAGAAGTTACAGGAAAGAGAACCTAATTTTGAAATGCCTAAAATTCCAGAAAAGAAGGAAGTAAAAGAAAATGTGGTTACAAAGTCAATGGATGTATCACAAGGAAAGTTAGTAATAGGCTTAAATGTAAATATAGATAATGATGAGGAAAAATATACAACCTTAATGTATAACAGCATTTTAGGAGGCTCAGCAAATTCTAAACTATTCCAAAATGTAAGAGAAAAAGCACATTTAGCATATGTTGCATCTTCTAGTTATTATAGATTTAAAAGTATTATATTTATTAATAGTGGTATAGAAATATCAAATTATGATAAAGCATTAGAGGTAATAAAACAGCAAATTGAAGACATGAAAAAAGGTAATTTTAGCGAAGAAGATATAGAAAATAGCAAAAAAGGAATAATAGCAGCAATAAATACAATAGATGATGAACAAGATACAGGAATAACATATTATTTTGGACAAGAGCTATCAGGCTCAAATGTTTCTGAAGAAGATTATATTAAGAAAATAGAAAATATAACGAAAGAAAATATTGTAGATATTGCAAATAAAGTACAGATAAATACTATTTACTTTTTAAAAGATTAATTAAAGAAAGGAGAAAAAATTTAATGCAAATAATAGAAAACTTAAAAGTTAAGGAAAAATTGTATATAGAAAAATTTGCCAATGGTTTAACTGTAATGATAATTCCAAAACCAGGTATGAAAAAGAAATATATGATTTGGGGAACAAATTATGGCTCAAATGACAATAAATTTATAGTACCAGGCGAACAGGAGGTTACAGAAGTACCAAATGGAGTTGCACACTTTTTAGAGCATAAATTATTTGAACAAGAAGATGGGACAAATAGTCTAGATACTTTAACCGCATTAGGAGTAAATGCAAATGCATATACAACAAATGACCATACGGCTTATTTATTTGAATGTACAGATAATTTTTATGAGGCTATGGATGAATTAATGGATTATGTACAACATCCATATTTTACAGATGAAAATGTAGAAAAGGAAAAAGGTATTATTGGACAAGAAATAAGAATGTATGATGATTATCCAGATTGGAGAGTATATTTCAATACATTAACCGCAATGTACCACGAAAATCCTATAAAAATAGATATAACAGGAACTATAGAAACAATAAGTAAGATTGATAAAGATATATTATATAAATGTTACAATACATTTTATCATCCATCTAATATGGCAATTGTAATATCAGGAGATTTTAAACCAGAAGATATTTTAGAAGAAGTAAAAAAGAGATTGGTTGAGAACAAACCAAGTGGAGAAATAAAAAGAATTTATCCAGATGAGGAAGAGAGCATTGTAAAACCAGAAATAGTTCAAAAATTAGAGGTAAGTAACCCAATCTATACAATAGGCATAAAAGATGTAAGAAAAGAAAACCAAAGTAAGAGCGAAACAGTTAAAAAAGCGCTTAGTATGGAAATATTATTAAATCTTATATTTGGTAGAAGTTCAAAACTATATCAAGCACTATACAAGGACGGAATTATATATGGAGAACCAAGTCTAGATTATGAGTTTGGTAAAAATTATGCACATGTTTTAATTACTGGTATGTCAAGCAACCCAAGAGAAGTATATAAGGCATTTAAAGAAAGAGTAGAAGAATTAAAGAATAATGGTATTAACAAAGAAGATTTTGAAAGACTTAAGAAAATGATATATGGAAGCTATGTAAAAGAATATAATGATGTACAAGATATTGCTAGAATGTTTTTATCAGATTATTTTAAAGGAATTTGTAGTTTTGACTATTTAGAAGAAATTGAAGGAATAAATGTAGAATATTTAAATCAAGTGTTAAAAGATGTATTTAAAGAAGATAAAATGGTGCTTTCTATTGTGGAAAATGGATAAAAAAAGTCAAATAAAAAATTGTTTAAAAAACGGTATTTGTAAAACAAAAATTATAATACCGTTTTTTTATGTTTTTATTTGTCGAAATATGTATTTTTTTGACGTACGAAAGTTGCTAAAAAGCGTTGAAAATACTTGACTTGAGAAATTTTATGTGGTAATTTATAAATATACAAAAGATAATAAATGAAAAAGGAGAGATATATATGTTAAATGATGAAATTTGTAAATTAAGAGATAAATTAAATAAAAGTATTGAACAAGGTGATGATTATAGTGTGACTTATAAACTAAGTATTGAATTGGATGAGCTTATTGCTGAGTATTATAAGGAACTAAAATCAGGTAAAAAAAAACTGGTTTGGATATAAAAGAAAAATAGAAGTCCTTAAATGTTTTTAGGGGCTTTTGTTGTGTGTTTGTGAATTTTAATTGTGCTATTACTTGTAAAATTAGTAAATATGTAATATAATAACGACGTGAAGAAAGCAGTATCTAGACTTAGATAGAGCTTGGTAAATTAATAAAGGTTGTGACAAAAATGAACACAATAGTAGTAAAATTTGGAGGAAGTTCAGTTGCAGATAACATAAAATTAAATGTTGTTGCACAAAAAATCATTAGCTTAAAAAAAGAAGCAAAAAACATAGTAGTAGTAGTATCAGCACAAGGAAAGACAACAGACAGATTAATAAAAGAAGCACAAGAATTATCAGCTGTGCCAAATGAAAGAGAATTGGATATGCTCTTATCTACAGGAGAACAAGTAACTATTTCTAAACTTAGTATTTTATTAAATAGAATGGGGCATCCAGCGATATCTTTAACTGGATGGCAAGCAGGAATAAAAACAAACCTAGTTTATGGAAGTGCTAAGATTAAAGAAATTTATATAAGTAGAATAGAAGAAGAATTAAAAAGAGGAAAAATTGTAATAGTTGCAGGATTCCAAGGACTAAATAGTAGAAATGATATTACAACACTTGGAAGGGGTGGCTCAGATACAACAGCAGTAGCTTTGCAAGCAGCATTAAAAGCAGATAAATGTTATATCTTTTCAGATGTAGATGGAATATATTCAGCAGACCCTAATATGGTAACTATGGCAAAAAGACTAGATGAAATCTCTTTTGATGAAATGCAAGAAATTGCAGATGCAGGAGCTAAAGTATTACATAATAGATGTATACAAATTGGAAAGAAATTTGGAAATGATATAATTGCAAAATCTACTTTTACGGACGAAGGTGGAACCAGAGTTTGCAAAGGAATAGAAACTAGAGATGTAAAAAGTATTGTTAAAAATGATGGATTAATTACAGTTATAATGAATAAAAAATCAGGTGTAACAAATGCTGAAGGTTATATTATTTACAATGCTTTATTACAACAAAATATAATAGTTGAGTGGTTTGAAAGAGATAGTGACTCGTTTAAATTTAGGATAAAGAAAGCGGAACTAAATAAAGTACAAAAATTATTAGATAGTAAATTTACACAATATGAAATAGAATTAGAGGATTTTGTTAAATTAACTATTGTTGGATATGCTATAACACAAGATAATGTGATATTAAATCAAACAATGGACATACTTAAAGAATATAATGTAGAAGTAATAAAAATTAGTCTAACACAATCAAAGATAGAGATTGTAGTAGATGATATTGACTTAGAAACAATGGATGCATTACATAAAAAATTAATTAGGAAGGAGAGATAGCTTATGAAAGAGACTATTTTTAAAGGATGTGGAACAGCTATTGCAACACCATTTACAGAAGATGGAGTAAATTTTGAGGAGTTTGGAAAATTATTAGAGGACCAAATTAAAGCCGGAGTAGATGCAATTATTGTTTGTGGTACTACTGGAGAGTCAGCTACAATGTCTGAGAAAGAAAAGAAAGATACAATAAAATTTGCAATTGATAAGATTGCAAAAAGAACTAAAGTAGTTGTAGGAACTGGAAGTAATAATACAAAATCAGCAATTGAGATGTCAAAATATGCAGAAGAAGTAGGTGCAGATGCGCTACTTGTTGTAACACCTTATTATAATAAAACAACACAAAAAGGTTTAGTTGAACATTACAAAGCAATTGCAAGTTCTGTAAGCTTACCTATTATAATGTATAGCGTAGCTAGTAGAACAGGTGTAAATATTTTACCTGAAACTTGCTTAGAATTATCTAAAATAGATAATATAGTAGCAATTAAGGAAGCTAGTGGAAATATATCACAAGTAGCAAAAATAGCTTCTTTATGTGGAGACAATTTGGATATATATTCAGGAAATGATGACCAAATTATTCCAGTTTTATCATTAGGAGGAAAAGGCGTTATATCAGTTTTAGCAAATGTTATGCCAGAATATACACATAGAATGACTTATAAATATTTTAATGGTGAAATTGAAGAAGCAACTAAAATGCAATTAGATGTAATTGATTTAATAGATGCATTATTTGCAGAAGTAAATCCAATACCAGTTAAATATGCATTAAACTTAATGGGATATAATTTTGGAAAGCCAAGATTACCATTAATTGAGTTATCTGATAGCAATAAAGAAAAAATGAAAGAAGTTATGAAAAAACATAATTTGATATAAAAAGTTAAAACAAAAATAGAATAAGGAGAAAAAGATGAATGTATTAATAAATGGTGCAGATGGAAAAATGGGAAATGAGCTTTTGAGTCTTATAAATACTATGGAAGATTTTAATGTTGTTTGCGGAGTTGATAGAGTCCAAAACAACGATAAAGGATTTCCTATTTATTCTGATATAGAAGATATTAAAGAAAAAGTAGATGTTATAATAGACTTTTCAGTACCAGTTGCAACTTTTAAGATCTTAAAATATGCAGTAAATAATAAAGTTCCAATTGTAATTGCAACAACTGGATTTACTAAAGATGAAATAGAACAAATAGAAGAATTTTCAAAAGAAATTCCTATATTTAGAAGTTCTAATATGTCTTTAGATATAAACTTAATGGCAAAAATCGTACAAGAGGTTGCTAAGGTTTTAACAAATACAGATATAGAAATAGTAGAAACACATCATAATAGAAAAATAGATGCACCAAGTGGAACAGCAATTCTTTTAGCTAATGCTATCAATGATGTATTAAAAGAAAAGAAAACTTATACATTTGATAGAATGCAAAAAAGAGAGGCAAGAAAGAAAAATGAAATTGGGTTTTCATCTATTAGAGGTGGAAATATTGTAGGAGAACATAGCGTTAAGTTCTTTGGCGATAATGAAGAATTAGAAATAACACATAAAGCTTATTCAAGACAAGTTTTTGCAGAAGGAGCTTTAAAAGCTGCAGAATTTATTGTAAAGCAAGATAAAGGTTTATATGACATGAATGATATTGTTAAATAAAATATAAATGACTAGGATTAAATTCCTAGTCATTTATGTTTATATTTGTTCTTGTATTAATCTTTCAAGTATTTGAACTGCATTGCTAGCAGCCCCTTTTCTAATGTTGTCTGCAACAACCCATAAGTTTACGCCAGATTTTACACTATCGTCACGACGAATTCTTCCAACAAAAACTTCATCATGACCTGTTGCATTTATTGGCATAGGGTATTCGTTCTTTTCAGGATTGTCTACAATAATTATATTTGGAAAGTTTCTTAAAGTATTTACTAAATCATCCATCTCAAAATCTTTTTCTAATTCTACATTAATAGATTCAGAATGAGAGTTTGAAACAGGAACCCTAACTGTAGTTGCTGTAACTCTTAAATCTGGATGATGTAAAATCTTTCTTGTTTCATTTATCATTTTCATTTCCTCTTTTGTGTATCCGTTATCTAAAAATGAGTCAATATGAGGTAAGCAGTTATTAAATATTGGATGAGGAAATTTCTTTAATGGTTTACTGTTATCCATATTTGCTAAATCATCTAAAGCACTTTTACCAGCACCAGAAACTGCTTGATAAGTAGAATAAACTACTCTTTTAATTCCATATTTGTCATCTAAAGCTTTAAGTGGAAGCATTGCTTGAATAGTAGAACAGTTTGGGTTAGCGATAATACCTTTATTGTTATAAGTATCTTCAAAATTTACTTCTGGAACTACTAAAGGTACATCTTCATGCATTCTAAAATAACTACTGTTATCAATAACAATACAGCCTTTTGATGCTGCAATTGGAGCATATTTTTTAGAAACATCTCCACCTGCTGAAAATAGTGCATAGTCAAATCCAGAATCAAAAGAATGCTCAGTTAATTCTTGGACCTCATACTCTTTACCTAAAAGAGAAAGTTTTGTCCCTGCTGATCTTTTGCTTGCAAATAAAGAATAGCTTTCAATTGGTAAATTTTTTTCTTCTAAAACTTTTATAAAGGACCTACCAACAAGTCCTGTTGCGCCGACAATGGCAACTTTATATTTTTTCATAGTGATACCTCCTAAAGGTATAAATTTAATAAAGAAATTTTAATTAAAATTTTCTTCTATAATATTTTACTACAAAAGCTTAGAAAAATAAACCATTATTAAAAAAATAGTTTTAAAGCATATTGAAAATATTTGACATAATAGGAAATTTGTAGTAATATATATGTATGAATAAGATATAGATTTAAAATCTACTTTCTATTCAACATAAAATTGGTTTGAGTTCGTAAAAATGAACAAAAAAGACTAGGTCTTCACCACCTAGTCTTTTACTTATGTACGCATAAGTACTAAGATTTGTCTTTGTTTCCAAATGCTAACACTATTACTAATGTCACTAAGAAAACAATTAATTGGTTAGAGTCCATAATTTAGCTCCTTTCTGGAGGTAAATTATAAATGAACAGAATAAGTATAGCATATTTTAATTAAATTTACAAATAGAAAAATGTTTATTTAAAGGTTTTGTTTTTAACAAAAAATAAAACTTGATTTTTTTTGCTTTTTGTAATATAATAGTTTGCCAGGTGGAGGAGAAAACTATGCTTGTAAATCATGAAATATTAGAAGATTTATATAAAGATGCAGGAGAAGGAAGAAAGAAAAGAGCAATAGAATACCAAAAGCAAGAAAGAGTAAGAATAAAGAATGTAGACTATGAAGATAGTATGAACTTTTCTTTAAGTGCAAATGTAATAGGAAATGAAATTTATAAAACATATATAAGTATAAAAAATGGAATGGTAGAAGATGTAACTTGTACGTGTGAAGATTACTATAATCATTATGGAATTTGCAAACATACACTAGCTACAGTATTAGAATTTATAAATAATCCACAATATATAGAACAATATGTGGAAAAAGACTCTAAGAATGAAGAAAAATTGGATAATAATCATAATATATTTAATACAACCAAATTAGAGCCACAAGCTTATAGAAACTTTAAACAAATAGTAAACAGTTTTTACCAAGAAGAAGTAGAAGGAATAGCAGACGAAGAAGATGAAATAAAACAAAAAGGAACTATAAAAATAGAGCCTATTATTTATTATGAGAAATTTTCGGGAGATATAAAAGTAGAATTTAAAATAGGAAACAAAAAAATGTATAAAATCAAAAACTTGGCAGATTTTTATACAAGAATGTTAAATAAAGAAAATTATAAATATGGGCAAAAATTAGAATTTGTACATACAAGGGATGCATTTGCAGAAGAAAGTAAGCCTTTACTTGATTTTATACTAAAATATGCAGAAATAATAAAATATGCAAACTCAAATTCTAATAGTAACTTTAGATATTATGGAAAAGCATTAAACGAAACAAATATATTAGTAGGAAATACTGGAATAGATGATTTGTTTGAAGTCTTAAAAGGAAAAGAAGTAGAATTTAATAAAGACTATTCAGTAGACAAAATAGAATTTACAGAAGAAGAGCCAAAACTAGATTTTATATTAAAGAAAAATAAAGAAGAAAATTTTGTAATATATCCAGATAAGGAAATATATGAAATTACAATATTAAGAGGAAAATTATATAAATATATAATAACAGATAAAAAATTATATAGATGTAGTAAAGAATTTGAAAGAACAAGCTTAAAATTATTAGAATTATTTAGACAAAACTACGTAACAGAAATAGAATTCGGAGAAGAAGAATTAACAGAATTCTTTTCAGTAGTATTACCAAAAGTAAAAGATGCAATAAAAATAGAAGGATTAACAGAAGAAGAAATAGAAAAATATAAACCAAAAGAATTAGTTGTAAAAGTATTTCTAGACTTTGATAAAAATGATTATTTAGTAGCAGATGTTAGATTTTGCTATGAAGAAAATGAATTTAATCCACTAAATGAAAATGAAAAAATAAACTTCCCAAGAAATATGATTAAGGAAACAAAAGCACTAAACGTATTTAGAAAAACAGGCTTTATGTTAGATGTAAAGAATACAAGATTTATACTACCAAATGATGATAAAATATATGAATTCTTAACAGAAGACATAAACTACTATATGCAAAAATTTGCTGTAATGGTAACAGAAAATTTTAAAAAGAAACAAATAAGAAGTCCTAAAATGACAGGGCTTGGCGTAAAAGTGGAAAATGATTTACTAACAATAGATTTAAGTAAAATAGATATAGACTCAAGTGAATTACAAGATATAATGGAAAAATATTCCCTAAAAAAGAAATATTATAGATTAAAAGATGGAAGCTTTATAAACTTAGAGGATAATAAAGAAATAGAATTTTTAGACAAATTAAAAACAGGAATGGGAGTAGACTATAAAGAATTAGAAGATGGAGAATTGCGCCTTCCAGTAAATAGAACATTATATTTAAATCAGTTACTAAAAGGAATAAAGGGAACAGAAATATTAAAAAATTCAGAATATAAGAAAATAGTAAATGGATTAAATAAAGAACAATTGGAAGAAGAAATAGAAATACCATCTAAACTAAACAATGTTCTAAGATATTACCAAAAAACAGGATATAGATGGCTAAAAACATTAGATAAATATCACTTTGGAGGAATCCTTGCAGATGATATGGGACTTGGAAAAACAATTCAAATGTTATCAGTAATAGTAGATTATGCAGAAAAAGAAGATAGAAAAACAAGTTTAGTAGTATCACCAAGTTCTCTAACATTAAACTGGCAAAACGAAGCGGCAAAATTCACAAATGAGCTAAAAACAGCCGTTATAAGAGGAACATTGTCAGAAAGAAAAAGATTAATAAATGAAATAGATAATTATGATTTAGTCATAACATCATACGATTTACTAAAAAGAGATATTGAACTCTATAAAGAGAAAAACTATATGTTTAAATATGTAATTGCAGATGAAGCACAATATTTAAAAAATAGTAATACAAAAAATGCAAAGGCAATAAAACAAATAAAAGCAGAAACTAGATATGCTTTAACAGGAACGCCAATAGAAAACTCTTTAGCAGAACTATGGTCAATATTTGATTTTATAATGCCAGGATATTTATTTACATATAGAAAATTTAAAAATATGTATGAAACACCAATAGTAAAAGAACAAGATGAAAATGCAATGAAAAAATTAAAAATGTTAATAGAACCATTTGTTCTAAGAAGAAATAAAAAAGAAGTATTAACAGAATTACCAGAAAAAACAGTAACAGTATTAAATAATGAAATGAATGAAGAACAAAGAAACTTGTATTTAACATATTTAGCTCAGGCAAAACAAGAAATAGCAGATAAGATAGAAATAAGTGGATTTGAAAACTCACAAATGCAAATTTTAGCAGCATTAACAAGATTAAGACAAATATGTTGCCATCCAAGTTTATTTATAGATAACTATAATGGAGGAAGTAGTAAATTAGACCAGTGTATAGAAATAATAGAAGAAGCAATAAATGGAGGACATAAGATATTACTATTTTCAGGATATACATCAATGTTTGAAATAATAGAAAAAGAACTAAAGAAGCGTAATATAAATTATTTCAAACTAACAGGAGCAACAAAAGTAGATGAAAGAATGAGAATGGTAGATGAGTTTAATGAAAATCCAGAAATAAAACTATTCTTAATATCATTAAAAGCAGGAGGAACAGGACTAAACTTAACAGGAGCAGATATGGTAATTCACTACGACCCTTGGTGGAATATATCCACAGAAAATCAAGCAACAGATAGAGCATATAGAATAGGACAAAAGAATAATGTACAAGTATATAAATTAATAACAAAAAATTCAATAGAAGAAAAAATATATGAATTACAAGAAAAGAAAGCAAAACTAGCAGATAACTTGCTAGATACAAAGACAACATTTATAAACAAATTCTCAAGAGAAGAAATAATGAGATTGTTTGAATAATAATTGGGAACGTTTCCATTTGCGCAAAAATGTGCAATTTGGGATACATCTTAGTAAGGGTCTGTCCCAAAATGTTCAAAAATGAGCAAATGGAAACGTCCCCATTTTAAGGAGTAATTAGATGAATGATTATATTACAGTAATTGGTGGTGGCTTAGCAGGATGCGAAGCGGCTTACCAAATTGCTAAAAGAAACATTAAAGTGAAATTATATGAAATGAAACCTATAAAGTTTTCACCTGCACATTCTAATAAAGATTTAGCAGAAATAGTTTGTAGCAATTCCTTTAAATCTAATTTATTAACAAATGCATGTGGGTTGTTAAAAGAAGAATTAAGAAGGTTAGGATCTTTATTAATTAAAACAGCGGATGAAACAAGTGTTGCAGCAGGACAAGCTTTAGCGGTTGATAGAGATATATTTTCTAAAAAAGTAACTGAAGCCATTGAAAATAATCCACTAATAGAAATTGTTCATGAAGAGGTAACAGATGTATCAAGAATGGCTAAAGATGGAATTGTAATTATTGCAACTGGACCACTTACTTCTGATAGTTTAGCAAAACAAATTTCTAAAATGACTGGTGAAGATAAATTATATTTTTATGATGCAGCAGCACCAATTATAAGTAAAGATAGTATTGATTTTAATATAGCTTTTTATGGAGATAGATATAGCCAGGAAAAGAAAAAAGACGAAACAGAAGAAGAATGGAGGAAAAGATTAAAAAAACAAGAGGGAAAAGAACAAAGTTATATAAATCTCCCAATGAATAAAGAAGAATATGAAAACTTCTGGAATGAACTTGTAAATGCAGAAGTTGTAACATTACATGATTTCGAAAAAAGAGAAATATTTGAAGGTTGTATGCCAATAGAAATTATGGCAAAAAGAGGAATTGATACTTTAAGGTTTGGACCCTTAAAACCAGTTGGTTTTGATGACCCAAGAACTGTAAGAAGACCTTATGCTGTTGTTCAATTAAGACAAGATGATAAACAAGCAAGTATTTATAATATGGTAGGATTTCAAACAAATTTGAAATATGGAGAACAAAAAAGGATATTTAGTATGATACCAGGACTACAAAATGCAGAGTTTGTAAAATATGGAGTTATGCATAGAAATACATACATTAATTCTAGTAAATTATTAGATGAAACATATTGTTTAAAAACAAATTCTAATATATATTTTGCAGGACAGATAACAGGCGTAGAAGGATATGTTGAATCAATATCATCTGGATTAGTTGCAGCTTTAAATGCAATAGAAGCATTTGAAAATAAAGGAAGTAAAATAACATTTCCAGAAACTACGGTAATAGGAGCTTTAGCTAAATATATATCAACACCAAATGAAAAGTTCCAGCCTATGAATGCTAATTTTGGAATATTACCTGAACTAGAAGGAAAGAAAATTAAAGATAAAAAGTTGAGATATCAAGAATTAGCTAATAGAAGTTTAAAAGATTTAGAAGAAAGACTTTAGTGTAATACTAAGGCCTTTTTATATTACAAATATTACTAAAATATTACATTTTTATTAAAAATACAATAAATTTACATAAAACGATTGATAATGCTACTAAAAAATGGTATAATTATAAAAGAGGTTAAATTGTACGAATGGTACAAAGGAGGTATTTTTATGAAAGATAAAAAGAGATGGAGAGTATGGTATGAAAATTTTAAAAGCCCTGATATACAAGAAAGATTTGAAGAATTAAAAGTAAAGGTTCAAAATAAAACTATTTCAAGGGAAGAATATGCTGAATATCAAAATATGCAAAAAGTAATGAATAATTTACCAAAAGTTGACAATTTAATTGAATTTATAGATAGATTAGAAGAAGAATTAGAAGTTTATAAAGGCGAATATATAACTAGAGAGAATAAAGCAAATAGTATAAGTTTAGAAGATCTTGAAAAAGAAATGAATTTAAATATACAAAAGCAAGATGAATTTATAGCAAAAAGAAAAGAAATCAATAAAAAAATTGCAGCTTCTACAGATAAAGAAGAAATAGCAGCATTGCAAATGCAAAAAGAAGATATTGATCAAGAATTATCTAAACTAAGATTTCAAGCGGATAAAAACAATCAAGAATTTGCTAAAATAAAAAATGAAAAACCTCAATCACAACAAAGTAACAATAAATTGTCTAGATATTCTAATGAGGAGCTAAGAACAAAATGTTTTCAAATTTCTAGTATGAAAAGTAAATGTGATATGGTAGCAACTAATTTAATGAAAGGTTTAAGTATAGACAGCATACAAGTGAAACTAGAAGGTTGGAAAGATAAAAAATTTACAGCTAAAGATCCATTACCTTTAACAAGAGCTGAAAAATTAAAAGCAAAACAAGATAAAAAACAAGAAAGTGAAAAGAGTAACGTTTTGAAAGAAGAAATACAAAAAGAAAATAATAAAACAGAAGGAGATAAAAGCGATTCAGATATTACTACTAAGTTACCAGTTGAAGTTAGTGATTTCGAAAAAGAATTTCCTAGATTAGCAAAAAGATTTCCAAACATGAAGGACAATTTAATAGGAAAAACACTATTAAGAGCAAAGAAATTCTTTAGAACAGATAATAGTGAAGAAGTAAAGCAACAAGATTCTAAACAAGAAGATTCTAAAAATGAAACAACAGAAGTTAATCAAAAGAAAAAGCAAAATGAATTATTTAGAGATTATTTAAAATATGATGTATTAGAAGTCGCTCAAAAAGGAGTAGAGCAAGTAAGAGAAGAAAGAATAGCACAAAAAAGGGAAGAAGCTAAAAAAGCACAAGAAGCAAAAAATAAAAGCGATGATCAAACTAGATAATAAAAAAGAAAAATATTTAAGAAAAAACTTGGAAGAAATTCCAAGTTTTTCTTGACTTATTGGTAACTACATGATACAATATAATTCGTTATAGTAAATTGCATGTAATATGCATTTCCGTAACGAAGTAATAAAATTGTAAAATAAAAAAACAGGAGGTGAAATTTAAGTGCCAACAATTAATCAATTAGTAAGAAAAGGAAGAAAAACAAAAACAACTAAAGCAAAAGCTCCAGCATTACGTTATGGTTATAACTCAAAAAATAAGAGATTAACAAATAATAGATCTCCACAAAAAAGAGGAGTTTGTACAGTTGTAAAAACAGTTACACCTAAGAAGCCAAACTCAGCATTAAGAAAAGTTGCCAGAGTTAGACTTTCTAATGGTTATGAAGTTATTTCTTATATCCCAGGTATAGGACATAACTTACAAGAACACAGTGTTGTATTAATTAGAGGTGGTAGGGTAAAAGACCTTCCAGGTGTTAGATACCATATCATCAGAGGAACATTAGATACAGCAGGTGTTAAAGACAGAATGCAAGCACGTTCAAAATACGGTGCTAAAAAACCTAAAAAATAGACTTTAGGTTTAGCAAATGAATTAGTGCTTATAATTCTTACTAAACTTAAGGTACTTAAATTTAGAATAGATTATATAGCACTATACGGAAAAGCTTAAGCTTTTCAGAGTACCTAGATGCTTTCTATATAAAGCATTAATATTTAATTAAAATTAAGGAGGGAAGAATAGTGCCAAGAAAAGGATATATAGCAAAAAGAGAAGTATTACCAGATCCAATATATAATAGCAAAGTTGTTACAAAATTAGTAAACAACATAATGCTAGATGGTAAAAAATCAGTTGCTCAAAAAATAGTATATGATGCATTTGACATTATTAAAGAAAAAGAAGGAAAAGATCCTTTAGAAGTTTTTGAAGCAGCTCTAGAAAATGTTATGCCAGTTCTTGAAGTAAAAGCAAGAAGAGTAGGTGGAGCTACATACCAAGTTCCATTAGAGATTAGACCAGAAAGAAGACAAACTTTAGGATTAAGATGGCTTGTAACATATGCAAGAAATAGACATGAAAAAACAATGGCTGCAAAATTAGCCGGAGAAATAATGGATGCAGTAGCTGGAAACGGTGGAGCATTCAAGAAGAAAGAAGATACACATAGAATGGCAGAAGCTAATAAAGCATTTGCACATTATAAATGGTAAAAGAGAGGGGGAAATATAAAATGGCAGGAAGAGAATACCCACTAGAAAGAACAAGAAATATAGGAATAATGGCACACATTGATGCTGGAAAAACAACAACAACTGAAAGAATCTTATTCTATACAGGTAAAACACATAAAATAGGTGAGGTTCATGAAGGTGAAGCAACAATGGACTGGATGGAGCAAGAGCAAGAAAGAGGTATAACAATTACATCTGCTGCCACAACATGTTTCTGGAAAAATCATAGAATTAATATAATTGATACACCAGGACACGTTGACTTTACAGTAGAAGTTCAAAGATCTCTAAGAGTTCTTGATGGTGCTGTTACAGTTTTAGCTGCCAAAGGTGGAGTTCAACCACAAACAGAAACAGTTTGGAGACAAGCTGATAAGTATCAAGTACCAAGAATGGTATATGTAAACAAAATGGACATCACAGGAGCAAACTTTATGCTATGTGTTGACCAATTAAAAAATAGATTAAAAGCAAATGCTGTTCCAGTACAATTACCAATTGGAGCAGAAGATCAATTTAAAGGTATAGTAGATTTAATCAAAATGAAAGCATATATTCATAAAGATGATTTAGGAAAAGAAATCGAAGAATGCGATATACCAGAAGATATGGTAGATTTAGCTAAAGAATATAGAGAAAAAATGATTGAAGCTGCAGCAGATCAAGATGAAGATTTAATGATGAAATACCTAGAAGAAGGAGATTTAACAGAGGACGAAATCAAAAAAGGACTTCGTAAAGGAACAATAGCAAATACTGTAGTTCCAGTAACATGTGGATCTTCTTATAAAAACAAAGGTGTTCAAGAATTATTAAATGCAATTATAGATTATATGCCATCACCATTAGATATACCACATATCAAAGGTGTTGACTTAGATGGTAATGAAGTAGAAAGAAAAACTTCAGACAATGAACCATTTGCAGCATTAGCATTCAAAATTGCAACAGACCCATTTGTTGGAAAATTATGCTTTATTAGGGTATATTCAGGAACATTAGAATCAGGTTCTACTGTACTAAATTCAAATAAAGATAAAAAAGAGAGAATCGGAAGAATTCTTCAAATGCATTCAAACCATAGACAAGATATAGATAAAGTATATGCTGGAGATATTGCAGCAGCAGTTGGATTAAAAGATGTTACAACAGGGGATACATTATGTGATCCAGAACATCCAGTAATATTAGAATCTATGGAATTCCCTGACCCAGTTATTGATATAGCTATCGAACCTAAAGATAAAGTAGCACAAGAAAAAATGGCTATAGCTTTAGGAAAATTAGCAGAAGAAGACCCAACATTTAAAGTTCATACAAATCAAGAAACTGGACAAACTATTATCGCTGGTATGGGTGAATTACACCTAGACATCATCGTTGATAGATTAAAAAGAGAATTCAAAGTAGAATGTAATGTAGGTAAACCACAAGTTGCTTACAAAGAAACAATTAGAGACAAAGTAAGAGTTCAAGGTAAATTTATTCGTCAATCTGGTGGTAAAGGACAATATGGTGACGTTTGGTTTGAAATGGAACCATTAGAGCCAGGTAAAGGAATTGAATTCGAAAGTAAAATTGTCGGAGGAGCTGTTCCTAAAGAATATATTAAACCAATTGAACAAGGTATGAGAGAAGCTGCAGAAACAGGTATCTTAGCAGGATATCCAGTAACAGACTTCAAAGTAAGTTTAGTTGATGGTTCATACCATGAAGTTGACTCTTCAGAAATGGCCTTCAAGATTGCAGCAGCTATGGCATTCAAAGAAGGTATGAAACAAGCTCATGCAGTTATCTTAGAGCCAATTATGAAAGTTGAAATAACAGTTCCAGAAGAATACATGGGAGACGTTATAGGAGATGTAAACTCTAGACGTGGTAGACTAGAAGGTATGGAAGGTAATGATGGAATGCAAGAAATTCATGCATTTATCCCATTATCAGAAATGTTTGGTTATGCAACAGAATTACGTTCTAGAACACAAGGTAGAGGAACATATTCTATGGAACCATCTCATTATGAAGAAGTTCCAAAATCAGTTTCTGAAGCAATTGTATCTTCAAGAGCTAAAAAAGAATAAAAAAGCTTGCATTTTTAGCAGAAATGTTATAAAATGCTTATGCAAAATATAATTTTGTTATTTAATTTTTAAAAATAAAATAAATTTAAGGAGGAATTTAAAATGGCAAAGGAAAAATTTGAAAGAACAAAGCCACACGTTAATATCGGTACAATCGGTCACGTTGACCACGGTAAAACAACAACAACAGCAGCTATTACAAAATACTTATCATTATTAGGTAAAGCTAAATATGAAGCATACGATCAAATCGATGGTGCTCCAGAAGAAAAAGCAAGAGGAATCACAATCAACACAGCTCACGTAGAATATGAAACAGATAAAAGACACTATGCACACGTTGACTGCCCAGGACATGCTGACTATGTTAAAAACATGATCACAGGTGCTGCTCAAATGGATGGTGCTATCTTAGTTGTTTCAGCAGCTGATGGACCAATGCCTCAAACAAGAGAGCATATCTTACTTGCTAGACAAGTTGGTGTTAAATATATCGTTGTTTACTTAAATAAATGCGATATGGTTGACGACCCAGAATTATTAGAATTAGTTGAAATGGAAGTTAGAGACTTATTAACAGAATATGGTTTCCCAGGAGACGAAGTTCCAATTATAAAAGGTTCTTCATTACAAGTTCTAGAATCTACATCAACAGATCCTAATGATCCAGTATATCAACCAATTAAAGAATTATTAGATGCAGTTGATAACTACATCCCAACACCAGAAAGACCAATCGATCAACCATTCTTAATGCCAGTTGAAGACGTATTCACAATTACAGGACGTGGAACAGTTGCAACAGGTAGAGTAGAAAGAGGAGAAGTTAAACTTCAAGACGAAGTTGAAATTATCGGTCTTACAACAGAAAGAAAGAAAACTGTTGTTACAGGTGTAGAAATGTTTAGAAAACTATTAGACCAAGCAGAAGCTGGTGACAACATCGGTGTTCTTTTAAGAGGTATTGATAGAAAAGAAGTTGAAAGAGGACAAGTTCTTTGTAAACCAGGAACAATTCACCCACATACAAAATTCTCAGCAGAGGTTTATGTATTAACTAAAGAAGAAGGTGGACGTCATACACCATTCTTCAATGGATATAGACCACAATTCTATTTCAGAACAACAGACGTTACAGGTGTTATCGAATTACCTGCTGGAACAGAAATGGTTATGCCAGGAGATAACGTATCAATGACAATCGAACTAATCACACCAATTGCTATCGAAAAAGGATTAAGATTCGCTATTCGTGAAGGTGGTAGAACAGTTGGTTCAGGAGTTGTATCTGATATAATCGAATAATATATAGAAAATAGGGCTATTAAAATAGTCCTATTTTTATGCTGTTTTTTAGGACGGGGTCAAAAAATAGCATATTGTATATTTAAGAATTAAGGGGATTGAACCAATTTTTTAGATTTAAGCTTCGCTTATCGGTGTTTTGTTACCCCTTAATTTCACCTACGCAGAACTACCTAATCTAAAAAATTGCTTCTATTTTCTTTCAATTTATTAATAACTCAATAATTAAATACTTTTCCATGTACTAAATGAATATTTGAAATAAGGCAACCGCAATCCCACTGGCTTTAGACGGTGGGTCGAGGTTGCCAAAAGTGTATTTTCTATGTTATACTATCTGTATGGATATTTTGCTTGTAATGTAGGAAATGTTTCAGAAGAAATGCTAAGAAAATATATAGAAAATCAAGGTTAGAAAAAAGGTGGTGACAGTTAAAATGTTAAAAGCATATAAATATAGAATATATCCCAATAATGAGCAGAAAGAACAGATAGCAAAAACATTTGGCTGTTGCCGTTTTGTTTATAATCAAACATTATCATATCGAAAAGA
>CALXFH010000007.1 GCA_944387555.1 uncultured Clostridia bacterium | reverse complement strand
ATCGAGGGCTTAACCACAGTATTATAAAATCAATCTGAAAAAACCTAAAATAATTATTCATCTATGTATTTTTGAGTAGTACTTGAATAAAATAAAAAAAATTGCATAAAATATAAAAAAACACTTGAAATATTTTTCTAATTGATATATAATTAAAAAGTACTAAAAATTAAGTAATTAATTTTCTGGTGATGATGACATTTAGGGAAATACCTGTTCCCATCCCGAACACAGAAGTCAAGCCTAAATGTGCCGAAAATACTTGTGGGTTACCCTGCTGGAAAGATAGGTTGTTGCCAGATTTATATATATTCCTCGTTAGCTCAGTTGGTAGAGCGCTCGGCTGTAAAGCAGATCGCAAGATCAAAGAAGTTAGCAGCTCTATAAGGAAACTTATAGATGATAAGGTGGCTAAGTCGGTGAAACTCGTAACAAGTAATGTTGACGACAATACCGAGCAAGGCGAAAGCTATGTGTAGAGACTTTACACCACCTACCTAAGTCGTAAGATATGGTAAAGATAAAGTCCAGACTACAAATTATATTTTATATAATGCTAATGAAAGTTAGTGTAGTGCAGTAACCGATAGGTCGTTGGTTCGAGCCCAACACGAGGAGCCAGTAAATAGCAGATAAGAAATTATCTGTTATTTTTTTGTTTTGTTCGCTAGTTTTTCTATAATGAATCAGATATAATAAGAGACAAGGACGTGAAAATATATGTTAAAAAAATGTGAAATATGTAATAAACAATTTGAAACTAAAAGTTCAACTAGAATATATTGTTATGAGTATAGTGGAGAATCAACAAGAAGTGATAATGTTACAAGGAAACATCAAAAAACAATATTAAGAAAAAGTATGAAATTACAAGCTATTAAGTTATTAGGTGGAAAATGTAGTATTTGCGGATATAATAAATGTGTTGATGCTTTAGAATTTCATCATACTAATCCTAAAATGAAGGATTTTAAATTAGGTTCAGGAAATACAATGTCATGGAAAGATTATAAAAAAGAAGCCTTGAAATGTATTTTGGTTTGTTCAAATTGTCACAAAGAAATACATAGTAAGATGGGATATAAAAATTATTAGGAGTGAAAAATAATATTTATGCTAATAGAAAATTGGAGGGGACTATGAAAACAGAATATGAAATTAGAGTACTAGAAATAGATAAAGAAAGTATTGTAAAAAGGTTAGAAGATTTAGGGGCTATAAAAAGAGGAGAATATAATCAAAAGAGATATGTATATGATTTAAAACCTATACAAAAAGATAAATGGATACGCTTAAGAACAAATGGAATAGAAACAACACTTACATATAAAGATATAGAAAGTAATACAATAGATGGAACAAAAGAAGTAGAAATTAAGGTTGATAGTTTTGAGGTAGCAAATGAATTTCTAAATAAAATTGGTTTTGTTGCAAGAAGTTATCAAGAAAATAAAAGAATACAATATAAATTAGATAATGTAGAAATTGATATTGATACTTGGCCTATGATACCAACATATTTGGAAATTGAAGGAAATAGTAAAGAAGAAGTAAACAATATGGTAAAAAAGTTAGGATTAAGTAATTTAAAAATCACAGCTTTAAATTGTGATGATATTTATAGAAAGATTTATAATATTGATATTTCAAAAATAAAAGAACTAAAATTTTAAAGGAATTGTTTTTACTTAAATTTTGTGATATAAATAGTTAAGTTGTTATAAAAATAGAAAAATTGGAGGAAGAAATGACGTTGGTAAGACCTTTTGTAAAATGGGCTGGTGGAAAAAATAGTTTAATACCACAAATAAATAAATATTATCCAATGGAATTAAAAACAGGTAAAATAGATAGATATGTAGAACCATTTGTAGGTGGAGGGGCTGTTTTACTTGATGTTTTACAAAATTACGATGTAAAACAAGCTTATGCTTTTGATATAAATAAAGATTTAATAAATTGTTATAATGTTATAAAAAGTAATGTTGAAGATTTAATCATACAATTAGAAAAAAAAGAAAATGAATTTTTGAATTTAGATGAAGATAATAGAAAAAATTATTTTTATAAAGTTAGAGAAGAGTATAATTCTTATGTATTAGGAAATGAAAATAATGTTAAAAGAGCAGCAGAATTTATATTTTTAAATCGTACTTGTTTTAATGGATTGTATAGAGTAAATAAACAGGGAAAATTTAATGTACCTTGTGGCAAGTATAAAAATCCAACTATATGTGATAAAAATAATTTATTAGCATTGTCTAATTTGATAAAAAATGTTAAATTCCAATATGGTGATTATAAACAAAGTAAAAAATATATAGATAGAAATACATTTGTATATTTTGATCCACCATATAGGCCATTATCTGTTACGTCTGGATTTACTTCTTATACAAAAGAAGATTTTAATGATGATAATCAAAAGGAATTGGCTAAATTTTATAGAGAATTGGATTTCGAAAATCCAAAATTAATGCTAAGTAATTCTAATCCCAAAAATACTGATGAAAGTGATAATTTTTTCGAAAAAGTATATAAAGGTTTTAACATTAATGAAGTGTCAGCTAAAAGAATGATAAATGCAAATAGTAAAGGTAGAGGGAAAATATCAGAATTGTTAATAACAAATTATAATGTATAAGAGGTGAAAGATAGTGGAAATAATTAAAATAGAGGATAATTACTTTAAGGGTATAGGAAATAATGATATAGAAAAAAGAAATAATTTGAGAAAATTAATAGTGGATTTGTTTGGAGAAGAAAAACCAGGTACTGGTAGAGGAGAAAAAACTTCTAGATATGAGTACATTTTTGAGGATATATATTATAAAAATGATAAATATAATATTTATATAGATAGACCAGCCAACTTACATAATCGGATTTGATTTTTTAATTTCTCTAAAGAAAAATGATATTCCAGTCAATTTTAGTGAAGGGAAAATTTTAGCAAATGGAAAAAGAAAGAGAAGAACAGCTAGTCCGGGGTTTGATGATATTTGTGAAGATTTAAAATTAAAAAAGCAAGAAAATAATAAACAATTTCAGAAAGTTGTTTCAATAATAGATGATATATATGAATGTAAAGATATAGATATAAAAAATAAAATAAAAAACATACATTTTGATAAAGGGTTACCAATAGAAGTGACATTGAAACTAATTAAATGGCTATTTATAGAGCAAGATATCAGATATTGGAATTATTCTGGAAGAGCGACTTTTTTGGAGTATATGAAAAAAATTTTTTAGGAGAATAAATTGAAATATTATTTTAACACAAAGAATTTTAAATTAATACATAAAGATACTTTTAAAGTATTAAAAAAATTTGAAGATAAAAAATTTGATATGATATTTGCAGATCCACCATATTTTTTATCAAATGGTGGAATTACTTGTAGTGGTGGAAGAATGGTAAGCGTTAATAAAGGAAATTGGGATAAAGCAACTTCTATTAAAGAAAAACATAAATTTAATAGAAAATGGATTAGAGAATGTTATAGAATATTAAATGATAATGGTACAATATGGATAAGTGGGACGTTGCATAATATTTATTCAATAGGGATGGCTCTTGAAGAAGAAAAATTTAAAATTTTGAATAATATAACTTGGCAAAAAACTAATCCACCACCTAACTTAGCGTGTAAAACTTTTACACATTCAACAGAAACAATTTTGTGGGCAAAAAAGGACTTAAAGAATAGCAAATATACATTTAATTATAAATTAATGAAAGAATTAAATAATAATAAGCAGATGAAAGATGTATGGACAACTTCTATAACAAAGCCATCAGAAAAGAAACAAGGAAAACATCCTACTCAAAAACCATTAGAAATATTAGAAAAGATAATTTTAGCATCAACTAAAGAAAATGATTTAATTTTAGATCCATTTTGTGGAAGTAGTACGACAGGTATAGCTGGAGTAAAATTAAATAGAAAATATATAGGTATTGATAATGAAAAAGAATACTTGGATTTATCTATAAGAAGATATAAAGAATTAATGGAGGAATAAAATGAAGAGAAATTTTAGAGAATGGCTAATGTCTTTTACGGATAGTATAGCTGATTATAAATATTATATAGATTTTGAAACAATTTATAAAAATACAAATAAATATAAAATTGAATTAAATATGATGAATTCTTTGGTTGGAAGTCAAAATATTGAAAAGGAATTTGAGAATTTGGTAAGTAAATATCCAAATGTATTAAAGTGTATTCCAATTTTATTAGCTGTTAGACAAAGTGAAATTATTGTATTAGATAAAAACGGAAATAGATTTAAATATAATTTTAATAACGTTGATTATAGTATAGAACAATATATTGTTTTTATGAGGGAAACAGGATTATTTGATTTAATAGGTAATCATATAATAAACAATATTTATGATTATGTCTTAGGAGTAGAAGCTGGATTAAATTCGAATGCTAGAAAAAATCGTGGTGGACATCTAATGGAAGATTTAGTAGAGGGATTTATTAAAAAGGCAGGATTTATAAAAAATGATACATATTTTAAAGAAATGTATTTACAAGATATTGAGAAAAAATGGAATTTAGATTTGTCACTTATTAGTAATCAAAATCAAGCAACAAAAAGATTTGATTTTGTTGTAAAAACTGATGATTGTATTTATGGAATCGAAACAAATTTTTATGCAAGTGGTGGTTCAAAGTTAAATGAAACAGCAAGAAGTTATAAAATGCTTGCAGAAGAGTCAAAAAATATTAAAGGCTTTAAATTTGTATGGTTTACAGATGGAATGGGATGGTATTCAGCAAAAAATAATTTACAAGAAACTTTTGATATTTTGGACGATGTCTATAATATTTATGATATGAAGAATGGAATAATCACAAGAATATTTAAATAATAGGATGATAACTTATAGGAGTTTCACAAGCGTGGAGAGTAAAGCAAAAAATATTTAATAGACAAATCAAATAATTAAAGTACGTAATGGCTCCTCATGTTGGACTCGAACCAATGATACATTAGTTATTGTCTAATGCTGAAAGAGTTGCTAAAGTATCTCCAAGTTGAGTAAAAAATGTAGCAAGGATAGCTAGTTCCTCTTGTGATTTGTCTTTAGCAATATCACAAGCAAGTAGAGAAATAAAATTAACAAAAGCACAAGAATTCATAAATAACACCTCTAAAATATTATATGTAAAAATAATTTTTAAGTGAATTCATTAATAATTTGTGAGGAAAAAAGAAATACTACATTTAGGTGTATGTGGTATGAAACAAAAAGAAATAATAGAAAAATGGAAACAGGGCTTAAGTAAAGATGTTCTTGCAAAAATATATAGGAGAGAATATAATCAAGGAATAAAAGTAATAAGGGCAAGTGTGGAAAATAGACATAAAGGAAGGTTTATAACAAATTATGAGGCTTTATCATATGTTGAAAAAATAATTTATATGCATATTAAGAATGAAAGGTAAATATAGTGCTTTTCATTCTTTTTTTATGCTTAATAATTTCTTCATATTTAATTAAGAAAAAATAAATGGTATTTGAAGTTTTGCGGTGGTAGAATAATAACAAATGAAAAAGAGGGAGGTAAAACATGGAAAAACCAATTTTAAGTGTAGAAAACTTGTATAAGAATTTTGGTAAAAAAGAAATTCTTAAAAACGTTTCTTTTGAAATAGGTGGAGGTGATATATTAGGATTTATTGGTCCTAATGGAGCTGGAAAAACAACCACAATAAAATTAATATTAGGACTTCAAAGTATAACAAAAGGAGGAGTACTAATAAATGGATTTGATATAGAAAAAGAATTTGAAAAAGCAATAGGAAAAGTAGGTGCAATAGTAGAAAATCCAGATTTGTATATGTATTTAACAGGATATGAAAACTTACAACTAATGGCGAATTTATATAAAGGAATAGATAAAAAAAGAATAGATGAAGTAGTAAAACTTGTAAAGCTAGAAAATAGAATAAACGACAAAGTATCAAAATATTCACTAGGAATGAGGCAAAGATTAGGAATAGCACAAGCAATACTTCATAAGCCAACATTATTAATATTAGATGAACCAACAAATGGATTAGATCCAGAAGGAATAAAAGAAATGAGAGAACTTCTTTTAGAATTAGCTAAAAAAGAAGGAATGGGAATATTAATATCTAGTCATAACTTAGCAGAATTAGATAACTTGGTAAATAAAGTATGTATTATAAAAAATGGAGAAATAATCGAAACAAGTGGAATATCAGAAATAAAGAAAGAAGCAAAAGCAAACTATAAGATATTTGATGTAAATGATACATCTAAAATAAAAGATATACTTCCAGGAGCAATAATAATTGATAATAATAAATTCAAAATAGATGCAGTAAGAGAAGAAGTACCTGAAATAGTAGAATTATTAGTAAATAAAAATATTTCTATTTATGAAGTTAAAAAAGAAGAAAAATCATTAGAAGATGCATTTTTTGAAAAGACAGGGGGGAATGTAATTGAGTAATTTAATAAAAAATGAATTAACAAAGATTTTTAAGAAAAAATCTATTTATATAATTTTATTTGTAACACTAGCATTTGTAATTTTATCAAACTGTATGTATAAATATTTTTATAATAGTGGAAATTATTCTTATTATAGTGAGAGCTATGTAGAATATGCAAGAGAAGCAATAAAAGGATTAGATCCTAATAAAACAAGTGATACAAAAATGTATATAGAATATAAAACAGTACTAGATGTATATGATATGATGCAAAAATATCCAAGCGATGCTTGGCAAACACAAATAATAGCATCAACAGTAGAGCCATATGTAACTGAAAGAAACACATATTTATATGGAGCAGAAAAGAATGTAGAACAGGCAAACAAAATAGATGAACAAATAAATGAATTATTAGAAAGATTAAAAAATGATGATTGGAAATACTTTGCAAATGAGGAATTACAAACAGCCGAAGAAAAAGTAAAAGCATTAGAAGATGAAAAGAACTCAACTGATGATAAACAAAGATTAGAAAGTTTAGATTCAGAAATTGCCGTTGCAAAAATAGACTTAGATGTAGCAAAATATAGAGTAGATGAAGATATAAAATATGGTCAAGATTATATGAATACAGCTTTATCGAAATATCAAGAATATAGTTACACAATAGAACAAATGGATAGTTCAAATACAGACTTAACATATCAAGAAAAAAAGGATTATAATGAAGCAATTCAAGAAAGAGAAATAAGTAAATATGTAATAGAAAATCATGTAGACGTAGAAAAAGCAAATGACTTAAGAGGAATATTATCAAGATTTTTTAGTGAATTTGGATTATTTATAATAGTAATTGTTGTAATGATAGCAGGAACAATAGTAAGTGAAGAATTTAATAAAGGAACAATAAAATTACTATTAGTAAAACCATATAGTAGAAATAAAATTTTACTTTCAAAATTTATAACAGTATTAATAATTACAGTGTTTGCAATAGTTGTAATACTTGGAATGGAGGTAATTGTAGGTGGACTTATCTTTGGATTTGATAGCTTATCCGTTCCAGTAGTTGTATATAACTTCAATACAAATATGCTACAAGAAATAAATGTATTTGCATATTTAGGAACACAAATTATAATGATACTTCCAAGTATAATTCTACTTGCAACATTATCATTTGCATTAAGTACAATATTTACCAACTCACCAGTTGCAATAGCACTTCCTTTACTTGGATATATGGGTGTAGCAGTAATAAATCAACTTGCAATGCAATATAACATAGGTTTCCTAAGATATTTTGTAACACTAAATTGGGATTTTACACAATACCTATATGGAGGAATGCCTTTAATGGAAGGCTTAACACCAGAGTTTTCAGTAGTTATATGCTTATTATATTTCTTAATAATGATAATACCAACATTTGTTATATTTAAAAAGAAAAACATAAAGAACATTTAAAAAATGGGGACGTTTCCTTTTGCGCAAAAATGAGCAATCTGGGACACATCTTACATAAGATGTGTCCCAAAATATACAAAAATATGCAAAAGGAAACGTCCCCATTGAAAAAATTAGTAAAAAGTGATAAAGTATTGGCATAAGATAATAAAGAGGTGAATGAAATGAAAGTAATATTAGTAAATGGAGGACCACATAAAGATGGATGTACAAATAGAGCTTTAGAAGAGGTAAGTAAAACATTAGAAAAGAATGGAATAGATACAGAGATTTTCTGGCTTGGTAATAAAGCAATCTCAGGATGTCTTGGATGTGGAGGATGCAGTAAAACAGGAAAATGTGTAATTGATGATAAAGTAAATGAATTTTTAGATAAAGCAAAAGAGGCAGATGGATTTGTTTTTGGAAGTCCAGTACATTTTGCAGCAATATCAGGAATGCTATCATCTTTTATGGATAGAGTATTTTATGGAAGAGGAAATTTATTTTCAAATAAAGTAGCTGCAGGAGTTGTTAGTTGTAGAAGAGGTGGAGCAACAGCAGCTTTTGATGAAGTAAATAAATATTTCCTAATGACTAATATGATAGTTGTAGGTTCTCAATATTGGAATATGGTACATGGTAGTAAAAAAGAAGATGTAGAAAAAGATGAAGAAGGTCTTCAAACAATGAGAACACTTGGAAATAATATGGCATGGCTATTAAAATCAATAGAAGCAGGAAGAAAGCTAGGTGTTAAATTACCAGAAAAAGAAGAAACTATAAGAACTAATTTTATAAGATAATGGAGAAGATAATATGCAAGAAGAAGTAAGAAAAGGAAATATTGGAGTATTTGACTCTGGAATTGGTGGGGTAACAGTACTTAAAGAAATAATTAAAATACTTCCAAATGAAAATTATATATATTATAGTGATTCAAAAAATAATCCTTATGGAGATAAAACAGAAAAAGAGATAGCTAATAGATGTGAAGAGATATTAAAATTTTTAATAGAAAAAAATTGTAAAGCGATTGTAATTGCTTGTAATACAGCAAGTGCTATAGCGGCAAATGTTTTAAGAGAAAAACATAAGAATATTCTAATAATTGCAATAGAGCCAGCATACAAAATGGTACATGACTATAGCTTTGATAAAGAAACAATAGTTATGGCAACAAAAGGAACGATAGAAAGCGAAAAATTTAATTTGTTATATCATAAATATGATAATCATAAAACTGTAGCTTTAGAATGTATAGGTCTTGCGGATTTAATTGAAGAAGGAAATGAGGAAAAAATAAAAAATTATCTAGAAGAAAACATTGGAAAATATAAAGGAAAAGTAGAAAATGTAGTTTTAGGATGTACTCATTATCCTTTAGTTCAAAAAGAAATTGGACAAGTATTAGGTAATAATGTAAAATTCTTTAATGGAGCAAATAGATTGGCTATTCATTTAAAGGATGTATTAGAAGAAAATAAATTGTTAAGTAAAAATAAAGAAAAAGGAAAAATAGAATTTATAGATTCTTCAACAAAAGAGGAAATAAGGAATAATAAAGAAAAAAGGTTTTATAAATTCTTGAAAGGAGAAAGCTTATGAAATTAAGAAAAGTAGGTATAGTATTAACAATATTTTTATTAATTACAGTATTGTTTTTTGGAAATAAAGTAGAAGCGGTAGAGACAAAAGAAGAAATTGCTGAAGAATTATCAGAACAATTACAAAATATGAGTAATGAGGATATATTAGATATATATGATCAAATAACAGAAAAGTATTCAAATGACGAAATCGCAGATATGATACAAGAAAATAAAGAACAAATATCACAAGATGCGGGAATAAGTGAAAGTGTAATTGATGCAGGAGCAGAATTTATAAGAAACACTAGTCAAGAAGATATAAGAAATATTTTGGAAAATGATGAAAATATAAATGAGATAAGAACAAGGCTTGAGCAAGGAGATAGTCCGGAAGAAGCTGTAAAAAGTGCAATAACAAATACAACAACTTCGCAAAAAATAGAATTATTATTAAAAGTTTTGCTTGCAAATAATATTGTAAAAACAGTTTTATGGGTAATTTTAATATTATTTATATATTGTACAATAACAAGATGGATTATCTATAAAAAAGCAGGGAAAAATGGATTTGCAGCAATAATTCCATTATATAGACAGATTACAATGTATAAAGTATGTGGTTTATCACCATTTTTAATGCTTCTTTGGTTAATTCCTATATTTGGATGGATTGTAATGTTTATAATTGCAATTATGAAAAGAATACTTTTGGCACAAAACTTTGGAAGAGGTGGATTCTTTGGATTAGGTATATTAATACTTCCACCAATATTCTATTCAGTACTTGCATTTAATCCAAATATAGAATATGAAGGAGAAGAAGAAGAATGAAAATATTAAAGAACATACTAAAAAATGAACTAAATATTAGAACTGAAAAAAATTATCCAATTGAAGGTGTAGAATTTATCGATATTATGCCTTTAATAATTCAAAAAGAAACGTTAAAAGAAATAATAGATTTATTTGTAAAAGAAATAAAAGATAAAAATGTAGACTATATAATAGCACCAGAAGCAAGAGGATTTTTACTAGGCTCTGCAATAGCAGATAGATTAAATGTTGGATGTGTCCCAGTAAGAAAACAAGGAAAATTACCTCCTACGACTGTAGAAGCACAAATTGAATATGAAAAAGAATATGGAAAAGATATAGTAGAACTTCCAAAGTTAGTAAATACTACATATAAGAATAAGAATTTTTACATAGTAGATGATATATATGCAACTGGAAATACTATGGAAAAAATAAAAGAGACAATTGAAAAATTAGGCGGAAAAGTAGTAGGAGAAGGTGTAATTTTAAATATTGTTGAATTAAATAATAATAAAGAAGTATTTTCTCTAATAGATGTAAATGAAGAATAAGGAAGGCAAGAGCCTTCCTTTTATAAATATTTTTTTAGTTGTTCTACTGTGTTTTCTTGGAATTTAATGAATTCATTTAAAACATTTTTTACTTCTTCATCTGCGTCTGGATTTTGATTTAGTAATTTAACACCTTCAATAATTCCCATATTTGTTCCTTGTATCATAAGTTCTGCTATTTTAGAATTACTTTTATCCATCATTGTGTTCATTTCAACACCCATCCATCCCATAGCTTTTTGGACAGGGTTTATTTCTTTAGGAAAATCATCATAATGTGTAAGCTCGTCATTTACTTCGTTTAAAATTTTATTATATTCATCATATTGATATTTTAAATCTTGTTTAAATCTATCATCTTGAACTTTTTCAGAAACATTGGAAATTGAATCCATTCCCATTTTAATTCCTTTATTTAATTCATTTAATATATAACGATTATTATCCATTAAAATTACCTCCTAAAAATATTTATAATTTTATTATTTACAAAATTGATAAAAATATTAAGCAAAAAAATGTATAAAATAAAATCTGTTTGGAAAAATTAATTTAAAAGAATAAGGAGGTTATTTATGGAAAATTTAGTTAAAAATTTAAATTGCTTACTTTCTGATTTAAATGTATTTTACAGAAAGCTTCAAAATTATCATTGGAATGTTAAAGGAAAAGATTTCTTTACTATGCATACTAAACTTGAGGAATATTATGATGAAATAAATGAACAAATAGATGAAGTTGCAGAACATATTTTAATGCTTAACAATGAACCATTAGGAACTATGGAAGATTATCTAGATAATACTTGTATTGCAGAGGCTAAGAATGAAAAAATAGACGAATGTGAAGTTATTAAAAATATTATAACAGACTATAATACTTTACTTAAAAAAGTAACTGAGATAAAAGAAGAAGCAGATAATCAAAAAGATTATGGAACATCTAGCTTAATGGATAATTACATTTCTCTTTATATGAAAAATTTATGGATGTTAAATCAAACAAGTAGTAAATAATAAATAAAAGCCAGAAGATTAAAAACTTCTGGTATTTTATTTGACAAATGACAGAATTGCTGATATTTTAATATTAATAATATTTAGTTGAAGAATAATAAGGAGAAATTATATGGAACAAAATTTAGAAGATGCTATATTTGATATATTGACAGAAGAATTTAAGGATAAAGTAGATGAAAATAAGGAGTTTAAAGATTATCTACAGGAGAAAACAAAAAAAGAACTATTGTCAACTTATTTATCTTATGGATATGCAGGAAATATAGAAGATATTATAGAACAAATATGGAGCTTGCAACATAAGAAAAAAGAAGTAATTGTAGAAACAATAATTAAATTTTTAGATAAAAATTTTAATAAAATATTCGAGTTTTTAAATGAGAGAAGATTTAAAGATATAAAATATATAGCAAACAAAGAACAATTTTTTGAATTTCAAAAAGAAAAGGCTAATAATGTTTCATTTGATACAATAAAAGTATTAAAACAATTGAATTTTATCTTTTGTAAAAAAGAAAAAGATAAAATTATTGTTCATATACCCAAATACATAAAAGATAAAATAAGAAAAATAGACAAGTGTATATACTTAGATTTTTATAAAAATATTATACAATATTCTATAGGAATGGCAGATACATATGGAGTA
Source organism: uncultured Clostridia bacterium (assembly GCA_944387555.1). Lineage (GTDB taxonomy): Bacteria > Bacillota > Clostridia > TANB77 > CAG-508 > CAG-269. Next base: position 55,394 of record CALXFH010000007.1, on the reverse strand, counting down.
ATTAAAATTGAAGATGCTTATAATATTATAAAAAGAGATATAGCTATTGGTTTTGAAGAATATGAAAATATAATTAAATTTTTTAGTTTACTTGAATTAGAGCCTATATTGTATAACTTTGAAAAACAAGCTATTTGTAATTTTAATTTAAGAGATGATGAAATAGAGAATTTTTTATTAAAACATAGAAAATATACAATATATAATGAGAGTTTTTACAAAAGTATAGGGAATGGTAAATATATATTGGATTTAATTGAATATAAACAATTTAGAAATTTCTTAAAAGAATATTATTGGTTTGATATTAATGATGATGAGCTTTTAAGAGGAGAAATAATAAATGACTATATAGATTATAGTCAAATAGATATTGATGAGGCAAATAAAAATCTGAAGGAAGTACTAGATAGATATTTTGAAATAGATGATTTAGAAAAACAAGAAATTATTAGATATATTGGGAAGATAAAAGATAGAATGCCTATTTGGAAAGAAGGAGGAAAGATTAAAGAAAAAACTGATATTCCCAAAGTAGGAAGAAATGAAAAGTTGCCCTTGTGGAAGCGGAAAAAAATATAAAAATTGCCATGGAAAAAATGTTTAAAATAAAAATAAACTTAAAGTAAATTACTTTAGGTTTATTTTTTTAAGAAAAAGTCTATTAAATTTAAAACAGCTTCTTTATCTCTTTTACTTAGCTTTTTAAATTTTTCATCATATATTGAAACATACTCTTTTACATCATCATCTAATAAATCATATAAAACTATATCTGGTGTAATTTTATAAGCGTTACATAGTTTTATTAATGTATCTATACTACCTTTTGAAAAACCTCTTTCTATTTGACTAATATGTCTTGGCTCTAAACCTGTTATTTCTGCTACTTGGTTTTGTGTTAGGTTATTTTTTTGTCTATATTCTTGAAATAGTTTCCCAATATGTTCGTTAATTTTTGATTTTTCCATAAACTCACCACTTTCTACATTAATAATATAAACTTTTATAACCTTTTTTGGAATGACTTTAATTTTGACAAAACTCTAAAATAAAACGACAAAAATCGCAAAAAATATTTACAAATAATTTCTAATAAGGTATAATTAAATACGATAAAAGACGCATTAAATATCATGCGCAAAAAGACAAAAAATATACGAAAACTAAGGAGGAAAAGTAATGAAGATAAGAAAAGAAAGAGGAATTACACTTATTGCTTTAGTAGTAACTATTATAGTTTTGTTAATTTTAGCAGGGATATCAATAGGAGCAATAACAGGTGATAATGGAATAATTAATCAAGCTCAAACTGCAAAAGAAGAAACTGAAAAAGGAAATGTAATAGAAAAAGCACAGAAAGATATTTTAGCAATAACGGCAAGTGGAAGAAGTGATATTACGCAACAAGAATTACATGACATTCTAGAGAAATATTTTGAAAGTGTACCAGATGATGTTAGTACAGACGACATATTAACAACAAAGGAAGAATATGGAGGAAAATACGAAATAGCAGTATCAGAAATTTATGATGGAGAAATAGAAATAAAAGGAATAACAGCAGCAGAATTAACTGATGAACAAAAGAAGGAATTATATGGAAAATATGTAACAAACTATGAATGTAGCAGTAATGATGCAATAGAAACTACTGCACCAGGAAAATGGATGATATTCCATATAGATGATGATAATATATATTTAATAGCAAGTGATTATATAGATACTGATTATTGCCCAACAAAAGATGGAGCAACAGTAACAAAAAGTACTAGTTATCCAAAGGGAGCAAGCTTTAGTGGGGTATATAGCAAATATGCAGGTTCAGCAGATATAACAGATGAAAGAATAAAAGCATTAAATAGTGATTTCTTTAATAAATATACAAGTGCAAGTAATAATATGAAATCAGTAGCATATATGTTAGATACGAATGCTTGGAGTGGATTTGTAGAAAATAATATAGCAGATTATGCAATAGGAGGACCAACAATAGAGTTACTATTTGAGTCATATAATAAAGCTCATCCAGATAAAAACTATCCAAGTGGTAAATATAAGACACGAGCAAGTAGTACTACGGGATACCAAATAAGTGTAGACGGAGGAAGTAATTGGAATACTTATATATCAAGTTCTTCTGATTATTTAGATAGTAGTGATCCAACTTATGTAATAAATTCTACAAGCAATGCTTATGGAATGTGGGTTGCCAGCCCTTCTGGTACTGGTACTAACAATGTGATGTATGTTTACTATATCGGCCGTGTGTACAACACCAGCTATAACGCCGACCTTAATGGTTTTCGTCCGCTAGTTTCTCTTAAGTCTGATGTTCAGCTAAAAAAGACAGGAGATAATACTTATGAAATAATAAAATAAATTTATAAAACAGATATTAAACTATGTAATTCTAATTAGGGTTATATAGTTTTTTCTTTTTCACAAAAAATTCACAAAATTTTTAGCAGAAAGTATTGACAAGTGCTAATATTGGGTATAATATATAGAAAGGTTAGCAAACGAACTAAAAGAGTGCTAAAACTAACAATTAAAAAAGAGGTGAAAAAATTGTTAGATGATAGAAAAAAGAAAGTACTACAAGCAATAGTAGAAGAATATATAAACACAGCAGAACCAGTTAGTTCAAATGCTTTAACTAAAAATCATGGTTTGAATTGTAGTAGTGCAACAATAAGAAATGAGATGGCAGAACTAGAAAAAAATGGTTACTTAGATAAAACACATACATCAAGCGGAAGAGTACCATCAGAAAAAGGATATAGGTACTATGTAGATGAGCTAGTAAATGATAAAGATATAAGCTTAGAAGAAATAAAATATATAAGTGATAAACTAGAAACAAAAGTAAACGAAATAGAAGACTTAACAAAAATAACAGCAAACACAATATCAGAAGTAACACATTATACTACAGTATCAATTGGACCAAAAACAAATGAACAATTAATAGAAGAAATAAAATTTGTACTATTAGGCTCTAGGATGATGATGGCAGTAATACTAACAGATACAGGAATGGTAAAAGAAACCATCATAAAATTTGATGAAGATATATCACAAAAACAAGTAGAAACAATAAATTATATGTTCAATAAAAAACTAAAAGGACAGCCATTAGAGACAATAGATAGACCATTAGAAGATTACCTATATGATGAAATGACATATAGTGTAAATGTAGTAAAACCAATAATAGAGCAAATAAAGAAAGTATTACAAGAAGATGATAAGATATACTTAGAAGGAGCAAATAAATCTTTTGATTTACCAGAATTTAATAGCTTAGAGGTAGCAAAAAACTTCGTAAATATTCTAGATACAAAAGATTTAGTTGCAGATATGTTAAATACAGGTTTTGCAGAAGACATAAAAGTTTATATAGGTGATGAAAACGAGCAAGAACAATTAAAAGATTTTAGTGTTGTAACTTTTAAACATAAAGTAAATGGAAAAGATTTAGGAACAATAGGAATTATAGGACCAAAAAGAATGGATTATTCAAAAGTAATTTCAGTAATGAAATATATTAGTAAAAAATTGAATGAATTAAATGAAAAAAATGATGAAAATTAAAAGAAAGAAGGGATAAGATGGCTGAAAAAGAAGAAAATCAAGAAGTAGAAAAAAAAGAAAGCAAAAAAGAGGAAAAAGTAGAAGCAAAGGAAAATAAGACAAAAGAAATGGTACCAAAAGAAGATTATGATGCTTTAGATGACCATTTCAAAAGAATCTTAGCAGAATTTGAAAACTTCAAAAAAAGAAGTAAAAAAGAAAGGGAAAGTTTATATAACTCAATACTATCAGATGTAGTAGAAAGTATACTTCCAATCTTAGATAACTTAGAAAATGCAGCTAAAGTAGAAACAAAAGATGAAAGTTATAAACAAGGAATAGAATTAGTACTAAAACAATTTAATGATGTATTGAAGTCAAAAGGAATAGAAGAAATAGAAGCTATGGGAGAGACATTTGATCCAGAATTACATGAAGCAGTAAGAAGTGTACAAGATGAAACAAAAGGCGAAAAAGAAATTGTTGAAGTATATAGAAAAGGCTATAAAATAGGAAGCAAAGTAATAAGACATTCAATGGTAGCAGTAGCAAACTAGAATAAATAAGGGGAATGTAAAAGTGTTGAATGCTAGTAGTATAATAAGTATATTAGTTGGAATATTACTTGATGCAATTATATTTAATATATTATATTCTACAATAAATAAAGACTGTGGAAATTTGATAAATGCACTAATCTATGCGGTTTGTATAGCAGTAAAGCAAATGATAGTAACAAGGGGCATATTTTATATAGTTTATCCTATGCTTTGGTTACCAGCTGGAAGTTATTTTTTAGCAATGGTTGTAACCTATTTTGTAATAGGTTTAGCATTAACACAGCTATTAAATAAATTGTATGACCATCTTGTTGATAGAGTAACATTTACAATAACTGGTATACTTATGCAGATTGGAATAACATCGTTATTAAATTTATTGTTTATATAAATAATAGTTTTGGGACGGGGTCAAAAAACAGCCTCATCTTAAAACAAAATAATGTTATTAAATTTTAATAAATATATAAAAAAGCTTTTATTGACGGGGATAAGAGTAAAAAAATAAAATGCTGTTTTTTGCCCCGTCCTCAAAAACAGCAAGGAAAGGATGAATAAAAATGGGAAAAATTATAGGAATTGACTTAGGAACAACAAACTCATGTGTAGCAGTTATGGAAGGAGGAGAACCAGTAGTTATACCAAATGCAGAGGGAAATAGAACAACTCCATCAGTAGTTGCATTCTCTAAAAATGGTGAAAGACTAGTTGGACAAATTGCAAAACGTCAAGCAGTAACAAATCCAGAAAATACTGTTATATCTATAAAAAGAAAAATGGGAACAAATGAAAAAGTAGATATAGATGGAGAAAAATTCTCTCCACAAGAAATTTCAGCAATGATATTACAAAAACTAAAAACAGATGCTGAGAATTATTTAGGACAAAAAGTAACACAAGCAGTTATTACAGTACCAGCTTACTTTAGTGATAGCCAAAGACAAGCAACAAAAGATGCTGGAAAAATTGCAGGACTAGAAGTATTAAGAATTATAAATGAACCAACAGCAGCAGCTTTAGCTTATGGTATGGATAAAGAACAAGACCAAAAAATCATGATTTATGATTTAGGTGGAGGAACATTTGATGTATCTATCCTAGATATTGGTGATGGTGTATTTGAAGTTTTAGCTACAAATGGTAACACACATTTAGGTGGTGACGATTTTGATGAAGCTATCATAAATTATTTAGTAGATGAATTCAAAAAATCAAATGGAATTGACTTAAAACAAGATAAAATGGCAATGCAAAGATTAAAAGAAGCAGCTGAAAAAGCTAAAATAGAATTATCAGGTGTTCAACAAACACAAATTAACTTACCATTCATTACAGCTGATGCAACAGGACCAAAACACTTAGATGTAACTTTAACAAGAGCTAAATTTGAAGAATTAATTCATGATTTAGTAGAATCAACATCAGGACCTGTAAATCAAGCATTAAAAGATGCAGGACTTACACCAAATGATATTCATAAAGTATTATTAGTAGGTGGATCTACAAGAGTTCCAGCTGTTCAAGAAGAAGTTAAGAGAATAACAGGAAAAGAGCCTGATAAAGGAATTAACCCTGATGAATGTGTTGCAATTGGTGCAGCTATTCAAGGTGGTGTTTTATCAGGAGATGTTAAAGACTTAGTATTATTAGACGTAACACCACTTTCACTTGGTATTGAAACATATGGTGGAGTATTTACAAAATTAATTGAAAGAAATACAACAATACCAACAAAGAAATCACAAATATTCTCAACAGCAGCAGATGGTCAAACATCAGTTGAAATTCACGTATTACAAGGTGAACGTGAAATGGCTGCATATAACAAAACTTTAGGAAGATTCCAATTAACAGGAATTCCAGCAGCACCAAGAGGAGTACCACAAATCGAAGTAACATTTGATATAGATGCAAACGGTATAGTTCACGTATCTGCAAAAGATATGGCAACAGGAAATGAACAAAATGTAGCAATTACAGCATCTACAAACTTAACAGATGAAGATATTGATAAAGCTGTTAAAGATGCAGAAGCACATGCTGAAGAAGATAAGAAGAAGAAAGAAGAAATAGAAGTTAAAAATAATGCTGAAAGCTTAGTATATAATAGTGAAAAAACATTAAAAGACTTAGGAGATAAAATTTCTGGAGAAGAAAAAGCTAAAGTTGAAACAGAAATAGATAATACTAAGAAAGCATTAGAAACAAACGATACAGCAAAAATCAAAGAAGCTACAGAAAAATTGACAAAAGTATTCTATGATATGTCAGAACAATTATACAAAAATGCAAATCCAAATGGAGCTGCAGGAGCTGGAGCAAATGATGCAGGAGCTCAAAATGATGGACCAAAAACAGATGAAAATGGAAATGTATATGATGCAGACTATAAAGTAGAAGATGAGGGCAAAGATAATAAAGACAATAAATAAAGTAAGAAATAAGGAGGATTAGAGGAACTTCCTCTAACCTTCTTTATTGCTTAAGGAGGAAATGTAATGGCAGAAAAAAGAGATTATTATGAAGTGTTAGGAGTAAGTAAAGATGCAACACAAGATGAGATAAAGAAAGCTTATCGTAAACTTGCAAAAAAATATCATCCTGATGCAAACCCAAATAATAAAGAAGAAGCAGAAGCTAAATTTAAAGAAGTAAATGAAGCTTATGAAAACTTGTCAGATCCTCAAAAAAGAAAAATGTATGACCAGTTTGGACATAATGGACCACAAGGTGGATTTGGTGGCCAAGGAGGACCATTTGGACAGGGAGGATATTATTCATATTCTAGTTCTGGATTCGATAACTTTGGAGACTTTGGAGATTTAGGAGATATTTTCTCATCAATTTTTGGAGGAGGCTTTGGAGGAAGGAGTTCATCAGCTAGACGAAATGGACCTTCTAAAGGTGCAGACCTAAATGTTAGAATGGAAATAACATTTGAACAAGCCTTTTCAGGAGTTGAAAAAGAAATAGTTATCACTAGAGATGAGGAATGTGAAGTATGCCATGGAACTGGAGCAAAACCAGGAACATCTCCTATTAAATGTCCTACATGCCATGGAACAGGTCAAGTAACACAAGTACAAAATACAATTTTAGGTCAAATGCAAACAACAAGAACATGTTCAGCATGCCATGGAACTGGTGAAATTATAAAAGAGCCTTGTGAAAATTGTCGTGGTAAAGGAACTGTTAGAAGACAACCTAAGATAAAGGTAAAAATTCCAGCAGGAATTGATGATAACCAAACTGTAGTATTAAGAGGAGAAGGCGAGCCTGGTAAAAAAGGTGGAGCGAAAGGTGACTTGTATATTACAGTAAAAGTAAAAAGACATAGTGTGTTTACAAGAAAAGGAAATAATGTACTTTGCGAAATACCAATAACAATAACTCAAGCAACATTAGGCGCAGAGCTAGAAATTCCAATGGTTGACGGAAGTAAAGAAAAATATAAAATACCAGAAGGAACACAAACAGGAACTAAGTTTAATATTAGAAATAAAGGATTTAAGTCAATTAGTTCTAATAGTACAGGAGATTTTATATTTACAGTTACAGTTCAAACACCAAAGAGATTAACAAAAGAACAAAGAGAGTTATTGACACAACTTGCAAGAACAATGAATGAACAACCACCAGTTAAAAAACGTGGATTATTTGGATAAAAGAGTGTAGATGCTACATTCTTTTTTCTTGCTATTTATGTAAAATTGTGGTAAAATTAATGTGTTATTGTAAGTATATTAGTTTCTACTAATTAGAAGAAACAGGCTTCTTAAGAGAAAGGATTTTATATGTTCTTTGCAAATTGTGTGTTTGTTGCATTTTGTATTATAGTAATTGGACTAGGATGTTATAAAGCATACTTATCTTGGATGTTTAGAGAGAATATTACTAATGTGGTTTGTGTTGCATTGGTATGTTTAGGCCTGATTATTGTATGTATGACTATTTTTATTAGATTTGTTTGGAACTAAAAAAGAAGCTATTATTCAAAGATTTATTTGGATAACAATAACTATTACAGCGAGGATTCATTTCCTCGCTGTAATACTGTAAGAAAATAACGATTAATATATAATTAATTTGATTGAGTTTTGTAATGTTATATGGTAAAATAATAAAAGCAAAATAATATAGGTGGGGAATATGAAAAAGAAAGTAACAATAACAATATTTGCAGTATTATTAATTTTAATAGGGATAGGATTAATAGTTTTAGCATATCTAAAATTTACAGATATAGAGTCAAAAGAACCGGTACAAATAGAAGATATATGTAATGTGAAAACTGAGAAATTTCAAGGAAGAAAAGTATTTGTGGTAACACCTAAAGAAGGTGAAGTAAGTAATACAAGAATATTATATTTCCATGGTGGCTCATATATGGCAGAGATGAGTGAAGCTCATTGGAATTTTATAAGAAAATTAGTTGTAGATACTAAAGCAGAAGTGATAATTCCAGATTATCCATTAACACCAAAATATACATATAAAGATGTATATAATATGGTAGAGCCATTATATAAAGAAGTGATTAATAAAGTAAATCCTGAAAGTTTGATTGTAATGGGAGACTCAGCAGGAGGAGGATTAGCATTAGGATTGCTTGAAAAAGTATCAGAAGAAAATATAGTAATGCCAAATAAAACAATATTAATATCACCTTGGTTAGATGTAAGATTAACTAATCCAAATATTGATGAAGTTCAAAAAGAAGATAAAGAACTAAATAAGGAAGCATTAAAACTAGCAGGGATAGCTTATGCAGGAGATGACGGAATAAACAGTTATTTAGTAAATCCAATAGATGGAGATTTATCAAAATTAGGTAACATTACAATAATGACTGGAACAAGTGATATATTAAATCCAGATGTAGAAGTATTAGAGAAAAAGGCAAAAGAACAAGGAAAAGATATAGAAGTAAAAGAATATTCTGGTGCTGGTCATATTTGGATAATAAATGAAAAAGGTGATAAGGAATTAATTAGTAAAGGATATCAGGATTTAATTGATATGGTAAATGAGACAAATTAGACTCGTCCCCAAATGTCTCAAGGAAGGACTTTATTATAATGAAAAATAAAAAAATAAAAAAAGATAATAAATTATATTGGAGAAGGTTGGATAATTCCGCGAAGATATTTCCTATTGCAGCAGGTAGAAAATATAGTACGGTTTTTAGATTGTCAGCTGTGTTAAAAGAGAAAGTAGAGCCTAAAATGTTATACAAGGCAGTAAATAGAGCATTAGTGCAATATCCATCATTCAAAGTAAGGATGAAAGCAGGATTTTTTTGGTATTATTTAGAATATAATCCAAAAGATGTAGTTATAGAGGAAGAAAAGGATTATCCTTGTAAATATATAGAGCCAAGAACTAACAATAATTATTTATTTAAAGTAACTTATTTTGAAAATAAAATAAATATAGATATATTCCACTCTCTAACAGATGGAAATAGTGGAAATATGTTTTTTAAAGAAATAATATATAATTATTTAGAATTATTACATAAAGATGAATTAAAAGAAGAAAGAAGCACAAGAAAAATAGTAGAAAATAACACAGAAGATAGCTATATGAAAAACTATGATAAAAAAGCTAAAGGAAACGCTTCATCTAAGAAAGCATATGTGTTAAAAGGAAAGAAAATTGGTTTTGGTGCAATTTCTACAATACATGAAATAATAGATTTAGAGGCACTAAAAAAGGAAAGCAAAAAATACGAAGCAACTATAACACAATATCTGACAGCAGTTTTAATATATTCTATATATGAAGCAAATTATAAAAAATATAATTATAAAGGTAGCAAGCCAATTAAAGTGTGTATTCCAGTAAACTTAAAAAAATATTTTCCATCAAAGACAATGTCTAATTTCTTTTCTTATATAACATTAGAAGCGGAAATGAAAAAAGATAATCTAGACACTTTTGATAAAATAATAGAATTTGTAAAAACAGATTTTAAGAAAAGGTTACAAGAAGAAGAAATAATAAAGACAATGTCAGCAAATGTAAAGCTTGGAACTAATTTTATAATAAAGATATTACCTTTAATAATTAAAAAATTCTTTGTAAGACTAAGTTATATAGAGATTAGAAAATATACAACTATAACATATTCAAATATAGGAAGAGTTGGTATAATTGGTAAATACAAAGATTATATAGATTATTTCTTAATGCTTATTGCACCAGAGCCTGTTGAGAAAATAAAATGTTCTAGTTGTACTTTTGAAAATAAGATGGTATTTACATTTACATCAATATTAAAAGATAATAGTATTGAAAAATGTTTTTATAACTTTTTAAAAGAAAGAAATATTAATGTAGAAATAGAAAGTAATGGTGTTTTAGATGATATATCCAAAGAAATTAAGTAGTAAAAAGAAAGATTTAATATTTAAGATACTTCTTATATGTTCTGTGGTATTGGGACTTCTTTTGTTACTTATAAATAAATTGACAACTCCTGAAGTTCCATGGGCTGCACTTTCAAATGCAGGTATTATATATGTATGGATTACAGTATTTTATTCAATTAAGAAAAACATAAATATAGCAGGACACGTATTAGTGCAAGCAATTGCAATATCACTTCTTACCGTATTTATAGATTATAAACTAGGTTTTGAAAAATGGTCTATAAATATATCGGTTCCTATAATAATTATGATAGCAAATGTTACTATGCTAGTACTTACAATAGTAAGCCATAAGAAATATATTAAATATGCGATTTACCAACTAATTATAGTGTTACTTAGTATGATACCTGTAATATTAATAAGTGAAAATATATTAGAAAATAAAGTACTTAGTATAGTTGCAAGTGGTATTTCTATTTTGAATTTGATACTTACTCTGTTCTTATGCGCAAAAGATGTGAAAGCAGCGATTGTAAGAAAATTTCATATATAACTAGTTGATATTTTTATAAAACGAATTTTACAAAAAAACAAATAAATACCAATTTTGTAAAATATGTTTTACAAAATTGACTTTTTGCTAATATTATGATAAAATTAAGAAAATAAAGCAAAGAGGTGTATATTATGATAGAGAGAAAAAAATATTTAGAAGAATTAATAAGTTTTAAAGATAAAGATTTAATAAAAGTAATAACTGGAATAAGAAGATGTGGTAAATCTACTTTATTTGATTTATATATAGACTATTTGAAGAAAAACGGAATAAAAGAAGAACAAATAATAAGGATAAATTTAGAAGATGCAGATTATGATTTTATAAAAAATTATAAAGATTTATATGAGTATGTAAAAGCTAAACTTATAAGTGACAAACAAAATTATGTGTTCTTAGATGAAGTACAAATTGTAGAAGATTTTCAAAAAGCATGTGATAGTTTATATATAAAGAAAAATGTGGATTTATATATAACGGGCTCAAATGCAAATTTGTTATCAGGAGAACTTGCAACTTTACTTTCTGGAAGATATGTAGAAATAAAGATGTTACCATTGTCATTTGAAGAATATATATCATATAGAGGTGAAAGTGACCTTCAACAAAAATACGTTGATTATATAACTAAAAGTTCATTTCCATATGCTTTGAATTTAGAAAATGTAAAAGACATAAGAGCTTATTTAGACGGTATATATAATACAATATTAATTAAGGATATAGCAACGAGAAAGAAAATATCTGATATTAGTGCTTTAGATAGTGTTGTTAGGTTTATGTTTGATAATATAGGAAATTTATGCTCAAGTACTAAAATAGCAAATACAATGTGTTCTTCAGGAAGAAATATAACAGTTCCAACAGTTGAGAGTTATTTATCAGCATTAATGGAAGCTTTTATTTTATATAAAGCAAGTAGATATGATATAAAAGGAAAACAAAGACTTTCAAGTGGTGCTAAATATTATGTTTCAGATATAGGGCTTAGATATTATTTATTAGGAAGTAAGAATGCTGACCAAGGACATATATTAGAGAATATAGTTTATTTAGAATTGTTAAGAAGAGGCTATGAAGTTTATGTAGGAAAAGTAGACAATAGTGAAGTTGATTTTATAGCAATAAATGAAAAAGGAGAAGAATATTACCAAGTAGCATATACGGTTATGGATGAAAAAGTTTTAGAAAGAGAACTTAAAAGCCTTGAAAATATCAAAGACCATAATCCTAAATATTTATTAACAATGGACTTTACACCATATACTTCTTATAATGGAATAAAACAGATAAATGTGCTAAATTGGTTATTAAATAAAGAATAAAAAATAAGTTTAAACCTATTTGAGGTGATACTATGGAAAATGCTTTAATAGTTAGAAAAGAAACCAAGTTTGAAAAAATAAGAAAAATATTAACAAGAATATTCTTTAAAGAAGAATATTTTTTAGAAGAGGAACTAGAAGGACTATTGCAAAAAAGAAGTGTAAATACCTCTAAAATAGTAATACCAAAAGAAATAGGAAAAAATACTTGGAAAAGAAATATGTTGAAATAATGAGACAATAATCTATAGTAAGGAAGGAAGTAAAGTGAAAAATATTAAGGATTATAATTTAGAAGAATTAAAACAAGAATTAGTAAGTATGGGAGAAAAGCCATTTAGAGCAGAACAAATATTTAAATGGATTTATCAAGAAAAAGTAAAATCATTTGATGAGATGACTAATATATCTTTAGAATTAAGGGAAAAACTAAAAGAAAATTATACAATGTGTAATTTTAATATATTAAAAAAACAAGTATCTAAAGATGGAACAATTAAATATTTATTTGATGTATTAGATGGAAATGCAATAGAAACAGTATTAATGAGTTATCATCACGGATATAGCATTTGTGTATCATCTCAAATCGGTTGTAAAATGGGGTGTAAGTTCTGTGCTTCTACAGGGATAAACTTTATTAGAAACTTAAGCTCAGGTGAAATTGTAGAACAAATATTAGCCGTTGAACAAGATACAGGAGTTAGAATATCAAATGTAGTATTTATGGGAATTGGAGAACCACTAGATAATTATGATAATGTAATAAATGCAATACACATATTAAATAATCAAAAAGGATTAAGTATAGGAGCACGTCATATTAGTATTTCAACAAGTGGATTAGTTCCTAAGATATATAAATTAGCAGAAGAAAATATTCCTTGTACATTATCTATATCATTACATGCAACAACAAATGAAAAAAGAAGTAGTATGATGCCAGTAAATGATGCATATCCAATAGAAGAATTAATAAAAGCATGTAAAGATTATATAGAAAAAACTAATAGAAGAATATCATTTGAATATGCATTAGCAAAAGATAATAATGATAATTTAGATGATGCAAAGGGATTAGTACATTTACTTAAAGGAATGCTTTGTCATGTAAATTTAATTCCAATAAATAAAATAGAAAATGGAGCATATACAAAAAGCTCAAATGAACATATAATGAAATTTAGGGATTATTTAAATGACCATGGAATAGTAGCAACTATAAGAAGAGAATTAGGTTCTGATATAGATGCAGCATGTGGTCAACTAAGAAGAAAGAATTTGAGGAAATAAAGGAGAACCACTTATATTAAAATGAAAAGAACAGTAAATTATTTTATTTGCTGTTTTTTTATATTATATAAATAATAAAAGAACTAATGTGGTATAGTAGTAATGGATATAATGTATTAAATTATGAACTAAGAGAAAGTTTTCTAGTTTCAATAAATGTATCTTTTTATAAATATGGTGTAAAAAATTAAAAAGAATACTTGAAAAGTGTGCTTTTTTGTTATAAAATATGAATGTCTTATAAAATAAGGAAAATTGTGCAAAATAGTAAAAGAAATAAAGGAGGAATTTAAAATGAGTAAAAAGACAGTGAGAGATATTGATGTGAAAGGAAAAAAAGTCTTAGTAAGATGTGACTTTAATGTACCATTAGATGAAAACAGAAATATTACAGATAATACAAGGATAGTAGCTGCATTACCAACTATAAAATATTTACTAGAACAAAATTGCAGTATTATTTTATGTTCTCATTTAGGAAGACCAAAAGGAGAATTTAAACCAGAATTTTCTTTAGCTCCTGTAGCAAAAGAATTATCAAGATTATTAGGACAAGAAGTAATAATGGCAAAAGATGTAATAGGAGAAGATGCTAAAACAAAAGCAGCTAATTTAAAACCAGGAGAAATATTATTGTTAGAAAATGTTAGATTCCATAGAGAAGAAACAGATAATGATCCAGAATTTAGTAAAGCTTTAGCTAGCATGGCAGAAGTATATGTAAATGATGCATTTGGTGCAGCTCATAGAGCACATGCATCTACTGTAGGAGTAGCATCATATTTACCAGCAGTATCAGGATTTTTAATTGAAAAAGAATTAAAATTCTTAGGAGAAGCTTTAGACAATCCAGTTAGACCATTTATGGCAATCTTAGGTGGAGCTAAAGTATCTGACAAAATAGGAGTAATAGATAGTTTATTAGAAAAAGTAGATACATTAATGATAGGTGGAGGAATGGCTTATACATTCTTCAAAGCACAAGGATATAGTGTTGGAAATTCAATGTGTGAAGAAGATAAATTAGATTTAGCAAGAAAATTAATGCAAAAAGCAAAAGATAAAGGCGTAAAATTAATGCTTCCAGTAGATACTAGAGTAGGTAAAGAATTTAAACCAGATACAGAAAGTAAAACAGTAGCCTGGACAGAAATCCCAGATGGATGGGAAGGATTTGATATTGGAGAAAAAACAATAGAAATGTTCTCAGAAGAATTAAAGAAAGCAAAAACAGTAGTATGGAATGGACCACTAGGACTATTCGAATTTGACCAATTTGCAAAAGGAACAAATGCAATAGCAAAAGTTTTATCAGAATTAGATGCAACAACAATAATTGGTGGTGGAGACTCAGCAGCAGCAGTAAGAAAAGCAGGTCTTCAAGATAAAATGACACACATTTCAACAGGTGGTGGAGCATCACTAGAATTCTTAGAAGGTAAAAAATTACCAGGAATAGAATGTTTACAAGATAAATAATATTAAATAAGGGGAAGATAAATATTCCCCTTAGAATTGTGAAAAGAGAAAGGAAGATTATTATGAGAAGAAAAGTAATAGCAGGAAATTGGAAAATGAATATGCTTCCAGGAGAAGCAATAGAATTTATAAATGAATTAATACCACTTGTAAAAGACACAGAAAATGAAGTAATATTATGTGTGCCTTATACAGATTTATTTTACGCTTTACTTACAGCGCAAAATACAAATATAAAAATAGGAGCACAAAATATGCATTTTGAAGAATCAGGTGCATATACTGGTGAAGTTTCAGGTAAAATGTTAAAGTCAATAAATGTTGAATATGTAATAATAGGACATTCAGAAAGAAGACAATATTTTGCAGAAACAGATGAAACAGTAAATAAAAAAGTAAAAGCAGCATTTAAATATGGATTAAAGCCAATAGTATGTGTTGGTGAAACATTAGAAGAAAGAGAAGCTGGAAAAACAACTGATATAATAACGAAACAAACAGAACTTGCATTAGAAGGGTTAACTAATGAACAAGTAGAAAATACAATAATTGCATATGAACCAATTTGGGCAATTGGAACAGGAAAAACAGCAACAAGTGAAGATGCAAATAACTCTATAAAGGAAATAAGAAATAAAATTGGAGAAATCTATGGACAAGAGACAGCATCTAGAGTTATAATACAGTATGGCGGAAGTGTTAAGTCATCAAATGCAAAAGAACTATTTTCAATGTCAGATATTGACGGAGGATTAGTTGGAGGAGCAAGCTTAAAAGCAGAAGAATTTAGTAAAATAGTAAATTATGATAAATAAGATGTTTTTTGAGATGAGTCCAAAAAAAGTTTTAAGAAGGAAAAGGATGGTAGAAAATAAATGAAAGATAAACTAACGATGCTAATGATATTAGATGGTTTTGGAGATAATCCAAATAAAGATGGAAATGCTATAAAATTAGCTAAAACACCAAATATTGATAAATTAATGAAAAAATATCCAAATACAGATATAAAAACAAGCGGATTAGCAGTAGGATTACCAGAAGGACAAATGGGAAATTCTGAAGTTGGACATACAAATATAGGAGCAGGAAGAATTGTATATCAAGAATTAACAAGAATAACAAAATCAATAGAAAATGGAGATTTCTTTACTAATCCAGAATTTATAGCAGCAATTGAAAATTGTAAGAAAAATCATTCTAAATTACACATTTTAGGATTATTATCAGATGGAGGAGTACACAGTCATATTCGCCATTTATTTGGTTTGTTAGAGATGGCAAAAAGAAGAGACTTTGAAGATGTATATGTACATTGTTTCTTAGATGGTAGAGATACTCCACCAGCATCAGCAGAAAGTTATATTATGAAATTACAAGATAAAATGGCAGAAAAAGGTGTAGGAAAAATAGCAACAATATCTGGTAGATTTTATAGTATGGATAGAGATAAAAGATGGGAAAGAGTTAAAAAATCTTATGATGCAATGGTAAATGGAATAGGAAATAAAGCAGGAAGCGCAATAAATGCAATAGAAGATTCATACCAAAAAGAAGTATTTGATGAATTTGTAGAGCCAACAATAATTTGTAATGGAGATACACCAGTAGCACAAATAGAAAAAAATGACTCAGTAATATTCTTTAACTTTAGACCAGATAGAGCAAGACAAATAACAAGAGCATTAGTAGACCCAGAATTTGATGGCTTTGAAACTAAAAAAGATTTAAATTTATATTTTGTATGCTTTACAAGCTATGATGAAACAATGCCAAATGTTCATATAGCATTCAAAAAAGAAACATTAAAAAATACATTTGGAGAATATATAAGTAAACATGGATATACACAATTAAGAATTGCTGAAACTGAAAAATATGCACATGTAACATTCTTCTTTAACGGAGGAGAAGAAAAACAATATCCAGGAGAAGATAGAATATTAGTACCATCTCCTAAAGTAGAAACTTATGATATGAAACCAGAAATGAGTGCATATGAGGTAACAGATAAAGTATTAGAAGCAATATCAGAAGATAAATATGATTGTATAATATTAAATTATGCAAATACTGATATGGTAGGACATACTGGAAGTTTACCAGCAGCAATAAAAGCAGTTGAAGCAGTAGATGAATGTGTAGGAAAAGTAGTAAAATTAGTAGAGGAAAAACAAGGAAACTTAATTATAACAGCAGACCACGGAAATGCAGAGCAAATGATAGATTATAAAACAGGAGAACCACATACAGCACATACAACAAATCCAGTACCATTAATATTAGTAACAAGCAAAAAAGACGTAAAATTAAGAGATGATGGTAAACTAGCAGACTTAGCACCAACAATGCTTGACTTAATGAATCTTGAGAAACCAGAAGAGATGACTGGAATAAGTTTATTAGATAAGGAATAAAAAGTATGTTAAATCACACAAAGAAAATAAAAGAGATATACGAAGATATACAAAAAAAACTGTATTATATGATACCAGAAAAATGGGATAAATTGTTTTTATATAGCTCAGTAATAGATATGCCAAACGGAGAAAAAAAAGGAGAATTATACTTCTATTACATTCCAAGAGGTATATTAAAGAAGAAGCCTGTTAATGTATATGAAATACCAAATAAATTCAACTTGGATGAAAACGATTATATGAAGTTAGTAAGCATTTTATATGGAAGAATAAAAGCTTTAAGAGAGGAATTTAGAAAATCAGAAACAGGACCATTGTGGTCAAATATAACTATGTCAATTCAAAATATGAAATTCAAAGTAGAATATAATTATGAAGACTTAGAACATAGTGAGTTTAATAGTTATGAAAGACATATTATATGGAGATATGAATATTTAGGAATTGGCGAAGAACAAGTAAATAAAAAAGATAAAGAAATCCTAAAAAGATATTTATTAGGACCAAAAACAATAAGAAGGAAAGAAACATATGAAACAGGTATCTATATAAGAGATATAGAAAATAAGATTGCATATAATACTGATGAAGCAAATAAAAATAATAATGATGATGATAATAAAACTAATAATAGTGTAAAACAAGAGGGAACAAAACCAGAGGAAGAAAAAAAGAAACCACACAGAAAAAACCAATTATTATTATCTGAAGAACAAATAAAAAGATATGAAGAACAGCATAAAAATAAAAAATAAAAAAGAAATTCAAAGTTGTTAACTTTAGGATAATGATAAGATATCCTAAATAAAATATATATTATATGTACAAAAAACTTAAGTAATGAAAGGAGCAATTAAAATGACTTATTCAAAAGAATTAGAAGACATGTGCTATGTTCGTAAAGGAGTAGACCACGGACCAGCACCAATACCAGAAGAAGGAAAATGGGTAAAAGCAAAAGAAATAAAGGACATATCAGGACTAACACATGGTGTTGGATGGTGTGCACCTCAACAAGGAGCTTGTAAATTAACATTAAATATAAAAGATGGAGTTATACAAGAAGCCTTAATAGAAACAATAGGATGCTCTGGAATGACACATTCAGCAGCTATGGCTGGAGAAATATTAACAGGAAAAACAATCCTAGAAGCATTAAATACAGATTTAGTATGTGATGCAATAAACACAGCAATGAGAGAATTATTCTTACAAATAGTATATGGAAGAAGCCAAACAGCATTCTCAGAAGGAGGACTTCCAGTAGGTTCAGGACTTGAAGACTTAGGAAAAGGACATACATCACAAGTAGGAACAATTTATTCAAGTACTTTAAAAGGACCAAGATATTTACAATTAACAGAAGGATATATCCTAGAATTAGGATTAGATAAAAATGATGAAATAATAGGATACAAATATGTTCATTTAGGAAAAATGATGGATAACATCAAAAAAGGAATTGATCCAAAAGAAGCAATTGAAAAAGCAACAGGAACATATGGAAGATTTGATGAAGCAGTAAAAACAATAGATCCAAGAGAGCAATAAAATGGGGACGTTTCCTTTTGTACATTTTTGAGCAATTGGGGACACACCTTGGAAAATAAAATAATCTAATAATAGGAGGAAATAAAATGGCAGTAACATTTGAAAGTTATGAAAGAAGAATAGACCAAATAAAACCAGTTATGGAAAAATACGGAATAAAAGATTTTGAGGATGCTTTAAAAATATGTACAGATAAAGGTTTTAATCCTTATGAAATCGTAAAAGGAGTACAACCAATTTGTTTTGAAAATGCATGTTGGGCTTATACTTTAGGTGCAGCAATAGCAATCAAAAAAGGTTGTACAAAAGCAGCAGATGCAGCAAAAGCAATTGGAGAAGGATTACAAGCATTCTGTATTCCAGGTTCTGTTGCAGATGACAGAAAAGTAGGACTTGGACATGGAAACTTAGCATCTATGTTATTATCAGAAGATACAAAATGTTTTGCATTCTTAGCAGGACATGAAAGCTTTGCAGCAGCAGAAGGTGCAATTGGAATTGCAAATTCAGCAAATAAAGTTAGAAAAACACCTTTAAGAGTTATCTTAAATGGACTTGGAAAAGATGCAGCACAAATAATTTCAAGAGTAAATGGATTTACTTATGTAAAAACAGATTTTGATTTCTTTACAGGAAAAGTAAATGTAGTAGAAGAAATTAAATATTCAGATGGAGAAAGATCAAAAGTTAAATGCTATGGAGCAAATGATGTTAGAGAAGGTGTAGCAATCATGTGGCTTGAAGATGTTGATGTTTCAATTACAGGAAACTCAACAAACCCAACAAGATTCCAACACCCAGTAGCAGGTACATATAAGAAAGAAAGATTAGAAGCAGGTAAGAAATACTTCTCAGTTGCTTCAGGCGGTGGAACAGGAAGAACATTACACCCAGATAATATGGCAGCTGGACCAGCTTCTTATGGTATGACAGATACAATGGGAAGAATGCACTCAGATGCACAATTCGCAGGAAGTTCTTCAGTACCAGCTCACGTTGAAATGATGGGATTAATCGGTATGGGTAATAACCCAATGGTTGGAGCATCAGTTGCAGTAGCAGTTGCAGTAGAAGAAGCTATGAAATAAAATATATAATTAAAAAAGTTCTTGAATTTTCAAGGGCTTTTTTAAAACTAAAGGAGAAATTTTATGTTTGAAGATATAACAAGACCAACTGTTTTGGAGGTCAATTTAGATAATTTTAAATATAATATAGAGCAAATAAGAAAGTTCTTAAAACCAGAAACTACTATTATGCCAGTAATAAAAGCAGAAGGATATGGAACTTATATAAATACAAGGTTAGATATAATAAATGATTTTGATATAGTAGCAGTAGCAATTGTAGATGAAGGAATAGAACTTAGAAATTTAGGATATAAAAAAGACATTTTTGTTCTTAATCAGCCATATATAAGCGAAATAGAAAAAATAGAAAAAAATAATCTAGTTGTTGGAATTTGTTCTGAAGAGTTTTTAGAAGAAGCAAAAAGGAAAAATTCTAAATTACGTATTCATATAGAAATAGAAACAGGAATGGGAAGAACAGGGGTAGAATTAAAAGATTTAAATAATTTTATAAATATGTTAAAAGAAAATCCAAATATAAAAGTAGAAGGAGTATATACACACTTATCTTCAGCGGATGAGGATTTTGAATATACTAAGATGCAATTAGAAAGGTTTGAAAAAGCAGTAGAAAAAGTAAAAGATAATTTTGATATAAAATATGTGCATAGTTTAGCTTCAAATGGAATAATAAATTTTAGTAAATATCAGCATAATTTAGTAAGACCTGGAATAATAATGTATGGTTATGAATCTGGAATTGGTGTAAAAGAAAAAATAGATTTAAAACCTGTAGCTACTTTAAAATCAAAAATAACCTTTTTAAAAGAAGTAGAAAAAGATGTAAGTATTAGTTATGGAAGAAGATTTATAAGCAAAAGAAAATCTAAAATAGCAACTGTACCAATAGGTTATGCAGATGGGCTAAGAAGAGTTTTGTCAAATGTAGGAGAAGTTGTAATAAATAATAAAAAAGTACCTATTATAGGAAGCATATGTATGGATAGCTTTATGGTAGATGTAACAGACATAGAGAATGTTAGTACTGGAGATGATGTTTATATCTGGGATAATAAAAATATTACTTTAGAAGATGTTGCAAAAAAATGTGATACAATTAATTATGAGATATTAAGTACAATAGGAAAAAGAGTTCCAAGAAAATTTATAAATTCTCTTGACAAATAAAAAAATAAGTTTTAGAATAAATAATTGTTAGCTACCTAACAATTATTTATTTTGTGAGGTGAAACTTATGTGTGATAATACTTTAGGAAAAGGTGTACACATATTATCTAGACAATTAAAAAGGGAGATGGATTTTAGACTTGCAAAATATGGAATAACAGGTGTTCAATCTGCGATGATTGGTTTTATCTATGAAGAGTCTAGAAAAAAAGATGTTTTTGCAAAAGACATTGAAAAGAATTTTGACATAAGAAGAGCAAGCATAGCAGGAATGCTCCAAAACATGGAAAAAAATGGGTTGATAAAAAGAGAAACAGTAGGTAACGATGCAAGACTAAGAAGAATAGTATTAACAGAAAAGGCTTTAGAATTAAGAAAAGAACTTGAAAAAGGCATAGAAAAAGTAGAAAGACAGGCAACAGAAGGGATAACGAAAGAAGAAATTAAAATGTACAAAGAATTGACAAAGAAGATGTCAATAAATTTAGAGAAAAGGAGAGGATAAGAAAAATGATAAAGAAATTAGCAAAATATATAAAACAGTATAAAAAAGACTCAATATTAACACCTATTTTTGTTGTTTTTGAAGTTATCATGGAAGTTTTAATACCATACCTAATGGCAAGAATAATAGATGTTGGTATAGAAAATAGTGATTTAAATTATATATTTAAAATAGGAGCCATTCTAGTTGTTTCAGCCTTTTTATCATTAACATTTGGTATGCTATCAGGAAGATATGCAGCAAAAGCATCAGCAGGTTTTGCAAAAAATCTAAGACAAGGAATGTTTTATAACATACAAAATTATTCTTTTACAAACATAGATAAATTTTCAACATCAAGTTTAGTAACAAGACTTACGACAGATGTAACAAACGTACAACAAGCATTCCAGATGATAATAAGAATTTTAGTTAGAGCACCTATAATGCTTATATTTGCTCTAGTTATGGCATTTAGCATAAATAGTGAGTTAGCATGGATATTTGTAGTTGTTATGCCAATATTAGCAGTAGTGTTATTCTTTATTGCAATCAAAGCACATCCATATTTTGAAAAAGTATTTAAAAAATATGATAGTTTAAATAGAGTTGTTGGAGAAAACTTAAATGCAATTAGAGTAGTAAAAGCATATAACAGAGAAGAACATGAAGAGAAAAAATTTGGAAATGTAAATGATGAAGTATACAAACTATTTAAAACAGCAGAAAAAATAGTAGCGTTTAACTCACCCGCAATGCAACTTGCAATATATACTTGTATATTATTATTATCTTGGCTTGGTGCTAAGTTAATAGTAGGTGGCTCAATGCAAACAGGTGAATTATCAAGTATAATAACTTATGCTTGGCAAATACTTTCTAGCTTAATGATGATTTCAATGGTATTTGTAATGATAATTATTGCCGAGTCATCAGCAAAAAGAATTGTAGAAGTATTAGATGAAGAAAGTACAATACATAATAATGAAAATCCTATAAAAGAGGTAAAAGATGGTTCTATTATATTTGACCATGTATCATTCCAATATGATGATGCAAAAGCAGAAGATGAATTACCTTTAGAAGATATTAATATAGACATTAAATCCGGAGAAACAATAGGAATAATAGGAGCAACAGGAAGTTCTAAGTCAACAATAGTAAACTTAATTCCAAGACTTTATGATGTAACTAAAGGTTCTATTAAAGTTGGTGGAGTAGATGTAAGAGACTATGATATAGAAACTTTAAGAAATGAGGTTGCAGTAGTATTACAAAAAAATGTATTGTTCTCTGGAACAATAAAAGAAAATTTAAGATGGGGAAATAAAGATGCTTCAGATGAAGAGTTAGTTAGAGTTTGTAAACTAGCACAAGCAGATCAATTTATCCAAGAATTCCCAGATAAATATGATACAGTATTAGACCAAGGTGGAACTAATGTATCAGGAGGACAAAAACAAAGACTTTGTATTGCACGTGCATTACTTAAGAAACCAAAAATATTAATATTAGATGATTCAACAAGTGCTGTTGATACAAAAACAGATGCTTTAATTAGAAAAGCATTTAGAGAAGAAATACCAAATACAACAAAAATAATAATCGCACAAAGAATAACATCAGTAGAAGATGCAGATAGAATAATAGTACTAGATGATGGAAAAATAAACGGAATAGGAACATCAGAAGAATTATTAAAAACAAATGCAATATACCAAGAGGTATATGAGTCTCAAAAGAAAGGAGAGGAAGATGATGGAGAAGGAAAACAAGAAGAACAAGAATAAGAATACTTTTAAAACAGTAAAAAGATTATTAAAGTATGTAACAGGGACATATAAAGTACAATTTGTAATTGTATGTATTAGTATAATAATTAGTGCCTTAGTAAGTGTTTTAGGTGTTCAATTCTTAAAATACTTAATAGATGATTTTATAGTACCACTTATGGGAAATAGCAATCCTGATTACTCTTCTTTATTTAATGCAATAGTTGCTATGGGAGTTTTATATTTAATTGGTGTTATTAGCACATACCTTTATAATAGATTAATGATAAATATATCACAAGGAATACTACATAATATAAGAAAAGAAATGTTTGTTCACATGCAAACATTACCAATAAGATATTTTGATAGCCATCCACATGGTGAAACAATGAGTACTTATACAAACGATGTTGATACATTAAGACAATGTATTTCACAAAGTATTCCACAAGTATTTTCTTGTGCAATATCAATGATAGCAGTTTTAATTGCAATGTTTGCAACAGATATCTATTTAACATTAGTAGTTTTAGTTATGGTGGCCATTATGGTAGCTGTAGCTAGGTTCTTTGCATCAAGGAGTTCTAAGAACTTCATAGCTCAACAAAAGAACTTAAGTATTGTAAATGGTTATATAGAAGAAATGATGGCAGGTCAAAAAGTTGTAAAAGTATTCTGCCATGAAGAAGAAAACAAAGAAAGATTTGATGAGTTAAACGAAGCTTTATGCGACAGTATGACAAAAGCAAATAGCTATGCAAATACATTAATGCCTTGTATTGCAAATATAGGTAACTTAGGATATGTATTAATTGCAGTAATTGGTGGAGTACTTGCAGTAAATGGTATTTTAACAATAGGAAGTATTGCAGCGTTTTTACAATATATAAAAGCATTCACAAACCCACTAGGTCAAGTATCACAACAAATGAATTCAATTATTATGGCACTAGCTGGAGCTGAAAGAATATTTGCTTTAATAGATGAAGAATCAGAAAAAGATAATGGATATGTAACTTTAGTAAATTGTAAAGAAGAAAATGGAAAAATAGTTGAAGTTGAAGAAAGAACAGGAATGTGGGCTTGGAAACATCCACATCATGATGGAAGTGTAACATATACAAAACTTCGTGGTGATGTTGAGTTTGAGCATGTTAAATTTGGTTATGAGCCTAAAAAGGAAGTTTTACATGATATATCATTAGTTGCAAATGCAGGAGAAAAAGTATCATTTGTAGGTGCAACAGGTGCAGGAAAAACAACTATTACAAACTTAATAAATCGTTTCTATGATATTCAAGGTGGAAAAATTCGTTATGATGGAATAAACATTAAGAAAATTAAAAAACAAGACTTAAGAAGATCTTTAGGAATGGTTTTACAAGATACAAATCTATTTACTGGAACAATTAGAGAAAACATTCGTTATGGTAAATTAAATGCAACAGATGAGGAAGTATATGAGGCAGCAAAACTTTCTAATGCTGATAGATTTATAAAACATTTACCACATGGATATGATACAATGATTGATGGAAGCGGAGAAGGATTATCACAAGGACAAAGACAATTACTTTCAATTGCAAGAGCAGCCTTAAATAACCCACCAGTATTAATACTAGATGAAGCAACATCTTCAATTGATACAAGAACTGAGAAAGTAGTTCAAGATGGTATGGATGAGTTAATGAAAGGAAGAACAGTTTTTGTTATAGCACACAGATTATCAACAATTAAAAACTCTGATTTAATTATGGTGCTAGACCATGGAATTATTATGGAACGTGGTAAACATGATGACTTAATAAAGAAACATGGAATGTACTATGGATTATATACAGGAAAAATTGAAATAGATTAAAATAAGAAAGAGAAGCTTTCTAATTTAGAAAACTTCTCTTTCTAGATAATAAGTAATGATTTTAAAAATGTATTAAATTTAGAGAAAATAGAGTTATATATAAAATATTTGACATTTCTGCTAAATCTGTGTATAATAGTTATAGGAAATGGAGAAACCACAAACGTGGTTTGCCTGGTTATATGTTAAAAACACATCTTCTAGTCAAGATAGATGTGTTTTTTTATTTTACAAAAATAAAAAATTAAATTGGAAAAAAATGGTTGACAAATTATGAAAAACATGATATTTTTATGTAAATTGTAAGTGTACTTTTTTATCATTTGGAGGTATACAAAATGATTGATTTTCATTTGCACACACTTTATTCAGATGGAAGCTATACGCCATTTGAATTAATACGGTTGCTAAAGAAAATTGGAGTAACTTCATTTGCTATAACGGACCACGATTCGATTTTAGGTATAAGCGAAGCTGAAAAAATAGCAGAAGAGCTAAAACTTAGATTTATTGCAGGTGTGGAATTTGAAGCATATTATGATATAGAAAATGAACAATATGTTCATATTCTAGGTTATAATTTTTCTAAGTTAGAAGAAATAGAAAAGTATCTTATTAAATTAAGAGCAGAGCGGATAAATTTGATATATGATTATATTGAACTGTTTAATAGTATAGGAATGTCTATTTCATTTGATGAAATCAATTCTCTAACTCCAGGAATACATTTGACAACATCACATATTGCTGCAGGCCTTGTGAAAAAAGGATATGCAAGTACTTTTGAAGAAGCAAAGAGAGCATTTTTATTACCATCTTCAAAGTATTATATTAATAGAAATCATTATACGGTTGAATTTATAATTGATATGATTTTAAAGTCTGGAGGAATACCAGTTTTAGCACATCCTTGTAGGATACATATGACTGATGATGAAATAGAAACGTTTATATCTAAAATGAAATTATATGGATTACAAGGAATAGAAGCATTTTATTTGATGAGTTCTGAAACTCAAAAAAGTTTTTATCAATCTATAGCTTTGAAAAATGGACTATTTGTTACTGCTGGAAGTGACTGGCATTCTCCAGAGGATAATTATAATCCGGGAATTGAATTATCTTATGAAAAAGAATGCGAAATTTGTGTGAATTTGAAAATTTAAGAATATGGCACTTACTAAATATAATTATATTTAGTAAGTGCCATATAAAAAATATACAATAAGAAGTATTGAATGAAAAAATAGTTTATTGAATAGAAGGAGCAAATAATGTGTGGAATTGTTGGAAAAATTAATTTAAATAACAAAAATGTAAAAGCTAAAGAAATACAAGACATGATTAGAGTTTTAAAACATAGGGGACCAGATGGAAATAAGATTTATATAAATGATAATATTGGATTAGGACATGTATTACTAAAAATACAGGATTTATCTAATAAATCATTGCAACCATATGAATTTGATAATTTAGTTATAATATATAATGGTGAAATATATAATTATATTGAATTAAAAGAGACATTAATGCTTAAAGGATATACATTTACTACAAAAGGTGATACTGAAGTCTTAATAAAGTATATTCATTGTTTTGGCCTTGAAGAGACATTAAATAAAATAGAGGGATGCTATGCGATTTGTTTATTTAATAAAAAGACAAAAGAAGTATATATTATAAGAGATAGATTTGGCATAAAACCATTATATTATTATTTAAATGATGAAAAATTGATTTTTGCAAGTGAGATAAAAAGTATAATTCAAGATACTACAATAGAAAGAAAATTTGATTTGGAAACAGTCTTAATTTCGTTAAATTGTAAATTATGGATGGATCCAAAAAAGACTTTATTTAAAAATATCTATATGCTTGAGCCAGGACAATATATTAAAATAAATAGTAAGAATGAAGTGGAAAAACATAGGTATTATAAACTAAAGTTTACTAATGAATATAATAATGTAGAAGATTTAATTAAAGATTTTTCAGAAGAATTTATAAAGTCTGTGGAAAAGAAAAAATTAGCGAAAGTACCTGTTGCGGCTTTCTTGTCAGGAGGATTAGATAGCAGTTTAGTTTGTAAAATTTTGAATGACAATATGCAAGAAAAATTAAGCACATATACAATACATTATGATTATGATAATGATTTGGATTTGAATTACGCTAATATTTTAAAGGATGAAGAGGGGCTCGATCAACATAATATTTTAATAACCGAAGACATGTATAATATTCAAAACATCGATAAGGTTACTTATTCAGTAGAAGAAATTTTAATAGATAAGGTATACATTCCAATGTATTTTAATTATAAAGCTGCTAAAGATGATGGATATACTGTAGTTATAAGTGGACAGGGCTCAGATGAAGTTTGGCTAGGATATATATTTACTTGGGAAATATTTAAATATATAAATAAAGATGTAAATGAAGATTTTTTAATAGAAAATTATTATATAAAAAATATGATCTTTAAAAATTGTTTAAATAAGAAGCTGAAAAATATACTTAAACCAACTTTAAAAAAATATTTAAACCATAATTTACAATTAGATAAAAAGGATATTTTAAATTCATATGCAGATATGTCATTAAAAACGATATTACATGATTTGTTAATGCAGGAAGATAAAATTGCTATGGCCAATAGTGTTGAAAGTCGAGTACCTTTTGTAGATAATCATCGTATTGTGGAGCTAGCTTATAAAGCTTCAAGTAAATTAAAACTTTTTGATGGAAGAGAAAAATACGTAGTCAGAAAGTTTGCAGAAGGAAAAATTAATCAAGGAATTATAAATAGAGAAAAATATCCTTTTCCAGAACCACCAAGTATTTACAATGAAAAAATAAAAGAAATATGTATTAAAAATTGGGAAAAAATTAGAAAATCAAAAATTATTAATGAAATCGTAGAGCAAAAAAAATTAGACAATATAGACAATTTTACTTATATCGAGCAATGGATATTATTAGTATATTGGAGATTTGAAATTGTATTTGATATGGAGGTTTAAAATGAAAAATATAATAGAATATATGTATAGAAACATTGAAGATAAAAATTCAATTATTGCTGAATATGCTGATTATGAAAAAGGATTAGAAATAAAAAAACTGAAAAGTTGTGATGTAATAAAATTTACAAACTATATAAATAAAAACAACAAAATGAATAATTATGGAAAAAAAGTTGGAATATTAATGAATAATAGTTTAGGATTTGTAAATTCTTTTTATAGTCTAGTCTTAAATGATAAGATAATAGTTGCTATTAATACTAAAGTTTCATTAGATGAACTAAATTATATAATAAAAGTTAATAACTTGAAATTAATAATATCAGAGGATGAATATGAAGAAATACTGAATAAAAGTAATATAAAAGAGATAATAAATTATAATGAGATTAATTTTGATGACTATTCAAATAATTTGGAAGTAGAAAAAATAAACCATGATTTTGAGGATATAATGTTAATTTCTTATACAAGTGGAACAAGCGGTAAGTTTTCTAAACCTGTTGAGACAACTTTTAAAAATGTTTCATTTGTTTCTGAAGAATATAACAAGGTTTACAAAATGAAGAAAAAATATAGATGTATTACTGTATTACCATTATGGCATAATTATGCAATGTTCGCATGCTTAACCAATTGCATTGCAGCAGGTGCAATTGTATTGATAATGAAAGAATGGAATTTAAAAATTTTCTTAGAAATAAATGAAAAATTAAAACCAGAGATTTTTCCGGGTTCACCATATATGTATATAGATATAATTAATAATAGTAACAGTTTACATAAATTAGAAAACTTGAAAGTATGTGACAGTGGAGGAGATTCTTTACCAATTGAGTGTATAAAAAAATTTGAAAAAATGACAGGAGCAGTTATTACAGAAGGATATGGCTTAACAGAAACTACTTCATTAACACATTTTAATTATTCAGCTGCAGAAAGAAAAGTTGGAAGTTTGGGAAAATGTGTATCAAATACAGAATGTAAAATTTTAGATTTGAACGGAAATGAATTATCGAACGGAATGTGGGGACTATTGTGGATAAAAGGCCCAATGGTATTTAAAGGATATGTGAATGTAGACTTGAAAGATACGGAAAATTTAACTGAGGATGGATGGTTTAATACAAATGATGTTGTAAAAAGAGATGAAGATGGATATTATTTCTTTGCAGGAAGATATACTGATTTACAAATGATTGGAGAAGCTGATAAACAATTTAGAGAATTGGAAAACAAATTATATAAATTTGATGGAATTAAAAGAGTTCATGTAAAAACAAACAAAAATGAAGTAGGAAATTTTCCATATTTTGATATTATTGCTGAACTAAAAAAAGATTATACAATTCAAGATTTGTATGATTATATTAATTTGAATTTAAAGGATTATGTCATTAATGATGTAAAAGTTGTAGAAAAATTGCCTACGACAGGTACTGGAAAAATTAAAAGAAATAAGATAAATGAATTGTTAAAGGATTAAAATTCAATAAAAGGAGAAAATTTTAACAATGGAAATAAAAGGAAAAATATTTAATGGAATAAGATGTAATACTTATATTATTGAAGAAGATGGAAAGGATGTTATATATCAAGAATATAAAGGAGGTTCTTATTACCAAGCTAAAAAGAAATATGATATTTTAAATAAAATATCAAAATATGCAAATACAGAATATATTCCAAAATGTTATAAATATATTGAATTAAAGGATAAAGCAGTTTTATATACAGAATATAAAAACGCAAAAAGTCTAAAAGAAATTAGAAAATTAAAAACTAATTTTTCTATTTCAAATATTGCAAAAGAACTTTGTGAAACGTTATATAAAGTTCATTCAATAAAAGACAGTGACTATTTTGGATGGATAACAGATGATGGTTGTACTAATGGAAATCAAAGTTTTATTAAATATTTAGAAGGACAATTTAACAGGTTTGAAGGAGTGTTTAAAAAATATTTATCTAAAGAAGAAATAGAATTAATAAAAGAAAAAGAACAAAATATTATAAATTATACAATAGATAAAAATTTAAAACCTCAACTAATATGGTATGATTTAAATCCAGAAAATATTTTAATTAATGAAGAAAATAAACTATCATGTATTGTAGACCCAGGTGGAGCACAATATGCAATAAAAGAACTTGATTTAGCTTTTATAAAAATGGAAGTTTGTAGAAATGAAGAAGAATTTAAAAGTGTTGTTTCTGAATATAAGAAATTAGATAATACTTTAGATGAAAATTTGATAGATATGATGGCAATACTAGTAGAATTAGATGATATAATGTTAAGATTACAAGAGGGAATATATATACCAATACCATATTGTTCAAATTTTAGAAAATTAATTGTTAAAATAATGGAAAAATAAAGTTTTAAACTAAATTATAATTATAAATAAAAAGGATAAAATTCATTTTAAATTTTATCCTTTTTATATGTAATATTATTCTTTTGGTGTATTATCTGTTTTTTTAGATGTTTCTTTTTTATTATCTTTAACAGCTTCTGCCATAGCTCCTAAAGAACTTAAAGCATTAGTTGCCTCGAATGGAATAAAGACTTTATTTGCTTCACCATCAGCAACTTTCTCTAAAGCTTCTAATGATTTTAATTGAACTAGTTTATCATCAGGGTTAGATTTCTTAATTGCATCATAAACCATTTGAATTTCTTTAGCTTTAGCTTCAGCAACTTCACGAATAGCTTGAGCTTCACCGGCAGCCCTTCTAATTTGAGATTCTTTATCAGCTTCAGCTTCTAATATAGCTGCTTGTTTTTTACCTTCTGCAATAGTGATAGCAGATTGTCTTTGAGCTTCAGACTCTAAAATCATAGCTCTTTTATTTCTTTCTGCGTTCATTTCTTTTTCCATTGCATCTTTAACATCTGGTGGAGGTGTAATATCTTTTATTTCAACTCTATCAATTTTACAACCCCATCTGTCTGTTGCTTCATCAAGTGCAACTCTTAATTGAGTGTTAATTCCATCTCTTGAACTAAATGTTTCATCTAAGTTCATTTTACCAATAATATCACGAATAGTTGTGATAGCTAAATACTCAATACCTTTTTTTAAAGACTGGATTTCATAAACTGCTTTTGCAGGATCAGTTATTTGATAAAACACAACTGTATCAATTGTAATTGTAACGTTATCTTTAGTGATAACATCTTGAGGTGGTATATCCATTGTTTGTTGTTTTAAACTTACAACACTTCTTACGTGGTCTAAGAATGGTATGATTATTGTAAGTCCAGCATCTGCAACTTTATAAAATTTACCTAATCTTTCTATAATGTATACTTCAGATTGTTTTACTATTTTAATAGACATTGCAGCTAAAACTAAGACGATAATTAATAATATAATTAAAACTATCATAATTTTCCTCCTTTTATTTTTACTATAATTTTAATATATATTTAAAAATTAAATAACTTATTTTATAGGTGTAACAATAACTTTAACACCTTTAATTTCATTTACTTCAACTTCTGTACCTTTTGGAATATCCATATCATCTTTACCGATAGCTGACCAAAGTTCTCCTTCTATTTTAACTTGACCAGTAGAATTTATGGAATTAATATCATTTGTAACTATACCTTTTTTCCCTATTATAGAATATGCATTAGTTTTAACTGTTTCTATGTTAGCAAGTTTCTTAACTAATGGTTTAGTGGCTAGTATTAATATTACAGAAGATATTAAAAATATAGTTGTTTGGACTATTATGTCAGGAATAAAGAAACTAACTACCATTGCAATAAGAGATCCTAATGATAACCAAAAGATTAAAAAGCCTGTAGTTAATACCTCTCCAATTGCAAATATACCTGCTAATATCAACCACACATACCACATAAAGAAAATCCTCCTTTATTTACCAACTATTACTATTATAACATATTTTTTACAAAAAGAAAATATGTAAACTAAAATTTGTTGAAAAAATGAGAAAAATGGGGACAGGTCTTTTTGTCTCAAAATGATTATTGCATAAAAATAATATAACGTAACAAAATTATTCTCTATTTTTCTTGTAGATAACAAAATAAAATGGTATAATACAAATTGTATTAATAATAAATATTAAAAATAGGAGCATAATATGATATTAGATGAGATAAAAGATAAGTTACCATTTATGAAAAAAATAAAAGTATATGCTTTTGTAGGTCCTTCTGGGACAGGAAAAAGCTATAGAGCACAAATGGTAGCTAGTGAAAAAAATATTAATTTTATAATAGATGATGGGTTACTTATAAAAGATAATGAAGTAATTGCAGGAGAGTCAGCAAAGAAAGCAGAAACAAAGGTTGCAACAGTAAGACATGCCTTATTTTATGAAGAAAAAGAAAGGGAGCCAATAATAAAAGCTTTAAAAAAGTACAAAGCAGATAAGATCTTAATACTTGGAACATCTGATGGAATGGTACAAAAAATTGCAGCAAACTTAGGACTTCCAGAAGTGTCTGATACAACATATATAACAGATGTAGCAACAGAACAAGAAATGAAAACAGCAAGAAGAATAAGAGTAACAGAAGGAAAACACGTAATACCAGTACCAACATTTGAGATAAAGAAAGATTTTTCTGGGTATTTATTAGATCCACTTCAAATATTTAAGTCAAAAGGAAAAGGACAAAAGCCATATATATCAGAAAAGTCTATAATAAGACCTACTTTTAGTTATTTAGGAAAATTTACAATATCAGATTTAGTATTTAGACAAATACTAGAATATTTAGCAAGTGGAACACCAGCAATACACAAAATTTTAAAAACAAGAGTAGAAAATTATGGTGAAGGTGCTAAAATTTACATGGAAGTAAGCATCGTCTATGGTTTTAATGTGGTACAAGGTTTAAAAGACTTTAGAGAAAAAGCTAAAAAGGAAATAGAAAAATTAACAGCAATGAATGTGGTAGAACTAGAAGTTGTTGCAAAAAACATATATGTACCACAAGAAGGGGAGGAAAATTAGATGTCTTTTATAGTTGCAATTGATGGACCAGCAGGAAGTGGAAAAGGAACAATTACTGAAATTGTAAGTAAAAAACTAGGGTTAACAAATATAGGCTCAGGAGCAGCATATAGAAGTGTAGCTTTAGCAGCAATTAAGAATAATATACCTGTAACTGATACTAAAGGAATAATAGAGTTGTTAGACAAAATAAATATAGAATTTAGGAAAGTAAATGATAAAGAGTTAATATATTTAAATGGAGAAGATGTAACAACTAGAGTTAGGCAAAAAGATGTAGCAACAACAGTATCTACAGTTTCTTCAATAAAAGAAGTAAGATTTAAATTAAATGAAATATTTAGAAAACAAGCAGAACATCAAGATGTAATAATGGAAGGAAGAGATATAGGAACTTATGTATTTCCTCATGCAGATGTTAAAATATTTTTAGATGCAAGTTTAGAAGAAAGAATTAAAAGAAGAATAAAACAAAATGAAGAATTAGGAATTAAGATGTCATATGAAGAAATAGAAGCTAATATGAAAAAAAGAGATGAAGATGATAAGACAAGAGAAATGGGAGCATTAAAAAAAGCAGAAGACGCTATTTACATTGATTCTAGTAATATGACAATAGAAGAAGTGGCAGATGAAATAATTAATATAATAAATAAAAAAAGAGCATAAGGAGAATTATTATGAGTAAGATAAAAAGTGGATTTAAAGAAGTTGTTAAATTTATAGTTAGAGGAGCTTTATATATATGGTTTAAGCTAGTTTATAGAATGGAAGTTAATGGAGTAGAAAATATTCCCAAAGAAGGACCAGTTATCTTTTGTGGAAACCATAGAAGTTATATAGACCCGCCTGTAATTGTTGTAACAGCTAAAAGAGATTTGAAATTTTTAGCAAAAGAAGAATTATATAAAAATAAATTTTTAGCTTTCCTTGGTTGGGCATTTGAAGCAATACCTGTTAAAAGAGATGAAAAAGATATAGCAGCAATTAAGATGTCTTTAAAAGATTTAAAACAAGGAAAATGTATTGCTCTTTTCCCAGAAGGTACAAGAAATGGTTTAGCAAAAGGAGAAAAAGTAAAAGATGGTGTAGCATTTTTTGCAGTAAGAAGCGGAGCAAAAGTAGTTCCTTGTGGTATTAAGGGAGGAACTAAAGAACTTAAGAAACTTACTATTAATTATGGAAAAGCTTTAGATTATAGTGAGTATAAAGGTTCAAAAGATAAAGAAGTTTTAGATAAGATAACAAAAGAAATAATGGACAATATAATAGAACTTGCTAAGTAAAAGAAATTGTAAAGCAAAACTGGTTGACAAAATATGTTATAAGGTGTATAATTGTAAGGATTTAAGGGAGACTTTAAGTCCTTTTATTATGGACTAAAATTTAATAAAAAGAGGGGTAAGAGATGAACAATAAAAACATAAGAAATATAGCAATAATAGCACACGTAGACCATGGAAAAACAACATTAGTAGATGCAATGCTTAAACAAAGCCATGTATTTAGAGAAAATGAACAAGTAGCAGAAAGAATAATGGACTCAAATGATTTGGAAAAAGAAAGAGGAATAACAATCCTATCTAAAAACACAGCTGTAATGTATAATGGTGTAAAAATAAATATAGTAGATACGCCAGGACATGCTGATTTTGGTGGAGAAGTAGAAAGAGTACTAAAAGAAGTAGATGGAGTACTTTTATTAGTTGATGCCTTTGAAGGAGCAATGCCACAAACAAGAGAAGTTTTAAAGAAATCATTAGCGTTAGGACTAAAACCAATAGTAGTAATAAATAAAATAGATAGACCAGGTGCACAACCAGAAAAGGTAGTAGACCAAGTAATAGAACTATTTATAGAATTAGATGCATCTGATGAGCAATTAGATTTTCCAGTAGTATATGCATCAGCAAAACAAGGAATTGCTAAAATGAATATGGAAGATGAAAGCGACAACTTACATTGCTTATTTGAAACTATAATAAATACAATAGATCCACCAGATTGTGATGAAGATGGACCAGCACAAATGCTTGTATCAAATATAGATTATGATGACTATGTAGGAAGAATAGCAGTAGGAAGAGTTGAACGTGGTTCAATGAAAGTAGGTATGCCAGTAGCAATATGTGGAAAAGAAGATAAAGTAACTCAAGGAAAAATAGCAAAAGTATATACACATATGGGACTAGACAAAGTAGAAGTAGAAGAGGGAAAAGCAGGAGACATAATAGAACTTGCAGGAATACCAAATATAAATATAGGAGATACAATCTGTGATTTAAATCATCCTGAAAAAATACCATTTGTAGATATAGATGAACCAACAGTGTCAATGACATTTAGTGTAAATAATGGACCATTTGCAGGAAGAGAAGGACAATTTATAACATCTCGTCATATTAGAGATAGATTATTTAAAGAACTAGAAAGAAACGTATCATTAAGAGTAAAAGAAACAGACTCACCAGATAGTTTTGAAGTATCAGGAAGAGGAGAGCTTCATTTATCAGTATTAATAGAAACAATGAGAAGAGAAGGATTTGAACTATTAGTATCACGTCCAAAGGTTATCTTTAAAGAAATAAATGGAGAAAAATGCGAACCAATAGAAGACTTAGTAGTAAATGTACCAGATGAGAGTGTTGGAACTGTAATTGAAAAACTAGGTAGAAGAAAAGCTGAAATGACAAATATGGAACCTGCAGAAGATGGACATACAAAAATAGAATTTAAAATACCTTCAAGAGGACTAATTGGATATAGAACAGAATTCCTAACAGATACAAAAGGTGAAGGAACAATGAATCACATCTTTAATGGATATGAACCATATAAAGGAGAAATCCAAGCACGTGTTAGAGGAACAATAGTAGCATTTGAAGCAGGAAAATCAGTAACATATGGATTATACAATGCACAAGATAAAGGAGAATTGTTCATAGGACCAGGTGTAGATGTATATGAAGGAATGATAGTAGGACTAAACTCAAGAGGAGAAGACTTAAGTATAAATGTATGTAAAGAAAAACATTTAACAAACACAAGAGCATCGGGATCAGATGAAGCATTAAGATTAGTTCCACCAATCCAAATGAGCTTAGAGCAAGCAATAGAATTTATCCAAGATGATGAATTAGTAGAAGTAACACCAAAATCAATAAGATTAAGAAAGAAAATATTAGACACTAAAGAAAGAGAAAGAGCAGCAAGAAGAAAATAATGAGAATTTTGGGAACGGGTCTTAATTGTCTCATTTGACCTGTTCCTTTTTAGTATTATTTTAAATTTTAGGAGAATGTTATGAATAAGGAAGAATTAAAGAAAATAAAAGAAAAAGCATTAGAAGAACATATTCCAATAATAATGGATGATACATTAGAGGTAATAGATAAATATTTAAAAGAAAATAAACCTAAAAGAATGCTAGAAATAGGAACAGCAGTAGGTTATTCTGCAATATGTTTTACAGAGTTTTTAAGTGAAGACGGAATAATTGATACAATAGAAAGAGAACATGAAAGGGTAATAGAAGCTAAAGAAAACATAAAAAGAGCAGAAGTAGAAGGAAAAATAAATATCTATGAAGGAGATGCAGTAGAGATTTTACCTACATTAGAAGGAAAATATGATGCTATTTTTATTGATGCAGCAAAAGGTAAATACCCATTTTTCTTAAAAGAGTCTCTTAGAATGCTAGCAGATAATGGTATAATATTTGCAGATAACATATTGTATAAGGGTTATGTATTAAGTGATTATAATAAACATAAACAACGTACAGCGGTTAGAAATTTAAGAGAGTATATAAAAGAAACAACTGAAGACGAAAGATTAGATACAAAAATATTAGAAGTAGGAGATGGATTAGCAATTACTAAATTTGCAAATAAATAAAAAAGTTTAAAACAATAAAAACCCAGCTAAAATTTAGCTGGGCTTTTGAGAGCTTAAAAGTTATAGAGTTTTACATAGAAAACTCAAAACTTTTCTCGAGTTGTTTGTACAGGTAGCCGATGCGATCAGCATTGTCCTTGAGCAAGCCAAGGAGTTCTCTGATATCAGAATCAGAAGCAAAAAGTGTTTGTGAATCAATATTATCCAAAATATAGGATATTTTAAGAGACACATTGACACTAGCATCACGCATATCAGCAATGCTGGAAACAACCTCTTCTTTTGCCAAAAAACTTGAGTTAGCCATGAGCTCTCCTTCCAAAGAAATGTCATACCCTTTGTATGACCCTGTTTAATATATTAACACATTTTACATAACATTGCAAATATAATAATAAAATTTTATTGAATAAGATAAAAAAATGTGTTATTATTTGTATGCAATATATACATCTTTCCTTAAGTAAATGCGGATTTGTGAAAGGCAACTCTTTAATTAAAGGGGGAAAAATGTTAAAGTCTATTCTTAAATATTTTGTACTTATAATGGTTTGTGGACTAATTATTTATACGCCCATAAGTTTCTTGGTAAATGATGTTAATGGAAAATTTGAGACAAGTATAAATGAAGAAAACAAAAAGGATTTTGTTGCTCTTAATAATATATTGGAAAAAATAGATAACGGGGAAGAACCATCAGAAGAACTAAAAAAAATAGATAATCACAGTTTTTCGAAAGATGATTCAGAAGAAGGACAATATATACTGTCATTACAAAATGGATTTGCAATTATGAAAATTCATTTAAATGATAGTTATAATATTGTAAAAGTTGATAAACTTACTTCTAAAGGTGCTACCGTTTTCCGTTTCTATTGTTTCACATTTATAATTGGCGCAATAATTTTCTTAGGTTTGATAATATTACTTGTTAAAATAGTAAATAAAATACTACTAAGGATTTTTCATTAAGCAAAATTACTAAAGAAAGCTCAAGATACAAAAGAATGACTTAAAGCAAGGCCTTACTAATTTAGTAGGGGCTTTTTAATATTTACAAAATGACAAATGTATGTTATAATATTTGCAATTTAATGCATATTTCCTAAGGTTACCTAGCCTAGTGCTAGTTTACATATTAGTTTTGACAACCCTTTAATTAAAGGAGGAAAGATGACAAGGGATATTCTTAAGTGTTCTGCAAAGGCTGTTGTTTTTTTAGTTCTTACTATTGCTTTGATAGTAGCAGAGATTAACATAGGAAAACTAATACATACCTATGGGACAGGAGAGATAAGAGAAGAAGAGTTTCTAGTTTTAGATGAGATTAACGAGAAAATTCTCAACGGGCAATATCCTTTACAGGAATTGACTGAAAATTTTATTGAGGTTTCATTATCAAAGGATAGAGTAAACAATTGGTACAACTTAGAGTTAGAAGCATCTTCAACAAGTGAAAATATCTATTTAGATGATGAAGCTAATGTTATTAATATAGAAAAACATGATAATACTTTAGAGACAATAGTATCGATAATCTTTTTCTTTTTAATTGGATTAATATCTCTTCTTAGTTTTGGATATTGCTTCATTAAAAATATCCTTAATTTGATTGCTGAGATTAAATGGCATATTGATGAGATTAAATGGCATAAGGAAATGAAAAAAGAGGAGCAACAAGATATAGAAGAATAGACCTTTAAAGGCATCGCTTTTGGCGGTGTCTTTTTATGTTGAAAAATGTTAAAAAATATGTTATTATAGAATATGTGAAATTTGAAAGAGAAAAAGGAGAAATATATATGAAAAAACCAGAACTATTAGCACCAGCAGGTTCATTTGAAAAAGCAAAAATAGCATTTATGTATGGAGCAGATGCAGTATATTGTGGAACTTCAGAATTATCATTGAGAACAAGAGCAGATATGCAAGATGAGGATTTAGTAAAAACAATAAAATATGCACATAGTATAGGGAAAAAGGTGTATGTAACATTAAATATATTTGCTTGGGATGAAAAATATGATGAAATAATTGCTATGGCAAAAGAATTAGAAGAATTAAAGCCAGATGGAATAATTGCGGCAGATGGAGGAGTAATAGATATATTAAAAGAATATGCACCAAGTGTTAAAATAAATGTGAGCACACAGGCAAATATAGTAAGTCTTCATTCAGCAAACTTCTGGTATAAAAATGGTGCCAAAAGAATGATAATGGCAAGAGAAATGAATAAAGAACAATTAAAATACATAATGGAACATAAACCAGAAGATATGGAAATAGAGATATTTATTCATGGTGCAATATGTTTTGCATTTTCTGGCAGATGTTTCTTGAGTGATTTTTTAGCTTGTAGAAGTGCAAATTTAGGAGATTGTGCACAAAGTTGTAGATGGTCATATAATTTATATGCAGAAGAAAAAAATAATCCAGGAGAGCTAATGCCAATAGAAACAGATAAATATGGAACAAGCATCTTTTCTTCAAAAGACTTATGCTTAATAAAAGAAATACCAGAAATAATAGATATGGGTGTAGATAGCATGAAGATAGAAGGAAGATTAAAAACAGAATATTACTTGGCAAGTGTAATAAATGCATATAGAAATGCAATTGATGATTATGAAAAAGACCCTAAAAATTATGATTATAAAAAATACTTAAAAGAAATAGACAAAGTAAAAACAAGAGGATTAACAACATTTTATTTCAATGATAGAAATAATAAAGATATCCAGGAATATCAAGGAAGACAATATAATGAAGATTATGAATTTGGTGGAAAAGTTGTAGAATATGATGAGAATATTTCAACAATAGAAATAAAAAATAAATTATCTGTAGGAGATAACTTAGAAATAATAGTACCAAATAAAATAGAACCTTATGAATTTAAAATAGAAAAATTATATGATTCTGAAACAGATGAAGAAATAAACGAAATAAGTCCAGGAGTAAAAGGAAAAAAAGTAAAAATGCATCTTCCAATAGAATGTAAAAAAGACTGGATAATAAGAAGAAAAAAATAATTATAAAACAGAGAAAGCACAATAAAACACAGAACTTTCTCTGTTTTTTTATATATTTAAAGTAAGTACTATTTAAAATTAAAATAAATATAAAAATAATGATATGAATAATTGATATAAAATAAATGATTGATATATATATGATTAAATTTGAATTTGAATATATTTTGAATAAAAAATTGATTTTAAACATTATAATTTATCTATATAATTTTGTCTGCTATGAAAAATATGTAAAATAAAAACTTGACCGAGTATTTGTATTAACTTCGTATAAAACTACATAGTTATTTATTAACATTCTTCGAATATTTTTAGTTTTTTTGTAAGAATATTGAATTTTTGTGAATTTTTCAGGAAAATAACTTAAAGATGAAATTGAACTTAAAAGTTCCTTTATTAGATTATTAGAAATATTAGGTTCTTTTAAATAGTACTTTAAATAAAAATGTATCTTTTGCAAATCGGAATAGGCTTGAGGAGACCAAGTTATCTTGTATTTCTTAATTGTCATTATACTTCGCCTCCATTTCTGCTACAACATCTTCCATAGGAATTCCTTTACCTTCTTCGATTTCTTTTAAGGCTAAATCGATTTTACTATAAATATCTTTCTTAAATTCCTCGAAAGTATCATAATATTTATCAAAATGTTCTGATACTAATCTGTCAATTCTTTCTTCTTCTGTTTCTTCAAAAGCTTTTTTTAAACTTTCGTAAGCATCATCACTAAGAACAACCAAATCATTAGTTCCATTTCTAGTAATATACATTGGTTCTTTTGTTTCATGGCAAATTCTTGAAATTTCATTGTAATTATTTCTTAAATCTGCACAAGGTCTAATTAATGCCATAAAAGCACCTCCTTAATTAACATGGACAAATTATATCATGATTATGATATGAGTGCAATAAAAATAAAATAATTTTAAAGAACAATTGTAATTAAATTATTCTTTCCTAAATAAAGAAAAAAGTAAAAAGCCAAGAAGGATGCAAAGAAGAAAAATTATGCTAGTTAAACCAAAGGAAATATTAGGCATAAGCACTAAAATAGAGCCAAGAGAAAAACCAATAATAGAGTAGAAAGTTTTCTCATAAAAATTATTTAGTAAAAAATCAGTAAGTTTCATAAAGATAAGACATCCTAAAATAAGACCTATACCCATAGGAATTAGAACAGGAAAATATAATGTAGATATAGAAGAAAGATAAGTATTATAAACTCCCATAAGCATTAAAATAACAGTACTACTAATTCCAGGAACAACTATTCCGACAGACATAATAAAGCCAGAAATTGCTAAATATAAAAAGCTGAAAGTAGAATTTGTTTCACTATTTGGAATATAGTTTTCTAAAATAACTAAAAAAACACCAAAAAAAAATGCAAATAAGGTGTAAAATAAATAGATAGGTTTAAATTCAGTTTTTTTATTAGATTCTTTTATTAAAGAAGGAATACTTCCTAAAATTAATCCAATAAAAATAGATTTTGTTTGAATAGGAAAATTAATAAAAAAGTAATTTAGAAAATTACTAAAAATTAAAACACCAATTGCAACACCAATAACAATTGGAAGTAAAAATTTTATATTCTTTTTAATATCTTTGAAAAAATGAATGATACTATCTAATAATTTTTCGTAAATACCAAAAATAATACAAAGAACGCCACTACTAATACCAGGAAGTATAGCACCACTACCAATTAAAATTCCTTTTAAACAATTTAATAAAAATGTCATACAAAACACCTCTATAAAATCTATTAGACAAAGCTAGAAAAAATACTAAGAAAGAATAATTTTTGAAGGTCAGGCACTTTATTTTTTTTAGCTCATATAATGAAAATAGTTAAGAATTGGAGGTGCATTTATGTTATCAGCACTTTGTATATCAGGAGTTTTTAGCTTTTTTGAATTTCTAAAAACAGCAGTATTTGCTGTTCGGATATATTCAAGGAGGAAATTTATTTCCAGAACCATTATCACAGGAGGAAGAAAAAAATTATATAGAGCAGATGGCAAAAGGGGATGATGAAGCAAGAAATATTTTGATAGAGAGAAACTTAAGATTAGTAGCACATGTTGCTAAAAAATACTCTACTGCAAAAGTAGACCAAGATGATTTAATATCAATAGGAACAATAGGTTTAATAAAAGGAATAAATAGTTTTAAACCTGAGAAAAAAACAAGGCTTTCTACATATGTTGCAAGATGTGTGGATAATGAGATTTTAATGTTTCTAAGAGCAAACAAAAAATTAGGAGCAGAAGTGTATTTAAATGAGCCAATAGGGAAAGATAAAGATGATAATGTAGTGACACTTCAAGAAGTTTTAGAAAATAACGAAAGAAATATAGAAGATGAAGTAGATATAAAAATTAAAGTAAAGTTGCTATATGAAAAAATGAAATCTATTTTAAAAGACAGAGAAAAAACAATACTTGAGTTAAGATTTGGATTAGGAGGTAAAAAACCAAAAACACAAAATGAAATAGCAAGTATGATGGGAATATCTCGTTCCTATGTATCTAGAATAGAAACGAAAGCCATAAATAAATTATCTAAAGAAATAAAGGAATAAGATAAACAAAAAGTAAAATTAATGTTATATTAAGAAAATAATTTTATAAAAAGCTTAACTCTTAATAATAAATGTGGTATAATTTCAAAAACAAAATGAGGTGGAAAATGGAAAGAGTAAAATTAAGAGATAGAATACTTCCTAAATATACAAAAGGTGAAGAAATATTTAATATGACATCACATATAGTAGGAGCAGCACTTGGAGTTGTTGCAACAGTATTGTGTGTTGTATTTGCTGCAATACGAGGAAATGTGTATGGAGTTATAAGCGGTAGCATATATGGAGTTACAATGATTATATTATATACAATGTCTAGTATATATCATGGATTAAGCCCTAAAAGATATTCAAAAAGAGTATTTCAAGTATTAGACCATTGTTCAATATTTTTGCTTATTGCGGGCTCATATACGCCATTTGCATTATGCACAATAAGAGAGTATGATACAGCATCTGGTTGGGTTATATTTGGTGTGATTTGGGCAGTTGCAATTTTAGGAATTGTGTTAAACTCAATTGATATAAAAAAATTCAAAGTATTTTCAATGATATGCTATTTATTAATGGGATGGTGTATAGTATTTAAAATTGGATTATTACCTAAGCTTTTAGGAACAGCAGGTTTTGTGTTATTGCTATTAGGAGGAATAGCATATACGGTTGGAGCTATTTTATATGGAATAGGAAAGAAACATAAATATATGCATTCAGTATTTCACTTATTTATATTGCTAGGAAGCTTATTACAATTTTTCTGCATATTATTATATGTAATGTAGAAACAAAAAAAGTAGAAAAATGTCTTTTCTACTCCTCACAAACTTACTTAATTCTATCATAAAGAAGAAAAAAATGCAAATACCGAAAAAGTTAGATTAAAAGAGAATAAATTAAAAAAATGAAGATAATAATATATAATATAAAAAAGTACAAGAAATAAGAAGAAATTTCTAGTTGATAATATTTATAACTTGTGCTAAAATAAAGATAACTTAAAAGAAGAAAAATAAACCCTGCGTAGTTCGAGTAACTTAATTTTTAGAACCAACACACATTAAGAGGGGCCAATCTCTAAGTATGGCGTGCAAGCTTACATTAGTAGTAAGAAGCCCAGGAATATTTAGGTAGGCACCCACCTGTTTTTAGGAGCAGGTCCTTAAAAATTATAAGCATAACGGCTAAGGCGGGGAAATT
Organism: uncultured Clostridia bacterium; assembly: GCA_944387555.1. Taxonomy (GTDB): domain Bacteria; phylum Bacillota; class Clostridia; order TANB77; family CAG-508; genus CAG-269. Next base: position 11,127 of record CALXFH010000007.1, on the reverse strand, counting down.
TATATAATGAGCAATAGAGAAAGCTTTATATAAATACAAAAAGAACCAGTTAACAAATAACTGGTTTTTCTTGTATAAAAATCATGCTATTTTTTGTGATGAGGTCAAAAAACAGCAATTTTATATTATTATTTTCCAAGTTCAATTATTGCTTTTGCATAAATCTTACAAGCAAGGATTAGATTATCTATTTCAACAAATTCATCAGTTTGGTGGCACATATCTTTGTGACCTGGAAAATTAGGACCAAAAGAAATACAATTTTTAAAAGCACGTGCATATGTAGCTCCACCAATTGCGATAGGTTCCGCCATAGAGTTTGTTTCTTCATTAAAAATTCTACATAAAGTTTGAACAAGTTTATTATCTTTAGGTACGTATAAAAAGTCTTCTGTTGAAGTTGTTTCAAAATCTAGATTATTATAGTTATTACATAAAGTTTTAAATGAAGTTTCTATATCAGAAATTGGTGTATAAATTGGTATTCTTAAATTCATACCAATTTTTAAAATATTGTTTTCTAATGAAAAGTCACCAACATTTAAAGTAAGATTTCCAGACTCATCTTTGCAAGAAATACCTAAAGATTTTCCGTCATATTCTGTGTTTATATATTTATTAAAAAAGTCTAGTAATTCTAAATTACAATTAAAGTAGCTAAATATTGAGGAAAGAATTACAAGTAGTCTAGAAATAGCATTTACACCCATATCAGGATGAGCAGCATGTGCACCAATTCCATATGATGTTAGTTTTACTTCAGTATTACTTAATTTATAAATATCTATTTCAAAATTGTTTTCCTTAATATAATGTTTTAAAGTTTTAATTAAGTCATTCATTTCGATATTATCATCAATTTCTAAAACTAAACTACAAAATTTAGGAACTACATTAAGTGCATTATTGTTACAGTCAACTTCTTTTATTTTAATTTTAGAATTATTTTTATAATTTTGTTTTATATAACAACTTAAAATAGATTTTTCAGCATAAATACATGGAAAATCAGCATCTGGACTAAAGCCAACAGTTGGAGCTTCTTCATGTTCTTTATAATAATCAATACATTTCCAATCATTTTCTTCATTAAGACCAATAATTAAACGTACTCTTTTATTTAATTTGCAATTATCCATAACAGCTTTCATAGCATATAAACTGGCTACAACTGGACCTTTATCGTCAATTGCACCTCTACCAAAAATTTTTCCATCTGCTATTGTCCCTGAAAAAGGTGGATAGGTCCAATCAGTTCCTTCTGGTACTACGTCTAAATGTCCAATAATACCAAGTAATTCAGAACCTTCTCCAAATTCTATATAACCACAATAACCATCTATATTTTTAGTTCTAAAACCTAATCTATTTCCTAAGTCTAACATATATTCTAAAGCAGAATTTACATTTTTACCAAATGGCATTTTTTTATCATTAGATTTTTCATATACACTTGGAATTCTTATTAATTCTTGTGTAGTTTTTACAATATCATCTTTTAAATTATCAATAACATCATCTAACATATAATCACCTTACCTTTTTTTATATGTAACACATTATAACATATGATGGACAAATATAAAATAGAATGAAAATTTTTAAATATTAGTAGTAAAAAAATATAATCTGTGTTATATTAGTTTTGAGGTGAGATATTTGAAATTAGAAAGTGTAGAAGAATTAGAAAAACAAGCAAAAGTTATAAGAAGAGGAATTGTTGACCAAGTATATAAAGCAGGGTCTGGACATCCAGGAGGATCACTCTCTATTGCAGATATAATGACAGTATTGTATTTTAATGTTTTACGAGTAGATGAGAAAAATCCTAAATGGGAAGATAGAGATAGATTTGTATTATCAAAAGGACATTGTGTACCAGCATTATATAGTTGTCTAGCAAATAGAGGATTTTTTGAAGTTTCTGAATTAGAAGGGTTTAGAAAAATAGATAGTAATCTTCAAGGACATCCTGATATGACAAAAGTACCAGGAGTAGATATGTCAACAGGGTCACTTGGACAAGGATTGTCAGCAGCAGTAGGAATGGCACTTGCAGGAAAGATGGATAAAAAAGATTATAGAGTATATTGCGTGTTAGGAGATGGAGAAATAGAAGAAGGCGAGATTTGGGAAGCGGCAATGTCAGCTTCTAAATACAAGCTAGATAATTTGTGTGTCATTGTAGATAATAATAATTTACAAATAGATGGCACAATAGAAGAAGTTGGTGGCTTAGATAAAATAGACGAAAAATTTAAAAGCTTTGGATTTCAAATAATAAATATAGATGGACATAATATTGAAGAAATTATGAGCGCATTTGAAGTAGCTATGAATGTAAAAGAAAAGCCAGTATGTATAATTGCAAAAACTATTAAAGGAAAAGGTGTATCATATATGGAAAACAAGGTAGAATGGCATGGAAAAGCACCAAATGAAGAACAATATAAAATTGCTATTGAAGAATTAAAATAAAGTGAGGTTTTAATATGGAAGAGATAAAAAAAGCAACAAGAGAAAGTTATGGAGAAGCTTTAGTAGAGCTTGGAAAAGAAAATAAAAATATAGTTGTTTTAGATGCAGATGTATCAACAGCAACCAAAACAAATATGTTTGCAAAAGAATTTCCTGATAGATTTTTTGATATGGGAATAGCAGAAGCAAATATGATGGGAACAGCAGCAGGACTTGCAACTTGTGGAAAAATACCATATGTAAGTACATTTGCAGTATTTGCCACAGGAAGAAGCTATGACCAAATAAGATGTAGCATAGCTTATCCAAAATTAAATGTAAAAATATGTGCAACACACTCAGGTGTAACTGTTGGGGAAGATGGAGCAACACATCAAATGTTAGAAGATATTTCAATGATGAGAACAATGCCAAATATGACTGTAATGTCTGTTTGTGATGATGCCCAGACAAAATGGGCAGTAAAAGAAATATCTAAATTTAATGGTCCAGTATATTTAAGACTTGCTAGAATGAAGACAGCTAAAATATATGATGAAAACCAAAAATTTGAAATAGGAAAAGGCGTGCAAATAGGAGAAGGAACAGATGCAACAGTATTTGCAACAGGAGTAACAGTAGAACAAGCTTTAATTGCTAAAAAAATATTAGAAGAAAAAGGAGTAAATATAAGAGTAGTAGATATTCATACAATAAAACCAATAGATAGAGAGCTTATTATAAAATGTGCAAAAGAAACTAAAAAATTAATATCAATAGAAGACCATAATATAATAGGAGGTTTAGGAACAGCTATATCTGAAGTATTAACAGATGAATATCCTACAAAATTAATTAGATTAGGAGTTCATGATACATTTGGAAAATCAGGAAAAGCAGAAAAATTAATGGAGTATTTTGGAATAACTGCAAAAGAAGTAATAGAAAAAATCGGGGACGTTTCCTTTTAACTAAAAATGTGCATTTGGGGACATATCATATTAAGATGTGTCCCAGATTGCGCAAAAATGTGAAAAAGGAAACGTCCCAAATTTTTGTGAATTTTTTGTAAATTTTGAAAAATAAAGAAAAAGGGCGAAAAAGAGAAAATGAAGGAGAAAAACCAACATTTTCTATCATATTTTTTAGAAAAAACTATTGCAAAAAACAAACTTTATTGTTATTATAAGAGAGTAAAGTAAGATAGAATACTATGCCGAAAAAACATATAAAAAAACTAAAGGTAAGGAGTAGTTCAAAATGATAGAATTTAGAAATGTCACAAAAATATATGACACAGGAACTAAAGCTATTAAAAATGCGAACTTTGTTATAGACAAAGGTGAATTTGCGTTTTTAGTAGGTTCTTCAGGAAGTGGAAAATCAACACTTATTAAACTAATATTAAAAGAAGAAGAACCAACATCAGGAAATATAATAATAAATGGAAAAGATACAACGTTTTTAAAACCAAATAGAATACCATATTTAAGAAGAAGTATGGGAGTTGTGTTCCAAGATTTTAGGCTTTTACCAGATAAAACAGTATATGATAATGTAGCATATGCTATGTATATTGTAAGAGCTACGCCAAGACATATAAGAAGACAAGTTCCAATGGTACTATCACTTGTAGGATTAAGTGGAAAAGCTAAAATGTATCCAAATGAACTATCAGGAGGAGAACAACAAAGGGTAGCTTTAGCAAGAGCATTAGTAAATAATCCTTCAATGCTTATAGCAGACGAACCAACAGGAAACTTAGATCCAGATACAGCATGGGATATAATGAATCTATTAAATGATATCAACATGAGAGGAACAACAGTAGTTGTTGCAACTCATGCAAAAGACATAGTAAACAAAATGAAAAAAAGAGTAATACACATTCGCAAGGGCGAAATAGTTAGAGATGATAAAAAAGGCGGTTATGATTATGAAATATAGCGTATTAGGATATTTTATAGGTGAAGGATTTAGTAATGTATTTAAAAATAAGAAATCAACTGGTGCTTCTCTTATGATTATGTGTGCTACTATGATTATATTTGGAATATTTCTAATTTTAGGAGAAAACATTAATCACTTTGTAGATGAAGTAGAATCAGAACAAGGAATACAAGTATTTGTTAAAAATGATGCTACACAAGAGCAAATTGATGAATTAGGAGAAAAAATAAGAGCGATTGATGGAGTAAGTACTGTAGACTTTGTATCAAAAGATGAAGCATTAGAACAAATGAAAGAAAGATTTGGAGATAGACAAGATTTATTAGATGGATACGAAGGTGAAAATAACATATTTACTGCTTCTTATGTAGTAACGTTAACAGATTTAACAAAGAGTAAAGAAGTACAAGAACAAATTAATACATATGATGCAGTAAAGAAAATTACTAGCAAAGATGAAGTTGTAACAACTTTAATAAATTTAGCAAATGGAATTAAAATCGTAACAGGAGTAATCTTAGCTTTATTAATTATAATTTCAATATTTATTATAGCAAATACAATAAAACTTACTGTACACGCAAGAAGAAAAGAAATTTCTATTATGAAATATGTTGGAGCAACAAATGGATTTATAAGATGGCCTTTTATTGTAGAAGGTATGATAATAGGAATTTTAGCAAGTATAATTTCAATTGTAATAGTAGGAGGAGCTTATACATTTATAGCAGATAAATTAGTAAGTTCAGAGTTTATGCAATTAATTAACATGAACCTAATTAGCTTTAGTGACATGTTTAACTCAATAATATTTGTTTATATGTTACTAGGAATTGGTATAGGTGTTCTTGGAAGTGTAATCTCAATGAGAAAATATTTAAAAGTATAAAGGAGAAAATATGCGAAAGTTTTTAATTATAATTTTAGCTTTTGTAATGATGATATTTAGTATTTTTCCTTATGTACATGCAGAAAATGAAACAGAAAATAACCAGACAAATAATACAACCAATACAGCAGTAGAAAATTTACAAAATGAAAGAAACGAAATTCAAAATCAAATGAATGAGGCAAGCGGACAATTAGAGGGAGTACAAAACGATTTATCAGAAAATTTACAGCAAGTACAAAAATTAGATGAAAGGATTTCTGAATCAGAGCAGGAGCTAAATGATTTAAATACACAAATAACAGATTTACAGAGCTCAATAGATGAAGTAGAAGCAAGTCTAAATAGTGCTCAAGAATCTTATGATTCACAAAAAAAATTATTAGATAATTATTTGGTTGAAGTACAAGAATCAAATGATGTAGAGTATTTAGACGTTTTACTTAGCTCTAAAAATATTTCAGAATTCTTATCTAGTTATTTCTTAATATCAGAGCTTGCAAGTTATGAAATGGATTTATTAGATGATATGCAAGCTAAAAAAGATGAGATAGAATTATCAAAACAAAAATTAGAGCAAGATAGAGAACAATTAGCAACAATAAAAGCAAATCAAACAAAAACAGCTACTATTTTAGAAAATACTAAAACAGTAAGAGAAAATTTCATATCTAAATTATCAGATCAAGAAAAGGCAATTCAAGCACAAATAGATGAATATAATGCAAGATATGATGAAATAAATAAAGAAATATTAGAATTAGCACAGGGAAGTATAGCATCACAGTATATTGGAGGAGAACTTGCATGGCCAGTTCCTGGTTATACAAGAATAAGTTCTAAATATGGAATGAGAACTCATCCAATTACAGGAGTTTATAAGTTACATACAGGTGTAGATATTGTTGCCCCAATTGGTGCAAATTTCATTGCAGCAAATGATGGAATAGTCACAAAAGCAAGTTATAATAGTGCATATGGAAACATGGTAATAATAGACCATGGTGGAGGAGTTTCTACATTATATGCACATGGATCAGAAATTTTAGTTCAAGTAGGACAAACAGTAAAAAGGGGTGACCTAGTACTAAAAGTAGGTTCAACAGGATATTCAACAGGAGCACATGCACATTTTGAAGTAAGACTAAATGGTGTTGTAACAGACCCAATGCCATATATAACAAATGGATTAGTACCACAGACGCAAACAAATGAAGAAGCACAAAATAATGAAACAAGCCAATAAAAAGTAAAAAAGAAAGTAGGAGGAACTTATGAAAAAAATTGGACTAAAAATATTAGGGGTAGTTTTAGTAGCAATTATGGTATTACAATTTAATTGTGTAATGGCAGTTTCTCAAGAGGATTTGAACAATGTAAGTAATGAAATTGAAGATAAAAAAGAGGAACTAGAGAATGTTCAAAATCAAAAATCTGAAACTATGTCGCAAGTTGAAGAGTTAACAACACAAATATCTAATTATCAAGCTCAAATAAATGATTTAGACACTCAGATAAATGACTTAAATGCTAAAATAAAAGAATCTCAAGAAAAAGTAGATGAAGCACAAGCAAAATATGATGAAAATAAAAAATTGGCAGAAGAAAGATTAGTTGTAATGCAAGAATCTGGAGATACAACATACTTGGACATGATACTTACTTCTACCAGCATAACAGATATGATTTCTAGCTATTATTTAGCATCAGAATTAGCAGAAGCAGATACAGAACTTTTAGATGGATTAGAAAATGAAAGACAAGAACTTGAAAATGCTAAAACAGAGTTAGAAAATAACAAAACAGAATTAGATAATGCAAAAACAACCAAAGAAAGTGCATCAGCTCAGTTACAAACTTTAAAAAATGAAAAAAATGCACAAGTAGCAAGTTTATCAGAAGAAGAACAAAGTCTTCAAGCAGAAATTGATGAATTGGTAGACCATGAAGCAAGTATTAAAAGTGAAATTGCTAGAATGAAAGCAGAATATGATAAAAATAATTCTGGAGGAAACAATAGCAATACAGATACAAGCTCTTTTGGATTTGGTTGGCCAGTATCAAATAATAGAATAGGAACAGGATATGGTGTTTCTGGACCATATTGGAGTTCTGGATACCATACAGGAGTTGATTTCCCAGTAGGATCAGGAACACCAGTATATGCAGTTGGAGATGGACAAGTATTTGATACAGGATATAATAGTGCTTATGGAAATTACGTAGAAATATATCACGGGAATAATGTATACAGTTTTTATGCTCATGCATCAAGTGTTAATGTAAGTAAAGGACAAAAAGTAACTAAAGGACAACAAATAATGTTATCAGGAGCTAGTGGAAATGTAACGGGTGCACACTTACATTTTGAAATTAGAACACCTGGTTATGGATATTCAAGTTGTGTAAATCCAATGCCATATTTACCTTAAGTTATTAATTATTTCTTATAAATGAAGTACATTAGTAAAAATTATAGGAGGAACTTATGAAAAAGATAGGTTTAAAAATACTCGGAATAGTTATTGTGCTGGTTATGATATTACAAACAATTGCAATGGCTGCGACAAATGAAACAGTAGAAAAAAATAATGATAAGATTGATGAACTAAAAGAACAAAAAGGTAATGTGCAGGAAGAAAAGTCAGATACTCAACAAGAAGTGGATGACTTAAATGGTCAAATATCTAATTACCAATCACAAATTAATGAGTTAGATACTAAAATTAGTGATTTAAATACTCAAATAGAAGAATCACAAAAGAAGTTAGATGAAGCACAAGCAAAATATGATGAGAATAAAAAGTTAGCCGAAGAAAGACTAGTCGTAATGCAAGAGTCAGGAGATACAACATATTTAGATATAATGCTATCTTCTTCAGACAATATTGTTGATATGATTTCTGGATTTTATTTGGCATCAGAATTAGCAGAGGCAGATACAGAACTTTTAGATGGACTAGAAGAAGAAAGACAAGAAGTTGAAAGTGCAAAAACAGAATTAGAAAACAGTAAAACAGAATTAGCTAATTCTAAAACACAAAAAGAAAGTGTCTCAGCACAATTAGAAGTAGCAAGAAATGAAAAAAGTCAAAAAGTAACTGAGTTATCAGCAGAAGAACAAGATATACAGGAAGAAATTGATCAATTAGAAAAAGATAATCAACAAATATTAAATGAAATTAAAATAGCACAAGAAAAATATAAAGCACAATTAGATGCATTAAAGAATCAGGCAAACAATAGTAATAATAGCAATAGTGGTAATGGCGGTAGCGGACAAAATGGTGGACATTCTGGAGGAACAACAACAGGTTCTGGATCAGGAATATTTATAGTACCAATAAAAAGCTATAGTTATATTTCTACAAATGGATATTATTCTTCTGGAAAATTCCATGGTGCAATAGATTATGCAGTTGATTCAGGAACGCCTGTATATGCAGCAGCTGATGGAGTTGTAATGACTACAAAAGATTTGCCAACAAGTTATGGAACATATGTTGTAATACAACATGCAAATGGATTACAAACTTGGTATGGACATGGAACACGAGGTTCAATATCTGTATCACCAGGACAAACAGTAAAACAAGGACAACAAATAATGCTTAGTGGAAGTACAGGAAATTCATCAGGACCACATTTACATTTTGAAGTAAGAAAATCACCATATAATTATAGTTACGTAGCTAAAAAATATGGGGATGATTCTAGAGTAAACCCAAATAATTATTTCTAAGCAAAAAGATTTTGTTGTAATTTAATAAATAAGAAAACATATAATTAATTAAATACGTAAATTATATGGGCGGAAAATATCCGCCCAGCTTTGGTAGCATAAGGAAAATTTAAAATGGAGGCTAAAAAATGGAAGAAGGAAAAAGGTATAAGACTTATAAAATAGTGATGCTAGTTATTTTAGTTGCATTTGTAACTTTTTTATTAACATCAATTGGAATGTATCAATATTTTACAAATGATGGCTTTGGAAAAAGTTTAGTAGCAGAGTCAAAAGAAAATGAAGAAATAGTAGATACATTAGACCGATATAGAAAAATAATAGATAAATATTATTTAGGAGATGTCAATGAAGAAGATTTAAAAGAAGGTGCAATAAAAGGATATGTAGCAGGCTTAGGAGATGAATATACAGAATATATCTCTAAAGAAGACATGGCAGACTATATGGCAGATACAACAGGAAATTTTGTAGGTGTTGGAATATATATGGTACAAGATACAGATGCTAACAGGATAATGGTATTATCTCCAATAAAAGGAGGTCCAGCAGAAAGAGCAGGAATTCAACCAGGAGATTATATAACAGCAGTAGATGGTGTTAATTATTCAGGAGATCAAATGACAGAAGCATCAAATAAAATAAAAGGAGAAGAAGGAACAACTGTTAAATTAGAAGTTTTAAGAGGTAATGAAACATTAAACTTTGAATTAACAAGGGAAAATATAAGAACAAATCCAGTTGAGGGAGAAGTATTAGAAGGAAATATTGGTTATATAGAATTTTCATCATTTGATGAAGGAACAGCAGATGAGTTTAAAGCTAAATTTGAAGAATTACAAAATCAAGGAATTACTTCACTAATAATAGATTTAAGAAATAATGGTGGAGGAATTGTAGATGAGGCTTTACAAATAGCAAACTATATATTAGATAAAGACTCAGTTATTTTATATGAAGTAGATAAAAATAATAATGAAGAAGTAGAAAAAACAACTGATGATCCAATAATTAATATGCCAATAGTATTGCTAACAAACGAAAATACAGCAAGTTCTTCAGAAATACTTGCAGGAGCATTAAAAGACCATGGAAAAGCAACAATAGTAGGAACAAAAACATATGGTAAAGGAGTAATACAACAATTACTTACATTACCAGATGGAAGTGGATTAAAAATAACTTCAGAAAAATATTTAACTCCAAATAGAACTGAAATAAATAAAATAGGTATAGAGCCAGATGAAAATGTAGAATTACCAGATACAGTAACAAATGTATTAAATGTAGAAAGAAGCCAAGATACACAATTACAAAAAGCAATTGAAGTATTAAATAGGAATTAAAGTGAGGGGATTAATATGAATTTACCAAACAAGTTAACCATATTTAGAATAATTTTAGTACCAATAATGGTAATAATTCCGTTTTTTGGAATAGAAGGAAAAGTTTTAGGAATACCAATAGAATGGATTATAATAGATATTATATTTATAATAGCCTCTTTAACAGATAAACTAGATGGTTATTTAGCAAGAAAGAATCATCAAGTAACTGCATTTGGTAAATTCTTAGACCCTTTAGCTGATAAAATATTAGTATTAGCAGCAATGATGATGTTAGTAGAAATGCAAAAATTACCTGCTTGGATACCAATTATAGTATTAGCAAGAGAATTTGTAGTGTCAGGATATAGACTAATTGCAGTAGAACAAGGTGGAGAAGTAATTGCAGCATCTAAATGGGGAAAACTAAAAACATTAACTCAAATGATAGCAATTGTTTTAGCATTTTTAGATTTAAATGCATTTGGAGAATGTTTTTCAGGAACATTACAAGGTGGAGACTTAGTATTAAACTTAATAGTAACAATTATGATGATAATACAAGTAATTGCAACAATATTCTCTGGAGTAGATTATTTAAAAGGCGCTAAAAAATATATGAAAGCTAAATAAAATAATAACAAATGAATATAAAAATTTAAAAATAGGAATAAACTGAAGATAAAATGGTTACTGTTCAGACTAGATGAAAAGTAAAAATAGTTATCCACAGAATATTACAAGGTCTGTAATAATAATGAAAC
>CALXFH010000006.1 GCA_944387555.1 uncultured Clostridia bacterium | reverse complement strand
CACTTTAGTGGAAGCCAGTAGAGAAGCCTTTTAGGCGAAAAGGAAAAACCACCAGCTAGGCTGGTGGATATTTATTTTCTTCTGTGGGCATATTCGCTTTTTATTATAGAATCAATTTCTTCAGGAGATTCTTTACAGCTGTTGTTTAGCCATAATTTAATAATACTATTTAATCCATTTTTGAAAAATTCAATATGATATTCTACAAACTTATCATCAAAAAATTCTTTTGATAAATTAGTGTCATATTTAAAAATAGAATGTTCATTATCATAGCCAAGTTTAAAATAAGTTTTATAAAATAATTGATTATCTTTTATGTGATGAAATAATTTTAAGAAATTATTACTATTATACTTATTAGTTGTTTCATCTTCATATAAAGTTTCAACTTCTTGTTCTAATTTTTCTTTTACTTTATTTGCTAAATCATATACATCTAAATAATTAGCATAAAAAGTAGAACGATTTAAATGTGAAATTTTACAAATATCTGTTACGGATATTTGATGTAATTCTTTTGTTTGTAATAATTCAACAAAAACTTTTTCAATCTTTTCTTGTGATTCTCTTCTTCTTTTATTATTTGGTGTGTTCATAAATACCTCCAATTATCCCAACAAATGTCTATAAATTGATGATTGTTTTTTTAAATTTTCTACATTATACTATAAATAAAGGGAAACAACAACTGTTGGAATAAAGAAAGGAGGAATTTATATGGCAAGCTTAAAAGATGCAAATAAAAAAATAGAAGATACTGTTGTATCAGGATACAAGAAAATAGAAAATGGAGTTGTATCAGGTTATAAAAAAATAGAAGACAAATTTGTTGATAAGTTTTTGAAAAAAGATGGAGAAACAATAGAAGAAGCAAAAGAAAGACTAAAAAGAGAACAAGAAGAATTAGCAAAAAAGAATGAAGAAATAAGAAAAAATGGAGGAAAATAAAATGAAGAAAGAGACATTACTAGAAATTATATTTGGAACGATTGGTGGTTTAGTATTTGCAGTAGGAATGTGTATGTGTTTAATTCCAGAATGGAATATGTTTACTACAGGAGTTGTAATAAGTATTATAGGATTTATAATTTTATTATGTATAATTCCTATATATAGAGCTAATCATCCTAAAAAAGAACATACACCTATTAATTGGCCGATAGTTCTTACTTGGATTATTGGAATTGCTGGAGCATTACTTATGGGATTTGGAATGAGTAGAATTATGAGTGGAACACCTACAAGAACAGATATGATAGTAGGAATAATTTGTGGAGTTATAGGATTACTTATTTGTGTTCTTGTTTATCCAGTTTATTCTTATATAAATAGAAAAGAGAATTAATAATAATGAAAAAAATTAATTCTAAAAATAAGAGCTTTAAAGAATTAAAAATATTGATGAAAAAGATAACTGTTGGAAAAGATTATTTTTTAGTATTAGAAAAAATGATTTTAGGATTTATATCACATTCTTCTTTTATGTGGATAAATGCCTTATATAGCTGCTTTTTAGGAATTGCAAGACATTTATGTATTGCAAACATAAAATCAAAATATAAAAAACAATATAAAGCATATGTAAAAGTAGCTGTGCTTCTAATTCTTGCAAGTATTGTATATGGTGTATATAATTCCATAGAGTTATTTTCGGGGAAGACTACAGTTTACCATAAATATATAGCGATTGGAATTGCAGCTATTACATTTTTTGAATTTGGATTTAGTATAAAAGAGTTGATACAAGTAAGAAAAGTACATAGTCCTGTAAGCAAGGCTCTTGCGTATATTAACTTTTCATCAATATGTACAGCATTTGTTTTAACACAAGTAGTTTTAACAGCATTGAATCCAGAAGAAAATCATTCTTTTGGAAATGGTTTATCTGCAATTACATTTAGTATTATTATTCTTATTACAGGAATTGTTATGTTAGTAAATAGAAAAAAATTAAAATTAGAAAGAAAGTTTAAGGAGTAATTATTTTAATTGCTCTTTTTTCGTTAATTAAAAATCAATTAAGAAACTATTAAGTATTTCTTAAATTCAGTTTTTTATTAATTTTATGTGTTAATATAAGATTATAAAAGGTTGAAAGGAGAGATTATTATGCATAGAATAGAAGCATATGTAACACTTGGAATAATATTTATTGTAATTATTAGTATTTTGTATTTACCAATTTTATTTAAACTAAAAAAGAAAGGAATAAGTCCTTTAAGACAATTAGGTTATTTAGGATTATTTTGCTCAATATTTTTAATTGTGTATGCAACTATTTTGTTCATGCCAATTACATTTACACCAGAGACCCATACTCTAAATTTAGTGCCATTTAATTTTACAGATTTTAACCAATTTGTAGTTGAGAAGATTCCTAATATAATGTTATTTATTCCATTAGGTTTCTTTATGCCAATAGTATTTAAAAGCACAAGAAAATTTTATAAAACAGCTTTAATATCATTTGTTATAACTTTTTCTATTGAATTTTTCCAATACTTTATAGGGCGTTCTTCAGATATTGATGATATTATAACTAATCTTTTAGGAGCTATTATTGGTTATGGAATATTTTTTATAGTAAATAAAATCTTTAAAAATCAAAAGTGGTGGAACAAACTTATAAAAAATTATTAAATAATATTTATATATTGATAATTAATACTTTAAATGTTATTATGTTAGCAATGAATAGTAATTTATGAATGGAGGTTTCTGATGAAAAAGATTTTGATTCATGGCTCAGGACATAAAGCGACAAGTTGGAATGAAACAATTAAATATATGAAAAATAGTGAAGATATATTGTGCCCAAATCTATCTTCAATTCTCAATGGAAAAGAAGCAAGTTATCATAATTTATACTCTTCATTTGTAGAATATTGTAACAAGATTAATGGACAAATTGATTTATGTGGTATTTCATTAGGGGGTATAATAGCATTAAATTATGCTTTAGATTTTCCAGATAAAGTGAAATCATTAGTTTTGATTGGTACGCCACATAAAGTACCAAAAGTAATGTTTAGTATTCAAAATATAATTTTTAGATTCTTGCCAAAATCAATTTTTGCTAATATGGCATTTGATAAAAAAGATACTTTTATTTTAGGAAATTCTATGAAGAAATTAGATTTTAGTGATAAAGTCAAGAATATTAAATGCCCAACTTTAATAATTTGCGGAGAAAAAGATAGTGCTAACATTAAATCAGCATATTATTTATCAGAAAATATAAAAAATGCAAAGTTAGAAATAATTAAAAATATTGGACATGTTGTAAATGAAGAGAATCCAAAAGAATTAGCAAAAATATTAAATGAATATTATAATGAAAATAAATAAAATATTCTATATTTATAGAAACAGTGATTTACAGCAAACAAGTAATTTTATAATTACTTGTTTTTTTGCTGTTTTTTGCCCCCGTCCTCAAATACAGCACTTTGGAAAAAATTCATAAAAGCTTAAGAAATAATAAAAGAATTCCTAAGAATTGGATGCTATAATGGAATAAATTGGAGGGGAGATATATGGAAGAAGTAAATGTAAAAAACAAAGTAGAAAAGAAAAAAGTATTAAATGAATTAATAAAAGTATTTTGGGTATTTATAATAGGAAGTGTAATAGGTTATGTTTTAGAGATGATAGTAGGAATTTTGCAAAATGGACATTTTGTATCTAGACAAGGACTTCTTATTGGACCATTTATACAAGTATATGGATTAGGACTTGTTACTTATTATTTAGTCATTTCTAGAACTAAAAATATGAGTAATGTAAAAATATTTATATTATCAATGGTATTAGGAGGAGTAATAGAATATTTATTCTCATATTTCCAAGAAAAATTATTTGGAACTATATCTTGGGATTACAGTAATTTACCATTTAATATTAATGGTAGAACAAGTTTATTACATTGTTTATATTGGGGAACAGGTGGAGTTTTATTTGTGAAATTTATACTTCCATATATAGATAGATTAGATAATTTGTATAAATATAAAACATATAAAGCAGCTACTGCACTTTTAGTTTTGTTTATTTGTTTTGATATAACGATTTCAGGATTAGCTGGTGCAAGATATTTAGAAAGAAGAAAAAATATGGAAGCAAAAAATGATATAGATGTATTTTTTGATGTTCACTATCCAGATTCAAAACTAAAAGAAATATATTCAAATGCTAAGGAGGTAAAAATAGATGAGCTATAGCAAGAAGATGAAGGTTTTTAAGATAGTAATATTTATTGCTACAATATTGCTACTTATTGGATTAACTTTATATTTATTTCCTATAATATCTAAACTCTTTAGTGTAGAAGGAAGAGAAGCTTTTAAACAAGAAATGGACCAAACAGGTGCAATGGGAATGTTTATGTTATTAGGACTTCAAGCAGCACAAATATTCTTACCAATACTTCCAGGAGAACCTATAGAAATATTAGCTGGTATGTGTTATGGAACAATAGGTGGATTTATATTTATTACATGCTCAGTGTTTCTTACTACAACTATAATATTCTTTCTTGTTAGAAAATTTGGAAGAAAATTTGTATATGGAATATGCAGTAAAGAAAAAGTAGAAAAAATAGAAAACAGTAAATTATTTAAAAATCCACAAAAATTAGAATATATTATGATAGTTTTGTTTTTAATACCTGGAACACCCAAAGATATATTAGTATATATAGCAGGATTGCTTCCAATAAAGCCATTAAGATTTATTCTAATTTCAACATTTGTAAGATTTCCATCTGTAATTTCTTCTACTATTGCAGGTTCAAATCTTGTAGAAGGAAATTGGGTATTTAGTATAATGGTTTATGGTATTACTTTTGCAATAGTTGGAATTATAATTTTTGTTATGAAAAAAGTAGATAAGACACAGTTAACAAGTAGTATTATACAAACAGTTTCAGAAGATGCTAAATAATCGTGCTGATTGTAGCGAAACAATTAGCACATAACCCCTTTATTAAGAAAACTATTTTATACATCTTGAATAAAATAGTTTTCTTTTTTTCAATAATAAATTGAAAATAAAACTTTTAAGTGATATTATTTAAGTGTAAATTTTAATGACAAGTAAGTTGTCAAAAAGGAGGTTTTTATTATGGATTTTAAAAAATTATTTGGATATGAGGGGAAAAACGTAGTTATTACAGGTTCTGCTTCAGGAATGAGTAGAGCAGCTACTGAACTACTATTAGAATTAGGCGCAAATGTATATGCAATAGATATTAACAAAATAGATTTACCTGTAACAAAAGCTTTTCAAGCTGATATGAGTAAGAAGGAAGAAATAGATAGAGTAATAGAAGAATTGCCAGAAAAAATTGATGCATTATTCTTATGCCATGGAATTGCAGCATTTCCAGGAAAAGAGTTATTAGTACAAAAAGTAAACTTCTATAGTCAAAAATATATGACTGAAAAATTATTAGATAGAATATCAGAAAAGGGTTCAGTTACTTATATTTCATCTGTTGGTGGATTTGGATGGCAACAAGTTTATAGTAAAGCAGTAGAACTTATTAATTTACCTACTTGGGAAGATGCAATGGATTGGTATGATAAGCATCCAGATTTAATTAAGAGTGCTTATGTTTTTGCGAAACAATGCTTAGAGTCATATGTAACATATAAATGTATGTCACCTGAATTTGTAAGTAAGAAAATAAGAATAAATGCAATTAATCCAGGAGATACAACAACAGGATTAACAGAAGATTTTAATAAATCAACAAGTCCAAAAGGAGATGTAAAAGAGGGAGAAGAAATGATTTCAAATATCTTCTTAAAGAGTTGGAATGGATACCCAGCAGAACCAAAAGATATGGGATACCCAATGGTTGTAATTGGTAGTGATATTTGTTCTTATATGTCAGGGCAATTAATTTATATAGATTATGGTTTAACTTCTTCTTGGACAAGTGGAGCATTATTACAAGCAGACAATAAGTCAATTGAAGAGCTTTCAGCAGAGGCAAATAAATAGTAATATAAGATGCTGTTTTTTGTGATGGGGTCAAAAACAGCAGTTTAGGTGAGAGTAGTTATATTGATAATTACTCTCATTTATGGTATTATAGAAAAAAGGGGGATAAAGATGGATTTCATTGTTTCTTTGGTATTTTTAATACCACTGACGTTATTAATATATATACCATATATAATTTTTATAGGAATATTTGCAATTATAATTTGGACAATAACTACAAAAAAGATAGCTAGCAAGACTCTTAAAACCATAATAATTATGGTTGTTTTACTTTATGGAACTATAATAATAGGGAGTTTTAAAAGCGAAACACCAGATAATACGTATACACGAATTAAAGAAATAAATGACAGTCAAAGCCTTATAGGATTATCTTCAGAAGAAGTCATAAATTTATTAGGAGAGCCTGAAGATGAATATAATAGCGGAGAAAATAATAATAAACAATATGTGTACTCTGCAGGAAATATATTTAAAGAATCATATTGGGGTTTTTCTTATTCTCACGATTATTATGAATTTCGTATATCTTTTGATGAGAATGATAAAGTAGAAAATACTTCAATAAAATTAATTCCTTCAGACTAGTTATAAAACTTACAATTTCGAAGAGAGTAGTTATGTTGATAATTACTCTCTTTTGTGTTAGGATAAACAATGAAAATAGTATTTTGAAACAGGTAAGAGGGATTATAATGAGCATAGAAGAAAAGGTATTTAAAAAAGAAAAATTAAATAAAGAAAAGTTACTTAGATTTGGTTTTACAAAAGAAGAAAATTTGTATAAATATTCTAAAGAGTTTATGAATGGTAGTTTTAGAGCAGATATCTATGTAGATGAAAATGGAAATGTTAGTGGTAAAATATTTGATTTAGAAATGGAAGAAGAATATACCAATTTTCGTATAAAAAATGCTGTAGGAGAGTTCGTAAATACAGTTAAAGAAGAATATATAAAAATATTAAATGAAATAAAAGATAATTGTTTTGAAAAAGAATATTTTATATATGAACAGTCAAATAGAATAGCTAAAATGATATATGAAAGATATAAAGTAACTCCTGAATTTTTATGGGAGAAGTTCCCAGGTGATGGAGTTTTTAGGAATAAAAGAAGCGGTAAGTGGTTTGGATTAATTATGAACGTTGATAAAAGTAAAATTATTCCTAAAGAAACAGGTGAAATAGAAGTATTAAATGTAAAATTAGATGATGAAGTAGAAAAGTATTTAAAACAAAAAGGAATATATTCAGGTTATCATTTAAGTAAAAAATCTTGGGTAAGCATTATATTAGATGATACTTTATCAGATGAAAAAGTAATGCAATTAGTAAGTTTAAGCTTCGAGAATTCTGATATTAAAGGAGAATGGATAGTCCCAGCAAACCCAAAGTATTATGATGTTATAAATGCTTTTAATGATACAGATACAATTACATGGAAACAATCAAATAATATTATGAAAGGTGATACTGTGTATTTGTATGTTGCAGAACCTTATTCTGCAATTATGTTTAAATGTGAAGCAATAGAGACAGGTATTCCTTATAGCTATAAAGATAAAAATCTTTCTATAAAAAATGTTATGAAAATAAAATTAATTAAAAGATATAAGCAAGATGAGTTTACTTTTGAAAAATTAAAAGAATACGGAGTAAGAGCGATAAGAGGACCAAGAAGTGTTACTAGTAAACTAAGTAAAGAATTAAATAAAGTAAAATAGTAAAAAGTAAAATCTTGAAAGTACCGAAAGACCAAGTAATATTTACATATACCCCTTGTTTACAATTAAATATAATAGTAATATAATTTATTTTTAGAGATTGAAATGGAGTGATATAGTAGATGAACACAGAATATGAAAGTAAATATGAAGTAAGTTATACAGAGTTAGGACAAGATTTAGAATTAGGTTTAACAAATGCTGTTGAGCTAGTTCAAAGTCAGGTAACAGACTATTTTGTAACTTTTGGAAGTGATAATAAAACAGTTAAAGAAAAAGATAATGCATTATGGGTACTATCTAAAACAAAAGTACATTTTGAAAAGTTCCCAGAGTGGAGAGATTTTATATATGGAAAAAGTTATACAACAAAAATTAAACCAATTCGTGTTGAAATGGAAACTATTTTTAAAAATGAAAAAGATGAGTATTTATTTGGAGCAAAGCAAGAGATTTGTCCAATAGATGTTGATACAAGAAAAATTAGAAAGGTAAGTACAATTCACTATCCAAAAGATATGGAAACAAAAGATGCTGTTGATGAAGAAGCATATTCTAGATTAATTGAAAAATTTAATGAGGATGATTTTGTGTATGAACAAAAAATATATTCATCAGATATTGATTTTAGTAGACATACAAACAACGCTGTTTATGTAAGATTAATTGCAAATGTATTATCTTGTGATTTTCTTGATAAAAATCAAATAACAGATTTTGAAATTCATTATATAAATGAATCAGTAGAAGGACAAGTCTTAAGAATTTACAAAAAAGAAAGAAAACAAGAAATGGAATTTTTAATAAAAGAAAATGATAGAGAAATTTCAAGAGCAATTTTAAAATATAAAGATAAAAAATATTAATGGTGATATTTATGAAAGTAGGATTATTACTAGAAGGCGGAGCAATGAGATGTATGTACTCTGAAGGTGTAATAGATGTATTTTTAGAAAATAATATAAAAGTAGATGGAATAGTTGGAGTATCTGCAGGAGCTTTGTTTGGAATTAATTATAAATCAAAACAGGTTGGTAGAGGATTAAGATATAGTAAAAAATATGCTAAAAATAAAGATTATATGGGATTATATTCATTTTTAACAACAGGAAATATTATGAATGAGGATTTCTGTTTTAAAAGAATTGTAAATGAGTTAGATCCTTTAGATTATGAAACTTTTAAAAATTCAGATACGGAATTTTATGCAGTTGTAACAAATATGGAAACAGGAGAAGCGGAATATATAAAAATAGATGATTTAAAAGAAAAAAATAGTTTAGAGATTTTAAGAGCATCTGGTTCTATGCCATTTGTATCTAAACCAGTGGCCGTGAATAATAAAAAATATTTAGATGGAGGAATTGCAGACAGTATTCCAATAGATAAGATAATGAGTATGGGCTTTGATAAAGTAATAGTTGTCTTAACAAGACCTCAAGGGTATATAAAGAAAAAATCTAATGAAACTTTTCCTAAAATTTATTATAGAAAATATCCAAAATTCGCAGAAGCAGTAAATAATAGATACAAAAAATATAACGAAGAGATTGAAAAAGTATCTAAATTAGAAAGGGAAGGAAAGATATTAGTTATTAGACCATCTAAATTAGTTAAGGTTAAAAGAATTGAAAAAGATGCTAATAAATTACAAGAAATGTATGATTTAGGAAAAAACGATACATTAAAATTATTAGATAAAATAAAAGAATTTTATATTTAGTGAGAGTAATTAAATTAATAATTACTCTCATTTATATTTTGTTATTTTATTTTCTTGCTTCTTTTTTAATATTTTCTAAAGCTCTTGCTAATTGGTCTGGACAAGAAGTTCCTTTATTTCCACAAGGTATGCCTTTTAATCTTTTTATTGCTTCATCAATATCCATACCTTGAATTAACCTTGATACGCCAACAGTATTACCTGCACAACCACCAACTATTTCTACTTTTTTTATTATATTTCCTTCTACTTCTATTTTCATTTCTCTTGAACATACTCCTCTAGGACTATATACGTATTGCATTTTTTACCACCTCAATTACTAAATTTATATTTAAAATATTATCATATTTAATATATCACGAAATAAAAAGGATAACAAGAAAATTAATATAATGTCAATATAATTTTTTTAAGAAAGAAAAATTATATTTTAATGTTTTAAATTTACTTTATTAAATATTTGGTGTAAAATTATAATAGTTATTAAATAATTAGTAAGAAGGGAGGAAGGCACAACTCTTACCACAATAAAAGTAATTGGATTTATATATGTGCCAAGTAAATTTATGAATAAAAATAAAATAAGTATTGTGTTATGTATTATAGGGGTAATTTTTGCAGTTATATCAATTGTATTAGCAGTTTTGGGTGTAGACGTAAAAATTGTTTGTTCTGGTATTTTTCTAACATTATGTTTTGTGCTATTGGGAATGGTTTTTAATAAGAAAGATGATAATAAATAATTTAAGGAGATAAAAATGAATCTTGATAATAGATATAATATAATAACATTATGTGGTTCAATTAAGTTTAAAGATGAATTTATGAAAGTTCAAGAAAAACTAACTTTAGAGGGGAATATTGTTTTTACACCTAACTTTTTTAATAATATAAAAAAGGAAGACATAGATTTAGAAACTAAGAAGATGCTAGACAAAATGCATAGACAGAAAATAGATATGTCAGATGAGATATATGTTATTAATCCTGGAGGATATATTGGAGAAAGTACAAAGTCTGAAATTGAATATGCAAAATCAAAAGGTAAAAATATTTCTTACTTGGAAAGTATTAGATAAATAATAATTTGTAGTTAAAAAAATTATGATGAATTAAAAGAGAGGTCAATTGTTATGGATAAAAAATGATAATTAAATTACTAACAATAGGAAATGTAATTTTGTTAATATCAGCAATGATATTTATTTGTTTATGTGTTTTTGTAGATGAAAAAAATAATGTATATCTATTTATTTCATTAAGTAGTCTTATATTATCGAGTTTATTTAATATTATAAAAAGACAATATACAAAAGGCTAATAAATAGTAATTTGTTGTAAGATTGAATTTTTAACTAAGATTTGTAGAGATTATAATGAATTAGAAAAAGTAGCAGTGGAAAAAATAAAAAAGGTGGTTAGATAATGGGAATAAGTGATTTGAATCCAGAATATGATAAATTACAACAAGAATATGGAGCTAAAGAATTAACATCTATATATAATGGTGGGTGTACAAATAATCCAGATATTTGTTTTGTGTTTATGAATCCAACTGGAAGGAATATTGCATCTAGCCCTAATTGGAAAGGTAGAAGATCCCCATGGATAGGAACTAAAAATATATGGAAATTATTTTATAGAATTGGATTACTTGACGAAAGAATATATGAAGAAATTCAAAAAAGAAAACCACAGGAATGGGATGAAAACTTTGCTAACTTAGTATATGATGATGTAGAACAACATAAATATTTCATAACTAATCTTGGAAAATGTACTCAAGTTGATGCAAGAGTATTACCAAATTCAGTTTACAGCCAATATCTTGATTTATTATGCAAGGAAATTGAAATAATTAATCCTAAGATAATTATAACTCTTGGAAACCAAGTTAGCTCTATTTTATTAAATAAAAATATATCAGTATCACAATGCAGGAAGCAAAGTTTTCCAAGAAATATTGCAGGAAAGAATTATAACGTATATCCTGTTTATTATCCTATTGGAAATGGAATGATGAATATAGATAAAGCAATAGAAGATTTAAATTACATTATAAGAACAAATTTTAAAAGTCAAAAAGATATGGATGATTATGAGAGATAATTGTATACAGGTAGCTCAAAAACTACCTGTAATTTATTATTATATTATTATATAATCATCCCTACAAATTATAATTTTGATGAGAGTAGTTACTATTTGTAATTACTTTCATTTTTGTTTATATAAAATTTTTATAAAATTGTTACTTTTTTTGTTTTATAATCAATATATAAGTGTAAGATATCTTAAAAGATAATAAAGGAGTTTAGATCTAAATTGAAAGAGGGAAAAATAATAAAGTATTATAAAAATAATAATGAACTTGATATAGAAAAAATAGTGGATGAATATAATAATTATATACATAAAGTTATAAAAAATATGAATTACTATAAATTTTCAAATGAAGATATAGAAGAAATAGTAGCAGATACATTCTTTATAATATGGAAAAACAGAGAAAAATTAGATGAAAATAAAATGTTAAGTTCATATATAGCAGGTATAGTTAAAAATCTAGTGAGAGAGAAGCGGAAGAATTATTAAAATAAATAGTTCAATTGACGACTTGCAATATGACATACAAGACCTGAAAAAAATAGATATGCTGTTAGAACAAAGAGAAAAAATTGATTTAATTGAAAAGACACTTATGAAATTAAAAAAAGAAGATATAGAGGTATTTAATTTGTATTACTATTCAGGCAGAAAAAATAAAGAAATTTCAAAAATATTAAATATTTCAGAATTTGCAGTGAAACAAAAAATATATCGAATAAGAAAGAGAATAAAAAAAGATTTAGAAAAAGGAGGGTATAGTTTTGATGAATAAAGAAAATAAAGAAATGCTAGAAAGAGTAAAACAGAAAATATCTATATCCAACTTTGAAGAGGGGGAAAATATAATAATGAAAAAAAGTAAGAAAAATGTATTAAAACCTGTTGCAATTGTAAGTATAGCTATAATATCAATATCAGGAGTAGCATTTGCTGCAACTACTTTTATAAGAAATTATTTTGGAAAAAATACAAGCGATGGTGTTGATACAGCAGTAAATAATGGATATGTTGCAGATGTGAAAACAGATTATCAAAATGCAGATGGAATAGATATAAAGGTAGATTCAATATTAATAGATGATTTTAATTTTGATATGAATTTTGATGTGAAATTAAGTGATAAATATGATATTGATGACTTTGGAAATATTACAGACTTTGAAGATTTAAGAATTGTAGATGAGACAGGAAAACTTGTATTTGATACACATAATCTTATTAAAGAGGAAGACAAAATGGAAGACCATTATCAGGGATCTTATAGTTTTTTACCAACAAAAATAAGTGACAATGAAATTAAGGTATCATTATCAGCTACAGGAAGTCCAGTGCTATTTCCAAAAAGTAAGCACTTAACTGTAGATTTTACTAAGATAAAAACTAGCAAATATATTGATGGAAAGACAATAGACACAGTTTACGAAGGAAACTGGCACTTTGAAATTGATGTACCAGAAGAATTCTATAATAGAGAAACTACCATTTATAAAGTTAAAAGTTGTAATGAAGATGGAATAGATGTAAATAAAGTGGAAGCAAGCTTGTCAAATACAGCATTTAAAATATCAATTCCAGAAATAAAAACTAATAAAGTTGATTATGAATTATTAGGAACAGATATGCCAAAAAATATTTATGATAAAATAGCACTTCAAAAAGAATATGTAGAAACTTCAAATGGAAAGAGATTTGAAACTGCACAAAGAAGTGATGGAGATGGTGGATATAGTTTACCAAGTGATGAAGATAAGATAATAGATTATCACCAAACTTTTAATTTAACAAAATATGATGCAACAGATAATTTAACAGTTCATATTTTTACAAACAAAGGAGAAGAGATAATAATTGAATTAGAAAGAAGTAAATAAATTATACGATTAGGTTCTTTTCCTTAAAATAGCCAATATTGATGAGAGTAATTATTGATAATTACTCTCATTTATGTTATTATCATAAAAATAAATAGTAATTTATATGGGGGATTGTTTATGGCAGCTTTAACAGTAATTCCTTTAATAGGAACATTAGGAATCTTATTTATAGGATTTAATGTAATGATTATTGCATTACTAATATTAACAATAGTATTTGGTGTAATTAGATTAGTAAAAAAGAAATTTACAAAAACATTTATAATATTGCTAATTCTAACAATTATTCTTGCATTTATAGATTATAAGATTATAAATAATTTTGTGAATTATGATGAAATACAAAGACAAGAACAGATAAAAGAAGAAGGAGAAGAATTAATTGCTATAAAAGATTATGATTATAATAAAGTAGAACAATATTTAAATAATGGTTGGAATCCTAACGAAACAACAAAAGCTATATATTATGCAATAAAATATAATCCAGACGAAAACAAAGAAAAAGATGAATGGAGCATATTAGAATTGCTATTAAAAAATGGGGCAAATCCAGATGTGCAAATTTATGAAAAACCACAAGGGGTTAATACTCCACTTACTTATACAACAGAATGTGGATATTATGGTGCAACAAAATTATTACTCGAAAATGGTGCTGATCCAAATTATCAAGAATCTGATATGAATAAAAACGGATTACTTGCTTTAAGATTTTATGATAACGATAAGGCGGCAGAAACATTACAGTTATTATTAGACTATGGTACAGATTTAGATATAAGAACAACTGTAGGATATGGAGTAGATGAATCAGGTAGAGAAATGCTTAAAAACTTTGAAAATGATTATAGTAAAGTTAAAGAAAATGTACCAGATTATGATGAAATAGTAGAAATAATAGATAATTTAAAACTTTAAAAACAGGGGTGTTTTTATGATGGATTTATAACATTTGGGGTATCAGGAATATTAACAGTTGTTGTTAGTTTAATTAGTATTATACTACTTGTACTTACAATAATATTTGGAATAATAAGAGCTATAAAAAAGAAATTTAAAAAGACATTTATTATATTATTAATTATTACCATATTATTTGGAATTATTGATTTCATTTCAATAAAGAATTTAATAAAGAACTTTAATGAAATAGATGTAAATAGTGATGAGAGTATAAACATAAGACAAGAGAATGGTAAAATGATTTTGTCAGACAATCCTATTGAACAATTATTTATGTCAGATGATAAAAAAACAGAGATTATTTGTAACGATATAATGGGGAAAATAGAAACAAAAGATTATGAAACAATAAAAAGTATTTTTTCAAAAGATGCTATAAATAATATAGAGAATTTAGATGATGGAATAAATGAATTAATAAACATTTCAAATGAAGGTATTACAAATGTTGAATCACAAATGAATGGTTCAGAAACTCATTGGGATAGTGGTCAACATAGAAAAACATATAGATTTAGTATCAATATAACTACTAGTAGTAGAACTTATGGTCTAGGACTTGAATATGACTATGAAAATCCATTTAATAGCGAAACTTTAGGAGTAAATAGAACAGTTATTACTGATGAGAATAGAAATATTATAATTTTAGTTGAAAATAAAACTTTAAATAAAGGTTATTAAACTAATTAATAAAATAACATAGTACAATCTAGCAAATTAAAAGAGCTTTTATTATGAAAATGAAAATAGTAATTGTAGTTATTTATTGTTCATCATGCTAATCCATATCAAAAAATAATTAAGGAGAGATTTATTGTATGACTGATTATATAAATTATTTGGAAAACTTGATACCAGAAAAAGATAGTCTTAAAATTGTAAAGAATGAAGCAAAAAAGTTTTTCAAAAGCAACTCAACAGATGAATGTTACAATATGGCTTTAGAGCTTTATGAATCTGATAATTTTCAGATACAAGAAGTAGGAGTTTTATTACTTGGGTATATTGCTAATGTAAAAGAAGAAGCATTAGATTTTCTCTATAATACTGTAAGCAAACATGATAATTGGAAAGTTCAAGAAGTGTTTGCTATGGCTTTTGATAATTATTGCTCAATAATTGGTTATGAAAATAGTTTACCAATAATAAAGGAATGGTTTAAAAGTGATAATCCTAATGTGCGTAGAGCTGTTTCAGAAGGACTAAGAATATGGACTAGTAGACCTTATTTTAAAGAGCATCCAGATATAGCAATCAAATTGCTTTCAAAACAAAAAAATGATACAAGTGAATATGCAAGAAAATCAATAGGAAATGCAATAAGAGATATAAGTAAAAAATATCCAGAATTAGTAAAAAAAGAACTTGATACTTGGGATAAAAACTCAAAAGAAGTTCTACAAGTTTATGAATTAGCTAGTAAGTTTATAAATTAATAACTAAATTAGAAATAATTTAGTAGAGTTATAGGAGGTGAGTAAATATGCTAGAAGAACAATTAAAAGAAGTAATTGAAAAGTTTGGATTGAAGGATGAAAAAGCAATCACTTTTGGTCATCCTAAAATGAAAATGAAATGGATTTTACCTTTACCAGGAATAACAGTATATTCCTTTGAACAATTCCAACCATTCTTTATTTATTTTGATGAAGAAGGAATAACTTTCTTTCCATTAGATTTGAATAATAAATATCGTGTTATGGGAAAATCATTTGTTGCTTGGAATGATTTAAAAAGTTTCAATTTTAAAAAAAGGCTTAATTATGGAAGATGAAATACGATTACAATTAGAGAATGGAAAAATAGAAATGAAAATTCCAAAAGCAAAAGCAATGAATGAATGGGTAAAAGAAAATAATGCTTATTTAATAGAACATAATCATTTTTGCAATAAATAAAAATAATTTATGGAGGTAAAAAATGTTAAGTTTAGAAAAAGTTAAAAGTGAGTTGGAAAAATACAACTATACTTATGATAATAACATTCTATGTGGACATACAAAGTCAAAAATAAAATGGGTATTACCTACAGGAATAGTAAATGTGTTGGCTTTTGAGCAATCAACATCATATTTATTTAGATTTAGTAGGGATGGAATTAATTTGTTCCCAATTCAAGGAGATTGGAATATTGCTGATAATTTACATATTTCGTGGGATGAAATAAACAACTTTAAGATGAAAAATGGTCTATTAGAAAACGAAATGGTAATTGAAACACAATCTATGAAAATAGAAATGAAAATAAATAAGGTAGTTGCAAATAATAGTTGGATTAAAGATAATATATCTTATTTAAAAGAAAAAAATTATTTTTATAATAAATAATGCAAATAGTAAATTGTTTAAATAAAATATTGAAACTTGTTTATTAATATACTATAATCAAAAGGGGTGTATTTTGTATGAATAAATTAAGTAAAATTTTTTTGGGAATTATTATTTTTTTAATTGTGTTACTTTCTTTTGTAACGGTTAAATATTTAAAATTAAGAAACCAAGTATATGAATATTTAGGCAATTATGATTTTACCTATTATAATGAAGATTCAGAACAAAATAAATAAATCAATTTTACAAAAAGTATTTATTAAGGATAAGTGCTTTTTTGTATCTTAATTACAAATTACAATTTGTAGATAAAAATAAAAAGCTGTTAAATAATTAGCAGCTTTTTATTCTAGATGTAGAGAATATTTTCTTTTCTTCCTTCAAATTTACTTTTCATTGCTTTACTTACAGCAGACATTAATGTAGGAGGTAAAGATCTTGCGTGTTGTGGGCATTCGTCTATACAACGCATACAAGTAATACATTTTTTGTTATCAGTACGACTTGGGTCATCAAAAGGTATTGCTTCTACTGGGCATCTTTTTGCACATTTACCACATTTTATACAATTTTTATTTACTTTAATTTTTAAAGGCATAC
The DNA here is from genome assembly GCA_944387555.1 of uncultured Clostridia bacterium. GTDB lineage: Bacteria > Bacillota > Clostridia > TANB77 > CAG-508 > CAG-269. The sequence continues at coordinate 53,792 of CALXFH010000006.1, read as the reverse complement.
TACTTGCTTTAACATATGGAAAGTTTCCTGGAACTTCTATTGAATCAGGAAGAGTGTTATTTTCTAATTTTTCCTTTATTTGCATAGCAAACTTTTCTAATTCTTCTTTGTCTTTATCATCAGGACGACCTGTAGCAAACTGTGGCATCATTGAATGTTCAGCAACAGCAGAAATTGCAGATGTACATTTAAATCCTTGCTCAACTAAAATGTTTTTTAATTCTAATAAACAATCATCAACAGCTCTATTACCATATACTGCTACTAATAAAGCTTTAGCTCCATTACCGTTAATATTGCGTAAACGATTTGCTGCAGGGGTAGGAACTCTTCCACCATATACAGGTACTGCAACAATGCAAAAGTCATCTTCAGAAAGATTATAAATTTTATTCTCAGTATTATATTCACTAAGGTCGATTTTTTGTTTTTCTTCAGTAAATACAGAACTAATAATATCTACTACTTTTTGAGTCCTTCCAGTTGCACTAAATACTATTTCAAATATTTTCATAATAATTCCTCCCATAAAAGCTTTTTCTTCAAAAAATTATATCATAAGCAAATAAAATAGTAAATCTTAGTATAAACTTTAAAACAGTTGAAATATAAACTTTATTTGTAATATACCCTTGTAATTAAAACTATTATAATGTAGATAAAAAAGTTCTAAAGATTAAAAATAATTAATTAAGTAAAAATAATAAATTCACAAAACGTTTACATTAAGGTAACTTTATAGTTACTTTTAGTATCTATAATAAATACAACTTAAGAAATCTAAGTAATCTTAAGTTAGCTTTATAAAAGCATAGAAAACATCCCCTTTTATTTTCAAGAGAACTACAAAAAAGTAGTTCTCATTTTTTTGTTTTCAATAATTTAATAATTGATAATAAAGTTTACTTGTGATAGTATAAATACAAATAATAAATTATATAGGAGATAACCATGAAACGTATATGTATAATTGGTGGTAGTGGAACAGGAAAAACAACACTTGCGAAAAACTTAGGAAAACAACTAAATTTACCTGTTTACCATATTGATGGAATTCACCATTTAAAAAATTGGGAAATACGTAATAAAGATGAGAGAGATAAAATTATTCTAGAAAAAGCAGATGAAGATAAGTGGATTATAGATGGAACTTATCATTCAACACTAAAACAACGTTTAGAAAAATCAGACTGTGTAATTTATTTAGATTATTCTACTATAGCACAAATAAAAGGTGTTTTGGGAAGATTTATAAAAAATCACGGAAAGGAAAAAGAAGAAATACCTGGTTGTAAGGAAAAAATGAGCCTAGAGTTTTTCTGGTGGGTAGTTAATTGGAGAAAGAATAAAAGGCAAACAATTATTGAGAATTTACAAGGGATAGAAAGTAGTAAAATCCATATTTTTAAGACAAGGAAACAACTTAATAAATGGTATGAAAGTGAATTTAATAGGAAAATAGAGAGTTAAAATTGTTTAATATGAAGGTTAAATTTGAGAAAATATGAAAAATATGGTATAATATATGTATATATTGTTAAAAGCGGTTTTATTTTTTACATAAGAAAAGGAGGGGGTTGTTATGAAGAAAGTGTTAAAAGTTTTAGGAATAATTTTAGCTGTATTAATAGTTTTAGTAGCTATATATTATGTAGTAATACATTTTGATGGTTTCTTAAATAAGGATAACCCAATGACAAGAGAGGAAGTTGTAGAATTATTAGAAAAAGGAAAGGAATATTCTAATTATTACTATTCGCCAGAAGATAGTTGGATTTTTGGAGAATTTGATACTACAAAAACAGAATATTATATAAAAGACAATATTGTAAAAACTGTAATTGATGGTAAAACTTCCAGATGGACAGATTATAATACAGAAGAAAATATTATGATACTTGGAGAACATGATGATAAAAAATATGCAAGTATAAGTAATTTAGATAACTTTGAAGTAAATGATGAAAGTCAAAGAGGTTTTGATTATTCACTTATTGCAGATGAAGAAACATTTAATACAGATTTTAAATATCTAGGTGAAAAACAAGTAGATGGTAGAGATACAATAATTGTTAAAGTTTGGAACAAAGATGGGATTAGTGTAGATTCAACTAAATTCTATATTGACAAAGAAACAGGTTTAATAATGAGAAGAGTAGATTATGCTGCATTAGGATTTATAAAAATAGATTGTGATAGAAATGTAAAAATGGATATTGTTACAGACGAAGATGTTGCAAGACCAGATTTAGAAGGTTATGAGATATTATCTTAAAAAATATGATTAAGGGGAAGGTTAGCTTATGCTAATCTTCTTTTTGGTTGATTGATAATTTCTATTGTTTGTGATAGCATAAAAGAAAAAATGAAAAGGATAGAGGTAAAAGTGATAAAAGAATTTGAGATAGAAGGTAAAGTTGTAAGTGTGTATAGTAAAGAGAATTGTTTAGGCGAATTACCAGTAGTTATATTACATACTTATGGAAATGAAGGAAAAGAAGTTTTTGAAAAATGTATAGAACTTGGTTGTGAAAATTTTATATTAGTTTCAATATCTAATTTGGATTGGAATAATGATATGAGTCCTTGGTTTGCTTTAAAGTTAAATGAACATGGAAAAGATTTTTTAGGAAAAGCAGATGAATATATAGAAGTTTTACTAAATAAAATTATTCCAAGTGTAGAAAAATATTTAAAAGATGATTTGAAGATTAGTGTAAAATATTATGGAATTGCAGGTTATTCTTTAGCAGGATTATTTGCTGTTTACTCAGGATATAAAACAGAAATGTTTAAAAGAATAGCATCAGCATCAGGTTCTTTTTGGTTTCCTAAATTTATAGATTTTGTAAAAGAAAATAAAATATCTTCAAATGTTGAAAAGATATATTTTTCTTTAGGAAATAAAGAAAGTAAAGTTAGAAATGAGGTTATGAAGACAGTTGAAAATAATACCAAAGAAATAGAAAAGATTTATAGTTCTTATGGAATTAAAACAATCTATGAAGAAAATCAAGGAAATCATTTTAAAGATGGAACTTTAAGAATGGCAAAAGGAATAAAGTGGATATTAGAATAAGTAGTCTAATATAGTTAGAGTGCTGAAAGTAAGAGCCTTTGGTCTCTTACTTATTTTTAATGTAAGTAACATTTGACATTTTTTAATATCTATATTAAGATATTAAAGGAAATTTTTTAAGAAAATAATATAAGAAATGGAGAATAAGATTATGAGAGAAGTTTTAGAAGTAACAGATTTAAAAGATATGTTAAACAAAACAGGAAAATTATATGGAGATAGACCAGGATATAAAATAAAGGTAGGAGAAGGAAAATATAAAACATATACACATAAAGAAATAAGAGATATGATTAATTACTTAGGAACAGCTTTAATTAGTTTAGGACTAAAAGGTAAAAGAATAGCAGTTATTGGTGAAAATAGATATGAATGGGAGCTTGCTTATTTATCAGTAGTATGTGGTACAGGAATAATTGTTCCATTAGATAGATCACTTCCAGATAATGAATTAGAAGAATTAATTGAAAGATCAGAAGTTGAAGCAATATTCTATTCTAAAAAATATGAAGAAACAATAAAAACAATAAGATTTAGTGAAAAGAACAAATTAAAACATCTAATATCTATGGATACAGATGTTCATGATGAGGGAATTTATTCAGAAAAAGAATTAATAGAAAAAGGAAAAGAATTAGTAGAAGCAGGAAATAGAGAATTTATAGACGCAAAAATAAATCCAGAAGAAATGAATATAATGTTATTTACATCTGGAACAACATCTAAATCAAAGGTAGTAGCGCTTTCACATAAGAATTTAGTATCAAATGTAATGGATTCAGCAAGTGTTTTATATTTAGATTCTACTGATAGAGTATTATCATTTTTACCATTACATCATGTTTTTGAATGTACTGTTGGAATGTTACTTTCATTATATTGTGGAGCAGAAAGAGCATTTTGTGATGGTATAAGACATATTGTAGAAAACTTAAATGAATATAATATAACATTTACATCATTTGTACCAGCAATATATGAATCTATGTATAAAACTATTATGAAAAATCTTGAAAAACAAGGAAAACTAGAAGTTGTTAAAAAACTTATGGTAGAAAATAGAAATAAAACAATGGAAGAAAAGAAAGAAATATTTAAAGATATTCATAATATATTTGGTGGAAATATAAAAGAGTATATTAGTGGTGCAGCAGCATTAGATCCAGAAGTAGAAAATGCATTTAGAGATTGGGGAATTAACTTATGTCAAGGATATGGATTAACAGAAACTTCTCCGGTAATTGGTGTTGAAACAAACGAAAACTTTAGAGTTGGTTCAATAGGTAAAGCGCTTCCTCATATTCAAGCGAGAATTGACGATGCAAATGATGAAGGAATGGGAGAACTTACTGTAAAAGGACCAAATGTTATGCTAGGTTACTATGGTAATGAAGAAGCAACAAAAGAAGTTATGGAAGAAGATGGTTGGTTCCATACAGGAGATTTAGCAAAAATAGATGAAGATGGTTATATATTTATTTGTGGAAGAAAGAAAAGTGTAATAGTTCTAAAAAATGGTAAAAATATATTCCCAGAAGAAATGGAAGCTTTAGTTAATAAAATAGAAGGTGTAACAGAATCATTTATTTTTGGAAAACAACAATCAGATGATAAAGAAGACATTAAGATAAATGTAAAAATTATATTTGATAGAGCTATTATGAAAGAAGCTTATAAAGCAGAAACAGACGAAGAAATTCGTAAAGTTTTATCAGATAAAATAAAAGAGATAAACAAAATTATGCCAAAATATAAAGCTATAAGAGGAATGTTAATTTCAGAAGAACCATTAATTAAAACAACTACAAATAAAATAAAAAGACAAGCAAATTTAGATTTAATAAACAATTAGGGACGTTTCCTTTTGCACAAAAATGCGCAATTGGGGACACATCATAAATAATTAAATAAAATATTTAATAAAATAAGAGGATATTAGAATGTTTCTAATATCCTCTATTTTTTAATAACTCATTTTTAAAATCTTTTAATAATTCTGTTTCTGGTACATTTAATACAATTGAAAAAGCAGAAAGCTCAAAATCTTTTATAATTCTTCTTCCTTTTTCTATTTTATATATTCCATCAGAATTAATATCAATACCAAGCATCATTAATTTATTAGATAAAGCTTCTCTTGACATTTTCTGTGATTTTCTAAGTTTTTGAATAACTGGACCTATTACATTTGACTTTTCATTATATTTTCTACTAATCATATTTGCCTCATCTCAAAAAATATTTATATTTACTTAATTTTATTATAATTTTTATGTTAAAATATAGTCGTGTTAGTCGAAAAAATAAATAACATAAAAATAATTTTAGGAAGGAAGATATAAAATGAGAAAAACAAATGAAAAATCAAAGAAAAAGAACAACAAAGGAATTACTTTAATTGCTTTAGTGATAACTATAATAGTTCTTCTAATACTTGCAGGAGTGAGTATTGCAATGCTAACAGGAGAAAATGGAATTCTTACACAAGCACAAAATGCTAAAGATAAAACGGATGAAGCACAGGAAAAAGAAAAAATTCAATTGGCTATAACTGCTAGTCAGTTAAAGAATACAGATAATAATATTACAACAAATTATGATAATCTAAAAGAAGAATTAGAAGAGCAATTTGGTACAAATTTTAGTTTAAGAGATAATAAAGATGACACTTTTTTAATAACTATTAATAATTCACAAAGAATGTATTATATAAATGAAGATGGAACAGTTATTGATAACAGTAATATAACAAAAATTACATCAGAAGGAGAGTTAATAAATTTTAAAGATGAAGTAAAAAAGGGAAATTCTTTTGATGGCAAGGCAGTAATATTAATGAATGATATTACTTTAAGTGAAAATTGGACACCAATTGGATATATAAGTGATGATAATATAATAAAATTTAATGGAGATTTTAATGGTTTAAATCATAAGATTAATAATTTAAATATAAATAATCCACAAAAACTATATCAAGGATTATTTGCAAATACAGGAAGCTCAGCAAAAATAAATAGTCTAGTAGTAACAGGAAGTATTACTGGCGGAAAATATGTTGGCGCAGTTGTAGGATATAATGAAGGAAGTATTAGAAATTGTGGAAATGAAGCAAGTGTTACGTGCCAGTATGATGTAGATGGCGATTGGAATCCATATTCAGGAGGAATAGCAGGATATAATTATAATGGAATTATTAATGGATGTTATAATAAAGGAACAATTAGTTCAGAGCTATATTCGACAGGAGGGATTGTAGGCAAAAGTGAAAATGGAACTATAAAGAATTGTTATAACAATATAACAATAGCGTTGGCAGGTGGAGAACTAGCAGGAATTTGTGGAGCGTCAGACAATACAATATTATATAATTTATATAATTCTGGAGATATACAAGGAACAAATCGTGTTGGAAATGCGGGAATTGTTGGAGTAGCAAATAATAATACTCAAATAAGAAATTCATATAATATTGGTCAAATACAAGGAGCTGGTAATGTAGGAGGTATAGTAGGAATCTTTAAAAATAATGGATCAATAGAAAATTCTTATAATAAGGCAAATGCTCTTTCTGATGGAACTGTTGGAGGAATAGTTGGTACTTGCATAATTACAAGTGGTCAAGAATATTATAATATAAATAGTTGTTATCAATATGGAAGTATAGAAACAGAACTTCCAAGTGAGTATCGAGGACCTATTATTGGTATTATACAAGCAGAAAACTTTACACAAAATTGTGAATGGTATACAGATGACCAAGAATATTATAATAGTATGATAGAAAAAACAAGTATTAAATTTAATGAAAATATTGATATGAAAAATGTATTAGAAGTAGTAAATGGAGATAACTTTTTTATATCAGACGGAGATGACAATAACCCTAAATTATATTGGGAATAAGAAAAAATGGCATTACTTTATGTTAGTGCCATTTTTTTATTACAAAAATGTAAGTAAAATGAAATATAAATCGATGGTAAGAAGATTTAGAGTTAAGTATAATAAGTGTAAATAAGAATTAGAGGTGATTGTATGGAGAGTATAAAAGAAAAATTACCAATGGTGATAGCAGTTGTTGTGGCAATAGGAATTTTAGCTTTAGCATATTATTTTATGTTTATACATCAAGAGGCTTATTATACACAAATAGATAATGAAAAAATAGAACAAATATCTACAAGTGATGATATGAAATATGAATATACTTTAACTGCTTATAATAGTAATGGTAAAGAAAAAGAAGTAAAGTTTAAAACAAGTAGAGAGTTAAGAGAAGATGCTTACTTAGAGCTAGATGTAATGAAAGGTAGGGGAGTTGTAGATTGGAGAGAAGTTCAGTACGAAGAACTTCCAGAAAAAGTTCAAGAAAATTATTAGTGCTAATTGTAGTGGATACATTTAGCACACCCCTTTATTCAATGGAAAATTGTTCTCGTTTGGGAACGATTTTCTTTTGGTTTCTTTATAAAGTAAGTTTTCATAACATATAATAGGAGGGATTATTATGTGTTGTGGAAACAATAAGATAATTATAGGTATTTTTATTGCTTTGATATTACTTTTAATAGCTGTTTTTGTGATAGTTATTGTTGTTAATAATAACAATATGACAATGCCAAATATATTGGTTGCAATAGCAAGACCAGGAGATAATACTACGGTTGGTACAACAACGATTAAATTTAGTCAAAATAATATAATAGAAGGAACAGCGATTTCACATACAGAAGGTAGTGATGAAATAAATATAAATGAAACAGGGATATATCAAGTATCATATCAATTATTTGGAGTTCAAGATGTAACAGGAACATTTAATTTTAATGCAGTTTTATTAGTAAATAATACGCCTTTAAATGATACTTTTAACCAATCACCAGTAATTAGAAATAGTACAAGTAACAGAATGACTCTAACTAGTACAGTAATATTAAGGCTTGAAGCAGGAGATGTATTAAAATTAGAAGGAGTTTCAATTGAAGATATAACTTATGAAGATGCAAGAATAGATATAGAAAAAATAGGCTAAATAAAAAGGTAGAAAATTTATTTTTTCTACCTTTGTTTTAACTATTTTCATTAATTTTTTCTCTGTAATTATTTCCCCAGATAACCATAGAATCCAATATTGGTTTTAAACTGAGACCGGTTTCTGTTAAAGAATATTCAACTCTTGGGGGAACTTCTGGATAAACTTTTCTTTTAACAAGACCAGAAGCTTCCATTTCACGAAGTTTTGTAGTTAGAACTTTTTGAGTAATATTAGTTAAAGATTTCTTTAATTCACCAAATCTTTTAGTACCTGTAAGTAAATCTCTAATAATTAAAATCTTCCATTTATCACCAATAAGTCCAACAGTTAGTTCAACAGGGCAAGCAGGTAATTCTTTGTTTTGTTTTTTATTCATAATAATCAACTCCAATAAAATTATAACAAAAAAATGCTAATGTGTAAAGAATATAATATAGTTTTAACAATAAAAGTATAAAATGGATACTTTGTATTCTATATTATATTAGTATAAAATAAAAACTTTAAAATTTTTTGTTTTCTTTACCTAAGTAAAATGAATAAAAGTGTCTTATAGGAAACTATATTACAAAAAAGTGCCTACTTTACAAAGAAAAAATGTGCTTGTAAAATGATTACAGAAAATGAAATTTGAATGTAGCTACTTAGATTTCAAATATAAATAAATATATTTTAAATTTAGGAGGAATTATTATGGATAAAAAAAGAATTGATTTAAAAAAGGGATATATGGAAGTGTTTGATTTTGGAGAAATAAAATTACATGCTTATCAAACAAATGATGTAATGAATGATGAAAGTTATATATTAGAAAATAAAGATAATTTATTATTAGTAGAATTTCCAGCATTTAGAGAAAACCTAGAAGAATTTAAAAGTTATGTAGAAGGTTTAGGAAAAAATATAGTAGGAAAAGTATTTTCAGACCATCCAAATGGAGGAACATATTTTACAGAAGTTCCAGCATATGCATCAGAAGGAACTATTAAATCTATGAAAGAAGGAACAATAAATGGATTAGTAACAGGATTTATACAAACATTTGGAGAAGACTTTGTTGCAGATTATCATGAAATAACAAATGTATTAAAAGATTCATCTGTAGATATTGGAGGATTCAAATTAAATATCACATATCATGATGAAGATATAGAAATAGAATTTCCACAAATAAACTCAATCTATACACATATGCTAGGTCATGATTGCCATTCAATAGTAGCAGGAGAGGCACACGCAAATGTTATGATAGAACAATTAAAAGGTTATAAAGAAAAAGGATATAATTTGATTCTATCTAGTCATTATGTACCAGAAAACTTAAATGATGTAGATACAAAGATAGAATACTTAGAGGACTTAAAAGTAATTGCAAAAAACAGTAGTGGAAAAGAAGAATTCATAAATAATGTAAAATCTAAATATCCTAATTATTCAGGATTAAATTATTTAGATATGACAGCAGGATATTTTTTCAAATAATGTGATAATGGGGACGTTTCCTTTTGCTCAAAAATACGCAATCTGGGACATATCTTATTATAGATGTGTCCCCAATTGCACAAAAATGAGAAAAAGGAAACGTCCCCATATTGCAATATTTAGAAAAAAGACATAAAATAATAATATATCCTTGACTTGAAGTACACTCCAAGTGATATAAAATATAAGAGAGAATTATAAAAAGATAAGAAGATAAAAAGAAATGGAGGAATTTATATGTCATATTTAGGAGAAGAAATTAAAAAATTAGGATTTGGACTAATGAGATTACCACAAAAAGATGGGAAAATTGATGTAGAACAAACAAAAGTAATGGTAGACAAATTTATGGAAGCAGGATTTACTTATTTTGATACAGCATGGGCTTATGCAGGTTCAGAAGATGCTATAAGAGAAGCATTAGTTGAAAGATATCCAAGAGAAAAATTTCAACTTGCAACAAAAAATGCAGCATGGATAAACTGTAAAACAAGAGAAGAAGCAATAGCACAATTTGAAACATCATTAAAACAAACAGGAGCAGGATATTTTGATTTTTATTTATTACATAACTTAGGAGAAGGAAGAACAAAAGTATTTGATGACTTTGATATGTGGAGTTGGATATTAGATATGAAAGCACAAGGAAAAATAAAACATGCAGGATTTTCATTTCACTCAACACCAGAAGAATTAGATGAATTACTTACAAAACATCCTGAAATGGAATTTGTACAATTACAAATAAATTATGCAGATTGGGAGAATCCAGCAATAAAATCAAAAGAATGTTATGAAGTAGCAAGAAAACATGGAAAACCTGTAATTATTATGGAACCTGTAAAAGGTGGAATGTTATCTAACCCACCAGAAAAAGTAAAAGAAGTATTTGATAAAGCAAATCCAGATGCGTCTTATGCATCATGGGCTATTAAATTTGCTGCAAACTTAGATGGTGTAATTACAGTATTATCAGGAATGAGTAATGTAGAACAAATGGAAGATAATATTTCATATATGAAAGACTTTACAAAATTATCAGAAGAAGAGATAAAAACAATAAAAGAAGCACAAGACATATTAAAAACAATTCCTTTAATTCCATGTACTACATGTAACTATTGTGCAAAAGTTTGTCCAATGAAAATAGGAATTTCAGGAACATTTACAGCAATGAATATATTAACATTATATAATGATATGGCAGGAGCAAAACACCAAGAAAATTGGCTTGTTAGTGGACATGGCTTAAAGAGTGCAAAAGAATGTATTAAATGTGGTAAATGTGAAGGGGTTTGCCCACAACATATTAAGATAAGAGAAGAGCTTGAAAAAGCAGTAAAAGCATTAGAATTATAAATTGGGGACGTTTCCTTTTGCACATTTTTGCGCAATTAGGGACACATCTATACTAAAATAAAAAGTTTGTTGATTTTTATATTAACAAGCTTTTTTATTTTTATATTTCAATTAATTCTAGAGGGCAATAGTATCCAAAAGGAAACTGTGTTACAAAAAAGTGCCTACTTTACAAAAGAAAGAATCGCTTGTAAAATAATTACAGAAGTAAAATGGTAGGAGTATTAAGTTATGGAAAATTTAGATTTTTTAATAAATTATTTGTCAGAAGAAAATAAAGAAGTAAAAGTAGAAAATATTCCAGAAGATATAGTATCTAAAAAAAGATTATATAGGTCTTTGTGTAACATAAGAGATGTAAAACCAATATCTGAAGAGTATTTAAAGATTGAAAATGAATATTTACAAAGTGAATTAAAAAATAAGAAAATAACAGATGTAAGGGAAATAGAAGTTTTAGGAAAGAATTTCCCTGAAAATAAAATATGTTTATGGCAAGGAGATATTACAACATTAAAAATAGAAGCAATTGTAAATGCTGCAAATTCAGGAGGTGTAGGGTGTTTTATTCCTTGTCACAATTGTATTGATAACATCATTAATTCTGCAAGTGGCGTTAGCTTAAGACTTGAGTGTGGTAAGATAATGGAAAAAATAGGAGTATTAGAAACAGGAAAAGCTTTTATTACAAAAGGATATAATTTGCCATCAGAACATGTAATACATACTGTTGGACCTATAATCTATGACTTTGTGACAGAAGATAAGGAAAATGATCTTGCTAATTGTTATATTAATTCTTTGAAACTCGCAAAAGAAAATAATATTAAAACAATTGCTTTTCCTTGTATTTCAACAGGAGAATTTCATTTTCCAAAAGACTTAGCAAGTGAGATAGCAATAAAAAGTGTTAAAGAATTTTTGAATGAAAATAAAGACAGATTTGATAAAATTGTATTTAATGTATTTACAGATGAAGATTATGAAATTTATAGAGAAAATCTAAAGGAAGGATAGAAATGGAAGAGTATAATAAAAGAATATTAGAAGTAAAGAATTTAATAAATAAAGCAGATTATATATTAATAGGAGCAGGAGCAGGTTTGTCTACAGCAGCAGGGTTAGATTATTCTGGAAAAAGATTTGAGGATAATTTTGGTGAATTTATAGAAAAATATCACTTTACTGATATGTATACAGCAGGTTTTTATGATTTTAATACAGAAGAAGAAAAATGGGCTTTTTGGGCTAAGCATATGTATTTAAATGATATTGGAATTGGGTCAACCAAATTATATAAAGATGTATTAAATTTAGTTAAAGATAAAAAATATTTTGTTATTACAACAAATGTTGATGACCAATTTTATAAAGCGGGATTTGATAAAGAAAAAGTATTTGCAATGCAAGGAAGTTTTAAATATATTCAATGTAGTAAGGCATGTCATAATAAATTGTATGATGCAACGGATTTAGTAAAAGAAATGATTAACAAAACTAAAGATTGTAAAATACCAACAGAGCTTGTGCCAGTATGCCCCGTGTGTGGTGAAAAAATGGAAGTTAATGTAAGAATAGATGCGAATTTTGTTCAAGATGAAAATTGGTATAAACAAGATAAAAGATACGGAGAGTTTTTAGATAAATCACAAGATAAGAATTTATTATTACTAGAAATAGGAGTTGGATTTAATACTCCTGGAATAATAAGATTTCCATTTGAACAAATGGTGTATAATAATGTAAATACACATTTAGTTAGAATTAATAAAGACTATGCTTTTGCAAGCAAAGAGATAGAAGATAAAACAATTTTATTTAATGAAGATACAAATAAGATAGTAGAGGATTTAAAAGAAATTTAAAATTTTAAATTGAAACTTAAAGAATAGGAAAGATTATTGGCTAATTTTAATTTTTCCTATTTTAATATTAATTGACAAAAGAACAAAAGTTTGATAAGATATACAAAATTATATGAGTTTTATAGGAGGTATTAGTTTGGATAATATCAATGATAAATTAATAGGAGATGAAAATAATATTATTTTTTATACAGACGAAAAAGATAATGTTAATGTTGAGGTTATTTTAAAAGATGAAGATGTTTGGTTAAATGTAAATGCAATAGCAAAATTATTTGAAGTACAAAGACCAGCAATATATAAACATATTTCTAATATTTTTAATGAGGGAGAATTGGAAGAAAATTCAGTATGTTCCATTTTGGAATATACTGCATCTGATAATAAAAAATACAAAACGAAATACTATAATCTAGATATGATTATATCAATTGGTTTTAGGATTAATTCAAAGAAGGCAATTAAATTCAGAACATGGGCAAATAAAGTTATTAAAGAATATATGGTTAAAGGATTTGCTTTAGATGATTATAGATTTATAAATGGAAATAGATTTGAAACTAGATATTTTGACGAGTTATTAGAACGTATAAAAACAATTAGAGTAAGTGAAAGAATGGCTTATCAAAAAATAATGGATTTGTTTATAGCAACAGCAGTTGATTATGATAAAAATTCAGAAGAAGCATATACATTTTTTAAGATAGTGCAAAATAAATTACATTATGCAATAACAGGAAAAACTGCTGCGGAATTAATTTTTGAAAGAGCAAATGCGAATAAAGAACATATGGGATTAACTTCTTGGAAAAATTCTCCAGATGGATTAATCTATAAATATGATGTTACTATTGCTAAAAACTATTTACAAAAAGAAGAATTAGAAAAATTAAATGATTTAACAAACTTATTTTTAGATGTAGCAGAGACAGAAGCTAAAGAACAAAAAACAATGACAATGAATAACTGGATAGAAGTAGCAGATGATTTATTAAAATATAGAAAAAAAGAAATATTAAAAGATGCAGGAAAAGTATCACATAAACAGGCAGTAGAAAAAGCAAATAGTGAATATGAAAAATTTAGAGTAAAACAAGATGCTGAATATATTTCAAGCATGGATAAAATGTTAGATAAATATTTAAAGGAAAATAAATAATAAGAAGGAAGAAAACGATGATAATAAATACAGGATGTAGAACAGATATACCAGCATTTTATTCAAAGTGGTTAATGAATAGAATACAAGAAGGATATGTAATGGTAAGAAATCCATATAATCCATCTCAAGTAACAAAATATAGTCTAAGTCCAGATGTGGTAGACTGTTTAGCTTTTTGTACTAAAAATCCAGAACCTATATTAAAATATTTAGATGAACTAGATATTTATAGGCAGTTTTGGTTTGTTACAATTACACCTTATGGAAAAGATATAGAGCCAAATGTACCAGATAAAGAAAAAGTGATAGACAGTTTTAAGAAGCTATCAAAACATGTAGGAATAGACTCTATTTTCTGGAGATATGATCCAATCTTTATAAATGATGAATTTACAGTTTTTAAGCATATGGAATCTTTTGAAAAATTTGCTAAAGAATTAAAAGGATATACTAAAGACTGTACCATTAGTTTTTTAGATTTATATGAAAAAGTAAAAAGAAATGCACCAGATATAAAACCACCATCAAAAGAAGATCAAATAGAAATTGCAAAAGCTTTTGTGAAAATTGGTAAAGAAAATGATATGGTAATCCATGGCTGCTCAGAAGGAACGTTTTTATCAGAATATGGTGTTGATTGCAAAGGTTGTATGAGTAAGGAGCTTATAGAGAAAAGCATTGGGGAAAGTTTAAAGCCTCCTAAAAGAAAGAATATTAGAGAAGGTTGTAATTGCTTAATGGGAAATGATATTGGAGCTTATGATAGCTGTGGACATCTATGTAAATATTGCTATGCAAATAGTAATAAAGCTTTAGTTAGAGAAAATATGAAAAGACATATAGAAACATCTCCATTTTTAATAGGAAATAAAGAGCCAGGAGATAAAATAACAGAAGCAAAACAAAAATCATGGATAATAGATGATAGACAAATAAGTTTTATATAAGGAAAAGGCATCAAATTCGATGCTTTTTTATATTGATTTATTTAATAAAAGTGTTTGTAATATAATAAATTAAGTGATAATATATAAGTGTAAATTTTTGTTAAGGAGGGATTTTTTATGAAAAAAGATTTAGGTGTAAAACCTTATGTATTTCCAATGCCAGTATTAATGATTGCAACATATGGAGAAAATGATAAGGTAGATGTTATGAATATGGCCTGGGGAGGAATTTGTGATAATAATATGGTAGCTTTAAATATAACAGAAAGCCATAAAACAAGTAAAAACATAAAAGAAAGAATGGCATTTACATTAAGTATTGCAGATGTAGACCATTTAGAAGAATCAGATTTCTTTGGAACAGCATCAGGAAACAATATGGAAGATAAATTTGAAAGAACGGGTATGCATGCAGTAAAAAGTACAAGAGTAGATGCACCAATAATAGAAGAATATCCTCTAACATTAGAATGTAAAGTAGTAGAATTACAGCATCAATCTTATGGATTTAGAGTTTTAGGAGAAATAGTAAATGTTGTAGCAGATGAAAAAGTTTTAGATGAAAATGGAAAAGTAGACCCAAGTAAATTAAATGCATTTGTATTTGACCAATTCCAAAACGGATATTATGAAATAGGTAAAAAAGTAGGAACAGCATGGGAGAGTGGAAAGAAATTCATGAATAAATAAAGAAAGGTAAGAATATGGAATATCGTACTAATCGTAGAACTAATGACAGAATAAGTGTTATAGGCTTAGGTTCAAGCTCTATTTCACAAGCAGGAGAAAAAGAAGGAATAGAAACACTAAAAATGGCTTATGAAAATGGAATAAATTACTTTGACCTAGCAGCAGGAGATGCAGATTGTTTTAAATATTATGGAGAGGCTTTTGAAAGTGTAAGAGAAAATGTAATGTATCAAATACACTTTGGAGCAAATTATGAAACAGGGACTTATGGATGGACTACAAATTTGGATAAAATAAAAAAATCTGTTGAATGGCAATTAAGTGAGTTAAAAACAGACTATATAGATTATGGTTTTATCCATTGTATTGATGAAGAAAGTGATTTTGAAAGATACCAAAAAGATGGAGTGTTAGATTATATAAAAGAACTTAAAAGCAAAGGAATAGTAAAACATATTGGTATTTCATCACATACACCAAAGTTAGTACATAGAGCATTAGATACAGGCTTAATAGACATGGTAATGTTTAGTATAAATCCTGCTTATGATTATAATAGAGGTACATATGCAAATGGAACAAGTGATGAAAGAATGGAATTATATAGAAAGTGTGAAAAAGAAGGCGTAGGCATTTCTGTTATGAAAGCATTTTCTGGAGGACAGCTGTTAGATGAAAGAACATCTCCATTTGGAAGAAAACTAACTAAAAACCAATGTATTAAATATGCACTAGATAAACCAGGAGTTTTAACAGTACTTTTAGGAGTAAGAGGAAAAGAAGATTTAAAAGGTGTTTTAGAATACACGAAAGCATCTGATGAAGAAAAGGATTATAGTGAAATTAGTGAATTTACACCAAAAGAAGCGGCAGGTAAATGTGTTTATTGTAATCATTGTGAGCCTTGTCCTATGGGACTAGATATAGGTCTAATTAATAAATATTATGATTTATCTTTAGCCGGAGATAATTTAGCAAAAGACCATTATATGAATTTAGAAAAAACAGCAAAAGACTGTATTTCTTGTGGTCATTGCAATTTAAGATGTCCATTTAAAGTAGACCAGGTTTCTAGAATGAAAGAAATAAAAGAATATTTTGGAAAATAAAAAATAAGATAGTTATAAGTTAGAAATAATTTTATAACTATCTTAAAAAATTTAATTTATCGACAAGTTTCGACAGACTTTTTAAATTCTAAATGTTAAAATATTATTGTTTTATTGCAATAAAATATTTTTAGAGAATTTTTTCAAAAGAATTTTATTCGGATATTTTCAATTACTTTGTTACAAATGAATAAACGGTGTGTATAAATTTGTAAAATAATTAGAAATTTGGAAAAAGATAATATTATAGAAAATTTGTATCAATTATTTTATTTTTTATTCTAAATTAATTATTAAATTAAATTTTATCTATAAAATTCGATTTACCTATTGAAAAAATATAATGAGGATGTTAAAATAAAGGAGGAATTATATGACAAATAAATTACCTTTAACATCTGATTATGTTTTTAAAAGAATTTTTGGGCAAGAAGAAAATAAAAGCGCCTTAAAAGATTTTTTAGAAAGTATATTAGATGTTGAAATATATAAAATAGAAATAAATAATCCAGAAATACCAAAAAATTATTATGATAGTAAATTTGGAATTTTGGACTTAAAGGTGACATTAAATACTAGAATAGTTGTGGATGTAGAAATACAAATGCAAAACCAACGTAACATAGAGCAAAGGATGCCGTATTATATGTCTAGCAATTATGCAAATACTATAAAAGAGGGAGATCCATATTCAGAGTGTAAAAAGTCAATTGTAATAAGTATTTTAAATTTTAATTACTATAAAAGAAATGAATATCATTCTATAGCAAGAATGAAATTTGAAGAGCCAAAACCAGAAGAAGTAGTAGATATGGGGTATGAAGAAGAAGATATTTATGCAACTGAATATTTAGAAATGCATATAATAGAATTACCAAAATTTAAAAAGAAAAATCCAGAAATGCATACAAAAATAGCACAATGGTTGTGGTTATTTGTAGGGAGTGATGAGCAAGTGAAAAAAGCGAGTAAAGTTAATAAAGAGGTAGAAAAAATAAATAAAAAATTAGCTTCTATGAGCTTAAGTAACGAAGAAAGAAATAACTACGAGTTTAGATTAAAAGCAATAAGGGATGAGGCAGATGCAATAGATTATGCAACTAAACAAGGAGTTGAACAAGGGGAAAAACAAAAAGCAACAGAAATCGTAAAAAGAATGCTTAAAAGAAAAGACAAAATAGAAGATATAATTGAAATTACAGGATTAACAAAAGAAGAAATAGAAGAAATAAAAAAAGGATAATAAAATAAAACTGCCTATGAAGCTTATTGTAATAGGCAGTTTGTTATATTAGAATCAGAATGTTTTTATTTAGTATCATTAATTTGTTTTTTAAATTCATCTAAAAATTTTTGTGAAGCTTTAGAAAAAACTTGGTACTTTTTCCAAACAAGTATTAAATCAGAATTTTTACTATTTTTTAAAGGTCTAAAACATAAATTACTATCTTCTCCAGTGTTTACTAATTTATCAAGAGTAATGGCACAGCCAACACCTTCATCTACCATTAGAGCAGCATTAAAAATAAGATTATATGTAGAGACTATATTTAACTTATTAAAATCAGTTCCAAGCCAGTTAGAAAGTTCGCTTTTTCCTAAAACTTGCCTTGAGCAAATAAGTGGTATGTTTAAAAGATCATCTGGTTCTATATATTTTTTCTTAGATAAAGGGTTATCTTTTCTCATTACAAGTCCCCAAGTATCACTAAAAGGAAGCCTAATGTATTCATATTTTGTTACATCTACAGGTTCTATTAATACTCCAAAATCAAGTAAACCTTTATCTAGTTTTTCTGTAACATCTTGGGCATTTCCGCTAAAAAGATTGTAGTGTATATTTGGATAATTATTGTTTAATTCTTTTATGGTTTTTGCAATAATTCTCATTCCTTCAGTTTCTCCGCCACCAATAAAAACTTCACCAGAAATATCATTATATGTAGCTGTAAGTTCAGCCTCAGTTTTGTCGGCAAGGTCAACAATTTCTTGAGCTCTTTTTCTTAAAAGAATACCATCTTCTGTGAGAGTTATTTTTCTATTTTCTCTAATAAAAAGTTTTTTACCAAGTGAATCTTCAATATTCATAATAACCTTAGAAAGACCTGGTTGACTAATGTGAAGAAGTTCACTTGCTTTTGTTATACTCTCTTCTCTTGCTACTGCGAGAAAATATCTATATTCTCTAAGTTCCATATATATCACCTCTTAATACAATTATTATAATAAATTTTCACATAACTGTCAATTATGGATTAGCATAACAAATAAGTATTTGTCAAGTGAAAATCTGTGTTTTATAATATAACTAGAAAGAGGGAAAAAGATATGAGAGGGGAACAAAATTTAAAAGAAGCAATTATACAAAACTTAAAAGATGCAGGATGTAATAAGGAAATAATAGACGAATTTTTAAAACTATTTTCTAAAGAAAATAAAGCTGAAATGTTAAGCTTGCTTACAAAATACAGGAAAAAGTTATTAGAAAAAATACATAAAAATGAAAAAGAACTAGATGTTTTAGATTATTTAATTTTGGATTTAAAAAATAATAACTATAAAAATGTTTAAGGAAGTGGTTTTGTGAGAAAAAGAACAATAGTGGTAATTACAATAATTTTGCTTTTGCTTGTAATCTTGTTATTAATTTTGTTTAACTCGTATTTAAATAACGAAGAAGATGAAAATGTAGTTCAAAACGTAGTAACAAATACGAATAATAACAATATAACGACAAATGTAAATTCTAGCCAAGAAGATGTAAATACTAATAATGAAGTAACAAGCAACTTAGAAAATACAAATGAAGAAATTAATTATAATGAAAATAATGAAGGAGGAGAAGAAATGAAATTAAACATTAAAATAGGAGATAAAAATTTTACAGCAACATTGGAGGATAATGCAACAACAAGAGAATTACTAAATAAATTACCATTAACAATAAATATGAGCGAATTACACGGAAATGAAAAATATTATTACTTTGATGAAAGTATGCCAACAAATAGCATAAGAGTAGGAAATATTAATACAGGTGATTTAATGTTATATGGTTCAGATTGTTTAGTATTATTTTATGATAGTTTTTCAACTCCATATAGTTATACAAGATTAGGTCATATTGATAATCCACAAGGTTTAGCAGAAGCTGTTGGAAATAGGAACACAGAAGTAACATTCGAAATTAGTAATAATTAAAGGAGGAGATATTATGGAAGTAAAAGAAATAATAGAAAATAAAACATTTGATGAAGAAAGAGCTTTATATAATTTAAAAAATACAGAAGTAAAAAATTGTACTTTTGCAGGACCTCAAGATGGGGAATCAGTTTTAAAAGAAACTAGAAATATAAGAGTAATAGATAGTAAGTTTTCATTAAGATATCCATTATGGCATGCAAGAGGTTATGAATTAATAAATTCTACATTTGATGACAAAACTCGTGCACCTATTTGGTATTCTCATGATGGTTTAATTAAAGATTGTGATTTAGAGGGAATAAAACTTTTAAGAGAGTGTAGCAATACAAAAATTAAAAACACAAATATAGTTTCACCAGAATTTGGTTGGAAATGTAATAATATAGAAGTTAAAGATTCGAAAATCACATCTGAATATATATTTTTAGATAGTAAAAATGTAAAGCTAGATAATGTGGAATTCCAAGGAAAATATTCTTTTCAATATATGGAAAATCTAGAAATTACAAATTGTAAATTGGATACAAAGGATGCATTTTGGCACAGTAAAAACGTAACAGTAAGAGATTCTATTGTTAAAGGTGAATATTTAGCATGGTTCTCAGATGGATTAACACTTATTAATTGTAAAATAATTGGAACACAACCACTTTGCTATTGTAAAAATTTGAAACTAATTAATTGTACAATGGAAGATTGTGATTTATCTTTTGAATATTCAGAAGTAGAAGCAGATATAAAAGGACATGTAGATTCAATTAAAAATCCAAAATCAGGAACAATCACAGTTGACAGTGTAGGAGAAATTATTAATGAAGATTCTATTATGGATGTAAATGGAAAAGTAATTGTAAGAAAATAGTGCTGTTTTTTGAGCCCGTCCCAAAAAACAGGGAAAACAAAAACAGTAAAATAAAAGAAAGAAGGTATTATTATGGAGGAAAAATTAAATTTAACTGAAGAATGGGATAAAACATTCCCTAAAAGTGAAAAAGTAAATCATAGAAAGGTAACATTTCATAATCGTTATGGAATAACTCTAGCAGCAGATTTATATGAACCAAAAGAGTATACAGGAAAACTTGCAGCAATTGCAGTATGTGGACCTTTTGGAGCAGTAAAAGAACAAGCATCTGGGTTATATGCACAAACTATGGCAGAAAGAGGATTTTTGACAATCGCATTTGCCCCATCATTTACAGGAGAAAGTGGAGGAACACCAAGATATATGGCATCACCTGATATTAATACAGAAGACTTCCAAGCAGCAGTAGACTTTTTATCAGTACAAGAAAATGTAGACCCGGAAAGAATTGGTATTATTGGAATTTGTGGCTGGGGAGGATTAGCTTTAAATACAGCAGCAATTGATACACGTATTAAAGCTACTGTTTCATCTACAATGTATGATATGAGTAGAATTAATGCAAATGGATATTTTGATGCACAAGATAATGAAGAAGATAGACATAATTCTCGTGTAGCTTTAAATAACCAAAGAACAGAAGATTATAAAGCTGGAACATATAAAAGAGCAGGTGGAGTAGTAGACCCACTTCCAGAAGATGCACCATTTTTTGTTAAAGATTATTATGATTATTATAAAACAAAACGTGGATATCATAAAAGATCATTAAATTCAAATGATGGATGGAATGTAACAGGAACAATGTCATTTATGAACCAACCAATTTTACATTATACAAATGAAATAAGAAGTGCAGTTTTAGTAATCCACGGAGAAAAAGCACATTCATGCTATATGAGTAAAGATGCATATAAATACATGACAGAAAACAGTAAATATACAGATAACAAAGAATTAATGATTATACCAGGTGCAGTTCATACAGATTTATATGATAAAGTAGATATTATCCCATTTGATAAAATAGAAGAATTCTTTAAAACATATTTAAAATAAATTATGATTGAAAATAAATAAGAGTAGTTATTGTTGATAATTGCTCTTATTTCTGCTATATTATTTGTATAAAATAATTAAAGAGGTAAATGATATGAAACAAAATTTAAATAAAACAAATGTAATGAGAATATTGGACCAAAAGAAGATAAATTATAAAATTTATCATTATGAAGATGTAATAAGTGGAATGGATGTAGCAGAAACTTTAGGAGAAAATCCAAATCAAGTGTTTAAAACACTAGTTACTGTTGGACACAGTAAAGAACATTATGTGTTTTTAGTTCCTGTAAATAAAGAACTTAACTTAAAAAAAGCAGCAAATGCAGTAAAAGAAAAAAGTGTGGAAATGATAAAATCAAAAGAATTGCTTCCACTAACAGGTTATATACATGGAGGTTGTTCTCCAATAGGGATGAAAAAACAATTTAAAACTGTTATTGATATAAGTGCTAAAGATTTTGAAACAATAATTTTTAGCGGAGGAAAGATAGGATATCAAGTAGAAGTAAATTTGAATGATTTACAAAAAGTTATAGATTTTACCTTAGAAGATATAAAAACTTAAAGAGAAAAAATAGTAAATATAAAGGAAATTGTTTGTTGACATTTTTTTGTTGGAATTAGATAATAAAAATACAGAAATAAAAATAGAATTAAAGAAGTAAAAAATGAAATTAGAAATGGAGGAATGAATATGTTATACAAAGATTTTCAAGGTTTAAAATTATCAAGTTTAGGATTAGGAACAATGAGACTACCTAACAAAGGAGTAGATAGTGATGTACCAGTAGACGAAGAAGAAACAGCTAAAATGGTGGATTATGCAATTAAAAATGGAATTAATTACTTTGATACAGCTTGGGGATATCATAATGGAGAATCAGAAAAAGTTATTGGAAAAGTTTTAAGTAAATACCCAAGAGATAGTTTTTATTTAGCGACTAAATTCCCTGGATATGATTTATCAAATATGGATAAAGTAGAAGAAATATTTGAAAAGCAATTAGAAAAATGTAGGGTAGATTATTTTGATTTCTATTTATTCCATAATGTAAATGATAAAAATATTGATGCATATTTAGATCCTAAATATGGTATTTATGATTATTTAATGAAACAAAAAGAAAATGGAAGAATTAAACATTTAGGATTTTCAATACACGGAGACTTTGATATATTAAAAAGATTTTTAAATGCTTATGGAGAACATATGGAATTTTGCCAAATACAATTAAATTACTTAGATTATGACTTCCAAGATGCTAAGGCTAAAGTAGAATTATTAAATGAATATAATATTCCTATTTGGGTTATGGAACCTTTAAGAGGTGGAAAACTTGCAAAACTTCCAGATGAACAAGAAAGTAAATTAAAAGATTTAAGACCAGATGAAACAACTGTAGGATGGGCATTTAGATTTTTACAAAGTATACCAGGTGTAACAATGGTACTTTCTGGAATGTCATCAATGGAACAACTACAAGAAAATATTAAAATATTTAGTGAAGATAGACCATTAAATAAAGAAGAGATGGATACTTTACTAGAAATTGCAAACGAAATGCTTAAGGGAAATGTTTTACCTTGTACAGCTTGTAGATATTGTACTTCACATTGCCCAATGGGACTTGATATTCCAAAACTACTTGCTTTATATAATGAACATTGCTTTACAGGTGGAGGATTTATTGCACCAATGGCGATTAGTGCACTTCCAGAAGATAAAAGACCAAGTGCTTGTATAGGTTGTAGGAGTTGCGAGGCAGTTTGCCCTCAAGAAATAAAGATTTCAGAAGTAATGGAAGATTTTGCTAGAAAATTAGAACAAGGATAAAAATATGGATAGATTAGAAAGATTTGAAAAAGCTCTAAATGACATAGTAGATGGATATAATAAATTAGGTAAAGAATTAGAAGATTTAAGAAACCAAGGAAAAGTAAAAACTACGAAATTTAGAGAGCTTTTAGGAAAAAAATTAGTTTATAGCATGATAATTACTATATTTAAGAGATATGATTTAATTGATAAGGATTTATTAAAATATTAAAAAGTAGGGAGAGGTTTAAGAGTTCTTAAATCTCTTTCTTTGTTCCATTTGTGCTTTTGCTATTTTTATACTATCTAGTAATTTTTGTTCTAACATTTTTGTAGGTACATATTTTGTTAAATATTCAGCAACATGAATATTACTATTATCTAAACCGAGTAATTCAGTCATCATTTTACTTTTACTTGCACATAATATTATTGCAACAGGAGATTGTTCTCCTTCTGCTTTTTCATATTTATCAAGATATTTTAAATAAAGTTCCACTTGTCCTTTGTATTCTGGTCTAAACTTATCTAATTTTAGTTCAATGACTACTAATCTTTTCATTTTCCTGTGATAGAAAAGTAAATCTATATAATAATCTTCTCCGTCTATTGTTATTCTTTTTTGTCTTCCAATATATGCAAAATCGTTTCCCATTTCTAAGATGAATTTTTCTAGTTCACTTAAAATAGCATTTTCTAGGTCTTTTTCACTATATGTATCTTTTAAATTAAGAAAATCTAATACATAAGGGTCTCTAAAGAATAAGTCTGGAGTCATTTTATTTTCTTCTCTTAATAATTGTAATTCATTTTTTATTGTTTCTTCTGGCTTTTTAGATATTGCTGTTCTTTCAAATAGGGCAGAGCCAATTCTTTCTCTTAATGTTTTCACAGACCAATGTTCATTTAAACACATTGTAATATAAAATTCTTGCTTTAAACTATCTTGAATTTGTAATAATTCAACAAAATGAGACCAGCTCAATTGTTGCGACAGTGTCGCAACAATTCCAAAATCTGGGAAACAACCATAAAATTTTATCATCTTAAATAAATTTCTTTCACTATATCCTTTACCATAATTTATTATAAGTCTTTTGCTCAGTTCTTGTATTACAGATTTACCATATTCTGCTCTTTCATTTTTTAATACATTTTCTGTTATATTTTTTCCAATATTCCAATATAATAGTGTAATTTCACTATTTACTTTTGTTACTACATTTTTTTAGCATTTTCTATAAGTGATACTATTCTATTATATAAATTATTTATATTATTATTTTTTTCTAATTCGTTCATTTATTACCTTCTTTCTATTTTTTTTAATTATTGATTTTCTATAAGTCAAAAAGTTTTTATTTAAAATAAATAAAAATATTTAGCTGTATTTTTTAATAGGAGAAAGAATATACGACGACACATTTAATTAAATTTTAATTATGTTATAAGGAAAGATATAAGTATATAAAAGTTTAATGAATAGAAATAATATTCGGATAAGATATACTTATTTGAATTTTGCCGACGACGTCGGCAAAATTCAAAATTTGATAGAAATAAATAATCTACTTTAATTCGAAATGATAAATATAAAGACTTAATTAATGGTGATAGTAATAAATAAGATATACTTATCTGAATTTTCTTGACACTGTCAAGAAAATTTGAAAATTAATATAAAAACTACTTTTTAAGGTTGGTTTAGAAATGAAAATATAAAGAGTTATCAATTATGATTATAATTAAATAAGATATACTTATCTGAATAGTGTCGACACTGTCGACACTATTTCGAAATTTGTAAATAATAAATTATTTTGAACATAAAAACACAACAAATAAACCCTAAGGAATAGGAACTTCAACAAATTAAAATAAGTAAAAATGGATTTCTTTTCGATTAAATTGATTATAAAATTAAAAGGAATTTTAACTAAAAAATATTTTTTTTCTTTTAAAAACAATTTGACTTAAAGAATATATATTATATATCATGTTTTATTAAAAAAGTAAAGCGATTTTATTTTAAAGTCGCGACAGTGTCGCGACAATTACAAATTTTGGAAAATAAACAAAAAAATAAAAAGCAATTACTATCATAAAAAAGTATTTGCTTTTTATTCATCTTCAAACTCAACATCTTTAAATAATGGGTCATTGAAAAACTCAGTTAATTCAATATTAAATCCCTCGCATATATGTAATATTGTTGCTAATTTTGGACTTTTACTTTTTCCATAAAATATACTAAAAACTGTAGAATATGATAGACCAGAATTAGTTGCTAGTTTATTTAATGTTATATTTTGTTCTTTACAAAGATTTATAATTCTATTTTGTACAGCTTCCGGAAGTTGCATAGACCCACCTCTTTTTAATATGAAAATTATATCAAAGTAGAAATGGGAATATTTGCGACTGCTCGCAAACAAAAGATGACTTTTAATATTATAATCATTGTGAATTATATATAATTTAAAAAAGCAAAAGAAAAAATGAAAGGAAAGAATTAAAATGAAGAACTTAAGAAATTATAAACAAAAAGGAATTACTTTAATTGCGTTAGTGATAACTATAATAGTTTTGCTTATTTTAGCTCGGGATAAGCATTGCAATGCTGACAGGAAATAATGGAATACTAGCTCAAGCACAGAAAGCTAAAACAGAAACAGAAGATAGCCAAGAAGACGAACTAAGAAGATTAACAGTATTGGAAGCAGCAACAAATTTGGAAAATACAACATATACAGATAAAAATAGGCAA
Organism: uncultured Clostridia bacterium; assembly: GCA_944387555.1. Taxonomy (GTDB): domain Bacteria; phylum Bacillota; class Clostridia; order TANB77; family CAG-508; genus CAG-269. The sequence goes on along the minus strand of CALXFH010000006.1, from coordinate 27,347 downwards.
ACAGCACCAATACCAGCTGGTTTTGCGGTATCACAAGTAGAGGGAGAGAATACTATTGAAGATGGATTAGTAATAATAGACTCTGAAGGAAATGAATTTGTATGGATACCAGTAACAGATGAAAAAAAATATATTAGGAATGAGACTTATGACACGATAGAAGTTTCACAATCAGCACAAACAGATACAGGATATCTACCAGAAGGAATACAGCCAACAATAGATGATAGTACAAACAATGAAAATGCTGAAAGAAGTGCAGTAACAAGTAAGGGTGGATTTTATATATCAAGATATGAAGCAGGAAAAGAAACAAGTGGAAGCACAAAAGCATTAGTAAGTAAAAAAGGTGCAACAGTATGGAATAATATTTCACAAGCAGATTGTAAAATAGAAGCAAAAAAATTTATAAATAATGAAAATGTAAAGAGTGCGCTGTGCTCAGGAATACAATGGGATATGACAATGGCATTTGTAAATGAAGAACAAGATGGACTGGGAAATACATTCGATGTTACGATGTATGACGGTAGTAGACATACTATAAGCTTAGCAAGTTCAGGACAAAATGAAGCTGATAAGGTTTGTAATATATATGATTTAGAAGGAAATTATTATGAATATGTAGCAGAAATTAATTCTGATAATGATAATCCTTTTATTCTTAGAGGAGGACGTTATAACGATGGTACATATCCATCATCTTATCGACTTAGCCGTATTGGTAAAGAATATAATAATGGTTCATTTCGCTTTGTACTTTATGTTATGTAACAATCAAGACTTTTTAGTTTGTTCTAAGAAGTCTTTTTAATATTTTTATAAGAAATTTGTAGAAAAATGTTTTAATCTGTAATAAGTTATGATAGAATAATAAAGAATTAAAAAACTAAAGAAGAGGTGTTATTATGAAAGATTATTTTGGATATAAAGATAAAGTATGTGTAGTAACAGGTGCATCTAGTGGAATGGGAGAAGCTACAGCAAGAATGCTTGTAGATTTAGGAGCAAAAGTCTATGCAATAGATATGAACGAGTGTAAAGTAGATTGGATTACAGAATTCATAAAATGTAATTTAGCAAGCAAAGAAGAAATAGACGAAGCTTTCAAGAAAATCCCTGAACATATAGATGCATTTTTTGGTGTAGCAGGACTTTCTGGTTCTAAAACAGATTATAGAACAACATTTGATTGTAATTATACAGCCAATATGTATATTACATTAAATTATCTAAAAAATAGGATGAGTAAAGGTGGAGCAATCGTTTATTGTACTTCAACAGCAGGTTTAGAATGGAAGAAATTTAAAAGAGAACAAAATAAAGTAGTACACTCAAAAACTTGGGAAGAAGTACAAGAAGCAACTAAAAAATTGGCTAATTCTGCACCTGCAACATTTGCATATATGTATTCTAAAAGATGTTTATCACAATTTGCATGTGAACAAGCAGTAGAGTTTGCAACACTAGGTATTAGAGTAAATAATGTATTACCAGGATCAACAGATACAGGAATGAAACAAGAATTTCAAGATATGGTAGGAGGAGAAGAAGCATTAATTGCTGAAGCAGGTTTAGCCGGAAGACTTGCAACACCTGAAGAAATGGCGGCACCTATGGTGTTCTTAAATTCTGATATGGCATCATTTACATCTGGCTTAGATATGGTAGTAGATTATACAGATACATGTTTAAAAGTTTTAGGAAAAAAGAAAAACTTAGAGGCAATATCAGCAACAAACCCAATAATTTGTGCTTTAGCTAAAAAGATGATGAATAAATCAGCTAAAAATGCATTAAATTCTGGAAAGGAAAATTAATTTTGGAATATATAACTTTAAATAATGGCTTGCAAATGCCTAAAATAGGACTAGGTATTTACAATTTAAATGATGAAGATATAATAGTAAAAGCAATTGATGAAATTGGTTATAGATTAATAGATACAGCTAGAATGTATGGTAATGAAAAGATATTAGGAAGAGCAATTAAAAGATGCAGCGTGCCAAGAGAGAAACTTTTTATTACAACAAAAGTATATACACCTGATAGAGGATATGAAAGAACAAAATTTGCAATTGAGGACTCTTTAAAAAATTTGCAACTTGATTATATAGATTTAATGTTAATTCATGAGCCATATAATGAAGGAACAGAAATGTATAAAGCTTTAGAAGAAGCAGTAGAAGAAGGAAAAGTAAAATCAATTGGGATTTCAAACTATAATAAAATACAGTATTTAGATTTATTAGAACACTGCAATATAGTTCCTGCAGTAAATCAAGTAGAAGCACATGTATTTTATAGTAGGAAAGAACTTCAAAAAGTGTTAGAAGAACATGGAACTGTCATGGAAGCATGGAGTCCACTAGCTGCTGGAAAAAATAATATTTTTATTAATAAAGTTTTAGTAGAAATAGGTAAAAAATATAATAAGACATCTGCACAAATTGCTTTGAAATATTTATTATCTAGAAATATGGTAATAATACCAAAATCATCTAATTTAGATAGATTAAAACAAAATATAGATTTATTTGATTTTGAATTAGAAAAAGTTGATATAGAAAAAATAGAAACATTAGAAAAAGGAATATCTTTATTTGGATGGTATGATTAATAGATGTTAGTTTATTGCTAACACCTATTTTTTATAATTAAAATTTTGTTTTTTCTTGCTTAAAATTTTAAAAAATGTTAAAAATAAGTATAAGGCAAAAAATATAGTAAAAAACAAAGGAGGAGATGATTTGGTATTAGAAATAATACTTATAGTAGTAGGATTTATCTTGTTAATAAAAGGAGCTGATTTATTAGTAAGAGCTGCTGCAAGTATTGCTAAAAGATTTAATTTATCAGAAATGTTAATTGGTTTAACGGTAGTTGCAATAGGAACATCACTTCCAGAAATATTTATAACAATTACATCCTCAATAGAAGGACATTCAGATTTAATAATTGGAAACGCAATAGGAAGTTGTGTATGTAATTTCTTATTTGTTATAGGTTTATCAAGTTTAATAAGACCAGTAAGATTAGATAAAAGAATTGTAAATGTACATCTTCCAATTAGTCTTGCTGCAATGGTGTTAATTTTATTTTTGGGAAACACAGAAAAACTTGGAGAAGTTGGTATAATTAGTAAATGGCAAGGAGCTGTACTTCTTTTATGTACAGTAGTATATATTTTATATACAATATACGAAGAAAAGAAAATAAAAGATAAAGAGCTAGATGATGAAATAATAAAAGAAGTAGAAGAAGTTGAAATAAAATCAAAATCTGTAGGAACTATTATATTGTATACTGTATTAGGATTATTAGGACTTAAATTTGGAGCAGATTTTGTTGTTGATAACGCTGTTTTAATTGCACAAAGTTTAGGTTGGTCAGAAAGTTTTATAGGAACAACAATAGTAGCGCTAGGTACAGCACTTCCTGAGATTGTAACAGGAATTATATCAGCAAGAAGAGGTGAAACTGATTTATTGTTAGGAAATATAACGGGTTCTAATATCGTAAATTTATTCTTATTAATAGGATTGGGAGCAACAATCAGCCCACTATTTTTTGATGCGGAATTTAATAGAAGCTTACTAATTTTAATTGCTGTAACAATAGTACTACAATTAATAGGGATTTTTAGTAAAAGAAGCAAAGTAAATAGACTAACTCGGAGCTATTTTAATACTTGGATATGTACTATATATATGGAGTATGGTATAATAGTAAAGGAAAAGAAGGTGGAAATATGCTTTTAAGACAAATGAAATATTTTGTATCAGTAGTAAAAAATAATAGTTTCACAAAGGCAGCAGAAGAATGTTATATTTCACAATCTGCTATATCACAGGGGATAAAAGCTTTAGAAGATGAATTAGGTGTAAAATTATTAGAAAGAAAAAATAGAGGTTTTTCATTAACTAAAGCAGGAGAATATTTTTATAGACAAAGTCTTGTGCTATTAGATGAGGCGGAAAAGATAAAACAAGAAACTATAAAAATAGCAAAAGGAAATAATAATACTTTAAATGTTGGAATAATTAATAGTTATTTAGACTTTAAAATACATAATGTCGTAGCAGAATTTATGTCTTACCATAAAGACATAAATGTAGAAATTACAACTGGTAATCATGAAAAATTATATGATTTATTAAGAGAAGGCAAACTAGATATTATCTTAAATGACCAAAGAAGAGCTTTGTCTGATGAATATGTTAATTACTATTTGTTTTCAAAATACTTATACATAGAAATATCTGATGGAAATTCAATAAACAACTTAGAAGAAGTAACTTTAAATGAGCTTACTAAAATTCCTTGTATTTTAATTGCGTCAAAAGACCAGGAGGAAAATGAAAAAGAATATTATCAAAAAACTTTAGGATTTAGTGGAAACTTTATTTTTGCTAGAAACTTAGAAGAAGGAAGAATTTTAGTTGCAGGAAATAAAGGATTTATGCCTGTTGAAAAAGATTCAAATAGTGAAAATACAAGTGAAAAAATTAAAAATATACCTTTAGTTAGAAATGGAAAACAAATAGAAAGAAAGTATTATGCTTTTTGGAAAAGAGAAGCATCAAATATTTATATGGAAGAATTTGCCAAAATTCTTCGCGATATGTTAGGAAATTCTTGAAATTTCACATAAAAAATGGTATAATAATATTCAGTCACAAAAATGTGACAGTAGATTAGAAATTCATATAAAAGACAGGAGGTTTAGAATGTAAGTAACAACTTTGCCAAAGAACAAAAAAGGTAATACCTGAAAGGAAATATAATGGGAATCTCAATCAATGAATTTAAGACAGCTATGGAGACCTACGGTGCAACAAGGCTCTCTGATGTAAAAATTAATAATACTTTGGTACCTCGATTTTTTGTCGGAGATGTTGTTCTGCAACACTCAGGCTCTGATTATGTTTTCCAAAATGGAAGGGAAATCCCTACAGAAATTATGAGTAAGGCAATGGTCGAACTTGGAGAAAAATATCCAGGTGGAGATAATTTCTGGTGTGGAGAAATCCATTCTGTAAAAGGACTGCTTACACTTGTATCTATGTTCGAAAATAGGTACAGTAAGAAGCTTGTGGAAAGTCTCACAAGAAAGACTTATCAAAAGCTTTGTATTCCAAATATGGATGGTTCTAATAGCCGTTTAGCAATGGCTATCTAGGTTACAACTTTTGGTTTTTGGTAAAGGTTATACAACGAACATCCTAAAAATATTAATCTAAAAGTTGTCTAAAGTTAAGCTTTGCTTAAAAGACAAATGAATTTCAAGAATACCGTTTCCAATTGGAGGCGGTATTCTTCTTTTTGACTTTCACATAAGTTTTACTTATCAAAACTATTAGAAATTGAAATTGTTAATAAAAGAAAATGCTAGTATAATCTTAATAGATAAAGGAAGGTGAGATAAAGTGAATGAACCATCAAAAACAATAGATATACGTATTCCAAAAGATATGGAAGAATCAAGAAATGAAGCAAGCAAAGTAAGAAAAATAATATTTAAACTAAATAGTATAGAGCCAATGACAGAAGAATATAGAAATCTTTTAGAAGAATTGTTTGAAGGAAGATTAGATAAAAGTACTTCTATTGCACCACCACTTCAAATTGATTATCCAAGTTCAGTAAATATTGGTAAAAATGTTTTTATTAATAATAATCTAAAATGTGTTTCAAGAGGAGGAATAACAATAGAAGATGGTGTAATGTTAGCACCAGGTGTAAGTATTCTTACAGTTAATCATGATTTAAAAGACCATTGCATTTTAATTCCAATTCCAGTAACAATTAAAAAGAATGCTTGGATAGGAGCAAATGTTACAATATGCCCAGGAGTTGTAATAGGAGAAGGAGCAGTTGTTGGAGCAGGTGCAGTAGTAACAAAAGATGTTGAACCTTATACGGTAGTTGCTGGGGTACCAGCAAAATTTATAAAAAATATTAAATAGGGAGGAATTAATATGAAAAAAGATGTTATTTTGTGGACAGGAGCAGGCCAAATAGGAATGGCTATTGCAAGAAGATTAGGACATGGAAAAAAGATAGTGGTAGGAGATAAAAATATAGAAAATGCTAATACAATTGCAAAAATAATGAATGATGCAGGATTTGATGTAGAGGCATTCGAATGTGATATTTCTTCAAGAGAGTCTATCTTAAATTTAATTAAAAAAGGACAAGAATATGGAGAAATTGCAATGCTAATAAATAGTGCAGGAGTTTCACCTTCACAAGCACCAATTGAAAGAATCTTAAATGTTGACTTATATGGAACAGCAGTATTACTTGAAGAAGTAGGAAAAGTAATTAAAGAAGGTGGAGTAGGTGTTACAATTTCTAGTCAATCAGGACATAGAATGGAACAATTAGGAGCTAAAATAGATGAAGAGTTAGCAACAACATCTACAGAAGAATTATTAAAATTGGATGTTTTACAACCAGAAAACATTAGAGATACATTACATGCATATCAACTAGCAAAAAGATGTAATGAAAAAAGAGTTATGGCGGAGTCAGTAAAATGGGGTAAAAGAGGTGCAAGGATTAATTCAATATCACCTGGAATAATAGTTACTCCACTTGCAATTGATGAATTTAATGGAATTCGTGGAGATTTCTATAAGAATATGTTTGCTAAATGCCCAGCAGGAAGACCTGGAACAGCAGATGAAGTTGCAAATGTTGCAGAACTATTAATGACAGATAAAGGTGCTTTTATAACAGGAGCAGATTTCTTAATAGATGGCGGAGCAACAGCATCATATTTCTATGGACCATTAAAGCCAGAAAATAATTAGTAAGGAAGTGAGTTTTATGTCTTTATTTGGAAGCAAAGAAAGTTTAAAAGGTAAGAAAAGCTTAATTATTTATTACTCAAGAAAAGGAGAAAATTATACAAGTGATGGGATTAAAGACTTAAAAGTGGGAAATACAGAAGTTATTGCAAAAATGATACAAGAAATAACAAATGGAGATTTATTTGAAATTAAAACAGTGAAAGAATATCCGATAAATTATAGAGAATGTACAGAAGTTGCTAAAAAAGAACTAAATGAAAATGCAAGACTAGAGTTAGAAGAATATTTAGAAGATATTAGTGATTATGAAGTAATTTATATAGGATATCCAAATTGGTGGGGCACAATGCCAATGGCAATGTTTAGTCAGTTAGAAAGATTAGATTTTACAGGAAAAATAGTAAAGCCATTTTGTACAAATGAAGGCTCAGGAATGGGAAGTAGTGAAGAAGATTTAAAGAGAATTTGTAAAGGTGCAAAATTAGAAAAAGGTCTTGCAATAAGAGGAAGTACAGTGAGTAGCGCAAAGGAAAGAGTTGAAAATTGGATATAAAATTAAAGAATAGCCTAAAGAACAATGTCCCTTAGGCTATTTTCTAGAGACACAACTTTTAGCTGTGAAGCTCAGGGTGGCTTTTTTCAAGCTCGGCGAACATATCATATTCGCGGTCTGCTTTCTTCATGATAGCAGAAGCTGTGAAATATCCACCAAAGATGGCAAGTATTAAGACAAATATTGCACAGAGTACAATAATAGTATTGCCTTTTTTCTTGCTCTTACCTCCAAAAAGAGCTTCTACAATTCGACCAAAAGCACTTGGCACATTTCGTGCAGCACTTACCACATTGTGAATTTGTGCATAAGTGTTCCAGCCAGCAGTTAAGCCATTTGCCAAAGTCTTCTTCTCGAAGAAAGTTTTCAGACTACGAATCCAAATGTAAAATCCAGTTGGAATCATAGTTATAACACAGAAGATATAAATCAAGTCTGATGCAAGTTGTTCAAACATCAGAATGGTTTCTTGATCTACTTTAGCAAATTGTAAGATGAACGGACAAATAAGTAGCAGAATATAGCCATATACCATGGTAAATCCTGCTATTGCCATGATATAACCAATAACCATGTAGACCCTAAAACTACCACCTACCTGTTTCGATTCTGACCAGTACCGACCGACGTAACTAGCATTTGCCCAAGAAATGATAAAGTTAAGGACAAGTGCAAGTACTAACAACAAAAATGCCATTATATCTCCTTCCTGTTTTGATTCAGCATCTAATTATATGCTGAAAATCAATAAGTACATAAATTAATTATAATATGTATTACAAAAATTGTCAAAAAAGTATAATTTGTTTTGTCGAAAATAAAAGAAAGTAAATAAAAGAAATAAGTTTGTAACATTAAAGAAATATTAATGTTACAGACTTTTTTTCAAAATTGGTATATAATACAAATGTAGTAAGTTTTAAATGTGAATTTTAAGTGAAAAATAATTAAATTACTTGACTTAGAGCTTACTCTAGATGATATATAATAAGTAATGAAAATTTAGCTAAAAGAAAGGACTGATAAGAAAATGAAAGTTTTATATTTTGACTGTTCAAGTGGAATTAGTGGGAATATGACTTTAGGAGCATTAACGGAAATAATAGGTGATGAAAATTACTTAATAAATGAATTAAAAAAATTAAATGTGGATGGATATAAAATAGAAATATCAAAAAAAGTAAAAAATGGAATTACGGGAACATATGTAGATGTAATTTTAGAGCATGAACATGAACATCATCATGAGCATAACCATGAACACGAACATCATCACCATCATGAACACAGAAACTTAAATGATGTAAATAAGATAATTGATGAAAGTTCTTTAGATGAAAATGTAAAAGATTTAGCTAAGAAAATATTTATAAGAGTAGCAAAAGCTGAAAGTAAAGTACATAATAAACCATTAGAAGAAGTACATTTTCACGAAGTGGGTGCAATAGACTCTATTGTAGATATTGTAGGAACAGCAATATTAATTAATAAAATAAATCCAGATAAAGTAATATCAAGTGTTGTAAATGATGGTTATGGTTTTATAGAATGTGCACATGGAAAGATGGCAGTGCCAGTACCTGCAACATCTGAAATCTTTACAGATGCAGGAGTAAAATTTAGACAAATAGATGTAGATACAGAGTTAGTAACACCTACAGGAGCAGCAATAATTGCTGAACTTTCAAATGAATTTAAAGTTATGCCAGCTATGAGTGTAGAAAAAATAGGCTGGGGAGCAGGATATAAAGATTTAGATATACCAAATGTTTTAAAGGTGTATTTAGGTGAGATGGAAACAAAAAATAATAGCATTTGTGTAATGGAAACAAATATTGATGACTGTTCAGGAGAAATTTTAGGATATACTTCAGAAAAGTTATTTAATGCAGGTGCTTTAGATGTATTTTTTACACCAATATTTATGAAGAAAAACAGACCAGCATATAGATTAACAGTTGCTTGTAAAAAAGAAGATATAGAAAAACTACAAAATATAATATTTAAAGAAACAACAACAATAGGAATAAGATATCGTTTTGAAGAAAGAAAGGTATTAGAAAGAAAAGAAACTGAAATTGATACAAAATATGGAAAGTTAAAAGTAAAAGAAGTAATAAATAATGGAGAAAAATATGTATATCCAGAATATGAAAGTATGAGAAAATTAGCAAAAGAAAATAATATACCTTTAAAAGAATTATATAAACTAGAGGAGCTAAAATAAAGAAAAGTAGTAGACAAACTAAAATATGGATTTAAATACGTTTCTTTGGATTTAGCAAAAATAAAAGTAGTGTTTTTGAGAAATGGATGTAACTTATTTAATACTTATTTGTATATTAATTAAGTAGTACTTATATTTAATATAAGTAAAAATTTAAAATTTGAGGAGAAAAGTATGAATAGTAGGGGAAAACATAAGAAAAAGAAGAAAAACTATCAGAGAAGAAATAGGATGGTTTTACTTGCTTTTATATTACTTTTATTACTAGTATATGTAATAATTCAAAAAAGAGAGGACGAAACATATGCAACTACTACATCTGCATCTTTAGGAGATATAATAGATATAATTGAAGATGGACAAGCAGATGTTAGTAAATACTTAGTTTATGGAACGCATTTAAATTTAGAGGGAAGTTTAGATATTACTAATCCTGAAATAGAAGATGTTAAAATAGTTGCAAAAAAGTCATCTGGAGATGAAGTTACAGTTGATACTACATATGAATATGAAAGTGGAAGTCTTAAATTTTCTACGTTAGATAAAATAAATACAGGTTTGAATTTAGAAAGTTTAGATGTAGGTAATTATTATATGTTATTAAAAGTAACAAGTTCTAATGGAGAGGTAAATTATTATTCTTTAGAAAATGATACAGAATACAAAGAGCCAATAGATTATTATACTTTAACTAGAAACAATTCAAATAGCAAAATTGATATAAGCTTTCTTTCACAAAATGGTGTATCAGCTTTAGCCTTAAATATAAATACTGTGTCAAGGCTTCCTAATAATGTCTATGATGTAGTAATAGATCCAGGGCATGGAGGAAACGATACTGGTGCAATTTCAGGAAGCTATGAAGAAGATAAAATAGTTCTTGAAAATGCTTTGGATTTAAAGAAAAAATTAGAAAGTCTAGGGTTAAAAGTACTGCTTACTAGAGATGGAACAGAGACAGATGAATATGATACATATAATATATATGATGAAGATGGAAGAGTAACTATGGCAAATGAGTCTGGTGCTAAAATACTTGTCTCATTACACATGAATAGCAATGAATCAGATTTAGTTCATGGTGGAGTAGAAGTTTATGCAGCTCCTAATATGGATTTTACTCTAGCTAAGTCTTTTGCAGATAATATTGTAAAAGAGGCTAACACTTCATATTCAAGGATGGAGAATTTTAAAGAAGAAGATGGAGTATATGTTCGTACAATAGAAGTAAATCGTAATTATAATACATTTAGAGATTACAAGGGAATATATGATGAAGTACCATATTTGTTTATTATAAGAGAAATTGGAGGAATAGCAACAGGAGCATATGTAAATGGTTCTAACTCTAGTTATGGTGAAAATATATATCGTAATTCAAATGTAGGAGTAGAAGGATATTTAATAGAACTTGGATATATGAATGTGAATAGTGATTTAAGAAATGTATTAAATAATGGAGATTCATATATGCAAGCAATAACAGATAGTATAAATTCTTATTATAGTATTAAACAATAAAATAATGATAAATTGAATTAGTAAAAGGCAGTGCCAACCGAAGCGAATCGATTGGCACTGAAAGGACCATCCCCTTTTATTTTCATACAAATAGGGCAATCTAGAACTTAAGTTTTAGATTGCCTTATTTAATATATATAAATTTGTTAAAAAAGAGGATTAGCAAGATTAAGAAAAGAAAAATAAATAAAATGACGACTAGCAAAAATTATAAAAAAATGTTATAATCTTAAAATATAAAATAAGAAAGTATTTTGTTACAATTAAATATTATAAAATAATTATTAATAAATAATAAAAGAAAGGAGGAATTGTTTATGTTTGGTAAAATCAATAATGAACTAATTAATATAATAATAAAGCTAGAATGATAGGAAAGATAAATGGTGATTTCTATGAAACATATCCAAAAAATCCTAAAATAGCAAAAGTGTTTAAAGAAATTGGGTTAGCTGATGAACTAGGTTCTGGTGTAAGAAATATGTATAAATATACTAAAATATATTCTGGTGGTTTACCAGAATTAAAAGAGGATGATATATTTAGAGCATATATACCACTTACAACAGAAAGTAGTGAAAAAAGAGAAAAAGAACAATGTCGGTGTAAATGATACACAAAAACAAATACTAAAACTAATAAAAGAAAATAACATTATAACACAAAAAGAAATTGCAAACAAATTAAAAATCACAAAAAGAACAGTTGAAAGAAATATAAATGTATTAAAGAAACAGGGCTTTTTACAAAGGATTGGCTCAGATAAAACAGGATATTGGAAAATAAATGATTAAGATGAAGAAGGATGTTGTTAATGAATAAGAAAATATATAAAGAACCTATAAAAGCAGAAACTGAAACAACAATAAATGTAATATATGATATGGAAAAATTATGTATATATACAAATAAAGTTGGTTTACAAAAACAATTAAATAAATTACTTGGAGAACCAACAAAAGAATATAAAATAAAAAGGTCAATAACAGGAAGCATGTGGGAAATACCTTTTAAAGATAAAACAAAAATTTCAAGGATGATATTAAAAGCTAATATTTTTGAATTATAGTAGGTGATAAAGATGGAAAAATCAATTTTAGTATTAGAAGGCGGAGCAATGAGAAGCTTGTTCACTTCAGGAGTATTAGATGTCTTAATGGATAATAATATAGATATAGATTGCACAGTAGGAGTTTCAGCAGGTGCTTTAGTCGGTTCTAACTATGTATCTAATCAAAGAGGAAGGACGGCTAAAATTAACATTAATTATTGTAATGATAATAAATATATAGGAGTAGGAGCAATAAGAAATAATAAAGGCTTAGTTGGTTTTGATTATTTATTTGGTGGAGAAATAGCAAAAGAAAATCCTTTTGATGAAAAAGAATTTTTAAATTCTAAGAAAAGATTTGTAACAGGAGTTACAAATTGTGAAACTGGTAAAACAGAATTTTATGATAAAAATAAGAAAAATACATATAAATTATTACAAGCATCATCTAGTATGCCATTAGTTTCAAAAGTTGTTGAAATAAATGGAAAACCATATTTAGATGGTGCAATAGAGTGTAATGTGCCAATAGAATGGGCATTAGAACAAGGCTATGAAAAAATAGTTGTTGTACTTACAAGAAATAAAGATTATAGAAAAAAGCCAGTATCAAATAAAATGAAGAAAATGTATAATTTAGTATATAAGAAATATCCTAAATTATTAGAAACTATGTATGATAGACCAAATAAATATAATGAAACTTACAATAAAATAGAAAGATTAGAAAAAGAAAATAAAATATTTGTATTTAGACCGGAAAACAATGTTGATATTTCAAGGTTAGAAAGACATCAAGAAAAGTTAAAGAGTTTATATGAAGAAGGAATTGAAGAAACTAAAAATAGATTAGATGATTTGAAAAAGTATTTAAACTCGTAAAAATACCGTTATATTGATTATCATTTATTTTTATGATATTATCATAAAAATAAATGGAATATAATAAGAAAATATTGATATAGATAAAAGAGATGTTTTTTATTACTTAAGAAAATGGGAGATTGATTTATGTTACAAATAAAAAATGTATACAAACAATATAAGACAGGAAACTTAGTACAAAAAGCTTTAGATAATGTAAGCTTAAATTTAAGAGATAATGAATTTGTTGCAATTTTAGGACCTAGTGGCTCTGGAAAGACAACACTTTTAAACATTATTGGTGGTTTAGATAGGTATGATAAAGGTGATTTAATAATAAATCGGAGTTTCTACTAAAAATTATAAAGATAGAGATTGGGATTCTTATCGTAATCATACAATTGGTTTTGTATTCCAAAGTTATAACTTAATACCACATCAAACAATTCTAGCAAATGTAGAACTTGCACTAACTATTTCTGGAGTAACAAGAAAAAAACGTAGACAAAAAGCAATAAAGGCTCTTGAACAAGTAGGACTTGCAGAACATATGCATAAAAAACCAAATCAATTATCAGGTGGACAAATGCAAAGAGTTGCAATTGCAAGGGCATTAGTAAATGACCCAGATATTGTACTTGCAGATGAGCCAACCCGGAGCTTTAGATAGTGATACCAGTATTCAAGTTATGGATTTATTAAAAGAAGTTGCAAAAGATAGATTAGTAGTAATGGTAACTCATAATCCAGAACTAGCACAAAAATATGCAACTCGTATTGTAAATTTAAGAGATGGAGTAATACTTTCAGATACAGACCCTTATGTAATAGAAAATGAAGAACAAAAAAAGCCAGTACATAGAAATTTGGGTAAAACATCAATGTCGTTTTTAACTTCATTATCACTTAGTTTTAATAATCTAAAAACTAAAAAAGGAAGAACAATTTTAACGTCATTTGCAGGGTCAATTGGAATTATTGGTATAGCCTTAATTCTTTCACTTTCAAACGGAGTAAACAATTATATAGGCTCAGTAGAAGAAGATACCTTATCAGAATATCCTCTTCAAATACAAAGTTCGGGAATTGATATAAGTTCTTTGTTAGTTGGAACTGGAAGTGACAGTGATGAGAGAGAAGAGAAGCGGAGATATAAATGTTAGTAAACAGTTAACAAATATGTTTTCTAAAATAGGCTCTAATGATTTAAAATCACTAAAAGAATATTTAGAAAGTGATGAATGTCCAGTATATGATTATGCTAAAGATATTGAATATACTTATGATGTTACACCTAAAATTTATAGTTCAGATACAGAAAATTTAAGACAAGTAAATCCAGATACAAGTTTTTCAAGTTTAGGAATAGGCTCTAGCCAGTCTAGTAATAGTATGATATCTAGCATGATGAGTACAAATGTATTTTTCCAAATGCCAGAAAATAAAGAATTATATGAAAGCCAATATGATGTAAAAGCAGGAAAATGGCCTACAAATTATAATGAATGTGTTTTGGTTTTAACTTCAAGAGGAAATATTAGTGATTTCTTACTTTATACATTAGGATTAAGAGATTATAGTGAGCTTAATGATTTAGTAACTGAATTCGCAAATGGAGAAGATGTAAATACTCCTGATAATTTAGGTTCATATTCATATGATGATATTTTAGGAATTACCTTTAAACTAGTAAATAATAGTGATTGCTATGAATATGATAGTGAATACAATGTTTGGAGAGATAAAACTGATAATACAGATTATATGAAAAATCTTGTAGCAAATGGAGAAGATTTAAAAATAGTTGGAATTGTACAACCAAAAGAGGGAGCAACAAGTGCAATGTTAAGAGCAGGAATATGTTATCCAGCATCTTTAACAAATCATGTAATCGAAAATGCAAAAAACAGTAAAATAGTGCAGAACCAATTAGCAAACCCAGAAATTAATGTGTTTACCGGAAAAAGATTTGATGATACAAGTGAAAACTCTTTTGATATGAATTCTTTAATAGATATAGACACAAATGCTATGCAATCAGCATTTAAGATAGATGAATCTAAAATAAAAGTGGATTTTGGAAATTTAAATAATATATTAAATAAAAATTCAATACCATCACTTAGTATAGAAGATGTTATAGATAATCTTAAATTTTCTATGTCAAGTGAAGATGTACAAAAAATAATGACAGACCTTTTAAATGGCTATGAAACTTATGTTAAAGATAATAAAGGAGCAAATTTAAGTGATATAAGTAAACAATTATCAGATTATCTACAGTCAAAAGAAGCTACAGATTTATTAAGTAAGAAAATTGAAGAAATTATTAAAGAAAATGGTGGAAGCTTAAGTTTTACACAAGAACAAATACAAGAAATTATGCAAGAGATTTTAAGTGGCTATGAAAAATATGTAGAAGATAATTCGCTAGTAAGTATTGATGATTTAAATAAATATCTTACAGAATATTTATCTTCAGATGATGCAAAAACAATTATTACTAATAATTTGACTGGGATAGTAAAAAGCCAAGATTTAGATACACAAATATCAAATATTATGGAAAAATACATGCAAACTGCTGTTACTTCAATTAGCGTAAATTTACAAAAACAAATGAAATCTAGCATTTCATCTTTAAGTAAATCAATAACACAGGCAATTAGTATAGATGAAAATGCTTTTGTAAGTGCATTCCATTTAAAAATGAATGAAGAAGAATTATCAGAATTATTTAATTCTCTTATGTCTAAAGAGGCTGTTACGTATGAAAGTAATTTAAAGAATTTAAATTATGCTGACCTTGATGAGCCAAGTGGTATTGATATTTATCCAAAAGACTTTGAAGGTAATAAATCAATTACTAATTTATTAAATGACTATAATGCACGTATGGAAGAAGAAGGAAATGAAGATAAAGTAATTTCATTTACAGATATGGTAGGAACTTTAATGAGTTCTGTTACAACTATTGTTGATACAATTAGTTATGTATTAATTGCATTTGTTGCAATTTCACTGGTTGTTTCTTCTATTATGATAGGTGTAATTACTTATATTAGTGTATTAGAGCGTAAAAAAGAAATTGGAATTTTAAGAGCTATGGGAGCGTCTAAAAGAAATGTTGCACAAGTGTTTAACGCAGAAACATTTATTATTGGAGCACTTGCAGGACTTCTTGGAGTAGGTATTACTTTATTATTAATAATTCCTACAAATAAAATTATTTATACATTATCTAATGGTGCAAATGTTAGAGCAGCATTACCACCTGTTGCAGCTATTATATTAATATTACTTAGCATAGTTCTAACTCTAATTGGAGGAATTATTCCATCAAGCAAAGCAGCAAAAGAAGACCCAGTATTAGCTTTAAGAAGTGAGTAGTAGGTAAATAGATATAAGATTATAATAGCAATTTAGGAGAAGTATATGAAAAAATTATATAAACTATTGTATGTTTTTGTAATAACAAGTATTTGTGGATATTTTATTGAATTTATTTGGACATTAGTTACAAGAGGCATAATTGTTAATCATTCAGCAGTAGTAATTGGACCATTCAATTTTGCATATGGTATTTGCGGAGTTGCTCTTACATTGCTATTATATAGATTTAAAGATGAATCTTATTTAAAAATATTTTTGTTAAGTTTTGTTGGTGGTTCTATTTTAGAATATATTATGAGTTTTGGAATGGAAGTAGTTGTAGGTTTTACTGCATGGGATTATTCTAATGTACCATTAAACCTCAATGGACGTATTTGTTTGCTATATTCTATATTTTGGGGAGCTTTAGGAATTTTATGGATTAAAATTTTATATCCTAAAATAGATAAAATACTTAGTAAAATAAACCAAAAAGCATATAAAATTATTGCAATTTGCTTAATGATATTTATATTATTTGATATTTTATTTACTATAAGTTGTGTAAGTAGAGCTCATAGCGCAGACAAAGGAATTCCACCAAGTAATAGTTATGAAAGATTTTTAGATAATACTTTTAATAGTAAATATTTAAAAAATATGTTTAATAACAACTGGAAGTAAAATATAGAAGCAAGTTTAGTTTGCTTCTATTCTTTTTTTGATTATAATTTGAATTAATTTCTGGAAAAAATTAAAATTTATCCTACAATTAGAAAAAAGTACTACACAAAACTAAAAAAATGTGTTAAAATATAACAGGAAATTATTACAATTAAAGGAGGAATAGACATGAGTGGGCACTCAAAATGGCACAATATACAAGCAAAGAAAGGAAAAGCAGATGCAGCAAGAGGAAAAGTATTTACAAAATTAGGAAGAGAATTAGTAATTGCAGTAAAAGAAGGTGGACCAGACCCAGCAGGAAATTCAAAATTAAAAAATGTAATTGCAAAATGTAAGGCAGCAAATATGCCAAATGATACAATAAATAATGCTTTAAAGAAAGCATCAGCTAGTAATGAAAATTATGAAGAAATAACATATGAAGGATATGGACCAAATGGTGTGGCAGTAATAGTAGAGGCTGCAACAGATAATAAAAATAGAACAGCGGCAGATGTAAGACATGTATTTGATAAAGCAGGAGGAAACTTAGGAACAACTGGTTGTGTATCATATATGTTTAATAAAAAAGGTGTTATTGTAATAGATAAAGAAAGTACAGAAATGTCTGAAGATGAATTAATGATGCTTGCTTTGGAAGCAGGTGCTGAAGATTTCCAATCTTTAGATGAAGTATATGAAATAACAACAGACCCAAGTGATTTTTCAGCTGTACATGAAAAACTAGAAGAGGCAGGATTAGAATTCTTAGAAGCAGAAGTACAAATGGTACCAACAACAACTGTAAAATTAGACGAAAAAGGCGCTGAAAAAATGGAAAGATTAATAGAAAATCTAGAAGATTTAGATGATGTTTCTAATATTTATCACAACTGGGAAGAATAGAACTTAAGCAATAAATATATTGTAAGAGGAGAAAAGTTTTATGAATCAAAAGAAAAGTAAAAAAATAGTAGTTATTTTAATTATAGTTGTATTATTAATTATAATAGCAGGTGGAGTATTACTTGCATATTTTACAACTGATATATTTAGAGGAAATAAAGAATTATTCTTTAAATATGTTACTCAAATAGGAGATACTGAAGATGGTTTTATAGAAAGCAATGTAAAACAATATTTTGAAAAGAAGACTACGAATTCATATACTAATGAAGGAAGTTTTACAGTAAATGCAACTGATAGTGAAGTTGTAAATATTGATAATTTAAATAATTTTAATATTAGTTTTTCAGGGCAGACAGATAATACAAATTCTAAAACTCAGCAAGATGTAAGTATTAATTATTCTGATTCTGTAACATTTCCTGTAATATATAGAAAAATAGGAAATCAAGTAGGTTTACAAACAGACTATGTTGGAAGTAAGTTTATCAATGTAGAAACAGATAAAATAGCAGATTTACAAGGAGACGAAACTGAAAGCATAAAAGATATTAGTAATGTAGTTACAGATATAGAGCAAGTAAAAAATATATCATTTACACAAGAAGAATTAAATCCTTATATGAATGTTTTACAAAATATAGGTGATGATAAATTTTCTAACGTAAATGATGCAAATGGTACAGGTTATCAGCTTACTTTAAATGGAGATGAATTAAAAGATGTTTTAGTTCAATTATTAGAAGCATTAAAAAATGACCAAGCTACATTAGAAAAATTAAATGGATATATAAAAGAAATAAAAAATTCAGCAAATATAACAACTAATGATATTGATGAATTGATACAAGATATCCAAAATAATAATGAGCTATCTAATGAAAACTTTAGCGTTATAGTTTATAAAAAGAGTGGAAGAACTAGTAAAATAGTTGTATCATTAAATGAAGTAAAAATAGATATACAAAAAACGACAAGTAATAATAGTGCACAATATGATATTTCAATAGAGCTAAATTATAATAATGAAAATTTAAAAATAACAGGAAAAATAAATTATGATGGCTTAGATGGAGAAAATGTAAAAGAAACATATGAATTAGGACTAGAAAGTGGAGCTAAAGTTTATAACTATAAAGTAGAAAATAATGTTAATTTTACAGACAGTGTAAGTGTAGAAGATTTTACTACTGATAATAGCATGGTGCTTACAAGCTATGATGAAGAAAATGTAAATAATTTCTTGACTGCAGTAAACCAAAGATTAACTGAAGTAAATGCAGGACAGATGGAGGAACTTGGAGTATCAGAAGACCAAAACCCAATTATGCATTTAATTCCAAATTTAGGTGTTTATTCTGATATGATTAATAATTTGAGTAAGCCAAAAGTTAGTGAAGAAGATGTAGCAACATTTAATCAGAAATTTGAGGTATATCAAAGTACAAATTTACAAGGGGTAACTGTAAGAGGTCTTCTTAGTACTATTCAGTTAAATAATGAACAACAAGATGGGGATAGACAAATAAAAGAAATGAATTTTAATGGTGAGGAATATGAAGTAAACCAGCAAAATATAGCAGCATTAAAAGAAGAAGTCGTTGCAGAAAATTATTACAGAGTTGAGTTTGAAAAAGACCAAGAAACTGGATTAATTTATAGAGCTGTTATAAGTCCAAAATAATGTCCTATTGGGAACGTTCCCTTTTAGGACATTATCAACAGGGAACTTTAGTAATTTTATTTTTAAATTAAAGAATGAAAAAACTATTTACAATTTTAAATTTTATGTGTAAAATAAAGGTACAAAATATATAAAAAGACAACAAAAGAGAAAGGAAGAAAAAGTAGATGACTAGAACAATCGCTGAAAGCCTTGCAGGAGTACACACACACACACACACACACAAGTGGTTTATTAGTAAATAATAATAGAATAAATATAAATAAAAAGATAGTGATGAAACCTAAAAAATAGGTTTTGTTGCTGTCTTTTTTGCGTTCTTTAGTTATTAAACTTTTAAATTTAAAATATAAAAACAAAAAAAGAAGGAGGAAAATGAAATGAAAGAAAAGAAAAAAGAAGTAAAAAGAAAGGAACAAGGTATTACTCTTATTGCTTTAGTGATAACCATAATTGTTTTGCTTATTTTAGCTGGTGTTTCAATTGCAATGCTAACAGGAAATAATGGAATACTTTCTCAAGCACAAAAGGCAAAAAATGAAACAGAAAATGCACAAATATTTGAAGAACAAAGACTTAATGAATATAATAATACTTTAAGTAATTGGGTGAGTGGAGAAAAAACGGACGAAAAAGAAGAAACAGAAGAAACACCAATATTTGATGAAAATACTTTGACGATAGGAGATGCAAAAAACGTAAATAAATATGGTCAAAAAGTAGAAAATTATATTGTTCAAGCAGGAGAAATGAAAACAAATGTATGGAGATTGTTTTATCAAGATGACAAGTATACTTATTTAATAACAGATGAATATGTAGGAATGTATACACCATATTATTATTATATAAATAATTATACTAGTGGTGCAGATGTAAGTACAATAGGAAAAAGACTAAGTTCAATGTTATTCGAAAATGGAAATTTCTTTACAGATAGCAATACAAATCCCAATATATTATCAGTAGCTTGGCTAACAGACCCAGATGAATGGTCTGAATTCAAAAATGATGATGCAGTATTTGCAATAGGAAGTCCAACAATAGAACTGTTTACAAAATCATTTAATTCAACAGCAACTGCTAATGGAGCAAAAGAGATAACATTAAGTGTAGGAAAGAACCGGATATGTAAATAATACAATTTCTAATCAAATAAAAGCAACTTATAATAAAGGAATTTATAACAAAGAAACAACATCAAATTGGTGGATATCTTCTCCTTGTGATAGTGGTTCTTATAGTCAGTTTGTTGTGTATGGTTATTATGAGTGTTTTGACAAATATAATGCAGATAGTGCTTCATATCCAGTTCGCCCTATAGTTTGTATTCCAACATCTGTGTTTAATAGTGAATATTTATCATCTCTAGTTGATGAATAAAAAGTTGATTAAATGTAAATACTGTTGTAAAATTTCACAACAAAAAATGTTTGGATTTTTATAGTATAAAAAATAAAAGTTCTAAATAAAAATAAAAGGCATATAATAATATATGTCTTTTTTTGTGAGACAAAAAAGGCCCGTCCCTCTTTGTCTCATTTTGGAGGAAGAAAATGAAAGATATAGTTGAGTTGTTAAGTTATTTTTCAAGTAATGTGAGTAATTTAATAAGAGATACAATTAATAAGAATGAAAAGATTTTGGACGAGTTACAAGAAATAAGAATTAGGTGTGAAAGACCTATAATATTAAAATTAAGAAACTGTGAGATAGTAATAGAATATAATGTTAATCAAAATGAAATTTTAGCTACTTTAGAAAGGCTTTGTAATAATTCTATTTATGCATATAAAAACCAAATATGTGAAGGTTTTATTACTGTAAAAGGTGGGCATAGAGTTGGAATAACAGGAACAGCAGTTGTGGAAAATGGAAAAATTATTAATGTAAAATACATAACAAGTTTAAATTTTAGAATAGCAAGAGAAGTATTAGGTTGCAGTTTAAAAATATTGGACAAGATAGTAGATTTCAAGAGAGGGCTTGTAAATAACACATTAATTGTATCACCACCAGGAAAAGGAAAAACAACAATGCTAAGAGATGTTATAAGAAATATAAGTAATGGTGTTCCAGAATTTAATTTTAGAGGAAAAACTTGTGGTGTTGTAGATGAAAGAGGAGAAATTGCTGCAATGTATCGAGGTCAACCACAAAATGATATAGGCTTAAGAACAGATGTAATAGAAAATGTATCTAAAGCAAAAGGTATGAAAATGTTAATACGTTCTATGGCACCAGAGGTAATTGCTTGTGATGAGATAGGTTCTAAAGAGGATGTGGAAGCAATAAAAGAAGCAACTATTTCAGGTGTAAAAGGAATTTTTACAATGCATGGAAGTAGTTTAGAAGAAATAAAGTTAAATAAAGATATAAATGAATTAATAGAAAATAAACAAATAGAAAGAATAATTTTTTTATAAAGTTTAGTTCTAAAAAAATTTTTAGTTCATATAATATTAAAAATAGTAAATAAAATAAAAAGAATAAAAAAGCTAAAAGAAAATTTGAGATTAGAGAAAGGACAAGATTATGCAGTTAATAAAATATTTTATATTATTTTTAATTTTAGTTCTATCTACTTTAATAGGAAGGTTTTTATCAAAAAAATATGTATATAGATTAGAAGAGTTAGAAGATATAAAAAATGCTTTAAACATATTAAAAACAAAAATAAAATTTACATATGAGCCAATACCAGAAGTTTTTGAAGAAATTTCCCAAAATGTAAATAAAAATGTTGGAAGTATCTTTACTTTAGCAAAAGAAGAAATGAAGGAAAAACAAGCAAGTGAAGCTTGGGAGTTAGCTGTAGAAAAAACAGAATGTAACTTAAAAAAAGAAGATAAAAAGATAATAAAAACATTATCTAAATTACTTGGACAAACAGATGTAGAAGGACAAATAAGCCAAATAGAAATAACAGAAGAATTTTTAGAAGGGCAGATAAAAGAAGCAGATGAGGAAAGAAGAAAGAATGAAAAACTCTATACAAGATTAGGAACGGTTTTAGGACTAGCAATAGTAATAATTTTATGTTAGTAAAGTTAAGTAGTATAGGGGGATTATGATGGATATAAATTTATTGTTTAAAATAGCAGCAATAGGAATTTTAGTTGCAGTTTTACATCAAGTGTTAGTAAGAGCAGGAAGAGAAGATCAAGCAATGATGACAACATTAGCAGGACTTGTAATTGTTTTAACAATGGTGATTAAAGAAATTAGCGGTTTATTTGATACAGTAAGAGCTATATTTAATTTATAAATAAGGAAAAAGAAAAATGGAAGTTATAAGAGTTGTTGGAATTGGTTTAATTGCATTAATTATTATTATTTTGTTAAAACAATATAAACCTGAGTTTGCTATATACATAAGTTTGCTTACAGGTGTTTTAATTTTATTATTAGTTGCGGACGAGCTTTCAGGAATTGTAAGTTTACTTCAATCTTTTGCAGATAAAGTTTCTATTAATAGTACTTTTTTAGTACTCTTAATTAAAATAACAGGTATAGCATTTTTATCAGAATTTGCAGTAAGTATATGTAAAGACTCAGGCGAAGCAGCAATTGCAAGTAAGATAGAAATAGGAACAAAAATTATTATTATATCTATGTCAATACCAATAATATCAAGTTTGTTAGAAATAATATTAGATGTATTGCCATAGAAGAAAAAGGAAGTACAAATGAAGAATTTTATGAAAATAGTAATAATATTTTTAATATTGCTATTAGTTATTGTTAATAATATTTCTTATGCCAAAACAAGTGATAATAAAACAATAGAGGATGAGCAAGAAGAGTTTAAAATAGAAGATTTTATAGACGAAAGTAAAGAATATAGTGGGGACTTTTTTGACGGAATAGATATAGGAAATTTATTAAATGATGCAATAAGTGGAAAAGTAGATAATAGTACTTTAATAAATAGAATTTGGAACTTACTTGGCAGTGAAGTAGGAACTACAATAAAAAGTATAGTTTCAATACTTGTAATAATTATTATACATAGTATTTTAAAATCAGTAAGTGAAAGCTTAGAAAATGAGTCTATTGGTAAATTAATATATTATGTTCAATATATTTTGATAGTAACAATAATTATGAGTAATTTCTCAGACATAGTAAAGCTAGTGCAAGATACAGCAAATAATTTAGTAGGATTTATGAACTGTTTAGTACCATTGCTTATGGCACTTATGATGTATACAGGAAGTATTACAACAAGTAGCGTCATAGAGCCAATTATATTGTTTATAATAAATTTTATAGGAAATATGATACAAACTTTAATAATACCTCTTGTTTTAGTTTTTACAAGTTTAGTAATAATTTCAAAAATATCAGACCAAGTACAAGTAGATAAATTAGCTAATTTCTTAAAATCAGGAATAGTGTGGTTTTTAGGAATAGTTTTAACAATATTTGTAGGAGTTGTATCTTTAGAAGGAACTATGTCAGCATCAGTAGATGGTATAACAGCAAAAGCAACAAAAGCTGTGGTAAGTTCAGCAGTACCAGTAGTACGGAAAAATATTAGGCGATGCAGTAGATACAGTATTGGGTTCAGGAGTAATACTAAAAAATGCAGTTGGGATAGTAGGTGTCATTATTATAATTGGAATATGTATTATGCCAATTATTAAGCTTGCAATACTTACTGTTTGCTATAAATTATTAGGAGCAGTAACGGAAGTTATTGCAGATAAAAAGATAACAAGTTTGATTGACCAAATAGGAGATGTATTTAAAATATTTTTAGGAATTTTAAGCGCTATTTCTGTAATGCTAATTATAGGAACAGCTCTGGTACTTAAAATGTCAAATAGTGCAATGATGTATAGGTAGGAGATTACAAATGATAGAAGTAATAAGTTCATGGGCTAAAAGTTTAGGAGTGACTATTGTATTAGTATCAATATTAGAAATGATTTTACCAAATAACAAAACTAAAAAATATATAAGAGTAGTATTAGGTTTATTTGTAATATTTAATATAATAGCACCATTTATACAAAATAAAGAAAATTTAAGTTTAGCATCTATAAATATAGAAGATTATTATACAGAAGGAAATAGTAATACTAATACAGTCGGAACTATAAATTCTAATAGTAAATCAAATAATGAAACTTTAAATCAAACAAGTATGGATGAGAGAATAAAACAGCTTTATGAAGATGAACTTGAAAAAGATATAACAAAAAAGGTAGAAGAACAAGGGTATAGTGTAAGTAAATGCACAGTAGAAGCAGATGTACCAACAGAAGAAAGTACAGGAACAAGTAATGATGAAAATGATACAGGAATTACTAAAATAAAATTAAAAATAGAAGGAAAACAAGAAAGTAGTGAGGAAGGCGAAAATAATGAAGAACAAGAAGAAAGTATAGAAAATAAGATAGTAACAGGGGTACAGAGAATAAAAGAAGTTGATGTTTCTGGGGATGGGAAAGGAAAACAGCAAAGTGAAAAAGAGGAAACAAATACCAAAGTTACTAAAAGTGATATTCAAAATATTAAAAAGTTTTTAATAGAAGAATATGGGGTGAGTGAAAAATGCTTGGAGATAAATTAAAAAAGTTATTTTCTAAAAAAGAAAATAATAATGAAGATAATGTGAATGAAGAAACAAATGGAATAAAAGAAATGATAAATAGTGATGGAACAGGAAATGATAAAAGAAAAATAGAAAATTTAGTATTTTTTGTAGTAGTACTGATAATTACAATAGTAATAATAAATTTTATATGGAATGGAGAGAAGGAAGCAAATAATAAAAATGTAACAAATGATACATCTAAACAGTTAGCAACAACAAACAACGAAACAGTACAAGTAAATAGTAATTCAGAAAGCACAGAAAGTTTAGAAAATAAATTAAAAAATATATTATCAAAAATACAAGGAGTAGGAGAAGTAGAAGTGTGTTTAAATTATTCAGAGTCAAGTGAAGTGGTAGCGATGTATAATGAAAATTCTACAACAAGTACAACAGAAGAAACAGATGACACTGGGGGAACTAGAAAAGTAGAAGAAACAGACACACAAAAAGATGTTATATTTGGAGAAGATAATGGAACAAAAACACCAATTACAGCAAAGGTAGTTAATCCAAAAATAGAAGGTGCAATAATAACAGCAAAAGGAGCAAATAATGCAGAAGTAAAGAACAATATAATTCAAGCAGTAGAAGCAGTAACAGGACTTGCAACACATAAAATACAGGTGTTTGAAATGAGTAGTTAGGAACAATGTCCTAAAAGGAAACGTCCCCAATGGGACACATTCTTAAAATGGAAGGGAAGGTTATTTATGAAATTGTTAAAGAAAAACCAAGTTATTATTTATGTTATAGCTGTTATGCTAATGGTTGCAGGGTATTTAAATTATACTACTAGAACTGCTGATGAAGTTACACAGGCAAGTGCTGAAGTAGAGGCAAACGAAACAGGAGAAAATGCTAATATTGGAGATGCAAGACTTGTTAGTAGTGAAGCAGTAGAGGAAAATAATACTACTAATGAAACAAATACAACAGTAAACCAAGTTGCAGAAAATACAAATACAACTAATACAACAAATGAAACAACAAACAGTACTACTACACAAGAAACAAGTGCAACTACAGATGATTATTTTGCTAAATCTAAATTAGAAAGAGATACAATGTATTCACAAATGGTAGAAACTTATGAAAATATTTTAAATAGTACAAATGCATCAGAGACACAAAAACAGTCTGCAACTGAAGAAATAACAAAAATTAATAATACTAAAAATAGTATTATGATATGTGAAAATTTACTTAAGACAAAAGGTTTTGAAAATGCAGTTATTTTTGTTAATGACGAAAGTATTAGTGTAATTATAGGAGCTAAAGAATTACAACAAGACCAAATTGCACAAATACAAAATATTATTTCTAGAGAAATGAAAGCTGATATTGAAAATATACATATTTCTACTAAATGATATGATTAATAGTAAAATAAAAAGAAAAACTAGAATAAAAAATTAGAGCAAAAAATGACAGAAAACTAAACTTATTTTAAGCTATGTTTTCCGTCATTTTTCTAATATATTCTCCGATTTCTTCATTACTTAATTCTAATTCTTTAATTAACCCCTTTAATACATCACGTCTTGGTAAATCTTCTTCATTATCTATTCTTACATATTGCCTTAAACTAATTCCTAAAAGTTTAGACATTTTTTCTTGTGTATATCCCATTAATTTTCTTTTTTCTTTAATCATAAAATCACCTTGATTATCTATAATTAAAATTATTATGTCATAAAATGTAATATATTTGTATTGACATTAAACGTCACATATAATATAATCCAATTAGAATAATTCAAACAAATAATGAGGAGAATACAAAAGAGGAGTTATAATGAAAAGAAATAACAAGAAAGAAAATAAGACAAATAGTAAAAATATAAAGATAACAAACTAAACCTTTAATTAGGTTTTATTGTTGTCTTTTTTATTAGTTATTAAATTTCTAAATAAATATAAAAATAGAACAAGGGGGAATTAAAAAGATGAAAGAAATGTTAAAACAAGTGCAAGGAATTACACTTATTGCTTTAGTAATAACAATAGTACTAAATAGCTCGTACCTCGCTATGGACCGAATGAATAAAATTGAAAAAATATAAAACCTCATGTATAA